>DATGQD010000049.1:0-25749 GCA_035304385.1 Cyclobacteriaceae bacterium
AATATTATTAACGGTTACCCCGCCCTGCAATTCGACGGGACGCGTTTTGTCGACGCCACCGGACCTATGGGAATCGGGAACACCCAGAGCTTTATCATCTTTATGGTGTTTAAGCAAAACTCCTATACGCCCGGCGCGACCAACGATGGTGAAGGGACCTTCATCATCGACAGAACGTCCGTGACGGACAACCTTGCTTCGTTCAAGGTGGTCAACACAGACAAGTACTATTATCAGCGACGAGAGAACGACGGCAGCGACCTGGGTGGGCCGGTGTCAGCAACGCCTGTCAATACTCAGGACTTCGTCCTCATTGACTACTTCAGATACCTGAATGCCGGCACTTCTACCGAAGGAATTTATATAAACGGACGGCTGGATATCACCACATCGGGGCCTACGGGAAACATGGCGGCGCCCAACTTGCGGATCGGCCGACATGTAGACAACCCCCTGCCTGTAGGACTTAACGGATACTTTGTGGAGATCGTCGCGTACAATACCGCCCTGGGGGATCAGGCACGTCAACGCGTGGAGTCTTACCTGGCGCTGAAATACGGGATTACGCTTGACGCGTCAGTCGATTATCTCCGCTCCGGCGGATCGGATATCTATCCGTCGACAGGCACGCACGCCGGATATGTCCATGACATTGCAGGCATCGGGCGCGACGACAACTCCGGCCTCTATCAACCCACATCGCGTAGTCAGAATGTGGGCAACATGATCACCGTTTCCAATCCAAGCAACCTTCAAAACAACCGGTTCCTGGTTTGGGGCCACAACAACGGAGACCTTAGCGAACCCACCGACGCCGACGTGGGGGGCAACATCGAACTGCGCCTGAGTCGCGTATGGAGGGTCAGCCAGACCGGAAGCAGCCTGGGTACGGTATCCATCACGGTAGACATGAGCTGGGTCTCCGGCTCCGAGTCGGCCGACGACCTCCGGTTACTCGTTGATACCGACGGCAACTTTGTGAACGCTACGGAGTACGCCGTCGGCTCATCCTCAGGCGACCTCTACACGTTCGACAATGTGTCACTGAACACCGGACAGTATTTCACAATCGGGACGGTCGACAAATACATCACCACGCTGCCCGTCGAGCTCACCTCCTTCGACGTCACCTACGAAGCCCCTGTCGTCGTCGCCACGTGGGAGACGGCAACGGAAACCAACAACGACTTTTTCACCCTCGAACGCGCAGGCGAAGACATGACCTTTTTCGAGTTGCTGCAGGAACCCGGGGCCGGAACGTCGTCCGTGCCTCATACCTACACTGCCGTCGACCCCCACCCCTTTGGGGGAAGGTCGTACTACCGGCTTAAGCAAACGGACTTCGACGGGACGACAACGTATTCTTCAATCCGCCGGATGGACATCGACGAATTCGGTCGCGAGCTGGTATTGTATCCCAATCCCAGCAACGGCCGCGACATGGAGTTTTCCATGGGCAACTCCGTATTCCAGTTGCAGGAGGTGGAAGTGATTAGCAGCCAGGGTATTACTTTGGAACATGTCGCCATCGACGCCACGAACGTCCAGCGGTACACCGTGCATCTTGGCAAAGCGCTGACTCCGGGTTTTTACTTAGTCAGGGCGTTGTATAATGGGAGGTGGAAGGCGTTTCGGGTTGTTGTCGGCAATGGACCATGAAGCACATCCGCGATGGCTCCAGGGTTTCAGGCTCCCGTTAGCCATGGGGAGAGAACGGGTGTCGCCGCCAGGTGACGCTCCGCCCGCTCATGAGACAGCCTTGGATGCTTGGCGCAACATTACCTATCTTGATGCCCAAAAAAATTAACTCTTTGGCCCCGCGCCTCTGCGGTGGAATCTCGATGTGGCCGTCGGGCGCCGCCAGCGCACGTCATGGAGTGATTCGCACATACGAAGGGATGACCAAAGATTCGGATGCCCGGCAACTTCAACATTTCAATACCTGAGCACTTCAACACCTTCTTCGTCCTCGCGGCTGTAGTCTTTCTCATCGTAGCCCTATACCGCGAGTGGTTTAATCCCGCGTTCTCTTTCTTCATCTGCGTGGTAGCGTTTTTGCTCACGGGCATTCTCACGCCGCTGGAAGCGCTCAAGGGATTTGCGAGTCCGGAGATCATCGTCATCTTTCTGCTGATCATGGTGACGGCAGGGGTACGGACTATCTTCGGACCTCGTCTGTTCGCAGGACTGTTAACCGATACGCTCAGCCCGAAACGCTTCCTCCTGGGGATCATGGTGTCGTCCGCGGGTGTGTCGTCGATGATTAATAATACGCCGATCGTCGCCTTTCTCATCCCTTATGTGAAAGACTGGGCCGAGCGGTCGGGACTTTCCGCCTCGAAATTTCTGATGCCGCTTTCCTTCGCGGCGATGCTGGGAGGCATGATCACAGTGGTGGGGACGTCCACCAACCTCGTACTCATCGGGTTGATGTCGGAGTACGGCGTTGCGCCGTTGCACTTTACGGATTTCCTTTATCTCGGACTGATAGTCACCGTGGTGGGCATCGCCTACCTTTACTTTGCCGGCTACCACCTGCTGCCCGAGCGTGAAAGCAAGCTGGATGCCCTGCGCGGACAACTGAAAGAGTATATAGTAGAGACGGAACTGTATGCGGGCTCGCCCCTGGCGGGAAAAACGGTGCACGAAGCGGGACTGAGAAATTTGAAGGATCTCTTCCTCGCCGAGATCATACGCGAGGAGCGGGTCATCACCCCCGTGGCGCCCGATGTTATCCTTGAAGAGCGCGATACCCTGTTCTTTAGCGGCAACACCAGCGCCGTGCTGCGCTTCCTGAACGAAGACCGCGGGCTTCAACTGCCCCTTCACGAACGCCTGGGCAACGTGGGGCATTTTCATTTCACCGAGGCGGTGATCCCCGCAAACTCAGGACTCATCGGTGTGCGCATTAAGGATTCGGATTTCCGCCGCCGGTTCAACGCATCGATCGTGGCCATCCACCGGAACGGAAAGCGCGTGCCGGGGAGGGTCGGTGAAATTGAGCTGTCGGGTGGCGACTTTCTCCTGCTCCTCTCTGATGGAAAGAATCCTATCAACGGCAATGGCAGGGATCTATACATGCTCACCCCGCCTGCGCGCCTCGGGGAAACGCGACCACGATGGCATATGTTGATTGGCATCGCAGCGTTCGCCCTATTGGCTTGCGGCATTATCGGCGTGCTGCCACTGTTTCATGCGACGCTTACAATACTTGTTATGCTGCTGGTTGCCGGCATTTTGCATCCCGCCCAGCTGCGTCAACAGTTTGACGCGCCCTTGTTCCTGGTGCTGGCGTGTTCGCTGGCTGTTGGCGTCGCGCTGGAGAAGTCGGGTGTGGCGGCGCTGCTGGCTGGGATGATCATCAGCGCCGGGGAGGGAATGGGTGGAGCGGGCCTCATCACGCTGGTATTTCTGGCGACGACATTGCTGACGTCGCTCATCACCAACCCCGCCGCAGTGGCTATGATGTTTCCCATTGCGCTGTCGATGGCGGAGCAGTCGGGCCTTCCCACGACGCCCTTTTTTGTAGCCATCGCCTTTGCTGCGTCGGGCAGCTTTATGACGCCGTTCGGTTACCAGACCAACCTTATGGTGTTCGGCCCCGGCGGATATACCTTCCGTGATTTTATTAGAGTCGGCGTGCCGCTGACGATCGTCTATTCGGCGGTGTGTATTACATTTATATTGAGTTATTATGGTGTGTGAGGTTATAAAGTGCTCGTCATGTGTGTCGTGCGGTGCTGATCATCGCGGAGGTCCCTCGCCCCATGTCCACACACATCCACCGCTCAGGATGACAGGTGCTTTGCTAAATGGCAAGCGCTATTTAATAAACTTTGTAAATTACCCCCCGTGAAGTAGTCCTGCGGACACTTCACGGTTCGTCATGAGGTAGTCCTTCGGACACTTTACGGTTCGCCGCGAAGTGTCCGAAGGACTACTTCACGGCACGGTAAAACTTAAGAAATTGAAATACATCTACCCCACTCAAACGAAAGTAACGCGAGCGCAGCGGGAGGCGCTGTTGAAGCAGCGCGCGACGCTGATATGGTTCACGGGCTTATCCGGTTCCGGGAAGTCGACCTTGTCGATGCACCTGGAGGCGGCGTTGCACAGCGAAGGGTACGTCACGTACCTGCTTGACGGTGACAACATACGCTCCGGGTTGAACAAAGATCTGTCGTTCACCGATGAAGGTCGTGTGGAGAACATACGGCGGATCGGCGAGGTGTCGAAGTTATTTGTAGACGCAGGTTTTGTGGTGTTATCGGCGTTTATCTCGCCTTTTCGTGCGGACCGGGAGATGGTCAAACAAATAGTGGGGCCTGAGAATCACGTTGAAGTGTTTGTCGATTGTCCCCTGCAGGTCTGCGAGGACCGCGACACGAAAGGGCTGTATAAGAAGGCACGCGCCGGACAGATCCAGAATTTCACAGGCATCGACTCACCATACGAGCCCCCTGAAAATGCCGACATCGTCATCCGCACTGCGGAGCAGTCTATTGAAGATTCGGTGCAGGCGTTGATGGAGTTTGTGATGCCTAAGATCGGGAGGAAGTAGGCGGGAGGAGGCGCGGAGGCGACCCCCGAAAATCCCTACATTTGCACCATGAACAACGCTGATCTCACCTCCCTCCTCTCCATCGCCATCGACGCTGCCAGGAACGCCTGC
The DNA here is from genome assembly GCA_035304385.1 of Cyclobacteriaceae bacterium. GTDB lineage: Bacteria > Bacteroidota > Bacteroidia > Cytophagales > Cyclobacteriaceae > ZC4RG29. The sequence continues at coordinate 4,673 of DATGQD010000049.1, forward strand.
GAAGCCATACTTGAAGTCTATGCGTCACCCGACTTTCAAACAGAACGCAAAGACGACAATTCGCCGTTGACGTTAGCCGACAAACGATCCCATAGTATCATCGACAGCCAGCTGTCTGCCACGGGGTTGCCGGTGTTGAGCGAAGAGGGGGCGGACATCCCCTACGAGGAACGAAAACATTGGACACGGTTCTGGATGGTGGACCCGCTCGACGGCACGAAAGAATTTCTAAAACGCAATGGCGAGTTTACGGTCAACATTGCGTTGATCGAAGGCACCGCGCCTGTCCTCGGTGTCGTCGCGCTGCCGGTCACGCACGACATCTACCATGCCGTCCGCGGCGACGGTGCCTGGCTCCGCTCAAATGGTTCCGTCACGCGACTGCAACAACGGACGCCGGCGGATCTTGCCCAACCGGGACTCCGCGTCGTGGCCTCGCGTTCTCATATGAACGACGCCACGCGGGAGTACATCGCCAAACTCAAAGAGCCGCAGCTCATCTCCGCCGGCAGCAGCCTGAAGTTTATGGCCGTAGCCCGCGGTGACGCCGACCTGTACCCGCGCTATGTGCCGTGCATGGAGTGGGACTCCGCCGCCGCCGACGTGATCGTCAGGGAAGTCGGCCTCCGCACCGTCGACGTCGACACCGGCGCGCCGTTGAAGTATAATAAGGAGGGGTTGCGGAATCCGTATTTTGTGTGTGGAGTATAGGCAGGGGCAGGGCCCGCCTGCCTGCAACGTCATCACTAAGTATCATAGCCTCAATAGGCAGTCGGGCGGCCCGCCTGCCTGCGTCCTTCGAATGCATACACCCCATTGAATACATACACCCTACACGCCAGCGCCCAAAGAAAAAGGGTTGAAGAGTTGAAGATTGAATAACCCGCCTGCCCATAGGGTTGTGACAAAAAATCATAGTCCGGGTGGGCAGTCGGGCAGGTTGAAGGGCCCGCCTGCCTGCAGCGTCCTCACTAAGCATTATAGCCTCAATAGGCAGGCGGGCAGGTTGAAGTGTATCGTGTAAACGACGCGGTGTCGATTTATTGATTGTCGCGAATCGCCTAAACGATATCTGTGGGTGGTACTGGGTAGGGACGCACGGCGTGCGTCCCTGAATACACATACCGCTGTGCTACATACACCCCTACACGTCAACGCCAGCATTCTATGTGTTCTATTGTGCTCCGAACCCGACGTCAGGCGACACCCCCCTCCGCGTCCCCGCGCCTCCGCGCCTTCGCGGTAAAACCCCCCGAGCTTGCGAGCCCAACCCCGCGCCTGTGTCCTATCCGCCCCAAACCCCGCCGCCAGGCGGCCCCTCCCCTAATGCATCCTATCCCCTCTCACCCCCAACCCCTTCACAATCTCCGCCTCCGCCTCCAGCAGCTCATTCCAGCGTTGCATGACATAGTCTTCGGGCATATACGTTTTGGCCAGGTCGAGGAAGTTACGGTAGTGGGTGGCTTCGGAGATGACGAGTTCGTGGTAGAATTCGGCGAGGTCGGGATCTGGTATGTTCTTCCATAACACTTTAAACCGCTCGCAGCTCCGTGCCTCGATCAGGGCGTTCATCAGCAGTTTTTCCACGAGTTGGTGGTCGCGGCTGCCGCCTTTGCGGATGACTTTGCTTAAGGCGTCCACATATTCGTCCTTGCGTTGAGGTCCGAGTTGATAGCCACGTTTCCGCAATTCGGCCAGGACGCGTTCAAAGTGACTCCATTCTTCGGCCACAACGGGTGTGAGCATATCGACAAGCTCGTCTTTATCGTGATATTGGATGATCAACGACACGCACGACGATGCGGCCTTCTGCTCGCAGTACGCGTGGTCTACCAGAATTTCCTCGATGTTCTTACTCGCGATATCCACCCACCGCGGATCTGTTGGAAGTTCAAGGCCAAGTGTGAATTTGTCCATGGAAAAAATTGATATGTTCTGTTTCAACCCCGTCGCCGCCAGGCAACCCTCCCCCTTCGCGCCCCCGCGCCTCCGCGCCTCCGCGGTAAAACCCCCCGAGCTTGCGAGCCCAACCCCGCGCCTCCCTAATCATAAAACGACCAATCAAACCCGAAGTCCACCACATTCTTCTGCCCCGGATAATACGGCGTAGGGAAATACCCCTCCCCGGTGAAAGCCTGGATGAGGTTGTGGTATTTCACAAAGATACGCCCACGCTTGATCTTGGCATTTACGAAAACGTCCACCAATGGGAAGGCGTTGGAGCGGAAGGCGATGCGGGGGTCTTGTACGTAAAATTGTTGGAGTTCGGGCGCATAGCCCAGCGCGTCGTAGGCCGACTGCCAGTGCACCTCTACTCCTGTGTGCAATTCCAGGTTGCCGCCAAAGTGGATGTTCTCATACGCCAGCTGCGCATTCACAAAAAGCTCGGGTATCTTCATGGCGCCTTCGCTGTTTTCCAACAACGAGGTGTATATCGCCCGCGTACGGAGCGTCATACGGCCAAAGGTTAGCGACAGCCGTAACTCAGGACTGAATATCACGTGGCTCCCTCCCGCCTGAACGGGCATGACGTGCTGTACGCGACTGGTATCTTCATTGAAATACGCATAGTTGTTCATCCGCGTTAGCGTCATACCCGGCGACACATGTAGCGCCTTCGAGCGGTAGTGAAGATAACCGCTAAGCTGCGTGACGTTGACAGGACTGAAACTGTTGTTCCAGACATTGAAGCTACCGCGGTATGCCTGTTGTACAAATCCCGGCTCAAACTGATTTTGTTTCAACGATGCTTCCAGCCAACGACTCCTCAGGTCGCCCTCGATGCGGAAGTTGCCGTTGTCCATGAATTCCACCCAGCCACTGAGCGTCATGAGGGAGTCGAGACGCAGCATCATGCGGCCGCCGAGGTAGTGTTCGGCTCCCGACGTACGGACGTGCAGCGTGTCGTCGTCGAGGTACATGTAGTCCATGTTGAAATTGCGGATGGCGTAGTAGCCGTTGTAAAACAGCTTGAGCAGGTTGCCTTTGATGCCGGCTTCGTTGCGTACGGTGACGAAACGCGATTCGTCGATGGTGTTGGCGCTGTCGATCTCTATGTGTTCGTAATACCCCGGCGGTTCGGAGCCCGGCGTATCGTAGAAGTCGTTACCCTGACGGTATCGATCGAACTTATGGTATACCTGTAAGCCACTGCCAACGCGATACTGATGAAAGAGGTGAAGGTTTAACCGCAGCTCGCGTGCTTCCGCCTGGGTAAGCGTGCGCCGCGCGTTCTGTTGAAAGAATTCAGCGCGGTCGTATGTGTCGCCGACGAGTACGCCACCGTACTCCTGTACCTGGTGGCGGTTGCGGGCGAAGTTCAAAAAGAGCCAGTAGGTGCTGTCGCGCGATTCATACGAAGTAAATATGTCGTAGTACACTGACCGCACATTGCGATCGCCCTTACCCTGCCGTTGAACTTGTTTGTCGATATAATATCCGCGGTAGTTGAAGCCGAAGTTCCATCGCGGGTTGATGTTGCGCGCAAACGAGACGTTCGTGATAGAGCGTCCTATTCCGCCCAGGCCTAAATGGAGGTTGGTGTAGGGCGACTTGGTGTCGTAGTATTTAATCTTCCGTGCTTCCCAGTAGCGATCGTAGACCGTGAACCCGGACGTAACACCGATTTGCTCTGGCACCTCAAAGAAGATCGGGCGGGAGGCGGTGGCGATGTTGCCGAGGTCCTGCAGCGTATAGCCACTCTGGAAATACGGCGCATAGTGGTGGAAGTCGCGTATTAAAGTGTCGATCACATACTTCCGGTCGATATTAAAAAAAACATCCTCCTCGAAGAAATAGGTGGATGTAGTGGGGCCGTATACCTGCTTTGTGGTGTCGTCAACAATGCGGGACCCACGACGGGTTGGTGTGTCCTGAGCGGAGATCGAGTGAGCTTGTATTATTATTAGCGCAGCAATCAGTATAACGCGCCAGCAGTATCTCATCGGATCAATGTCATATTCATGTGGCAATATAGGCATGCGTTGGTTTGCAAAGACGGCCTTTGGAAGCGTGTATGCAGCGAGGCGCTATAGCACGTCGCTACCGGAGTCATTAACGCGCACGGCCGATCGTACTATATCATCAAATTCACTGCCATCCTTCAAAAACACCATCTCTATTGGCAAATAAAACAAAGGTAGGCGAAAAGGTGCACTGAGGGCCAGGGCGTCCAGCTTTACCATATCTTTTTCGGTGGTGATGATGGATATGTCGTCCTGGGCATGCTCACGGAGCGATTCCAGGTCGGCCATGGTATACCGGTAATGGTCTGAGTTGTTCACATGATGTACTACGTGGAAGCCCTGTGAAAGGTACGCCAGGGCCGGCTCGGGGTTGGCGATGCCCGTGACGAGGACGATCTTTTCCTGCAGGTCGACCGTGTTTCCACCGAACGGTATGGGTAATCCATAGCGAATGGAGGCAAAGAATACGGGACGGTCGGTATAGCGTCTGATGGCCTTCCGGGCCTTTTCCTCCTGGCGGGCGGAGAGGTTGGGCGGGCATTTGGTCACAACCACCACATCAGCGCGCGCTGCTCCGCGGCGTGATTCGCGAAGACGCCCGGAGGGTAGTACGAAGTCGCGGTAAAACGGCCTGACGAATTCCGTGAGGAGGATAGAAAAAGACGGACGAATGCGCCTGTGCTGAAACGCATCGTCGAGGATCACTATGGATGTGTCCGGCACGTGGTCCAGCACATAGGGTATGGTGTATGCCCGGTCTTCGCCGACGGCGACCGTGACGTTGGGAAATTTCCGGTGGACCTGGTAGGGTTCGTCGCCGATCGTCGCGGCATTGTCGTCATCGCCTGCCACGCGTACCCCTTTCGTTTTGCGGCGATACCCACGGCTGACGACGGCTATGCGCCCGGGAAGGAGGCGGATGAGATACTCGACCATCGGTGTCTTGCCAGTACCGCCCATGGCCAGGTTGCCAACGCAGATGACCGGCAGGTCGAACTGCGTCGACGGCTTCATCCCCGTATCATACATATGATTTCTTATACGGGTGATGATGTCGTACAAGACAGCGAAGGGATACAGCACGACGCGCAGAATAAACATCATGCGGACAAAGGTATTTTAAAGTAGGAAGTAGGCAAGCGGGGGAGGTGCAGAGGCAGAGGCAGATGCAGGAGCAGAGGCAGGTGGCAGGGGCAGAGGCAGAGAGAAAACCGAAAAGCGCGCGGTTAACACGAAATCTCCCAAAGTTTACCGTATTTTCACGGGGAAACACGTTAACACCTAAGCGCATGACTGTTCGTGACGTTGTAGCGTATCTCTCAAGCGTCGCTCCCCCCGCCTACCAGGAGTCTTACGACAACGCGGGGTTGATTACAGGTGACCCGGATTGGGAGGTAAAGGGTGCGTTGGTAACGCTCGACTGCACTGAGCCGGTGGTGGACGAAGCCATCTCAGCCGGCGCCAACCTCATCGTCGCCCATCATCCCATCCTGTTTCGCGGTATCAAGCGGCTTACGGGCGCTAATTACGTAGAGCGTACGCTGATCAAGGCCATCCGGAATGATATCGCCATTTATGCGATACATACCAACCTCGATAACGTGCTGGGTGGGGTGAACAGCAAGATGGCCGAAAAGATCGGGCTGGTGAACACCCGCATCCTGCTGCCGAAAAAAGATACGCTGGCCAAGCTGGTGACCTTTATCCCTCGCGAAAATGCCGAAACGGTCCTTTCCGCGCTTCACGAAGCGGGAGCAGGACAGATCGGGAACTATAAGAACTGCAGCTTCCGTATTGCCGGCCAGGGGGCATTCATGCCTGTGGAGGGCGCAAATCCCCACATTGGCGAGCAGGACAAGCTGGAAATCGTGGATGAGACGCGCGTGGAGGTCATATTCCCTGCCTGGCGGGAGCGTCAGATAATGGAGGCGCTGAGGAAAAGCCATCCGTATGAGGAAGTGGCCTACTATCTGACGCCGCTGGCGAACGAAAACCAGGAGGTCGGGTCGGGCCTCATCGGTGAACTCCCTGAGGCTGAGGAACCAATGGCGTTTTTGAAGCGTTTGAAGATTAGTATGGATTTACCCATGATCCGGCATACCCGGATTCCCGGACGGAAAATCCGCAAAGTTGCGGTCTGCGGGGGAGCGGGCAGTTTTCTGCTCTCCAGGGCCATCCAAGCGGGCGCCGACGCCTTTGTTTCCGCCGACTTCAAATACCACGAGTTTTTTGATGCCGAAAATCGCATCCTGGTGGCCGACATCGGGCACTATGAAAGTGAGATCCATACCAAAGAACTGCTCGCGGAGCTATTGACAAAAAATTTTCATACCTTTGCGAGCAATTTTTCAAAAACGGTCACAAATCCAATTAGCTACCTGTAAAGAATGGAAAATCAATCTGTTGCATCTAAACTTGAAGCCCTTGTCAAACTCCAGTCCATCGATACGAAACTAGACGAGCTCAAGAAGTTGAGAGGGGATCTCCCCGATGAAGTTCAGGACCTCGAAGACGAGATCGAAGGATACAAAACAAGGCTGGCGAGATTTGAAGACGAACTGAAGGAACTGGAAGACAGCATCAAGAAGAACAAGGAAGGGGCTAAGGAAGCGGAGAAACTCATCAAGAAGTACACAGAGCAACAGAAGAACGTAAGAAACAACCGCGAATTCGACGCCATCACCAAGGAGATAGAATTACAGGAGCTGGAAATCCAAATCTGCGAGAAGCGAAGCAAGGAAGCCAAGGAACTCATCGTTGCGAAGAAGGAAGAAATCGAAAAGACCAACACCCTGATCACCGAGCGCGGTGAACACCTCACCAACAAGAAGAACGAACTCGACGGCATCCTGGCCGAAAGCAAGGAAGAAGAGCAACGCCTGATGGACGAGCGCGCTAAGGCTACCGAAAAGATCGAAGACAAGCTGCTGAAGTATTACGAGCGCCTTCGTGCCAGCCTCACCAACGGACTCGCCGTGGTACGCGTCGTGCGCGGTGCCGCCGAGGGATGCAACATTGTAATCCCGCCGCAGAAGATTGCCGAGATCCGCGAAAAGAAGAAGATCGTTATCGACGAACACTCAGGCCGCATCCTTGCCGATGTCGACATGGACTCGCTGGACGATGGCGACAAGCCCAAGTCCGCGCGCTCAACCACGACAACCACAAGGCGGCGCAAGGTTGGCTAACCTTCGCCAGATACCCGCCGCCCCGCTTCTGCTGTGCCTCTGTCTTTCTCTTTCCTGCGCCAGCGCAGCGGACGCTGACGACTGGACGTTCACCGAGCGCGTCAGCCGCTCTTACGACCTAACCCTCAACCTTCGCTTCGACGAAGCGCTTACCCTGCTCGACAACCCCACTACCGCCCAGGAACACTACGTCATTAACCTCGCCCACGCCCTGGAACTGGTGCTCACCGAAGACGGCGAGAAGTACGAAGCATATCACGACGCATATTCACAGCTCCTCGAAAAGCGAACAAAATCTGCGCTGGCGGAAGACTTATTCCTCCAGGCCGAGTTGCGCCTGCAATGGGCCTTCGTGTTCCTGAAGTTCGGGCACGAGTTCGACGCCGCCTGGAACCTGCGCCAGGCGTTTCTCAACATAAGCGACTGCCAAAAAAAATATCCGGATTTCATACCCGCGCGGAAGACAGCTGCGGTACTCGACGTGCTCATCGGATCCGTCCCTGAAAAGTACGACTGGGTACTCAGCCTTATGGGCATGAAGGGGTCGTTAACGCGCGGCATCGACGCGCTCAACACGCTGCGCACCACCGACAACACCATGCAGCGGGAAGCCGCATTGCTGTACGCTGTTATTCAGGGCTTCATAATGCAGGATGCCGCCGAAGCGCTAACGGAAACGCTGGCCATCTTACAAACGCAACACGCTTCCCGCCTCGCCCACCTGCTTGGCGGCGCGCTGGCCATCAAAGCGGCACAAAGTGAGAAAGCGATGGATTTCCTGGACACCTTCAATCCCCGCGATTCAGCGTACCTCCACTTTGTATCCTACCTCAAGGGCGAAGTGTACCTGCACGAAGGCGCATACCAGCAAGCCCTGGACGAGTACCGCTGGTTCGCCAACAACTACCGGGGTCAGCATTACCTTAAAGATGCGTGGTATAAGATGGGGTTGTGTGCCTACCTGGAAGGGAAAGAGAACGATGCGAGAGTATATTTTAGTCGCGCCCGCTCCGTGGGTCGTGAAGACACGGAGGCGGACAAGCACGCGTCGCGCGCATTGGCCGACAGCAGGATGCCCCACCGCGGCCTCCTTCGCGCACGCTATTTTACTGATGGCGGATATTATGAGAAGGCGGGACGAGAACTTTCGCTCATCCGGCCGGGGACCTTGACCAGCAAGCGCGACCAGGGCGAATATCATTATCGTCATGCCCGCCTCGCGCACAAGACCGGTAAGCTAAGCGAGGCGCGTCGGTATTATGATGAAACCATTCGTGTCTGTGGCAACGAGCCCTGGTACTTCGCTCCCAACGCCTGCCTGCAGATGGGATATATATCGTTGGATGCCGGTGATACCGCCCTCGCAAAGGACTACTTCATCAAAGCGCGAAAATACCCGCGGCATGAGTATAAGAACTCGATAGACAGTAAGGCGAAGTCAGCGCTCGCTACGCTCGGGAAGTAGGGTGAAGAACCCGCCTGCCTGCAACGTCATCATAAAGCGTCATGGCCTCAGTAGGCAGTCGGGCGGCCCGCCTACCTGCAACGTCCTCAACCCCCCGCGCCTCTCCCCTACGGGAACTTCGGGAACTTCCCCCACTCCGGGTCACGCTTCTCCAAAAACGCGTCTTTCCCTTCCTTCGCTTCGTCGGACAGGTAATACAGCAACGTCGCATTGCCTGCGAGTTCCTGGATGCCCGCCTGGCCGTCGAGTTCTGCGTTGAAGGCCGACTTCAACATGCGGATCGCGAGCGGACTCTTCTTGATAATCTTTTGCGCCCATTCGACCGCGGTGTCTTCCAGCGCTTCGAGCGGAACGACCTTGTTGACCAGTCCCATGTCAAACGCCTCCTGCGCATCGTATTGATCGCACAGGTACCAGATCTCCCGTGCTTTCTTCTGTCCCACAATGCGGGCCAGGTACGACGCGCCAAACCCGCCGTCGAAGCTACCCACCTTAGGTCCGGTCTGGCCGAAGCGTGCGTTCTCGGCGGCAATGGTCAGGTCGCACATGACGTGCAGGACATGGCCGCCGCCTATGGCCCACCCGGCGACAGCCGCGATGACGGGTTTCGGAATCGAGCGAATGAGTTTTTGCAGGTCGAGGACGTTGAGCCTCGGGACGGCGTCTTGCCCGACGTAGCCGCCATGACCACGCACACGCTGATCACCGCCACTGCAGAACGCCTTGCCGCCCTCACCGGTGAGGATGACCACGCGGGTGTCGCCATCCTCGCGACACCAGTTCATGGCGTCGATCATTTCCTGTACCGTCAACGGCGTAAACGCATTGTGTACCTCGGGCCGGTTAATACTGATGCGGGCGATGCCTTCATATTGATGGAAGAGGATCTCTTTGTATTGCTTGATTTCTTTCCAGGGATACTTACTGTTCATAACGTTTTTTTGCATGCTCTCTTAATCGGTTCAGCGCCTCACGCGCCTCGTTGGCGCTGGTTTCAAGTTCTAAAATTTTTGTTCCGCCTTCGGCGTCGAAGAAGTCTTTCAACGCGTTAGCGAGTTTCCTCCTGTTGTCGAGGCGAATGTAGTCAAACCCAAACTCCTCACACAACTTCTTCGCGTTAAGGTTTTGCCGCGTGACAAAGAGCTCTTCGGTTTCGGGCAGGTCGCCCGCGCCGTCTACTACGGTGAAGATGGCGCCCCCGTGATTGTTCAGGACCACCACGCGCAGGTTGCGGAGTTTATAGTTATGCCAGAAGGCATTACGATCGTAAAAGAAGGCCACGTCGCCCGTGATGAGCACATTCATCTCGGTTCCGGATAGCGCATGTCCCACTGATGTGCTGGTACAGCCATCGATGCCGCTCGTTCCCCTGTTGGCAAAGACCTTTACGTCCGCGCGTTCGGGTGGTAGGCCGACGACGTTCGCATACCGTACACTCAGGCTGTTGGCGAGGTGCAGGTTACATCCTTGTGGAAGTCCTCGTAGTACATGTTGTACGAGTTCGAGTTCACCGAGTCCGCCTGTCGTGAAATAGTCTTCGACCTGTGTCCTCCGCTCTTCGATTTGCCAGAGGTTAAAATAGTTGAGTTGCTTTTGTCTTTCGAAACCTTCCGGCGCCTGTCTTCCCGCCAGTAGGTTGAAGAAATGCAGCGGCGTGGTACGGACAATGGTGGTCAGGTTCTGAAATGTGTCGGCCACATGCCCTGCCGGTTGTATATGCCAATGCTCCGCTGCGGGATATCGCCGTAGAAACGTTTTCAGATGCCGCGATACCAGGCCGCGTCCAAACGTGATGAGGAGGTCTGGCTGCAGACTTTTCTTAAGGTCGTCGGAGGCGGCGCCCAGAACTACGTCGGTATTTCGGATGACATGTGCTGCGCCGTGGAAGTTGCCCGTGATCTCAGCCAGGAACGGGAGGTGCATCGAAGCGCACACATTGTCTGCAATGGAGACGAGTTCCGGGTTGGGTTCGCATTGGCCTGCCACGATGAGAATGTTGTTGAAGTGATTCCATCGTTGCATTAAGGCTTCGGCCTCCGTGTTGGACAGCGTCTGTGAAGCGGGTATCACCTCGATGCGCCGTGGTAACCCGGTGTCGGGTTCGGCTTCCTGTGGTCGCTGTCCCGGATACAGGGGTTCGCGAAGGGGAACGTTGATGTGTACGGGTCCGGCCATCGGCTCGATGGCCTTGTTGATGGCATCGTTGACGATCCGGTTTATGGCCCATTGGTCGTCGGCGTGGGCGTATTCCTGCGGCAGCTCGACAGACGCTTTGACGTGCGCGCCGAAGAGGTTGGGTTGGTAGATCGTCTGGCCGTCGTGCTGGGCGATCCACTCGCGCGGGCGGTCGGCCGTAAACACCACCAACGGCACCTCGCTGAAGTAGGCTTCCGCGATGGCGGGGGCAAAGTTATATGCAGCGGTTCCGGAGGTACATACGAGCGCCACCGGGCGTTGGAGTTGTCGCGCCATTCCCAGCGCCACAAAGGCAGCGCTTCGCTCGTCGCTGAACGTGCGCACGGTTATCCCGGGCTCACGCGCAAAGGCCAGCGTGAGCGGCGCACACCGCGAGCCGGGGCAAAGGACGACCTGGTCCAGCCCTTTCTGCCGGCATATTGATGCAACCCGATTGATGGCGGGAACAGACACGTCAGGTGAGGCTGGTGGTCAGCGTATTAAACTTCATTTCCGTCTCCTCCCACTCGCGTTCGGGGATGGAGTCGGCTGTCACGCCTGCGCCGGCATACATGAGCGCGTGGCCGTCGTGCAATTGCATGCACCGCAGGTTGACGTAGATGTTGGTGTTGTCGGCGACGTTCACAGGTCCGAGGTATCCCGTGTAGAAACTCCGGTCATAGCCTTCATGACGATTAAGGAACTCGCGTGCGGGTCCCAGTTCCATGCCACACACCGCTGAGGTCGGGTGCAGCAGCCGCAGCATCACCGAGCCCAGCTGCGGAAAGTTGGTCTCGCGTAAGTCTACTGTAAAATCCGAACGCAGGTGTATGAGGTTTCCTGCTATGACTGTCTTCGGACCTTGCTCCAGGTATTCGCGAAGGCGTATCCTTTTGAAACAGCTGATAATGTATCGCCCTACGAGCGCCTGCTCTTCGATTTCCTTTTGGGTCCACGCCACCTGTTTCAGCGACGTTCCCTCCTGGTAGGGTTGCGTTCCGGCGAGCGCGACGGTGCGGAAGGTGCGCCCTCCTTCTACGCTCACCAGCAGTTCGGGCGAGGCGCCCATCCACGTTCCTGCTTCCGGAATGTGAACGAGGCTGACAAAAGCTTCGGGGTGATCGTTGCAGAGTCGCTGATAGGTGGCGGCGATGTCAAAATTGGGCGGCAGCGCAACTTGCTTACGGCGCGTTGGCACCACTTTCTCGAATGTTCCGGCGGCGATGGCTTCAATACTCTTCCGGACCAGGTCGATGTAATGCGCCCTGGCGTCCTCAGGAGTGTTGGCAGCTGCGGTCGCGGCGGTGGACCCAGCAGGCGGTGCCGCTTCGCTGCTTCCTTCCGGCGATAGCGCATCGAGTTCACTGAGCGTGCCGGTTACGGTATTGTCTTGTACGGTGTATTGGAGCGCGCCTTCGATGAAGAGCGCAGGCTGATCCTCGCGGAACGGCGCGAATATGAATCCCGCGGGGAGGTCTTCAATGGCGTCCTCACGAGAGAGCTTCGAGACGGTAGCGGAGACGATGAGCGTTGACGTGTCGCGGCCCGGGAGCCGCCAGAGGGCCAGGGGTAGTTGTTTATCCAGTGCTTCGGTGATCACCAGCGACAAAGGGCTGGCGGTTTCAAGTTTACCCGTTCCCGGCCTGATCTGCTCCATCTATTTCTCCTATTTCCTCTTTTCCAGTATGGCTATCGTTATCCTGCTCAGGCACACCAGTTCCCCGGCTTCGTTGGTGATCCGGATCTCCCAGACGTGCGTCTTTTTTCCGATGTGGATGGGTGTCGTTCGCCCCGTGACATAACCATCGCGAACCGATCGTATGTGGTTTGCGTTGATTTCAAGACCCACGACGAAATGGGTGGTGACGTCAATGCAACAGGTGGCGGCAACGCTTCCCAGCGTCTCTGCCAGCGCTACCGATGCGCCGCCGTGAAGCATGCCGAGGGGCTGGATGGTCCGGTGGTCGACCGGCATGCGGGCTTCGAGGTAATCGTCTCCAACGGCTGTGAATTCAATACCCAGATGGGCGACCATGGTACCGGACGTAAGCCCGTTGAGATCTTCGAGGGTGACATTCCGGTTGAAAATCGTCATGAATACCTTCCGGGAACCGGTTTTGACTATTTTTGCGGCGGTTTGCGGCCGATAAGGGCCGAAATCGTCATCAGCGGGGCCAAAATAATTGAAATTGAGCAGGAAAAAAATTTACCTGATCCGTCACGGACAGACAGAATTCAACCGCCTGGGCATTGTGCAGGGCAGCGGCATCGACACCAGCCTGAACGACCACGGGCGCCGGCAGGCAAGGGCATTTTTTGAGCGTTATCGCGATGTGCCGTTCGATCGCATATATACCTCTGCGCTGAAGCGTACGGTGGAAACGGTTGAAGATTTTCTTCGCGACGGGATAGCGCATGAGCAGCTGGCGGGGTTAAACGAGATCAATTGGGGGCGCAAGGAAGGACAGCGGATCACGCCCGACTCTGACGTGTACTACCGTTACCTTGTGGACGAATGGTCGAAAGGCAACACCGGTCTGGCCATAGAGGGCGGCGAGAGTCCCGATGATGTGCGTACGCGGATCGGCGCGTCGTTGGATCACATTATGTCGCGATCCGATGAGCGCAACGTCCTCATCTGCATGCACGGTCGCGCCATGCGCATTATGTTATGTCATATGATGGAGCGGCCGCTGCGCTTCATGGACGAATACAAGCACACCAATGTCGGGTTGTATTTAGCAAACCATAATGGGGAAGGATTCGTGTTGGAATTGGAGAATGATGTGAGGCATTTGGTGTGGGAGGAAAGACAATGAGTAAATGAGTGAATGAGTGAATAGGGCGCCGTAAAGCACGCCAGCGTGAATTTTTAAAAAGACGACATTGAAGGATGCAGTGTAACGCTTCTTGCGGCGTTTGGGAAGTGGCGGCTTTACGGTTGTGTCTCAAACCCGTCACCGTCAGCCGACACCTCCCTCCGCGTCCCCGCGTCCCCGCGCCTTCGCGGTAAAAACCCATGAGCTTGCGAGCCTGCCCCGCGCCTGTGCCCTATCCGCCTATCTGTTCCAAACCCCATCGCCACCCCAGTTTTCCCCACCGCACGCCCTTGCATCCCTAGAGGGAGCCGGCGCGCGCAATCCCAATGAGTGAATGCCGTAAAGCACGCCAGCGTGAATTTCTAAAAAGACAACATTTGAAGGATGGAGCGTAACGCTTCTTGCGGCGTTTGGGGAGTGGCGCGGATCATCTAAACGCAATCCGTGACGGATACCAGGTAGGGACGCACGGCGTGCGTCCTTCGGAATGCACATGCACCTGCGCTACATACACCACTACACCCTAATGTGTTCTATTGTGTCTCAACCCCGTCGCCGTCAGGCGACACCTCCCTCCGCGTCCCCGCGCCTCCGCGCCTCCGCGGTAAAACCCCACGAGCTTGCGAGCCTGCCCCGCGCCTGTGCCCCCCCTATTTAACCTCCTCCAACTTCACCCCAATCAACGCCTCTAACTCCAACTTCGACATCAAATACTGCGTCTCAGCCTCAACCACCTGTATACGGTGTTCGTTGCGCGACTTTTGCGCGGCGAGGTACTCCTCGACTGTCGCTGTCCCGTTCTTGAACTTCTCTTCGAGCAACAGGTAGTTCGACTCTTCATCGGCGAGGGCGTCGCGGCGGATGCCCCATATCGTCTCGTCGCGTTTGAACGCATTATACAGTTTGAGCACTTCGGCCCGGAGGGTTAGCTTCAGCTGGTTCACCCGGTCCTGTGACGCTTCATACCGTTCGACGGCAGCGCGCCGTGCGTGAGGACGCTCGAAGAAAGTAGACAGCGGAAGCGTGACGAAGAAGTTGTATCCCGGATAGAAGTTCAGTCCTTCGAAGTCGGGATCGTTAAAATGTTCTATCGAGTATTGATTGACGTTGGCCGTCACCCCGATATTACGAAGCCACTGGCTGCCTATAGCCCTCACCTCGTGGCCGGCGGCGGCAACATCTTTTTGCGCAATGTGGCTGGCGGGATTGTTCTGCCAGGCAAGCTGCACCAGCCGCTCCTCGAAGCTGATCTCAGTGGCGCCTACCGGCAGGATAATCTTGTTGTAGTCGACCCGCTGGGCGACCAGGGCGAGCGGAAATATTAACAGCAGGGTAAGGAAAGGTAGCGCGCGTTTCATAAGGAAGTGTTTTTGGGTTTCAACTCAATTGAAACCAAAAATACCCGTTCGGACCCACTTAACCAATGGGAATAACGCAGCGTAAGAGTCCGCTACCTCCAGTTCCCGACGCGCGCGGGCTCGGACTTGATATTGAGCGCTTGCTCGACAGTGCTGATCAGCACAGGCGGTTCGAAGGGCTTCACCATGTAGCTGAAGGCGCCGAGGTCAAGACATTGCTTGCGATTCGTCGGGTCAGCGAAGCCTGAAAGTATGATTACGGGAATCCCTTTCAGTTGGGTCGATGTGTTGAGCCGCTTGAGCAACTCGATACCACCCAACGAGGGCATCTTGATGTCCGAAATAATGAGGTCTACTTCGTTGCCTCCGGAAAGCCAGTTCCAGGCATCCATCCCGTCATGCATGACAACGACCTCAGCGTTGGTGCCGACGATCTTCTTCAGCAGCCAGCACAGCAAGGTATCATCTTCGATAACGAGAATCTTTCTCATAGCCAAACATCAAATGCTCTAAAGACCAACCGGGAGCAGCAGGCGGGGATCCTTAAAGCCAACCATTAAAAATAGACAAACCAAATCTGCCAAAATTTGCCTGCTTTTACAACGGCAAACGTCGAATAATTTCGACAAAAAAAGCAATACCAGGGGTTACCTTTTTATGGTTTTTCTATACCCATACGATTAAGCCGTTTAACGGTCTCCATACGGTTTATTTTGCCGCTACCCGTGTAAACAAACGACGGCAAAAATAGAATTTTGCGCGGTTTCTCATACGTATCGAGTGCCCCCTCAAGCTCGTGCGCCAGGGTTTTCGCCAATCCGCTATCCGCGTCTCCTTCCACAAGCAACACCAGCTCGTCACCCAAACGATCGTGCGGTACCCCTGCCACTACAAATCGAAATTGTTTGTTCAAACGAATAAATATGGGCTCAATCTTTTCCTCTATTTGCTCCGGAATGAGTTTGATACCGCCCGAGTTGATTACGTTGTCATGGCGGCCGAGCCATCGGAACCGGTTGTTGTCCAGAAGCGCTACCAGGTCGTTCGTTATCACCGGCTGGCTGACGACCGGTGAGGTGACCGTGAGGCAGCCCCGCTCATCTTTACCCAACACCACGCCCGGCAATGCGTCGAAAGCTTCTTCCATACCGGTAATATAATCCAGCGCCACATGCGTGAGTGTTTCAGTCATCCCATAGGTTTGATAGACATTGTCTTCTAGTCTATCGAGTATTTGCCCACGGAGCTGGCGCGACACCGGAGCGCCGCCGACGAGTATCGTCCGGATGCGTTTGAGTCTTTCGTCCTGGCCCGATTCAAGCATCGTCTGCAATTGTAACGGAACCACCGCCATGAAGTCGATTGGCTGATCCTCCGGTATATCCGCAAGCGGGTTGGACGACGGTGTTACGGCTACCAGCTCCATACCGGTAACCAACGCCCGGACGATCATCATTCTGCCGGCCACAAATGCGGGATTGAAGCAAAGCAACGCCGTATCCTCCTTCCCGAGGCCAAACACCGAAGCCGTTCCTTCCGCACTTCGGAGGAGTTGTTCGCGGGTAAACGTTATCGCCGTCGGCTTTCCTGTGGAACCGCTGGTGTGAAACACAAACTCGTTCTTATCGCCATGCCACTCCCGAATGCACGCAAACACCGCCTCCTCGAATTCGTCTCGGGGTGTAACCCTTTCTTCGAGAATATCGGGAAGGGCGATATGGCGGTTGTTGATAAGCACGGCTCGGGCGGGCGCAATTTACGAAGTTTCTGAGTGAGCGAAGGCTTCACAACAGAGCACAGCGGCAGGACACCGGGCACAGAAAGTTCTTGACCATTAAAGCGCCGCAGCCATGCTCCGCTCCTCACTGCTCACTCTATTAAGAATGGCAGGGCCGAGTTGGCCGTTGAGGGTACGGAGGAAATGGAGGGACTCCCGATCCTCTTCGCTGATGGATGAATCAGCAGAGAAAACGGGGATGACGAGGTCCGCGAAGTGCGCCAGCTCACGGGTATCAGAGTAGTCGTTCAGACTGGATCCTTCCAGGATAATGTAATCGTAACGGTTGCGCAGCCACTTCAGCAGCGTACGGAAATCGTCAACGGGAATAACTTCGGAAGGTGAAAGGTGGCTTGTCTTATTGCCGATGACATCGACAAACTCATTGTACGTCGTAGAGATCAACCCATTGCCTCCGGCCTGACTTTGCTCCACGGCGCTTCCTGCCGTAAGCTGACGTACAGAAGTGTTGTACTGCTCTATCGACTGACGCAAATGAACGCGCGCGGTAAGGGAACGTGTCAGGCTGTTATGACGCAGGTTGGTATCGATGATCAGCGTGCGCTTGCGGGCCAGGCTGAAGGCGTATGCCAGCGCCATGACGACAAACGTCTTGCCCTGCGCCTTCTTCGTGCTGGTCACCAGCAGCACACGCGCATTCGTGCTCTCAATGCCGAACCTCAGCTTTCTCAGAAAATCGTTAAGGCGCGCCAGGTCGGGAGACTGCGCGTCGAGGAAGAAATTCCAGGACGGGTTCCGCACCGACTTGGGAAGCTCAGGAATAATTCCAACGGTAGGTATACGCGTTGCCGACTTGAGGCGCGCTGCCGTACGAATCCGCGGATCGCCAAACTCTTTTATCAGTACAAACAGAGCGCACAGGAAAAAACTCACGATACCGCTGCCGGCGACAAGAATCACCGCATTGCGTATATGAGGGCGCGACGCCGGCTCACCATACATCACCTGGCTGATGGCAAGCTTATGGGCGTTGACCTTTTGCTTGGCTTCAGCGAACCGGTTTTCGGCAAGCAAATATTGTTCACGGGCCAGTTCCAGCTCATCTTCGAGCAGCTTTCGCGTCGCCTCACGGTCGGCAATGTTGCCAATACTAGCGCGAAGGCCGTTGAGTTTACTGTTTAGGGAAGCAATACTTTCCCGTGTCACGCGAATGTCGAGCGCAACCTGGTCACGTCTATCTCGAAGGGAACGAAGTTCATCCGGTGAATACTTCGGCGCCTGTTCCATCCTCCGGAGCAGTTCGTCGAGGTGTGAACGAAGCGACGTAATGCTGTCGAGCAGCCTTTGGTCGGACTGCCCTCCCCTTACGTATCGCTCGTTGAAAGACGTGATCCTTTGCCGCGTTCTGACGACCTCGTCGTTAAGGCGCCCTGCCGCACCGGCTTCGCCATCCTGTATGCGGACATCCAGGCTGGCCAGGTTCAATTCCAGTGTGCGTTGCTTCTGGCGTTCACTTTCAATCTGGCTTTCGATCGAGCTGATCTGGTTCAGCCGTGAAATGTTCTCGACGTCCGAGTTGATGCCATCGTTCGCGGCACGGAATTCCTGCAAGCGCATCAGCTTGGCGTCGAGATCGTTCTTTCGCTGCAAGGCCGCCTCCGCCAACGCTTCGAGCGACACGTTGGATTGCATCGGTTGAACGCCAGCATAGTACCGTACCAGCTCTTTCGAGATTTCGTTGACGACCATGGCCGACAGCTCCGGATTCTCAGAGGTGAACTTCAACTCCAAATAATCGGTGTTGCCGATGCGGTTTATGTACAGGTTGTCGAGGATCGACTTGTTATCATAACCGTATACCACGATAAGTTCTTGCAACAGGCGCTCGTCTTCCGAGGCTGACGGGTCAAGGAAAGTACGCGTCTCAATCTTTTTATCCAGGATGCGGCGGAAGTCGTCTTCGTATGCCAGCAGGTTGATACCGACCTGGTCAGATATGGTACGGGCCGACGGATGTCGGTAGGTTATGCTGGATGTAGGAATGTCGTGTTGCAACAGCAGGTAAGACACCTGGCTGATGATCTGGGGCGACTTAATCAGGGTGATCAGGTTGTTGAATTCAATATCCAGCTCTTCCGGTGTGAGTCTGTCCTCCCGGTCGGCCAGTTTCCGGTTGGTGGTAATGCCGGTGGAGATCTGCGCAGTCGAGGTGTACTTCCAGTCGCCGAAAAGCCGGACGACAAACACCAGAAGCATGGTGGCCAGCGGTATCAGCACCAGCATCCATTTCTTTCTCCAGAGTGCCTTAATTGTCGATCTCAAGCCCATCTAACCCTTAGCGTTTAGGAGGTAACTTTACTGCCATTTGCCCGCGATCTATTTAAACGTAGAATTCGCCCGGGCGAACGTACTTTTATACTTAATTTTTATTTGTCAAAACACCTACCCTTCCCCACATGCGCCAGCGGCCCGTAGCGCTTAATGGCGTCGAGGCCGGAAAGGTAACCCGCAAGAAGCCAGCCAACTGCGATACACGCGAATCAGCATGCTTTTACCGTATCAACACGAGGTGAACTTCCCCACGATCGGGGTTATGGTTCAGCCGTGCATACTGGTTTGCCGGGTCATCGGTCTTTCGTATCCTTGATCCTTCGATCCCGGCGCCAGCAAGCTGGGCGATGATCGAATTCAAACGATTGTTCGTAATCTCAGGTTCGTCATCGCTGCAGGGTACCAGCATTATGCGAACGTCTTTCTGACTAATAAGTTTCGTGGCGATATACCACAACAATTCCCGCTGGGTAGCGCTCAGCGACGTACTGCGTTCCGTGAACTCCACCTTGCGGGCGACGTTCGACCCGATCAGCGAATCGATCTCCTCCTCCGCGAGCGGCACGACATCACGCTGCATCGCGGCCTGGCTCACCTGCATGGTATAGATGTCCGCAAATCGGCCGTTGCGTGTGCTGGTGAAGAAGGCCAGGGAATCGCCGTACAAGGAAAAGTACGCATCGAACTTGGGTGAGTTGACCTTCTCGCCCAGGTTGCGGGGTACCGTCCACGTCTCCCAGGAGTCGTACAACCTATACGACACAAAGATGTCGGCGTCGCCGTGTCCCTGGTGGCCGTTGCTGGAGAAATACAGGCTTCGCTTATCCTCGGAAAGGAACGGGGAGATCTCGAAGCCGTTCGTATTGATGGTGGTGCCGAGATTGGTTGCCTTCGACCACGTCCCGTAGGTCGACTTGAGGCTGAGGTACAGATCTTCCTGGCCGTGCGAATCCGACGCCCGCATGGAGATCAGCAGCACATCGCCGTCCGGGTGCATATAAAACCCGAGCGATTGCTGCGACTCCAAGCCTTCAATGGGGATCAGTTCAGGCTCGGACCACACGCCGCGATTCTTCTTCGTGACGTATACACCGTTGACCTTTTTGTCGGGCATGGTTCGCATGAAATATATCGTATTGCCATCCCGCCCGATGCCGACAACCGCTTCGTTGGCCTTCGTGTTAAACCGAAGTTCCGTGTTGCTGGCGCGCGTCCACCCGGAACTGGTTCTGTCCGATTCCCAGATGTCGTGCCCGGCGTATCGGCCCCCGACATTTAATTCATATAACGACCGCGCGAAGTACAACTTCTTCCCGTCAGGTGTAAGCAACGGCATGGCCTCCTGCGCGTCACTGTTTACGTTGAAAGAAAGCGGTTCGGGTTTTTCAAACTCGAACAGCAACTGTCCTTTCACCGGCAGTGAAAAAAGCAATACAAAGACTACAGCGATCGACCGCACCATACTTACCATGTATATGGATTCAATTTTTTATAGTTCGCCAGCTTCAGCCCTACGACGATTTCGTTACTCCCGCTATTGAACCCCTGCAAACCCCCTGTTGAAATTTCGTAGGAGTAGGAAACTCCTACCAGTGCGTTGAATTCAAAGCCCAGGATAATGGCGGCAAACCCGTTATCGCGATACGCAAGTCCACCCCAGGCTCTGTCCTCGTAGTACATTTTCAACGAGTAATCCATGTCAATGTTGTCGAACTCGTCCATTACAGCCATCACTCCGGGCCGCAATTCTACGAGCGGACTCAACGCAAAGCGGACACCCGCGCCCGCGGTAGCCCTATAACGATAGCCCACTGAGGTAAGTTCACCCGTTTGCGTATCGGAGTACACTTGCAGGTAGCCCGCATGCACATAAAAGCGGGGCGAGTAGAGCATCAAGCCCGTCCGCACATTGATGTTACGGTAGTTGGAACCGCGCCTGTCGTCGACAAACTGGTCGGGGTCCTTGAGGACGATCTTATCCCAGCGAATGCGCATAGTGCCATAGTTCACCCCTACCCCCATCGCCAGGAAGTAACCT
>DATGQD010000050.1:0-20411 GCA_035304385.1 Cyclobacteriaceae bacterium
AATGAGTGAATGAGTGAATGAGTGAATGAGTGAATGAGTGAATGAGTGATTGGGGCACAACTCATATTCCTCCACAATTCCGTAAATTTCCCGCGCGGTACCACCTACTACCCACTGAATATGATCAAATCCATGACTGGCTTCGGCCAGGCGGTTTACGATAATGGCAATGCGCAACTCAGCATTGAGGTCAAGAGCTTGAATTCAAAGTTCTTCGATCTCACGCTACGGGTTCCTAAGGCTTTTGCTGACCGCGAACTTGAACTGCGCAATATCATCAGCGAAAAGCTTGAACGAGGAAAGGTTTCTGTAACGCTGGAATACGTCAGAACGGGGGATGATGAAATCCGGCAATCGTACAACAGCGCACTTTTCAAGAGCTACTTTCGGGAATTAAAAAGCCTCGCGGACGACGTTGGCGTTTCCGCGATGGAGACGATTTTCAGTCTGGCGCTGGCGTCACCGGATGTGATCCAGGCACGCCTGCGCGACGAAGTCTCGGAAGAAGAATGGCAATGGGTCAGGAAACAGTTCGTGGAGGTAGTGGAGAAGTGCGATGGATTTCGGGTTCAGGAAGGAAAATCCTTGTACCGCATGCTGGCGGAATGTTGCGAGAAGATCCGCGAGAACCTGAAAGAAATCGAGACGCTGGATCCTGAGCGGGTGGCGCGCATTCGCGAACGGCTTAAGACCAACGCCGCATCATACCTGGCCGACAATGGCTTCGATGCCAACAGGCTTGAACAGGAAATTCTGTATTATATCGAGAAGCTGGACATCAACGAGGAAAAGGTGCGCCTCAAAACACATGTCGACTACTTCATGGAGACGCTGGATGCGCCCCAGTCCAGCGGCAAGAAACTCAACTTCATCTCCCAGGAAATAGGTCGTGAGATCAATACGATCGGATCGAAGGCCAACGATGCGGCCATCCAGAAGCGTGTTGTGGTTATGAAGGAGGAACTGGAAAAGATCAAGGAGCAACTTAACAACGTGCTCTGATCAACCCTCACATCAGCTTCGCGAGTGTATTGATGTATCGCTCGGGCAACTCCCCCTTGATGGCAGTCTGGTAATCGTTGTAGCTGCACGGCACGAGACTATTCCTGGAGTATCGTTCTATGCCGTTGGGGTAGGGGACTTCCATCCACCATTTGTCGCTGAGCTTGCTTTTGTAAAACGCGAGCGTTTCAGTCTCACCGGGAAGCGTGACCACGTATTTGAGAAAGTCCATGCTGCGGAAGCTGATATCATTTTTCCGGTGGTTGAATCCTTCGATGAAATACCAGATCATCGTCGCTATCACGAAGGCGGTCTTGCGGTGATCGTCGTCCAGGTCCGGGTTATATTCATAAAACCCGATGGAACTGAGCTTTTCGTTAAGCCCGGCATACCAGCAGATCTGGCAGGCATCTTCGCCCGAAAGTCCGAATGGCAATGCGCGGGTGTTGCCCGGCGCATCGGACGACCGGATTGCTGTGATGTCGAAAGATACCATGTCGGCATTTCGTACCGTGGGTTCAATCTCCGCCATATTGGAACGCATCTGGCCAACGCGGAAGGCTTCAAAGTAGAGCTTCTCAAGTACTGCCACAGAACTCGGATCGATGAGGTAGCTCTGATAGGCAAGATGTGTATAGCTGAACAGGTAGTTCGGCTCGTGCAAGAGGATCCGGTGGATGTGCTTCTTGTTGGCGACGGCTTCCGAGCCTTCCTCCAGGTCGAGTAACGCGTCGATATTCAAAAAGCTCACGAGCTTTTCCATGCTCTCGTAGGCGGTGTATTGTCCGTAGTCCAGATCCTGGCTACCGCCGATAATGACGGGCAGGACATTGTTCTCAAGGAGGATGCGACAGACTTCACTTACCCGCACGCACGATTCGTCGGCATCAACACCCGGGTTAAGATTTCCCAGATCGACAATACGCGCGCCCCCCGTTCCGCGCTTGAGGCGGTACAGTTTCTTGCGGACTTCGTCTGGTCCTGCTGTTGAGTTCGTGCCCGTCTCTGATCCACGACTGTCGCCAATGCCGAACAGTGCAATCCGGGCGTCGCGGTAATCGGGCATCTTGTCGCCAAAGACAGCGATGCTCTTAAGAAAGGACGAAGGGGAATCGATCCCTTCGTATACTGATTCGTCAACGGGAGAAAAAAAGATAGTAAGATCCATGGCGAGGCATATACAGGGGCTGAATATAGAATTTTCACCCAATTTCGTCGGCCCCGGCTTGACAATTCATCCCTAAAAATTGACTTCTTGACCTCCAAAAAGTCCGAAATGGGCGGCTTTCCCGGCTCAAGCCATCAAAAATTATAATATTGGTCTGATTGTGAGCCAATTACTAGTCCAAACCAAACTTACACTTAAGTATGATCTGGATCTTAAGATCATACTGTTTGCCGTTTTGTACTATGTAGCGGCTCGCCTCGGCTATTTCCTTTCCTTTCAGGACACTACAGCACTACCTGCCTGGCCGCCGTCGGGCATCGCGTTCGCGCTGATACTCCTGATGGGCAGGCTCACCTGGCCGGGCATTACCATCGGAGCGCTTATCGCCAACGTTATGGCGTACTGGAACACGCCCGACGTTCCTGCCCAGACGGTGATCGCAGTCGGCAGTTGCATAGCTGTAGGCCACACGCTGGAGGCGCTTATCGGAAACTATTTGATTCGCCATTGGATTCGCGACGACTATCCATTCCGCAATGCACGGAATGCGTTTCGTTTCCTTTTTGTAACCCTGGTGATGGCGGTGGCGGGCGCCAGCACAGGCACCGCCAGTTTGTTGTTGTTCGGCCTTCTACCCGATGACCATCTCCTGCAATCGTTCCTGTCCTGGTGGGTGGGCAACGTTGTGGGCATTCTCCTGTTCACGCCCTTTGTGCTGGCCCTCGTTCGTGGACGTCGTATCACCTTCAATCTTGAAAAAGGGATTGAAATTGCCGTCTTCCTGGCGGGCGTCGCGGGACTTTACATGCTCTTGCAGGTCGACTACATGGCAGAAACCATCGGTCGCGCACTTCCCTTCCTTATCCTTCCCTTTTTGCTGTGGCTGGCCTTTCGGTTCGACCTGGTCGTGGCCATAACCGGTGTGCTTCTGGCATCGCTGTTCGCAATTTACCTGACGATCAATAGAGAAGGACCGTTCGTACTGGCGGAGTCGTCAAATTCGATGCTGTTGCTTCAGATCTTCATTGGGGTGACGAGCATCTCGACCATAATCCTTTCCGCCACCGTGCGGGAAAGGCTTACCGTGCAGCGGGAGTTGGAGTCGTTCAACAGCAACCTGGAAACCATGGTACTCGACCGTACCAAGGAACTGAACGAGGAGATCAAGACCCGCCGCCAGGCCGAAGAAAAGTTGCGCAAGACCAACGAAGAGCTGAGCAAGCGGAATGCAGAACTCGACAACTTCGTGTACAGTGTTTCGCATGATCTCCGCGCACCCATCGCGTCTGTGCTCGGATTGATCAACCTCGTGCGCAAGGACAAAGATTCAAAGATGCGCCAGATGTATCTGGATATGGTCTACCGGAGCGCACAACAGCAGGATCATTTTATCAAAGAGATACTGGACCAGTCGCGCAATTCACGTCTCGACCTCAACCGGGAGGAAGTGTACTTCGAACCCCTGATTGCAGAGACATTCGATCAGTTGAACCTGGCTTTTGTCAATGAGAATGTAACGAAGCACGTCAAGGTTCAACAGGAGGGCCCGTTCTTTAGCGATAAATGGAGGCTCAAAGTTATCCTGAGCAATATTATTTCCAACTCCATCCGGTACCGCAATGGCAAGGACCCTGAAATTCGGGTCGATGTACGTGCGGATAAGGACCGGGTTAAGGTTTCCATAGAAGACAACGGACGCGGCATTGCCAGGGAGCACCTTCCGCAAGTGTGCAAGATGTTTTATCGGGCGACCGATGACGGCCATGGATCAGGCCTGGGTCTTTACATCGTAAAGGAGGCCGTAGAAAAGCTCAATGGTTCACTACAAATCAATTCGCGCGAGGGTGAGGGCACTACCGTCAACCTCGAGATCCCGATCATGAAGACGTAGTTGCTGAATGATACTTTTTAGGGTGGTTTGTTTTAGGTTTGAAAGAGGGGCGAAAGCCCCGCTTTCTTTTATAAAAAGAGTTGAAGAGTTGAAGATTGAAGGGTTGAAGAGAGTTGAAGAGTTGAAGGCCTGCCTGCCTGAACCATGTTGCCGAAGTCTAAACACATTGATAGGCGGGCGGGCGGGTTGAAGAACCCGCTTGCCCGATGTAGATCGCGAAATCTTCGCAACGTTCACCGTACAGGCGGGTTCTTTAAGCTTTCTCAGAAGTTCATCACGTAGTAGACGGACAGCAGCCAGTCAGCAAACGCGGCATCGCCGTGGGCGTAGTTGCCGGTGATTTCAGTACGCTGGCGATCGACCACACTTTGGGTCCGGTTGCGGTACAGTGCAATCGGGAAGTTCATGCCGATCGTATGCTTGTGGTTTATCATATACGATGCGGAAGGCTCTACGGAAATGATATATCCCGGACGGCGGAAACCGTCGCTGTCGCCGATAAGGTCTTCAACCGGGATACCTTCATAGCGTGCACCCAGGCCGGCTCCCAGTTTGCCCAATGCAAAGCGGGCACCGGCGCGCAGCAGGAACTGATCCGTGACGGACATCTCGTTGGAGAGGGGGATTCCGCTTGTGAGGTTAGGGCTTCTCAGCGTGCCGTTCGTGTTCCGGGGATTGATCAGGTAAAATCCGGTAAGATATCCGTAGACGTTATGGGCTACTCTGTGGCTGAATTCAATTTCGGTGGTGATGCCAAAGCCGCCATCGCCGGGCTGAATAGACTGATCTACGGGGCGGAGTTCCAGGCCTTCAGGACGATGGAAATAATCCGTGTAATTGTAGTCGCCGGTCGGGAGCTTAAAGCCCAGACCCAGGGTGAGGTCGCCTTTTTCAGTTTGTGGGATTGCTGCATAGTAGGCCGACAGCCGGATGTCGCCGACGCCGCGACTGCTCGTATGATAACGTTCGCCGCTGTTGTTGCCTTTATGTTCGTAAAGCGAGGAGCGGTCGATATAGATTAAAGGTACGATAACGGAGAAGCTCCACCGGTCTGAGGCGCGATAGGAAGCGCCAAGGGTTAGCGAGTGGTCGTTGTTGATCACCTCGGTTCCCTGCTCAACGCGCTCTTTCTCTTCGTGGCTACCCCTGAAATGCTTGTAGGAGTGGAAATACCGGAAGTTGGCGCTGAGTTGCCAGTTGCTGGTTCGCGTGCTGTCGAAGGCTGCCCCACAGGGTGAAGCCATATTACGCACCGCGACACATCCTTGTCCCGAAACGTCGGTGATAATGAGTGATACGCAGGATAGGATGGAAAGAAAGTAGAAGTATAATTTCATAGAAGGATTCAGGTTGTGGAAAATAGTGAATAGAACGTAATACCACGTGCCGTATTCGGCAGCGGTTACAGCGATACAAATGGGGGAAATCCAATATTAACCCGCGGTGAGCTCGGGAGGAGGTGTTGGCACCGCGTCCGCCCTGTTCAGGAGGGACTCAAAAGTGCTTGCATACCAGGGTTTGAGATACCCGAAGTCCGGGCTTAGTATTTCAATCAGCTGGTTGCTGTTGAAGTCTTTGCTCATATTCGACCATAGGTGCTGCACCTTACCCATAGGGTTGCCGCTTTCATGGGAAACCTGAATGTCGTTGGATAGTTTGGCGTAGCGTGTAAACTGGTCAGCTATGTGTTTTTGCGCCTGGTCGCGCACACAGATAATGTGCAGTGTGTCGTTGGCGTACCGCTGCTTGATCAGGCGGTAGAATGTGCCGCGGTATTCGACGAGTCCTGTAGCATCCTCAAAACCGTTGTCGGTAATCTGGTACGGGAGGGTCAGGGGTACCTTGAACAGGTATGTGTCTTCCGGGTTGATTTGGTCATTGTCCAGCTTTTGCGAGAACTTGACGGAGGCCTGATACTGCAACCCTACGAATACAAAGTAGTATCCGCCAACATTAAAGAGGAACAGGAAAAGGAAGACTATGGATGCTAGCCGTTTCACAGGCCCGGGATAGCTGGGTTGAGTAATGCAATATAGCAAAAAACCCCGACTGTGAAAGACCCCGGGCGGGTATCGCGGCTGCCTTTTTACCCTCCGAAATCGTCGAATCTGATGTTCTCCTTGGGAATTCCCAGGTCGTCGAGCATCTTAAGGACGGCGGCATTCATGAGGGGCGGACCGCAGAGGTAGTATTCCACGTCTTCGGGCGCCGGGTGGTCCTTGAGATAGTTATCGTACAGGCACTGGTGGATAAAGCCGATATAGCCGTCGCCTTCCTTGTCATCGAGGCTGGTCTTGACTTTCCAGTTGTCCTCGGGAAGGGGCTCCGAAAGCCCGATATAGAACTTGAAGTTCGGGAATTCCTCTTCGATCCTTCTGAAGTGGTCTACGTAGAACAACTCTTTCCGGGACCGCCCGCCGTACCAGTAGGACACCTTGCGGTTGGTCCGTTCCGTCTGGAACAGGTGGAAAATGTGCGCACGCAGCGGCGCCATGCCGGCTCCGCCGCCAATGTAGATCATTTCGCGATCGGTCGGGTTGATGTGGAATTCACCGTAAGGCCCTGAAATGGTTACCTTGTCGCCCGGCTTTCTGGAAAAGATATAGGACGAGCACACGCCCGGGTTTACGTCCATCCAGCGATTGTTGGCACGGTCCCAGGGGGGCGTGGCTACCCGGATGTTCAGCATGATGATGTTCCCTTCCGCCGGGTGGTTTGCCATCGAGTAGGCGCGGAAAAGGGGCTCGTCGTTTTTCATCTTGAGGTCCCACAGCTTGAACTTGTCCCAATCCGACTGGAATACATCGGCCGGGTGGCCCAGTTCCGGGTGCGGGGTGATGTCAATCGTCTTATAGTCGACTTCAATGGCGGGTACGTCAATCTGAATGTAGCCCCCGGCCTCAAATTTGAGCGTTTCCCCGGGAGGCAGCTTTACGACAAATTCCTTGATGAAGGTGGAGACGTTGTAGTTGGAAACCACCTCGCATTCCCACTTTTTGATCCCGAAGATCTCTTCCGGGATCCGGATGCGCATATCTTGCTTCACCTTGACCTGGCAGCTCAGGCGGACATTGCCCAGCCGCTCCTGCCGGCTGAGGTGCCCCAATTCCGTGGGAAGCACATCACCGCCACCGTCTTCTACGACACATTTACACGTAGCGCAGGTACCGCCGCCGCCGCAGGCGGAGGGGAGAAATATCTGTTGTATGGCCAGGGTGGTGAGCAGCGAACTGCCCGCGGGGGCGACTAAGGGATTACTCTCGTCGCCGTTTATGACGATCTTCACCGGCCCTGACTGCACCAGCTTTGACTGCGCGTACAGCAGCATAAAGACCAGCAGGAGAATAATGAGGGTAAAGGCGACGATCGATGTTATGATCAGCATTTCGAGGAACGATTTTACGCCCCAAATATACTATCGCCGCAACGATTCAACCAGAAATTCACCTTATTTTACCGCACTCAGGCGGCAAACGAGCCCGCCTTGGCGGATTCGGACGAACTGTTCACCGGAACGAAGGCCGCGTCTGGTTTTAGGATGATTCCGATATCCTCGTGCTGCTGCCATTTCCGCAAGGTGGACAAGGTGGCCTGACCGATCATGTACTCGCGTCCGTCGGCGGCGTATCCCGATTCAAAGTTTACAAAATCACGCAGGGACACCGGAGCGCCTTGTTTGAAGCTCACGCATACGCCCACGCTAAGGTCGTTGGAGAATTCCACCCCATGGTCGCGGTGGTGCCGCTTGTACTCATAGGCATAGTCGTACGTGAGGGCGGAAACATCCGACAACACGGCCGAGCCGGTAGGATAGCTTCCCGCTCCCTTTCCTACGAACAACTGCCTTTCGGCGAAAGCGCCCTCGACGGATACGGCGTTGTACTCATTGCGGATGGCCGCGAACGGGCTCTCATGTGAAATATATTGCGGCATTACGAACCCGTATACCCGGTTGCCAATCTTGACGGCGCGTGCGATGAGCTTGATGTGCAGTTGGTTTTCCCTGGCATACCGAAGGTCAAGATCGGAGATGCGGTCAATACCGATGTTGATTACGTCCTCGGGTGAAATGAACAGGCCGTACGTATGTGCGATGGCGATAACCAGCTTGTACTTGGCGTCGAATCCCTTGACATCAAGACTCGGGTCGGATTCGGCAAAGCCCAGCTCCTGCGCGGTTGCAAGCGCTTCAGGGTACGACTTGCCTTCTTCGAAAACCTTCGTCAGAATATAATTTGTTGAGCCGTTGAAGATTCCCTCAATGCTCTTGATCAGATCGTTGTCATAGTATTCCTCCAGGTTACGCAGGATCGGTATGCTGCCGCATACGGCGCCTTCGTATAGCACCGATCGCTGGTGCTTTTGCTGAAGGTCATATATCTCTTCGAGGTGTTCGGCCAGCATCTTTTTGTTAGCCGTCACCACGTGTTTGCCTTTCTGTAGCGCAGCTTTCACAATCTCATAGGCAGCCTGCGCGTCGTCTATCAGTTCGACAACAACGTCTATCGCAGGATCTTCCAACACGTCAGCTTTGTCGTACGTGAATAGCTCCTGCGGTAGTGGTCTCTTCTTGTCTTTGTTCTTCACACAAATCTTGCGGATCGTGGCTTTCACGCCTGCTGATTCCTCGAGGACGTGATACAGACCCTGCCCTACGCATCCAAATCCGAACAGACCGAGTGTTAACTCCTTTCTCATGATAGAACGCTGATTTTTTCTCTGTAAAAATGCTTAAGTATCGTGTTGAGTTGGTCGAATTCCACCAGGAATCCATCGTGCCCATAGGGCGAATGTATGACCTCCACCTGGGCCTGGGGAATATGATGGGCCAGAAAACGCTGCTCGTGGATGGGGAATAGCAGGTCGCTCTGTATGCCGATGACCAATGCGCGTGCCGTGATCTGAGCCAATGCTTCTTCGATGGTACCGCGCCCCCTGCCCACATGATGGCTGTCCATTACCTTCGACAGGATCCAGTATGAAAAAGCGTTGAACCGGTCGGCCAGTTTTTGCCCCTGGTACCGCTGATACGAAGCCGCCCGAAAGTTGTCGACCTTATCTGAAGCCTTTTCTGCCTGCGTCTTCGCAAAGATGTCGTAATGCCGGTATGAGATCATGCCGATAGCGCGTGCTGCCTTAAGTCCTTCAGTTCCTGCGCGGCGTTCGTCCTCCTTCCACGTAGGATCGGCTTCTATGGCCAAACGCTGCGCTTCGTTGAAGGCGATGCCCCAGGGCGAGTGCTGTGCGTTGCACGCGATGGGTACGATATGACGGAAAACGGAAGGCTGTTCAATGGCCCATTCCAGCACCTGCTGACCGCCCAGCGATCCTCCGATCAAGGTGTGGACCTGGTCGATTTTCAGGTGTTGACGCAGCAGGTCGAATGCCCTGACCACGTCGCGGTTGGTGATGGTGGGGAACGCATGGAAGTACGGTTTTCCTGTGCCCGGATCGGGTGACAACGGACCCGTTGAACCATAACATCCTCCCAGCATATTGGCACAGATGATGAAGTAATGACGCGGATCAAACGCGCCACCTTCGGAGAAGAGGTCCTTCCACCAGGACGTAAAATCAGAACTTCCTGTTAATGCGTGACAAACCCAGATTATGTTGTCACGCGCAGGACTGACCTTACCCAGCGTAGAGTATCGGAGCTGGAAGCCGTCGAGTGAACCGCCGGCTTCCAGTGGAAAAGGCTGATTGTAGTGAAATGTACTGTCTTCTCGCTCCATCAGAAAAAAGTTTGTGTATCCGCTCTTATTGAACGGCGTGATTCGCTACAGTCTCTTTGCTGAACACCGCAGCGAATGCCTGCTCGAAATCTCCTTTGATATCGTCGATGTGCTCGATGCCCGTCGACACACGCAACTGGTTCGGCAAAACGCCGGCCGCGCGCTGTTCTTCATCCGACAGCTGCTGGTGCGTGGTAACCGAAGGTTGAATAATCAGGCTCTTGGCATCGCCCACATTCGCAAGGTTGCTCAGCAATTTCAGATTGTCGACGATGGCTGTCGCCTGCTCCCGGCTGCCTTTTACGGTGAAGCTGAGAACAGCGCCGAAGCCGTTGCTCAGGTACTTTTGCGCCAGCTTGTGGTACGGGCTGCTCTTCAGACCGGGATAGTTTACCGACTCTACATGAGGATGTTGCTCAAGCCATTCGGCCAGGGCCAGTGCATTTTCGCAAGAGCGTTGCACGCGCAGCGACAGGGTTTCCAAACCCTGCAGGAACAGGAATGAGTTGAACGGACTAACAGCCGGTCCGAAGTCACGCAAACCTTCTACACGTGCGCGGATGATGAACGCTATGTTGGGAAGTCCGAGCGGATTGCCTTCGCCGAAAACATCCCAGAATTTGAGTCCGTGATAACCTTCTGAAGGTTCAGTGAACTGGGGAAACTTTCCGTTGGCCCAGTTAAAGTTTCCACCGTCGACGATGATGCCGCCGATGGAGGTGCCGTGGCCACCGATCCACTTCGTGGCAGACTGTACTACGATATGAGCGCCATGCTCAAGCGGCCGGCAGAGATATCCTGCAGCTGCAAACGTATTGTCGACGATCAAGGGCAGATCATGCTTTTTCGCGATCGCCGCGATGGCTTCGAAATCGGGAATGTTGAACTCGGGATTGCCGATAGACTCTACGTAAAGGGCGCGGGTCTTGTCGTCGATTTGCTTTTCGAATGATTCGGGATTGTCGCCGTCGGCGAAACGGACTTCGATGCCCAGACGCTTGAACGATACTTTGAATTGATTGTATGTGCCTCCGTACAGGAACGAAGTGGATACAAAGTTTTCTCCGGCATTGACGATCGTGGTCAGCGCCAGAAACTGAGCAGCCTGTCCGGATGCCGTGGCCAGTCCGGCAACGCCGCCTTCGAGGGCTGCGACACGCTTCTCAAATACGTCGGTAGTAGGATTCTGGATTCGGGTGTAAATGTTGCCGAACTCCTTCAGGGCAAACAGGTTGGCGCCGTGTTCGGAATTGCGGAATGAGAAGGATGTGGTCTGGTAAATCGGAACGGCACGGGAAAGGGTGGTGGGATCTACTTCCTGGCCAGCGTGTACCTGGAGGGTTTCGTACTTGAGGTTTGACATGATCGTAAATTTTTAGTTGTGTGATTGAAAGTTGCCCAATTATTCAGCCAGAAACGGCACTCATGTGCCGAATCTGCGCATGAAGCTGAAAAGTGTGGTAGAATGGATATCAACAGCTCCGATGCGAACAGGGTCGCATAATTCGACACCACCGAGGGGTGGGCATAGGGGTGTCAAAAACAGCATAGGGCCTGGAGGCCAATGCGTGCGCCGTGATTCTGATTAAAGTGTTCATTTTTAATCGGTTTATATTATCCCATGTTCTGGGATCAGGAATTAGCACCTTTTCCCTAGCGGGGAGGTTGCTAGCGCTTCATAGAGCCTGTCTCTCAGCGCTTCTTTATAAATCGATAAAGCGACGGGCTTATTCGACTTTGAACTGCAAACGTAGGCCATAGCGGCATAGTTTCCAATAACGTCGGCTTTTTTTTCTGCGGCAGACGCTTACAACTGTTCGTACCAGGTTTGGTGGAGGGAGTTAAAAGCTCGAAACAGGAGAGAAAGCGGCACCGATCAGGTCAGCATCCCGCCGTCAACCTGAATCACCTGGCCGGTAATGTAGGCGGACAGGTCGGAGGCCAGAAAAACGCATGCATCGGCGACGTCTTCCGGTTTGCCTCCCCGTTTCAGGGGAATGGCGTCACGCCAGGATTGTACGGTCTTCTCGTCGAGTTTGGCCGTCATCTCGGTCTCGATAAAGCCCGGAGCTACCGCGTTCGCGCGAATCCCCCGCGAGCCGAGTTCAAGCGCTACCGACTTGGTGAAGCCGATAATACCCGCTTTCGATGCGGCATAGTTGGCCTGTCCGGCGTTTCCCTTGAGCCCGACAACCGATGTCATGTTAATTATGGATCCGCTCTTCTGTTTCATCAGTTGTTTTGTGGCAGCCTTCACCGTGTTGAAGCACGACTTAAGGTTTACGTTCATCACCTGATCCCACATCGCCTCCGTCATGCGCAGCAAAAGGTTGTCCTGTGTAATGCCGGCGTTGTTGACCAACACGTCAAGGCTTCCGAAATCCGCAATGACGCTGTTGACAAGCTCTTCAGCCTGAAGGAAGTCGCTGGCGTCCGAGCGGTAGCCTTTGGCCTTCACGCCTTTCGCGTTGAGTTCCTGCTCCAACGCCTGGCCCTGTTCCACGCTTGACAGATAGGTGAACGCAATGTTAGCGCCGTGCGCCGCGAAGTGCAGTGCGATAGCACGTCCAATACCTTTAGAGGCTCCCGTGATCAGGGCGTTTTTTCCTTCAAGTAGTTTCATCGTGTCTGCTGTTGGGCGCTAAAATTAGTTAATTCTGCCAAACTCGCCTCACGCTCGCCCTCACTCTCACACTGACATTCTCCTGATCCACTATCCTGCATTGCGCGCCAGAACAAGGTGTACCCCGCTGAAAGGTTCCTGTGGCGCGCATCTAACCTAAGACTCGTGTCCCAGGGCCGCGGCCTTCGGCCTTGCCCTGGGCTACAAACATACCGCCCCGCTGGGGCTGTCCATTCTTCACTCTCACACTCACACTGACACTGACACTGACACCGACATTCTCCTGATCCACTATCCTGCATTGCGCGCCAAAACAAGATGTACCCCGCTGAAAGGTTCCTGTGGCGCGCGTCTAACCTAAGACTCGTATCCCAGGGCTGCGGCCTTCGGCCTTGCCCCGGGCTACAAACATACCGCCCCGCTGGGGCTGTCCATTCTTCACTGTCACTCTCACTCTAACACTCACACTCACACTGCCTCTCACCCTCCTCCATCTCCCCCCTTGCTCTGAATTCAGGGCTTTACTTTTTGAAAGAGCGTCCGCGCGTTTATCTTTGGCCTGCAAATCTCAAATCCCAAGGGTATGTCTAAATACGATATTGTTGTCATCGGGAGCGGACCAGGCGGTTATGTTGCTGCCATCAGAGCGTCTCAGCTTGGAATGAAGGTGGGTGTGGTCGAAAAGGCTGAGCTGGGCGGCGTGTGTCTCAACTGGGGGTGTATTCCCACGAAAGCTTTACTCAAGAGCGCTAATGTCTTTGAATACATAAAGCATGCGAGCGATTACGGCGTCGAGGTGAAGGGCGCGAAGGCCGACATTGCCGCTATGGTGAAACGCAGTCGCGACGTAGCCGACAGCAACAGCAAAGGGGTTCAGTTCCTTTTCAGGAAGAACAAAATCGACCATATCCCCGGCTTTGGAAAGGTAAAAAAGGGCGGTAAGGTGGAAGTCACCGATGACAAGGGCAAGAAAACGGACGTCGAAGCCAAGCATGTCATCCTCGCTACCGGCGGAAGGTCACGTGAGTTGCCCAACCTCAAGATCGATGGAAAGAAGGTAATCGGCTATCGTGAGGCGATGATGCTGGACAAGCTCCCCGGCAGAATGCTCGTCGTGGGCTCGGGCGCCATTGGTTCCGAGTTCGCCTATTTCTATCAAGCTCTGGGCACGGAAGTAACCCTCGTCGAGTTTCTGCCTCGCATTGTGCCTGTCGAAGACGAGGAAGTATCGAAAGCCCTCGACAAAGCATTCAAGAAGCAAGGCATGAAGATCCATGTCAACTCCGAGGTGACCTCGGTTGATACGAAAGGGAAGGCTTGCGTTGCCAGGGTGAAAACTCCGGATGGAGAAATTAAAGTGGAGGCAGACATCGTACTGTCGGCTGTGGGTATCAGCACCAACCTCGAAGGCATTGGATTGGAAGAGACCGGTGTAAAGACCGAGAAGGGAAAGGTTGTTGTAGACGACTTCTATCGTACCAACGTACCGGGCGTCTATGCCATCGGCGATATCGTGAAAGGCCCCGCCCTGGCCCACGTGGCCTCGGCCGAAGGAATTATCTGCGTTGAAAAGATCGCGGGGAAGAATCCGGAACCGCTCAACTATAACAACCTGCCGGGATGTACTTACTGTTCACCGGAGATTGCCTCCGTCGGGTATACGGAAGAAGCCGCACGCAAAGCCGGCTACGACATCAAGGTGGGCAAATTTCCCTTTAGCGCGTCAGGCAAAGCGAAAGCGGCAGGCGCTACGGACGGATTCGTCAAGGTGATCTTCGACGCACGTTACGGCGAATGGCTTGGCGCTCACTTCATCGGGGCGAACGTTACCGAGATGATCGCTGAGGTGGTGGTCGCACGGAAACTGGAGACCACCGGCCACGAGATCATCAAGTCGGTTCACCCGCACCCGACCATGAGTGAGGCTATTATGGAAGCCGTTGCCGCCGCTTACGGTGAAGTAATTCACCTGTAAGACGGACGACTACATATTGCCTGGTCGGACCGGAGTGCCCAGCAGTCCGGCGTACTTCACGTAATCCGCCTCGATGCGGGTAGCCAGATCCTCCTCTCCGTATTCGTACATGATCCGTTGCAGTTCTCCAAGCACGGCGAGGTTCAGCCGAACGTCGCTGTGCATTTCGTTACGCCGGATGTAGTAGTCCAGCATTTCCGTGGAACGACGCGCGGTGAGTTCAGTGATCGATAGCGCAAGTTCCTTTTCTCCGAGCTCCAACAGCAACTGAATGGTAGGCAGCGACGTGAACCGGTCGAAAGGCACGCCGTGGTCAGGTATCTTTTCAAGGCTGAACAGGATGACTTCGCGCGCCTTTTCCTCCTGATTTTCTTCCAGCAACGCATTTGCCAGGTTGATGAGGGAGTTCCGTTGATTCAGTACGAATTTCCGATAGTCTTCGGAGTTGTAAACACTGGGATCGTCAAGCCCACGGTACTGGAATTTCGTCAGCATGTTCTCGTAGGCAACCTCGGTGTTGACGAGTTCCTGCTGCGGTCTTGGATTGCGTACCGGGAGTATCCGATACGCATTTCCTTCCTGCACCACGTAAGGACGAAGGTCGACTTTAAACTGAGCAAGCGATGTATTGTTAACATAGATCGGCCGCTCCCAGTTTGATGTGGCGAGAAGGTCGAGCATAGCAAGGTCTTTCTTCTCCAGGCTATTGCCAATTACGCGGAGGCGCATCTGCGGTACGATCAGGCTGTCGAGGGTCTTCGGGACAATGCCAAGCGCCCGGACTTTATCGACATCCACATTCAGCACCAGCTCTTTGGCAGGCAGCATGTTCGCGCTGCTCATGTACGGGTGTTGAAGGCCTGTGTAGTTGCGTTTAATGAGGTCGAGATATTCAACCAGGTCGATGCTGCTCAGGCCCGCATCGTAATACATCAGGTAGTCGTTAGGACCCCCTTGCTGATAATGTTTGGCCGTGAGGGTGTACGGGAACGGTTCCGACTCATAGGTCTGACGCATGGTCTGCTTGATGTACCAGTCGGTGTTGTAATAGCTGAGTACAACGACACGCATGTCGGTTCGTATGCCTTCGACTTCCTGCGCATACCACAACGGGAAAGTGTCGTTGTCGCCGCCGGTGAACAATACCGCATTTTTTGCGCACGACTGCAGGTAGTTGATGGCGGAATCCACCGAGAAGTACCGTCCGCTGCGGTCGTGGTCATCCCATCCCTCGGCGGCCATAATCGCCGGTGCCGACAGGCATACCAGGGTAGAGGCGATCGCCACCGTTTTCCCGTTCTTTATAAATCGTCGTAATAATTCCGCGATGGCGAGAACCGAGAATCCGATCCAAAAGCAGAAGGCATAGTATGAGCCTGCGTAGATGTAATCCCGCTCCCGCGGTTCAGACGGTGGCGAGTTCAGGTAGATCACCAACGCCACCCCCGTGAGAATAAACAGGAGGCCCGTTACGGCGAAATTCTTCGGATCATTATTGGCCTGATATACCAGGCCGAGCAAGCCCAGAAGCAGGGGTATCATGAAATAGTTGTTTCGTCCCTTGTTCCTGGCTAACTCTTCGGGCAGTTCCTCGAACCACCCCCTGGGGCTAAGCCACGATGCATCCTGTATGTCGCTTTCGCGGCCCGCGAAATTGAACATAAAGTAGCGCATGTACATGAAGCCGATCTGATGCTTGAACATGAACCTCAGGTTGTCGCCAAACGTCGGTTGCTCTCCTTCCCGCAAGCCCAGGATGGCCCGATACGTCTGCTGATGATCCGGCTGGGTGCTGTATATCCGCGGGAGGATGGTCATGTCGGCAGGGTTGTAGCGGTATTCCACGCGCCGGTCGGTGATTTCGTAGCGGGTTTCACCCTTCGTGTAGATGGGTACTCCGTCGGTATAGCCTTCTACCTGGGCCGTAAAATACTGACCGTACAATAGCGGCCGGCTTCCGTATTGTTCGCGCTTCAGATAGCGAACAAAACTCATTACGTCGGAAGGATCGTTCTCATTGATAGGAGGATTCTCATTGGAGCGGATAACGATAACAGCGTACGAACTGTAACCGATAAGTATGAATGCCGTCGAAATGAGAAACGTATTCAGGAGGACGTTGCCTTTCTTCTGCGACCGGATGATGCCATAGACCAGTGCCGCAATGACAATGGCGCTGAAAACAATCACGCCAGATCCGAACGGAAGCCGCAGGGAATTCACGAAATAGATTTCAAAGGCGCCCGCCACGGTCGGCAGTCCGGGTATGATGATGTTGTTGATGAAGAATATGATCGCCAGGCTGATAAGGAGCGTCCACACCACGCCCCAGAAAGTTGCCTGCTTGTACTTCTTGAAATAATAAATAAGACCGAGCGCGGGTATTGTAACGAGGTTGAGCAAGTGAACACCAATAGATAATCCCATCATATAGAAGATGAGGATGAGCCAGCGGTTGGCTTTGGATTCGTCTTCAATCAAATCCCACTTCATCATAGCCCACACAACGAAGGCCGTGAAAAAGGACGACATCGCATAAACTTCAGCCTCGACCGCCGAAAACCAGAAGGAGTCGCAAAATGTGTAGGCTAACGCACCCACCAATCCGGAGCCGAAAAGCAGCCACGCTTTATCGGTGGGGATCGGCTCGGACACGGGAACCTTGAGTAGTTTACGTCCGAAAAGCGTTATCGACCAGAACAGGAAAAGAATGGTAAAGGCGCTGGCCAAAACACTTGAAAAGTTAATCCAATAGGCTACGCGCGTAACGTCACCCAACGCCAGAAACGAAAACAGGCGGCCGATAAGCAGGAATAACGGCGCTCCGGGGGGGTGCGGGACTTCAAGCTTGTAGGAAACCGATATGAACTCGCCACAATCCCAGTAGCTGGCTGTTTCCTCCATTGTAAGCCAATAGGTCACCAGCGCTACGGCGAACACAGTCCAGCCACCGATATTGTTGATCTTTTGAAAATTCATGAAAAGCGGGTTTTCGGAAACTCAAGATGCGAAAATACAAAAAACCCTGACAGCCTCCCTTTCTTCCCCACACAGTGCCGGTGCAGAGTGAGTGTGAGAGTGAGAGCGGGAAATCAGAGTGCACGCTGCTATTTGTACACGATCACATAAAAGCACAGCCACAGCAGGAAAATCAGGATGTAGGAGCTGGCAACAATGAGCCACACCACGCGTTTGTCTTTCCGGGCATGGAAATGGATGCCGTTGACCAGGGCGAACCAATAGGCTACCTCGAAAAGATTAAGTGCACGCAGCGGATAGGCCCATTTCGGGTCAATCGACTGATAATCGAAAAAATGCATCAACGACAATGGATAAAAGGCCCGTATTTCGTGATAGGTGGGATCGGTGTTTATCAGCATGAACCACAAAATCTTAAGCAACTCCGGAATCAGGAAGATAAATTCACAGCTGAGCACCAACGCCCAACACTGCTTGTAGGTCACCCGGTACCCGTACATGAAGCACCCGACCCAGATGACGAACGCAATCACGGTGAATTTCCAGAGGTAGACCAGCGGTACGGAGAAAAGCTTCATAGCAGCCAGCACCTGCAGGATGAAGCCCTCGGGCCGGTCCTGAAGGAACTCAAAAGCCGCAGTTTCGTTTTCGATCAAAGCAATCTTGACATACAGTAGTAAAATGCTGAGGAGGCACAACAAAACGAAAAGGAGCCTTTTGTCTGCTGCGAATATTGACTTAGTTTCGTGCGGCTGGGGGGTGTCCATTTTGCCTGTGGAATGGTTAAGAATGTTTAGGATCTGCCAAATTAAGCGACTGCTTCCAACAAGCGCCTTCGCGTTGCCTTTTTTTGTATTGGTCGCAGCTTCGGGCGCGCAGGCACAAATGGTCCAGGAAAAAGACACCACCATTATCCTGCTGTCGGATATTCACATTCAGCTGGAGTGTACGCAGGCGCTGAATGACCTGTACAATTTCAAGTTCCATCGCGCCGAGCAGCAGTTCCGCTATCTCAAGACCCGGTATCCCTGGCACCCGCTTCCTTATTTTCTGATGGGATTGATCGAATGGTGGAAGATCATGCCGAATCCTTCCAACACGGCGCATGACGATATTTTTCTTGCCTACATGGACAGCACTATTCTCGTAGCGGAAAACCTTTTCGAGAATCATCCCGCTTACAAGGTGGAGGCCGCGTTCTTTCTCGCGGGCGCATATGGATTCAAGGGAAGACTGTATTCCGACGAAGACCGGAAGAGCTGGCGAAAGGCAGCCAGTGCGGGAAAGAATGCCATCAAGTACATGGAAGCGAACCGCGACAATACAGACCTGAGTCCTGAATTGCTCTTCGGCGACGCACTCTACAATTATTTTTCAGTGTGGGTTCCTGAAAACTACCCCGCTGTGCGACCGCTGCTGTGGTTCTTCCGCAAAGGCGACA
This sequence comes from Cyclobacteriaceae bacterium, assembly GCA_035304385.1. Lineage (GTDB taxonomy): Bacteria > Bacteroidota > Bacteroidia > Cytophagales > Cyclobacteriaceae > ZC4RG29. Next base: position 18,815 of record DATGQD010000050.1, read on the forward strand.
AGGCGCTTGGACTCAAACAACTTCGGGAGGTCTCCTACAACGCATTCTATACCCGCACGGAAGCCATGGTCTGGCTCATGCGTATCCTGAATAGCTATGAAAATGATCAGGCACAGGCTTTTCAGATCAGCGAATATCTGTATCAAACGTATCCCGACAATCCCTACTTCCATAGGTACTTCGCCCGAATGCTTTACTCAACGGGCAAGTTTTCGCGCGCCGAACAATCCAGCCTCGACATTCTCGCCGCCATCGACAGCGGGAAGGTGGGGTACGAAGCCACCAGCGGACGGTATGCAGCCTTCTTCCTGGGGCAAATCAACGAGACGCGAAAGAATGACGAGCTCGCGTGGAAGTATTATAAAATGTGCGTCGACTTCGCCGAAGAGACCGAGAGCTTCGAATCCGGATACTATCTCTATTCCCTGATCGCCCTGGGAGAGATTGCCGAACGTCGCGGCGACCGCGCAACGGCACGGCGCTACTTCGCGGAAGCAAGGAAGAAAGCAGGCCGAAAAGACGAGGCCTTCAAGACCGCGAAGAAACGACTGAAGGAACTTGACAAGGGCGATTGATTAGTCATTCACTTATTCATTCACCCATTCGCTCATTTTCATTCACTAACTCACTCATTCACTCACTCACTCATTCACTCATTGTTAATTCCGTAACTTTCTCCTGTGGACGAACGCGACCTCATCGTTACCCCGCTTCTTCTGATCGGGGTGTACATCTGCGCATACCTGGTGCGCAGCAGGATTTCGGATATAGAGAGCAGACAGTACTTTCTTCCGGCGTTGACGGTCCGCATCATGGGCGCGCTGGCTGTCGGCATCATCTACCAATATTACTATGAGGGTGGCGATACGCTCGCGTATCACACCCATGGCAGCCGCCACATCTGGGATGCTTTTATGACAAATCCCAGGTATGGACTCGACCTTCTTTTTTCAAACGGCACGCATCATCCGGAAACGCTCGCCTGGTCGGGAAAGATCTGGTACTTTCGCGATCAGCAATCCTTCTTCGTAAGTCGCGTTGCAGCCGTATTTGATCTGCTTACATTTTCGTCCTATTCAGGGACGGCTGTGCTGTTCGCCGTTGTTTCCTTCGTGGGGTCCTGGCTCATGTACCGGACATTCTATTTGATGTATCCGACATTTCATCGCTGGCTCGCGGTCTCCTGTCTCTTTGTACCTACCGTATTTTTCTGGGGCTCGGGAATTTTCAAGGACACCATTACGCTTGCAGCGTTGGGCATCACGACATTTTGCCTGTACCAGATCGCCATCGCGGGGAGGATTCGTATGGGCTACCTTCTTGCAATCCTTATTTGCTTTTGGACCATCTATTCAATCAAGATCTACATTCTACTGTGCTTTCTCCCCGCGGCATTATTGTGGATTGGTATCCGGTATATGGCCAGCGTTCGCCAGGTGGTAGCACGGGTCCTGCTATTGCCCGTCGGGATGGCCTGCATTGCCGGGTTGGGATACCTGGCCGTAAGGCAGGTAGCCCTCGACGACCCACGCTACAACCTCAGCCGTATCGCTGAGACGGCGCGCGTGACGGCATACGACATCGGGTTCTGGACCGG
>DATGQD010000051.1:0-25114 GCA_035304385.1 Cyclobacteriaceae bacterium
CGCTGATCACGGATTCAGAGCAGGTAAGGGGTATATGACAGCGGAGCTGGCAAATCGGGCAGCAGCGTGGGTAGCGCAACAATGAAGCGGAGGCCCAAACGGAAGAGAGTGGTTTTTTTGTCCGGACAGTAGTGGTTGTTAAATCTTGATCGACCACCGCCCTCCTCCCAGCAGAAGGAAGACAATTGAGGTTGCTAGAATGATGATCGCCGGAAAGGCCGAAGGGTAGGCGTCGCCAATGTGTACGCCGATGAGCGCTACCATGAAGTTAAAGATCATTATGGCAGCTGCGAGCCTGATCCTGATTCCCAGCATGTACATAATGCCGCACAACAGCTGGGCATAGACTGAGACGACTGCACATGCCAACGGAAGGGGAAAGTTGTGTCCATGAAGAAAGTCGCGAAACTCCAGCATGCGTTCCCATGATACTACATTATCGACAACGCCGTAGATCAGGTGAAATCCCACGGGAAGGCGAAGCAGGAGCATGGCGATGTCAAAGGGGCGGCCGGAAGATGTAGCCATGGTCGGGGGTTTGGAACGGCAATAGGGTGTACGCGAAAATAAACATTTTATGCAGACATGGCCTGACGGGAATAAGGCAATATGCGAACCTGAAATAAAAACGGCTAACCAAAAGGCTAGCCGTTCAATGAGAAGTGGAAATCTGTGACGATTTCTAGATGGCTTCAGAGCCGTGCTCGCCGGTTCTGAGCCTGATGCATTCTTCGAGCGGGACGACGAAGATCTTTCCACTACCGATAAACCCGCCGTCGTTGGCCTGTGTTGCAGTGAGGATTGCATCGCACGCAGGCTTGACAAACGCGTCATTGAGTGCGATCTCCACGCGTACGTTTGGCACAAGGGTGGGAACGACCTTCTGGCCGCGGTAGATTTCTTCCGTTTGGGTCCGTCCGTGGCCGGAGACGTTGCTTACCGTGATCCTGGATATTCCGGCATTCACCAGGGCTTCACGTACCTGGTCGAGTTGATTCTCCCGGATTATTGCTATCAATAGTTTCATGTCGTGTTGTGTTTAGGATGTTATGAGTACTGCCCGGACGAGCCCGCGATATTACCCGTGAGGGTAGGTTGCGGAGTCGGCCGGACGACTGGTACATGTTAGCTGGGGTTGATCATACCGTATCCACGCTCGCCATGATAGAAGTTGTCAAGACCTTTCATCTCGGCCTCGTTAGTCGAGCGGAACTTAAGGATCTGGTTTAATCCCAGCAGGATGACCAGCGTACCTATCGCAGCGTATGCGATCGCGATGAGCACGGCTGTTGCTTGTACCCCGAGCTGTTGCATTACTGTCCAGCTTCCGCCTGCACTTGCTGCGGCATCAGCCATCCAGCTTTCACGTATGAAGAAGGAAAGGAAGATAGCACCGACAATACCACCTACGCCGTGTATGCCGAATACATCCAGGGTATCGTCATAGCCTAGTTTGTTCTTGAGGATAATCGAAAGATAGCAGAAGCCTGAGGCAAGAATGCCGAGGAATAGGGCGCCAACGGGCTCGACCACACCGGCGGCGGGCGTGATGGCTACAAGGCCTGCCAGTATGCCGCTGGCGAATCCAAGGGCTGTAGACTTACCCTGATGGATGCCTTCGATGATAACCCAGGCCAAGGCGCCTGCTGCTGCTGCGATCTGAGTTGCTGTGAGCGCTTGCGCCGTGCTCAATCCACTGGTAAGGCTGCTACCTGCATTGAATCCGAACCAACCTACCCACAGAAGACCTGCACCAATCATGGTCATGACCAGGTTGTTCGGACGCATGGGAAGATGAGGATAAAGTTTTCTGCCACCAATAAAGAGGGCAGCAACAAGGCCGCTTACACCCGCTGAAATGTGTACAACAGTACCACCGGCAAAGTCGATCGCACCAGCGGCACCCAGGTTGAACAAGAACCCGTCCTCAGCCCATACCCAGTGGGCGAGGGGATTGTATACGAGTACGCCCCAAAGCGCGATGAACCAGCAATACGCTTTAAAGGAAACGCGCTCGGCAAAGGCGCCGGCGATAAGGGCTGGCGTGATGATGGCGAACTTAGCCTGGAACATGGAGAATACGTATTCGGGTATCCCACCATCCAGAATGCTTTCGTCAATCCCGCTCAGCAGAAAATAGTCAGGGTTCCATCCGAACCATCCGCCCATCACATTGCTGCCAAATGCCATGCAGTAACCGCATACCAGCCATATGACAGTCATAATGCCCATGGCGGCAAAGCTGTGCATCATGGTACCCAGCACATTCTTGGTGCGTACCAATCCGCCGTAGAACATAGCCAGGCCCGGAACCATTAATAACACCAGCGCCGTGGATGTCAGCATCCAGGCCGTCGCACCCGAGTCGATCTCGGTGGTGTCTTGTGCGAAGAGTTCTGTCAGGGGCATCAAACATAGGATTCCCATGACATACAAGAAACGCGAGGAGGTTTTCATGAATGTAGAGTAGAAGGTTAAAAGGTTGAAATTAGTTTAGCTTAGTTGTATGCGAAGTTAACAGGGGATGGCATTTAGTCAAGGGCTCGAATCCGTGCTACCACGCGCGTGAGCAGCGTGCAGAAACGTCGAATATAGGCCTGCAGCGCCATGTAAACGATTGCGGATTCGGATGCTTGAGGGCTTCAATAAAAGTGATAAAAACACATAATTTTTTTTTGAGAGCGGAAAAAAATTTAACTGTCGCGTAATAGAAGTGCTTCGGGCAGTTCTTTAGCGCAACACTTTAAGCCATATATTTACACCATGGAGGAACGTTACAACGCCTATTCCTTTTTACTCGACCGTACCGCGCGAAGGGTGAAGCAGTTTGCCCAGCGTCGTTTTAAGGAAATGGGATTCAACATTACGGTCGATCAATGGCTGGTGCTGAAACAGCTGTACGAGCGGGAGCAGCTTAAACAAAACGAGCTGGCGGGCCTGGTCTTCAAAGACAACCCGACACTTACCCGTATCATTGACCTCCTCTGCGAAAAGGGGCTCACCGAACGGAATACGCACCCTGACGACCGGAGATGTTTTATGGTGTCGCTGACCAAAAGGGGCAGGAGTAAGGTCCGGGAAATGCTGCCCAGTATCCAGGAGGTCCGACTGAAGGCGTGGGAAGGACTCTCCGAGCGAGACTTCAACCAGTTTCGTCGTATTCTTAATAAGATCTACGAAAACCTTGGAGATGATATGCAACCCTGAGTGTACTTTTTTTGTACATAAATAGTTGTCATACTAATTATTAATGCACTAAATTTGGGAACGATGAAGAACTCCGAGACCATTGAAACCGACATCTGCATAATCGGCGCGGGGCCGGTAGGCTTGTTTGCTGTATTCGAGGCGGGCCTCCTGAAGATGAGGTGCCACCTGGTCGACGCGCTTCCCCAACCGGGAGGTCAGCTGTCCGAGATCTATCCCAAAAAGCCGATATATGACATACCGGGCTTTCCCATCGTTCAGGCCCAGGAACTCGTTGATGGCTTACTCAAACAGATAGAACCGTTTAAGCCGACGTTCACGCTCGGTGAGCGGGTGGAAGGCGTCGAACGCGATGACACTGGCTTCTCGGTGACCACAGCAAGAGGCACCGCCATCCGCAGCAAGGCCGTAGTCATCGCCGCAGGACTCGGCAGCTTTGAGCCGCGTAAGCCCGAACTAACCCGCATCGACCACTTCGAAGGAAAAGGGGTGGAATATATGGTGCGCGACCCCGAAACGTTCCGGGGTAAGCGGATTGTCATTGCAGGTGGGGGCGACTCGGCGCTCGACTGGACCATACACCTCGCCGACATCGCTGAGCACATCACATTGGTACACCGCAATGAAACGTTTCGGGGCGCCCCCGACTCGGCTGGCAAGGTTCACGAACTTGCCACCTCCGGACGCATCGACCTGTTGCTCAACAGCAACCTTCACGAACTTCACGGCAATGGTGTCCTCGATGCGGTGACGGTTGCCGACAAACAAAAGCAATGCACAACCATACCGGCCGACTATCTGGTGCCGCTGTTCGGACTTAGTCCTAAACTCGGGCCTATCGCCGACTGGGGCCTGAACCTGGATCGAAATCAGATCGTAGTCAACACGGTCGACTTTTCAACCAGCGAACCCGGGATCTTCGCCATCGGCGACATCAACACATATCCCGGCAAGTTGAAGTTGATCCTGTGCGGTTTTCACGAGGCGGCCCTCATGGCGCAAGGTGCTTTTCCTTTTGTTTATCCCGATCAAAAGATCAGTTTCAAATACACCACCGTCAACGGTGTGAACGGATTCTGAGCCTTCAGTACATGATCCACATCACCATAGAAGACCCCACCGGCAACAGCGCCACCCTTGAAGTACCCGAAGGCGTTAGTCTCAGCCTGATGGAAGTCCTCAAGGCTTCCGACTACAACATCCTTGCAACGTGTGGTGGCATGGCGCTTTGCGCGACATGCAGGGTGGAGGTCGTGCATGCTCCACAACCGCTCGATGAACCCACCGACGCCGAACTCGACATGCTCGACACCCTTCCGGATGTCACCAGCTCCAGCCGACTCTCCTGTCAGATTCGTGTTAGCGCGGAACTGGATGGCGCTGTCTTTAAACTCAAGAGTGAAGAACCGAAGAACTAAAGAATTGAATTGCGGGCCACGCTGAAACCGCGATTCAACTGCCTACTGTCCCGGGTACCAATTCCTCAGCCGCACTTCAATCTTCTTTCCTCCCTTCTCCACCAGCTGCCGGAAGCCGTCGACATCGGCAAGGCCTCCCTGGCCGCGATAGTGATAGGGATATACAATAGCGGGTTGGAATTCAAGGACAGCGCTGGCGGCCTGATTGATGTCCATGGTATAAGGCAGGTTCATGCAGACGAAGGCAACGTCTATGTCCTTTAACTGCCGCATCTCCGGAATGTCTTCTGTGTCGCCCGAAAGGTATACACGCTTACCACCCAACTCCAGAACATACCCATTGCCACGCCCTTTCGGGTGGCGTGATGACGCGTCGTCGGGTAGATTGTACATCGGGATCGCACGAATCGTTATCTCGCCGATCTGCGTTTCGTCACCGTTGCCCACAACGACCAGTCGATCCTTATAGGAGGCCGGCAATTGTTCGGCGACAGCCTGCGGCACGACCAGCTTTGCCGACTGCGTATTCAATGCGTCCAGGGTTTCTACATTCATGTGATCTCCATGGATGTCGGTAATCAGAATGAGGTTGGGGTCGGCAAGACCGGCAAACGCTTCACCGCCGCCAAAGGGGTCGACATACAGAGTTTGGCCATTCCATTGAAGTACCAGGGAACCATGAAGCACGGGCTGAACGGTAAGGTCGCCTTTATTGGTGCTGATCTTATCCGGCGCGGGACGCTGGGCGAACGTTGAAATGCCGGCGAGACAGGCAGCGAAAACAGCAACGGTTATTTTCATATTGAGCGGGGATTATGCTAATTGTAGGAGAAAGCTAAGAACTAAAAGTAGAGCCTACTTTTCTCTTTATCAAGGACTCTTTTCGTAAGCCCGCCATGACGCAGGGTCATTTTGAATACGGAAGCGATCACCTGACTGCCGGCCAGGCAGTGGCCCTCTGCGAGGGACGGCTACGTGGCATTATTACCCCAGACGTCCGCCAACGCCTGCAACGAAGTGAGCAGGCTATTGCCGACATCGTGGCGGAAGGACGTGTGGTATACGGTGTCAACACCGGTTTCGGTTCCTTATGTACTACCATCATTTCGCCTGACGACACCAGAAAACTTCAATACAACATCCTGCGGAGCCACAGCGTCGGCGTGGGAGATCCGGTTCCCGTGTCGATTGCAAAGCTCATGCTGATCATTAAGGTGCATGCCCTGTGTCAGGGCTATTCCGGCATTCGGGTCGAAACACTGGAACGCATCTTATGGCACATCGACCATGACGTTATTCCCGTGGTCCCATCCCAGGGTTCAGTGGGTGCGTCTGGCGACCTGGCACCTCTTGCGCATTTGTTCCTTCCCCTCATCGGTCAGGGTAAGGTGGTGGTGAAAGGGAAAGTGGCTGAGGCCAGCGCCTTCCTTCAGCAAGAAGGCATGGAGAGTCTTCGGCTTGGACCCAAAGAAGGTCTCGCCCTGATCAACGGGACGCAGTTTATTGCAGCGTATGCTGTGCAAGTTGTCGCGCGTATGCATGGTTGTCTCGCTCACGCCGACATCATTGGCGCCATGATGATCGAGGGCCTGCTGGGGTCGGTGAAGCCCTTTGAAGAGCGCCTTCACCGACTGAGACCGTACAAGGGGAATCTGCATGTCGCCCATCGTATACGATGCCTGCTCAACAATTCTGAAATTCTCCGATCACATGCAAACTGCGGACGCGTGCAGGATCCTTATTCCCTGCGCTGCATCCCCCAGGTTCACGGGGCCTCCCGGAATGCCTGGCTTCACATGAAGGAATTGCTGGAGATCGAATTGAACTCAGTCACCGACAACCCGATCGTCTTTGACAAAGATAATACGGTCAGCGGCGGCAACTTCCATGGACAGCCCCTGGCGCTTGCGCTCGATTATACCGCCATTGCCGCGGCTGAACTGGGAAACATTTCGGATCGGCGGATCTATCTCGCACTGGAAGGCAACACCGAAGGCCTGCCTGTACTGCTGATGAAAGACACAGGCATTAACTCCGGCTTTATGCTCCCGCAGTACACAACCGCCGCACTGGTGAGCGAGAATAAGAGTCTCGTGTATCCTGCGAGCGCGGACAGCATTCCCACGTCGTTGGGACAGGAAGATCATGTTAGCATGGGTTCGATCAGCGCGCGCAAAGCGCTGCAAGTCATCGACAATCTCGAAAAGATCCTGGCCATCGAACTGCTTTGTGCCGCACAGTGCTTCGACTTCCGGAGGCCGTTAAAATCGGGCGAGATCCTTGAAGCTTGTCACGCTGTCGTCCGCACATACATTGATCATGCTGAAGAGGACCGGATTTTTGCACACGACATAGCGGAGGCATTGGGCCTGATCGAACGTCGCGAACTCCTCGATGTGGTTAAAGCGCATGCTGAAAACGGACATGACGATATAAAAAGCCCCTATGACGAACTCTTCGAAGTTTATTGAACAGTACGCTTCGCATCCTATGTATCGCGCACCTCGCGGAACGCAGCTGAATGCGAAGTCCTGGCAGACGGAAGCGCCCCTCCGCATGTTTTTAAACAACCTCGATCGCGAGGTGGCCGAAGACCCGGAGCGCCTCATTGTGTACGGAGGCACTGGCCAGGCCGCGCGAAGTCCGGAGGCAGCCAGAAAGATTATTGAGTGTCTGCTTACCCTCGAAGACGACGAGAGCCTCCTCATACAGTCGGGCAAACCTGTCGGGATTATCCCCACACACAATAAGGCGCCCCGCGTACTGATCGCCAACAGCAACCTCGTACCGCACTGGGCCACCTGGGAACACTTCAACGCACTAAAGGAGAAAGGCCTGATGATGTTCGGACAGATGACCGCCGGTAGTTGGATTTATATCGGCAGCCAGGGTATTCTGCAGGGTACGTACGAAACGTTCATGTCTTGCGCCGAACGGCACCTTGGCGGAAATCTGAAGGGCAGGCTGCTTGTGAGCGCGGGGCTGGGAGGTATGGGTGGCGCACAGCCCCTGGCGGCCACGTTGGCGGGCGCAACTTTCCTGGGTGCCGACGTCGACCCGGAACGAATACGGAAACGCCTGGAGACAAAATATCTGGACCGGATGACGAGTTCCTACGAAGAAGCGAAGTCGTGGGTGACGGAAGCCTTGGAACGGGGCGAAGCCATATCTGTTGGGCTTGTCTCGGACGCCGGCGACATGCTTGAACAGCTGCTGCGTGACGGTCTTATCCCTGACATCCTCACCGATCAGACGTCAGCACATGATCCGGTTAACGGGTACGTTCCCAACGGCTTGAGTCTGGCTGAGGCGGCAAACCTGCGGCGCGATGATCCTGCATCGTATAAGAAACTTGCACTCAAGAGCATGGCCCGCCATGTTCACTTTATGCTTGAGCTCCAACGGCGGGGCAGTATCGTATTCGACTACGGTAACAATATCCGTGAGTTTGCGCTGGAGGGAGGGGAGAAGAATGCATTCGACTTCCCCGGTTTCGTGCCTGCCTATGTGCGTCCGTTGTTTTGCGAGGGGAAGGGCCCCTTCCGATGGGTAGCGCTTTCGGGAGACCCGGAAGACATTTATGCCACCGACGAAGCATTGATGGAGGCCTTTCCTGATGATCGGCATCTTCATCGCTGGCTGAAGGAAGCGCGTAAGCGCATTTCATTTCAGGGGCTGCCGGCCCGTATATGCTGGCTCGGCCTGGGGGAAAGGAAGAAGGCCGGACTTCTGTTCAATGCCCTGGTCAGGTCAGGAAAAGTGAAGGCGCCCATCGTAATCGGAAGGGATCATCTCGACTGCGGGTCGGTGGCTTCTCCCAATCGTGAAACGGAAGCTATGGCCGACGGAAGTGATGCGGTATCGGACTGGCCGTTACTCAACTTGATGGGAAATACGAGTGGTGGTGCGACGTGGGTGTCGTTTCACCACGGAGGTGGCGTAGGTATGGGATACTCCCAACATGCCGGTATGGTTGTTCTCGCCGACGGGACAGACCGCGCAGAAGAATGCCTCGGCCGGGTCCTGCACATCGATCCGGCGCTTGGTGTAATCCGCCATGCCGATGCCGGATATTCCGAAGCCCGGGCTGTGATGGAAAAGTTCGGCATGCACACCCCTTAACGTGACCTTTATTTCAGAATCGTTACCATGCCTTTGAACGAGGCGCTGGTGTACGGAAGATTGAGGTTAATGGTGTAATAGTAGGTATCCGTCGGAAGCTCCTCGCCATTATGGCGGCCGTCCCATTCTTTGTCGAGCCCCGTAGCCTCATACACAAGTGTTCCCCGCATGGTATACACCCGGATAACAGCGTCAGGGTAATCGTCGCCGGAGTTAAGCGAATGGATCTGCCATGTGTCGTTCGATGTGTCACCGTTGGGCGTGAACCATTCTGGAATGTTCAGCATGACGCCCTTAACCAATTTAATCTCCCGAACCGCGGGCGGGCTGTCGGCTACCCCGTCGTTGACTTTTATGCGCACGAGTTTGATGCTGTCGAGGTTGACTTCATTCTCACCCACAACAAAATTGTAGGTCACGTTGCGCAGCGCTTTTGCATAATCCGATGTAGGCGCGTTCCCAATGAGAAAGAGAATACCCTGACCCTGATCGAATACACCGTTGATGCCGGGCGTCTCGGATTTGTCGTAGTGAAGTATGTCGGTGCCTGCGCGATACGTCATGGCATCGAATGCAACCTCTGCAAGTGTGATGGGATCTTTATCGGGATCGATCACCTCGGCCGACTTTGTTATTGCACTCGGCTGTTTGCCTACGATGAAAGAGAGCGGCGTCGGCTCCAACAAAACGGAAGGCGCATCATTCACGGGCGTAACGGTTATCGAGAGGTCGTACGGCTTGCTGGTGAGTTCTCCATCATTAACGGTTACGGTCACTTTAAGCTGTCCATGGAAGTCGCGCGCGGCGCTGACAGAATTTCCTTTAACCGTATATCCCGACCCGGGAAGGATTTGCAGGGTGAAGTCGTCCGGATACTTGTTGTCCGGGTCGTTGACGATCAGATCCTGGAGGCGTATTTGAATGGAGCCGTCCTCTTCGAAGGAAAGGGATTCCTGGCCTGTGATCACGGGCGCACGATTGGCGGGCGTCACCTTGACTTGCAGTTTGAACCGGTTGCTGTTGGCTTTTCCGTCGTTGACGGTCACTTCAGGCTGCAGCGTACCTGTGAAGTCCTTCGCAGGGGTAATGCGTGTACCTGATACCTGGTAGTTCGGTCCTGAGTGAACGGTAAGGGTAAAATCGTCCGGATACTTGTTATCGGGATCGGTTACCTTGAGATGGGAGAGCGACAAGTTCAACGCAGTGTTCTCGACGATGCTCAGCGATACCTGTCCGGTAATAACCGGCGCAATGTTGGCTGGGTATACAATGATCTTTACGGTGAATACGTTGCTGTCGTCAATACCATCGTTCACCCTAACATTCACTGACAACTCGCCCGTGTAGTCTTTAGCTGGCGCGATCCGGGTGCCCGCGACAGTGTAGTTGGAGCCAGGCGTGACCTTCAATGTGAAATCGTCGGGATAATTGTTGTCGGGATCATTGACGGTCAGGTGATTCAGCGAAAGTGTCAGGGATGTGTTTTCTTCGATGCTTAGCTTCGACTGCGCCGTGATGACAGGGGCTACGTTCTCCGGTATGACCTGGATCTTGACCATGAACCTGTTGCTGTTGTCCTTCCCATCATTCACGCGTACCTCAACGTTGAGTGTACCTGTAAAGTCGCGGTTGGGAATGACGCGGTGTCCGTCGCGTCGGTAGTTGGCCCCTGAAAATACCTCAAGTTTGAAATCGTCGGGATAGTCGCTATCAGGATCTGTTACGTCAAGGTGGGTCAGGGTGAGCGTTATGGACGTATTCTCTTCGATCGTGAGGGGCACGTGGCCCGTGATCTTGGGTGCAATATTTTCTGGTTCGACCACCGTGATTCTAAGGTTGAACGGCCGGCTGTCCGATTTCCCGTCGGATACGGACACCGGCACCCTCAGAATACCGCTGAAATCCTTGTCTGGCGTGACGGTCGCGCCGGAAACGACGTAGTCGCGTCCTTCGTACACGGTCATGCTGAACCCGTTGGGGTAGGGGTCGTCGAGATCAATAACGATCAGGTCTTCAAACTGAATGGTCAGTGGACGACCGCTCTCCGTTTCCAGGGATTTCTGTGAAAGGATAATGGGCACTGAATTGCGTATCAACTGCCCGTACGACTGACTGAACACGATCAGGCCGAGAATAGAAAGCCCGAACCTGCAGAATGCGGGGACCATGAGGGGTTAATTAAAGCCTTGATTTAAGTTAGGCAAAAATACCGTCAGCAGATCACATTTTTAAAGGTTTTGATAAGATCTCAGATTGATTTTTTTCCCCCGGTGGTGGTATGTGTTTTGCTTTGTGTGGGTAACCGTTTGCGTTCGAGTGTTTTAGAAATCTTCGGTGCGGAAAGGTGTGGTTTCCCCTCTACAGCGTTACACATTATAACGGATACAGAAAAACGTCCCGGCCGGGCATTGGTCGGCTCTATCTCCCGGTAGCGGACAAGGTCAGGCATTCTTCCGCGCGGGATGTTTACTTTATATCTGAACGAAAGGTAGAGTAGAAATGGCGGCACAGAAAGCGGATATTATTGTAATGGATGGTGAAACGATGGATCTCTACACCAATCCCCTTGAAGATTATTGGACCAGGCATCGGAAAAAGCGCCCACCCTTTTATGCACTTGATGTGTGCACACGAGGATACATAGCCAGCTGGGCCATACGTGACGGGCAGCTCTTCCTAACCAACATTGAAGGTGACATCGAGAACCGTTCCATTTTTGGGCCTAAGTCCAAAAAATGTACACTGAAGACGGTGTTTAAGAAAGCCGCACCCGGTGGCGTGAAGGCCGAATGGTTTTCGGGCAAACTCAGGATACCGCGGGGCAACATGACGCAATACGAACACAACGGATATGATTCGCGGTTTGAACGTGAATTGATCATCACCGTCAACAAGGGCGACGTAATCAAAGTTGCCACGCTCGATTATACCCAGAAAACGCTTGTAGTGAGTTGACGAAAGGGCTTGCCGGTTTGTGGCTTGCCAAACCGGCCCTCTTGGCTAATTGGCGGCAAATCCGTATCTTAACTGGCCTTCCGTACCTAAACCGTTTCCCCATGAACTTCAGGCCCCCTTTTCAAACCCGTGAAGATAGAGACGCCGCCAAGCCTAAGTACGAATCGGTCGTCAAGTACATGGTTCAGGCGAACAATCTGGTCACGTTTAGTCCCGATCAAAGCATTTACGAGGTAATCGATACGATCATCGCCCAGAAGATATCGGGGGCGCCGGTTTTGGACGAGCAGAAGAAGCTTGTGGGAATGATCTCGGAAAAGGATTGCCTCCGCATCATTGTAGACCAGGCTTATCATAACATGCCGCTGCCCTTCCGCACGGTAAAGGACTACATGACGCGCGAAGTCAAGACGCTGTCGCCCGATAGCGACATTGTGGCGGCTGCAAACGAATTTCTTAACACACCCATCCGGCGCATGCCTGTGGTTGAGAATGGCGTGCTGCTGGGTCAGGTGAGTCGTCGCGACATCCTTCGCGCCGCCAGGGACATTAGCGGTGCTGAATGGAAACGCTGACGGCCCGCGCCGGTATTCAATAATCGTCCTCCACCAGGGCGGCGACCAACCCCAAAAAGTATCAGGCAACGAGGGCAACTGCATTGCCCTTTCCTTTCGGAAAAAGTCGAAAAGCGCAATGCTCGTTAGCAACAATCACCACGAGACGGTCCGGAATTATTCCTGTGGGTTGCGGGTTACAATATTCGATCGCCTTAAGCGACTATCAGGAAGACATGAACCGCACTGGATATCTTTTCTCAATGACGACGATCGGTCTGCTATTATTCATGCTGGACTGGTATACTGTTCAGGGTGTCCGGACATTAGTTTACGGATCGGGGTCGGATGGCGGCGTTCTCGCTGCCGGTCTCGGCATATTCTTGCTGATCGTCACGCTCGGCATGGTGGCGGGTGTCGCATTTATCAGGAGACATGGCGAAACTCCACCCTTGGTCCGTATTGCCTTCCACGCCTTTCTTATCCTGTTCGTGTCGCAGGTGGTGCTGATGGTGGTGCTTCTCACGGAAGATGTTTTCCGCGTTGTCGTGGCTGCGGTAAACGACGGAGATATTCCTCAAAGAAGCCGTACAGTAAGCCAATTGGGAATCGCCCTGGCCTCGTTGCCGATGCTGGCGTTGGTATACGGTGTTGCGCGCGGTCGTCACGATTACCGCGTACACCGTCACATGGTCGCTTTCGACGATCTGCCGGAGGCCTTTGATGGATTTCGCATCATACAGATCTCAGATGTTCATGCGGGAAGCCTGCGAAGCCGGAAGGCCGTTGAAAGGGCGGTCGATCTGATCCGGGCGCAGAAGCCGGACCTGTTTGTTTTTACCGGCGATATGGTCAACCATCGGGCGGAGGAGGTTGAGCCCTGGATTCAAACCTTTTCCCGCATCGAGGCTCCGTTCGGAAAATATGCGGTGTTTGGGAATCATGATTACGGCGACTATGTCACGTGGAGCAATAGCCAGGCGAAAGAGGCCAACCTGGAACGGCTTGCGGGGCATCACGCTGCGATGGGCCACAGGCTGCTCAGAAATGAAAGTGTTCGAATTGAAAAGGACGGCGCTTATATCACCCTGATCGGCATTGAGAATTGGGGGCATGGTTTTAGTCAATACGGCGATCTGCAGAAAGCGCTCGATGGCGTGGATCCGGACAGTTTCAAAGTGTTGCTCTCCCACGATCCGTCGCATTGGGCTGCGGAAGTTAAAGATCACAGCCATCACATCCATCTAACGCTGGCGGGTCATACCCATGGCATGCAATTTGGCATTGAACTGGGACGCATGCGCTGGAGCCCGGTGAAGTACCGCTATTCCCACTGGGCCGGTCTCGCGGGGTCGGACGACCGGTACCTGCACATCAATCGGGGTTTTGGCGTCCTCGCCTATGAAGGACGTTTCGGCATCTGGCCGGAGATTACCGTGATCGAATTACGCCGCCGGCGTTGACACCCGCTGTTGCTTGTCATCCGGTCGCTTGTGCTTCCAGCGTTTGTGCGACCATAGCCAGGTGGCGGGGCTGGCGATAATATCCTTCTCCAGGCGGCGGGCAAAAGCTTCAGAGATAGCGCCTTCTTCGGTCTCGGCC
Organism: Cyclobacteriaceae bacterium; assembly: GCA_035304385.1. Lineage (GTDB taxonomy): Bacteria > Bacteroidota > Bacteroidia > Cytophagales > Cyclobacteriaceae > ZC4RG29. The sequence continues at coordinate 13,859 of DATGQD010000051.1, forward strand.
GGGTTTTCACACAACAGTTCGATAGCCATTTCATAATATCCCCGCCTGATCTTGTGCATGTTTACAAACACTATGGGAAAGTTGAACTTCTTGGCCAGCTTCTCAGGTCCGGTATATATGGAGGTGTCCTGATTCAGGAAGGTGGTCCAGTAGGCATGGTCGCGGGGAGCCGACTGGTCAGCGACAAAAGCGGTAGCGGTTACGGAATTGCGGGCGGCCGCCATCTCGCGAAGCGTACGGCCCTCGGCAATGATCTTGATACCAAAACGTTGCCGCATGCGCGCTACTAACTTGTCGAAATACGTGTTGGACAGCGGCCGGTAGATCACGGAGAGGTCGTACGGCGTGTTCAGCATAAAGCATGAGCTGGCCCATTCCCAATTGCCGTAATGGCCTGCCACAAGGATAATGCTTCTGTTCTCGTTATACAGTTGGTTCAGCCACTCGTGTTGTTGAGCTACCGCGTGCTTGCGTGTTTCCGCTTCGTCCATCTTCATAGCCTTCAGAGATTCCACGATTACGTCGCACATGTGCCGGTAGTACGCCCTGGAGATGGAACGGATCTCGGCTTCAGACTTCTCCGGGAACGACGCCCGCAGGTTGGTGAGGATCACCTTGCGCCGATATCCAACGGCTCTGAAAACGAGGCTCATCACGTCGGAAACCGCGTACAGGGCGGGAAACGGAAGGGACGCCACCAGCATAACGATGGGGTGGATCAAATAAAAAATGACTGCCTTCATCTGGGATTCAATATCCTGAGAATAGATTCCGGCGCCAAGTTACGAAGTTTTCGAGTTGCGATGCGGAAGGCCTCAACGCACGCGCTTGTAATAGAAGTGGGAGGCGGCAGCTTTACCCTTTGAAATCCCTTCGATACGGGCGACGAGCGAATCGGTCGAGACTATGGTATAGATAATTCGTTGAGGAAAATCGTGCTGCGGGTTCTCGAAGGTGAAGCGGTTGTCCCGGTGCCCGATTAGCCGAAAGGGTACGGGTTCGCTATTGTTTTGATTGGCGACAGTAGGGATATAAAGGATACCGTCGGGGCCGTCTATGAGTCGAAGGTTTTCCAGTATCAAAGTGTCACTGCCGTTTAGCCTGTAGCTCCGGCCCGTCAGCGTGCTGTCGTTGGTTTTGGTCCATTGTTCAAAGAGGGGTCCCCTGCGGGTCTCCATGCGCCAAAGACCTTCAAGTACCCAGAGCTGCCTGAACACGGGGTCGGTCGACTGGGACGTTATGACAAAGACCAGGACGGGTAGCAGCAGGCAACGAAGAAGGGTCTTGAAGGACAGCATTTGTAAAGCTACGGTTTTTCATCGTCATTATATTGTGCCGTATTGAATGCCGCAGTAGCGCAAAGCCCGGTAGTATTTTCAGCGTACCGACACCGTTATTTGCGATCAGTCTGATACCGCTCATCAACGATACTGCGCAGGTCCCTGAAAACGGCCACTAGCAGGATTGGTGTTTTTTCCTATCTTTCGTAACGTCACCTGAACCCTATGCCTAACCCCGTTAAACTCGAACACTTCAGAAACCTCGTTGCGCTATCAGCAGCCGACGGAAGTATCGCCGACGTAGAGCGATCTACGCTTGTCAAGATTGCCACAAACCAGAACATCCCGATCGAGCGCGTGAACATTATGCTTTCGAAAGCAAGTGAATACGCGTATCTGATTCCGCAGAATGCGCGGGATCGGGAGAACCAGCTGGAGGAAATGATTTCACTGGCCCTTGTCGACGGTGTGCTCGACGAGGCTGAGCTTGCGCTGATCACGATGGTGGCCGAGAAACTGCGCTTCACCAGCGAAGAGCTGCAGGTTATCCTCGACCAGCGGCGTGTCCGCGGATAGCTTATCCCTGGTCGATCGTAACCCTGGCGTTTTTCGCTACTGACCGGTATACGGCTTCTACAACGCGAATGTCGAGCAGGCCTTCTTCGCCGGGAACGAGAAGGGGTTTGTTCTGCAGGATGGCCAGCGCGTCGTCGTCCATCTGGTGTGCCTGCTGATGCGGCACGGTGGCGTTAAGTTCAACCCCATCGCTCGTAGTCCCTTTTATCCCACTGTATGCCTGGAAGGGAGAGAGCTTATACCAGCCATTGCTGCAGGTGACATTCAGATCGTTCATGTTCTTGCCAAAGCTGGTTTCGCACGATGCGGTCACGCCTCCGGGAAATTCAAGGTCGAACTGCATGGTCTCGTCCACGTCCTTGTATATTTCGGGCCGGGTGGTCGACTGCTTCGCTGTTACGGCGATCGGTTCCAGTTGCGTGCTGTATCGGGCGGCGTTAAGGGGATAGACCCCCATATCGTACATGGCGCCGCCGCCCATTTCTTTCTTTTGTTTCCAATGGTTGGTTCGGCCTTCCCGATAGCCAGCCGCCGCATCGACGTGCGTAACCTTGCCGTAGGTTTTGTTTCTCGTGAAGCCGATGATCCGCTGCGTGTTGGGTTCGTGCTGCATGCGGTAGCCAATGGCGAGCTTAACCTTGTTTTGGGCGCACGCGTCGATCATGCTCTGGCATTCCTTTTCTGTCATGGCCATAGGCTTTTCGCACCAGACATGCTTTCCGGCTTTCGCAGCGCGAATGGTGTACTCAGCGTGCATGGAGGGTGGCAGCACGACATAGATCACGTCGATATCCGGGTTGTCGGCGATGCGGTCGAAGTTATCGTAGTTGTAAATGTTCTTGTCGGGAATGTTGTACTTTTTCTTCCAGGTCTCGGCTTTGGTTGGTGTGCCCGTCACGATGCCGGCGAGGTGGCAGTGTTTGGTTTGTTGCAGTCCCGGTGCCAGCAGGTCGGTGCTATAATATCCGAGTCCTACAAGGGCGACACCCAGGCGTTGCTTTCGTTGAGGGACGATGATGTTCGCGAAGCCAGGTTGCGCGAATGAAAGGGCGGCTGCGCCGACAAGGGCGCGTTGGATGAAGTCTCTTCTGCTCGTCATGGTGGTCAGTGGTTCTAATGTGTTGTCGGAATGAAATATAGAGGCTTCATCCTCCAAAACCAACCCTTTTTTACGTGCCCGGCCACGCGTTTGAAGTATGGGTGTAACTGAAATTCATGCTTTTGTCCATGGCTGTTGCAACCATCTGTTTAATGAACTGATGTTTAAACTTGATTGTAATGGGCAAGTAAGGGTGTGGGCGGAGCGTTTCGTTGTGGATAAACTTGTTGAAAAGTTGTGGAGTTCTTTCCGACGATTTCTTTGGCGCACAAAAGTGATGAGATTACCTTCATATCACCAAGTCGTCATTTACAAATTCATCGGACGTAATCGGTAAACAAACACCTTTTTTCCTACGGGAACGAGGAACAAAAAAGCCGATTGTGAAAGAATGTGTTCACGTCAGGATCTTTCGGGATACCTGGTGTGGGTTCAAGCTCTGCGGGCGCTATCGCAAGGTACCGCGTTCAGAGTTGATTCTGACAAAGGCACTTGGGGTTGCAGACGACTACGGTCGCGCTGTAACAAGACGGGAAACAAGTCAAGCAATTGATTCTGTTTCCCGTTTTTTGTTTTGGGGCAAGCTCAGGACAAGCCCTTCGACAAGCTCAGGACAGGAAATCCAGGTCCGGTCCAGGCGCGTTGACGCAAATCGAATTAACTTTGACATTATGAAGACCCTCACAGTACTCCTCTTTCTGATTGTCTACAGCATCGCCACCTCCGCCCAATCCATCGCATACTACATGCCGGAAAAGAAACTGCGTATCACGGTCGCGTATAAACTGACGGGCTATGTACTCACCAACGGCGCCGGTGATGACGTTCTGGACAGCAAGTATGAATTGGTCATCACCGACCCGGTAAAGGTGGAGGAGGTTGTGGTGCCCGACATGAACCGTCGCTTTGAAGTCAAAATTCCCGAACGCCTCCCCGCAGTGGGTGCGCGTTTTGACTGGAAGGTGCAACTCGATAAGCATGGCATCCTGACCGGCTGGAATGCGTCCCGCGAGCCCGTTACGGCACAGATTCTGGCCGGCGGGGTAGGATTCATCGCCAATGTGCTTACAGGCGTCACGCAAGTCGGCGGTTTGATCCCGGCATTAGCGGCAAAGTCGTATAAGGTCGACACCGAACAGAAGTTTACAATCACGCAGACGATCGACGTTCCGGCAAATGGACTCGATGAAGTGACCGTGGCGGTGCCTGACATCGACGTACAATTGTCTACTGTCCCCTCGGTGACGCTCTCCCTTCAGCCGTCGGCTGCCACCGCAACAGAGTCGGGCATAACGCGCCGAACTGATGCACTGCACTATATCGAGCCGCGGGTGTATCGCCTGGTGGTAGATGTGAAAAACAACGGACTGGTTCCATCGACGCGCGTCATCGACGAGGTCATTCTCATTCCGCAGCATGGTGCCCTGAGACAAATCGCGCTGACCGAACTTTTTAGAGGCAGGAAGGCCGCTGCACTCAGCCTCGACCCGGCAACAGGCCAGTTGCTGTCGTGGGAGTACAAACGCAGCGGCACGAGCCGCACGGAAACATCAGACCTCAGCAAGCAACTATCTGTACTTGCCGCCTCCGTGGCCGCGGCGCGCGCTGCCAGTGATCAACGCCTCGAACAAGAAGTCAGGCGCCTTAGCCTGGAATTGGAGCGACTGGAATTGCAACGAAAACTGCAGGAATAACCCCCCCTGCCTCTGCGCCTGCGCCTGCCTCTCCCTCTTACCTATGGCTTGCGTTAATCTCCTCGAGCGCCGCGACACCGGGACAAAGGTCTTCACGGGTCAGGGCATTCAGGGGTTGATCGACGGTCTCCAGCACATCGTGGAGGTCGGGGCTCCGGGTTTCTGCATACAGTAATCCGGTGAGTATTTTACCCTCTTTCTTTGCCTTGTCCATTTGGTTGATGACCGCATTGCGGTCGCCGGGGTCCCAGCCCGGACTGAGTTTTCTTAACGACAGGAGCGATCCGTCGTGAAGTTCAACGGTTGCTGTCTCGCCTTCCTGGTAGTCGACCGTGATCTCTTCTTCTTCGGGAACGAAGTCAAGTGCAGAGGTGGCGTCGATATGCTGGCGGACGAAGTCGTACGACTTGGTCGATCCCTTATTGTTATTGAAAGTCACGCAAGGTGAGATGATATCCAGAAACGCAAATCCGCGGTGGGAGAGCGCGGCTTTCAGCAGCGGGATCAGTTGTGTTTTGTCGCCGGAGAAACTCCGGGCCACAAATGTTGCACCGAGTGTGATGGCAAGCTCCGCGAGGTCGATGGCGGGGAAAGGATTCTCAGAGCCGGCCTTGCTGATCGACCCGAAGTCGGCCGTCGCCGAATCCTGTCCCTTTGTGAGCCCGTAACATCCGTTGTTCATGACGATGTACGTCATGTTCAGATTCCGGCGCATGGCATGACAGAACTGCCCCAGGCCGATAGAGGCCGTGTCGCCGTCGCCGGAAACCCCAACATAGATGAGGTCTCTGTTCGCCAGGTTGGCGCCTGTGGTGATCGATGGCATGCGTCCATGTACGGAGTTGAAGCCGTGCGAATTTCCCAGAAAATAGGTTGGGGTTTTCGAGCTGCATCCTATGCCGGAGAGTTTTGCAACGTGGTGCGGTTCTATGGAGAGCTCGTAACAGGCTTGTACGATCGCCGCGCTGATGCTGTCATGACCACAGCCGGCACAAAGGGTCGACAACGCTCCTTCGTAGTCGGACTTAACAAAACCTACAGCGTTCCTGGCTTGTTCCGGATGCCGGAACCGCGATTTAACGTAACTCATCCTACAGAAAGTTTTTGACTCGGGGTATCGGAGACGCCCATGCGTGCCAGGTGATCTTTAACCTGGGCTACGATGGTATCAGCGGGAATCGGCATGCCATCATAATGAAGTACCGACAATATCTGTTGAGGTGCCAGGTTCAGTTCGTTGATCAGTAAAGACCGGAACTGCGCATCGCGATTTTGTTCTACAACGAACACTTCCTGGTGGCTTGCGAAGAATCCGGCTACGGTATCGTCGAACGGAAACGCACGTATCTGCATCACGTCGAGATACACGCCTTCGCTTTCAAGAAGTTCTATGGCCTCCAGCGCGGCATAGCCGGTTGTGCCGAACCAAACAAGCCCAAACCGGTTGCGGTCGGTCGTCTGGAAGAGCTTGGGTTTTGGCACCAGCTGTTTGGCGGTGTCCCATTTTTTCTGAAGCCGGTTTACGTTGCGCACGTATGCGGGGCCATCTTCCGTATACCGGGCATATTCGTCGCGCGATGTTCCGCGCGTAAAGAACGCTCCCTTCGTGGGATGCGTGCCCGGCAGCGTTCGGTAACAGATGCCATCGCCATCGACATCCAGATACCGACCGAATTCTTTCATTTCTTCCAAATCTTCACGCGAGAGTACCTTACCCCGATCATAGTTGCGGGTATCATCCCAGGCGAGGGGTGCGGACAGGTGCTGGTTCATTCCCAGGTCGAGGTCTGACATGACAATCACCGGGGTTTGAAGGCGCTCGGCCAGGTCGAAAGCCTCGGCTGTCAGTTCGAAAGCTTCTGCCGGCGTCGACGGGAAGAGCAGTACCTGCTTGGTATCACCGTGCGATGCATACGCACATAGCAGGATGTCTGACTGCTGTGTGCGTGTGGGCATGCCGGTGGATGGCCCGCCCCGCTGGACATTGACCAGCACCAGGGGGATTTCGGCAAAATAGGCCAGCCCGAGGAACTCGGTCATCAGCGATACACCGGCTCCGCTGGTGGAAGTAAAGGCGCGGGCTCCGTTCCAGTTGGCGCCGATAACCATGCCGATGGCGGCAAGTTCATCTTCAGCCTGCACGATGGCGTATCGCTTCTTTCCCGTGGCCGGATCGGTGCGAAGCTGTTTACAATACTTTTCAAACGCGTTGATCACCGATGTCGACGGCGTGATGGGATACCAGGCCGCTACCGTGGCGCCGGCGTACAGGGCGCCGAGTGCCGTTGCCGTGTTGCCATCGATCATAATCTGATCGCCGGTCGCGTCACGTCGTTCGAGGTGAAGATCAAGTGGGTATTCGAAATTGTTCCTTGCGTATGTCGCACCCAGTTCCAGCGCCTTGAAGTTAGGGGGTACAAGCTTTTCGTTTTTGCTGAACATTTCCCGGATAAGTTGGCGCACCACTTCCAGGTCGACGTTCAGCAATACGGAAAGTGCGCCCACATATACAATGTTCTTGAAGAGTTGCTGGTGACGCGGCACCTCGTAGTTGTCCATGCAGAGCCGCATCATCGGGATGCCGATGTAACGGATGTCTTCCCGGATGAGGTCCGGATGCAGCTGTTTCGTATTGTCGTACACAAAGTAACCTCCGGGCCGGATGGAGGCTACATCACGGGCATACGTCTGCGGGTTGACCCCTACGATAAGGTCTATGGCTTCCCGGCGTCCCACGTATCCCTTTTCGTTCACCCGGATTTCATACCAGGTTGGGAGGCCTTGTATATTCGACGGAAAGATATTCTTGGAAGAAATGGGTATACCCATTCGAAAGATCGACCGGGCAAACAACTCGTTTGCACTGGCAGATCCCGTACCGTTCACATTGGCAAAGCGGATGACCATGTCGTTCACCCTGCGCGCATGTATCATATAATCTTGGTTGTCTTGGTCACACTGTATAAAAACTTCTTCATATCCCACGCCGACGTCGGACAGCGTTCTGCACAGAGACCGCAGTGCAGGCATACGTCTTCGTCTTTTACCATGACGCGAGTCGTCGGTAGTTCGGTGGAGACATACAGGTCTTGCGACCGGTTATTGGCAGGCGCCATCAACCGTGACCTGAGATCGTCTTCGTCCCCGTTTGTGGTGAAGGTGATCGATGAGGTAGGACAAATATCCATGCATGCGTCGCATTCAATGCAAAGATTCGGCGTGAAGACGGTTTGTACGTCGCAGTTCAGGCAACGCTGCGCTTCCCGGAAGGCTGTTTCGCGGTCGAAGCCCAGTTCGACCTCCGCGCGCAGATCCTTCAGGGTTACGTCCAGACTGGCATGAGGCACCTTGTAACGGTCGTCTTCCGCCACAACGCTGTCGTATATCCACTCGTGGATGCCCATCTTCTGTTGAAAAAGGTTTACCGTAGGGGCAGGGCGATCGAGCACGTTCTGACCGGAACAGTAAAGGTGTATTGAGATCGCGGCCTGGTGGCCGTGAGCTACTGCGGTGATAATGTTTTTTGGTCCCAATGCAGCGTCGCCACCGAAGAATACTTCGGGACGTGTCGATTGGAAGGTGACGCCGTCGACCACCGGGAGATCCCATTTACCAAACTCAATGCCCAGATCGCGTTCAATCCAGGGGAAGGCGTTGTCCTGTCCGACCGCAATGATTACATCGTCGGCTTCTACGAAGACGTCCGGCTCGCCGGTGGGCACGAGCGATCGCTTGCCTGCATCGTCGTACTCGGCACGAACTTTACCGAACATCATGCCTTTGAGCTTGCCATCTTCCACAACAAACGCCTTGGGCGGCATGTTGTTAAGAATGGGGATACCTTCAGCCCGGGCATCTTCTATCTCCCAGGGCGACGCCTTCATGTCCTGGAAGGGACTTCTTACGATAACTTTTACGTCTTCACCACCCAGGCGGCGCGCGGTCCGGCAGCAGTCCATAGCGGTGTTGCCACCTCCGAGAATAATAACGCGTTTGCCGATACTGTCGCGGTGCCCGAAGGCGACGTTGGCAAGAAACTCAACGCCTATGTGTACGCGATCGCCGGCCTCCTTGCGTCCTGGCAGATCGAGGTCGCGGCCCCTGGGGGCGCCGGTGCCGACGAAGACCGCGTCATAGTCTTTCGCCAGAATTTCTTTCAGGCTGGAAACATAGTGGTTAAAGTGTGTATGAACGCCCAGCGCGAGGACGTAGTTTACCTCTTCGTCGAGAACGCTTTCGGGAAGCCGGAAGCCAGGTATCTGTGTACGCATCATTCCGCCACCCTTGTGCCATTCGTCGTACAGGTGTATTTCGTATCCCAGCGGCGCCAGGTCGCGAGCGACGGTTAGCGAGGCTGGTCCACCGCCAATGAGGCATACCCTTCGGCCGTTCTTTCTTACCGGCGGTAGTGGCATGCGTGCTTTAACGTTCCCCTTATTGTCTGCGGCGACGCGCTTTAGTCGGCAGATGGCGACCGGCTCTTCATCGACACGTCCGCGTCGGCAGGCCGGCTCGCAGGGACGGTCGCACGTTCTGCCCAGGACGCCGGGAAAGACATTGGATTCCCAGTTGATCATATAGGCGTCGTCGTAACGGCCCGCTGCGATAAGGCGGATGTATTCCGGAACCGGGGTATGCGCGGGGCATGCATACTGGCAGTCGATTACCTTATGAAAGTATTCGGGGTCGTTAATGTCAGTGGGGTTCACAGTTCTGGTCGGTTTTCGGTATCGACAAAAATTCCACTAATATAGGCGCAAAAGTGCACACATACACAGTGAGGGCCTAAATCAACCGTCAGAATATGCTCGATACCGGGCCAGTCCCAGCGGGGTATGGGGTAGGGTGTAGCCGGGTTCTGTGTTGGCCTTCCAGCCGTCGTCCGCATCCGTCATGAGGTTCACCGCAAGCTACCGGTTCATGTGTTGCGGAGCAGCCGGCAAGGAGCGACAATGGCGACCGGGCCCAAGGATACTTTCAAGGGTTGGGTATACGGGGAGTGCCGAAATACACGTGCGGAAAGTTACAAGCGTCTTTGTAAGAACTTGGGGCGAAACGTCAGAACTGAGACAAGTCCAAAACATTAACTCAAGTAAAGAATTATATAAAACTATATAAATTACTGATACTCAATAGGTCATAACGCCAATCCCGCCCCTATACAGACACGTGTGGGGCCACGTATGGAAATACCGGGGCTGTGTCACTTTTCTGGCGTCGATCAGGGGTCGTGGAGCGGATTCAACGGGATGTATCGCCCATTCGGGTGAAATCAATATCTTTAAAACTTTGCCTGACCAATGAGGCTGAAAACATAACAACCTTTACCAATCCAAAACCTTGAAATGTACACGCTACTGATCGTACTCGTGTCGCTGGCCCTCATTCTGGTGGCCATCATGAAATTCGACATCCACCCCTTCCTTGCCTTGTTTGTTGGTGCGCTGGTGTATGGGCTGTTGGTCGGGATGAACGGGGAGCTCATTATTAAATCGGTCAACGACGGGTTCGGCAATGTGTTAGGGCGGATAGGTATCCTTATCCTCCTCGGCGTGATGATCGGCACATTCCTGGAACATACCGGGGGGGCGATGGTGATCGCACAGCGGGTACTGCGCCTCATCGGGGAGAAAGCGGTGATGCTCGCTATGATGATTACGGGCTTTATCCTGTCGATTCCGGTATTCGGCGACAGTGCCTTCATTATCATGAATCCGATCAATAAGTCACTTTCGTTTAAAGGGAAGGTACCCTTTGCGGCGACTACGGTAGCGCTTACCCTGGGTTTGTCTTCCAGTCATTCACTGGTTCCACCGACGCCGGGCCCTATAGCCGCTGCGGGCATTCTGAACGCGGATCTCGGCCAGGTGATCTTTTGGGGGTTCTTTGTGGCCGCCGTGGCCCTGATACCGAGCTTTTTCTTTGTCCGTTATTACGTCTCGCGTATCCCATTGGTGCCGGTCTTTACCGAATCGGACAACAATTCGAAAACGGTCCGGTACCCGTCTCTCGGGAAATCAATGCTCCCTATTGTCATTCCGATCATCCTTATCATTCTGGGTTCGGTGGCGGCCTATCCCTCGAAGCCGTTTGGCGAGGGGGCGATTGCGTCGCTGTTTCTTTTCATTGGCAATCCAATGATGGCACTTCTCATTGGCCTCTTCCTGTCATTCCTGCTTCCCGAGAAATTTGAGCGTCGATTTCTGTCATCGACCGGGTGGATAGGGCAGGCGGTGGTTACTGCAGCGCCGATCATACTCATCACGGGTGCAGGCGGCGTGTTTGGCGCCATGCTTCAGAATTCCGGGCTTGGCGACCTGGTGAGCAGCAACCTTTCCGGGGCAGAATGGGGCATCTTCCTGCCGTTTATCATGGCGTTTGCCCTCAAGACCGCCCAGGGATCGTCTACTGTCGCGATCATCACGACAGCCTCGGTGATGCTACCGCTCCTTGGGTCGCTCGGACTGGATACCGAAATGATGAAGGTATATACCGTGCTGGCCATTGGCGCGGGCGCTATCGCTATATCGCATGCGAACGACAGCTTCTTCTGGGTCATGACGCAGATGACGGGTATGACCATCAAGCAGGGTAACAAAGCGCATAG
>DATGQD010000052.1:0-37541 GCA_035304385.1 Cyclobacteriaceae bacterium
CAGGAAGCTCCAGACCGGGAGCATTGTAAAAATTGAGGCCGAAGAAATTGCGCAACAGCCGGTGTCGGATCCGCTGGCAGCGTTGCAGGGAAGGGTGGCTGGGATGGAGATCGTTCAGAGCAGCGGTGTGCCAGGGAGCAACTTTTCTGTGCGGATAAGGGGAAGGAATAGTATTTCGAGTGGAAATGACCCGTTGTATATTATTGATGGGGTGCCGTACACCTCGACGCCTTTGTCTTTTGGTGAGACGTCGGGGACAATTCAAGCTGGCGGAACGAGTCCACTGAGCATATTAAATCCCGCAGACATTGAGAGTATTGAGATCCTAAAAGATGCGGATGCAACTTCCATCTATGGTTCTCGAGGGGCAAATGGTGTTGTGCTGATCACCACAAAACGCGGAGAAAGCGGTGCTACCAAGCTGGACGCGGATGTCTATACCGGGATTGCCCAAGTTCCCAAAAAAATGTCCTTACTGAACACGCCCCAGTATCTGGAGATGCGTCGCGAAGCATTTCAAAACGACCTGATAACACCTAATTCAGGAAATGCTCCCGATTTACTAACGTGGGATGCCACCCGATACACTGACTGGCAGGACGAACTTCTTGGTGGCACTGCGCAGATTACTAACGCGCAGGTAACGCTATCCGGCGGAGACGCAAATACTCAATTTCGGATTGGTTCCGCATACAGAAGGGAAACAACAGTATTTCCTGGAGATAACGTCAATCAGAGAACGTCCGTGTCTGCCGCAATCAACAATACCTCTGTTAACAGAAAGCTTAATGTGAATTTCTCCGTCAATTACGGGTTAGGCACTTCCAACATGTTAAGCGAGGATCTTACTGGTCAAGCCTTACGCTTAGCGCCAAATGCTCCAGCCTTATATGATAGTAATGGTAAGCTAAGTTGGGATGGATGGACGTCATCGAATGTAAACCCCTTGGCTTATACCGAGAGAACCTTTGAGGCACGTACACGGAATTTGCTTGCGAACGCGGTAATCTCCTATTCAATCTTGGAGGAGTTAGATGGGAAAGTAAATATGGGCTACACGAATACGATGTATGATGCGGTAACTGTTATTCCTGAAAGTGCAATGGGTCCAGATGCATTTCAGGTCAATCATTCTCGCTTCGCACGTAGCGAATTCAACAATTGGATTGTAGAGCCGCAACTCAACTGGAAAACCCAATTGGGCGAAGGACGCGTCGATGTATTAGTGGGAACCACTTTTCTCGAGCAAAGAACACAGGGGCTGGCTCAATACGCCAACGGATTTACCAGCGAGGCCTTGATGAGGAATATCAGTGCTGCAGCAGATATTATCAACGGCACGAGTTACTTCACGCAATATCGATATCATGCTGTTTTCGGTAGGGTGAATTATGACTACAAATCGCGCTACATTATCAACGCCACAGGACGGAGAGATGGATCAAGTCGGTTCGGCCCAGGAAAGCAGTTTGCTTTTTTTAAGGCTATTGGAGTTGCCTGGGTGTTCTCGAATGAACCTTTTATTCGAAATGGGTTGCCCTTCCTTTCCCATGGAAAAATTAGAGCAAGTTATGGCACGACCGGGAATGATCAGATTGGTGACTATCAGTTTCTGGATAGCTATACCACCACTCAGGAGTATAACGGGGTAATTGGGTTATCTCCGACACGTCTTTACAATCCGAATTTTGCATGGGAGGAGAACAGAAAGCTTGAATTGGGCTTGGAGCTTGGCGCCGTCGCCGACAGGGTTTTAGTAGCAATTGCTTATTATCGAAACCGTTCAGACAATCAACTCGTAGGTCAACCCTTAGCGCCTACGACCGGCTTCTCCAGTATACAGGCAAATTTCCCGGCCGAAATTGAGAATACAGGATTAGAGGTTGAAGTGACAAGCAAGAATATAGCTAACGCAGACGTCAATTGGACGACGGACATTAACTTCACTTTCCCGCGGAATAAGCTTTTGAGTTTTCCCAGTATCGAGCGATACCCAGAGTACGATGAACAATATGAGATAGGAGAGCCGTTGACAATATTGAAACGCTATCGGTACACGGGGATTGACCCTACTACCGGTTTCTTTATGGCCGAAGATACTAATAATGATGGCGAGGTCAACTATCAAGATCGTCAGATTCCGAAATTTAGAGGCCGAAGATTTTTCGGCGGCATACTAAATACGATTAAATACCGGGGATTCCAGTTGGATATGTTGATTCAATATGTTAACCAGGAAGGATTTGATTACATGCAAGCGACAGGGTCAACACCTGGGACTATGTCAAATCAACCTGTGGCGGTCCTGGACCGGTGGCAAGAGGAAGGTAGCGATGCGGCCTTTCAGGCCTATACCACTTCGGGTAGCGGCTTGAACGCGTATTCGATTTACTCACAAAGCGATGCTCAGATCTCTGATGCTTCATTTGTCAGATTGAAGAACATTGCCTTGTCATACAACCTTACCCGACGACTACATGAAACCTTTTTCCCGGGTAGGATTCGACTTTATTTGCAGGCCCAGAACGTCGTGACATTTACACACTACAAGGGGCTAGATCCGGAACTTCCGGGACGCGCAAACCTACCAAGTTTACGTACTGTCGTTGCTGGTATCCAAGTATTCTTTTAATGCAAAATTTGCTAGACATGAAATCATGGAATAATTATATAAGCGTTGCTATACTGCTGATTCTACTCGGTTGCGATGACTTTGTAGAGGTGGATCAACCGCATACTGAGCTGGTTAGAGCGTCCGTGTTCGAGGAGCCAGGGACTGCGGAGGCAGCGGTAGTGGAATTGTATCGTTCTATTTGGCAGGGGTTCGCTGGGGGTAATCAATCCTCGTTAACCGCCCTTACAGGCCTTTCTTCGGATGAGTTGGATTTATTTATTAGCAATAAGGAGTACCAAGCATTCAATGAAAACGAAGTCCTCCCGAATAATCTTGAGATTGCATCATTGTGGACAGATTTTTACCGAACGATCTATCAAGCAAACGCCATTATAGAAGGACTAGCAACGTCCAATATTCACCCGGCCTTGAGCCAACAATTGAGGGCAGAAGCCCTTTTCATTAGGGCATATGCTTATTTCATTATGGTTAATATATGGGGGGAGGTTCCTCTTGTAACAGGTACAGATTATCTGGTGAATACCGCTTTGGTACGCGTGCCCGTGGATGAGGTCTACGATTTGGTCATACAAGATCTCAGGGAGTGCCAGGCTAGTCTTCCTGAGGGGTACTTAGGCGATCGGGTACGTGCCAATCAATCAGCAGCAACGGCGTTATTGGCTCGCGTATACCTTTATCTCGAAGATTGGAATAACGCGGAGATAGAAGCTTCGAAGGTAATAGACAGCGATTTATATGCGCTGGAGCCTGAGCCAAATTTGGTTTTTCGAACTTCAAGCAGAGAGGCGATACTTCAGCTCTGGCATTCATCCTATCCACGAGAGTATGTGACTTTCAGGATTAGTGCAGCTTTGGGCGGACCCATATTTGCTTCGTTGACTCCGACTTTTATCCAGACTTTTTCTGCCGACGACTTACGTTATATTGATTGGGTAGCCAAAGTTGATGTTTCTGGTACGGAATACTTTGGCGTTTGGAAATATAAATCTAACGACCGGCCACCAATTGATTACTCAACGGTGCTGCGGCTGGCGGAGCAATACTTGATCCGGGCCGAGGCGCGGGTTCAGCAGGATAAGCTGGCGGAGGCAGTCAGTGATCTTAATATTATCAGGGCCCGCGCCGGACTTCCCGATTTATTGGTGGGAGAGAAATCAGAACTTTTAGAGGCCATCTACCTTGAACGGAAGCATGAATTGTTTGCCGAGCAGGGACACAGGTGGCTGGATTTGAAGCGAACTGGTAGAGTTGACGAAGTCATGTCTCCTTTGCGGCCCTCTTGGGGTAGTGAGGATTCTCTATACCCAATCCCTGAATCGCAAATAATCAGTAATCCGGAAATTATTCAAAACCCGGTAGGGTCATGAAGTGGTGTGTCGTACTATTCTTGATGGTTAATTGCGTCACATTGAGGGCGCAAGTGAATATCTCTCCACCGAGTATAGGAGAACGCCTTCCTGCCTTTGTGCTGGAGGATGTCAAATATTCCGACTTTAGTAAGGTCAATAACGAAACGTATGAAGGCAAATGGCTTTTCTTACACTTTTGGTCCCTTGGCTGCAGCGCAGCAGTGCAAAGCCTCGATATGGCTGACTCGATTCAGAAATCCTTTCCAAAGGAAGTGCAAGTGCTTCTTATTGGTCATAAGTATGGTCCGATGAACGAGGAAGGATTGGAGAAAGTGTTTGAGAGAAAACGGAGGACGAATGGGTACGATCTGTCGATTGCTTATGACACTGTCTTGTATCAGCAATGGTCTGTAGTTGGCGTGCCATCCATTTACATTGTTGATCCCAATGGTGTGTTAAGATACGTCACCTCAGGGGCCGATCTGAGTGTTAAAAAGGTTAGGAGCATTATTGATGGCCATACGGTGACATTAAACCCGGTGGTGACGGAGTACCTATCGTCAAATAGTAGTTGTCTGTTCGATGATGATATTGAAACGGGTACCATCATGTATGCATCGATTTTGACCAAATGGGCTGGTGAGCGTCCAAGGTTAGGGTACGAATTGGATCGCTTTGTTGTGCTGCCTGATGACTACAAACGGCAAGGGTGGTCAGTTTCGTTCGCAACATTGACCCTCCTCTATCAGTATGCGTACCATGGTCAGGGATGGTTTTATATGATGGACACAGCCTATTATGGGAAGGTGCATGAAATCCCAATCATTGCTGTGTCAGATGCTTCGGCCTTTGCTGCCGACTTCAATACAGGAGAGGGGTACTACAACTATTTCCTCAAATTACCTCTGGATAAACTAACGAAGAGCGAGATAATGCACGAAATGCAAACTATGCTTGAGAAGAATTTTGGATTTCATGCTACGGTGGAAATTAGGGATATGCCGGTTTGGAGTCTCGAAATTAAAAATGATCGTTATAAACGATTGCGGACAAATGGGGGAGAGCCGAAATTCTTCGGAATTAATTCGGTGGCCGGAGTAAGAGTGCGGAATTATCTAATGAGTGATTTTGTCCGGCTAGTCACCGCAAATCTTCCAAATGAACGTCGAATTCCCTATATAGATAATACCGGCATCGATTTTAGAATAGATGCAAATATTCAAACAGATATGACTGACTTTGAAAGTATACAGGAGGCATTAGGTCGGTGTGGTTTGGAATTGCGAAGGCGCACGAAAGCCATGAATGTCCTGGTTATTAGGGACCCAGTTGAATAGGTCACCAGGATTGTGCTTACCCCGGAAGACTACCTTCCGGGGTAAAATTCGATCTATTGATTGCGCTTGCCCAAGGTCCGTCCGCACTGTGCTTCCTCATCGGGAGCTTCCTTCATCGTAATACCGTTGATGACACACGCTGTTCCATTGGGGGCTACACAATCAACATTGGAATGCTGCTTACAGAATTGCTCTGAAGGGATATATTCATACCCGTCCAGCAAGGTTGAAGAGTTCTTGTGAGTGGCGAATGACGTAGCAATTGCGGCTATCACTGCCAATGTGCTAAGGAGAATCCTGATCTTTTTCATGATCTGATTTTTTAGTTGGACAAATGTGACCTACTTTTTTATTCGCAGGTGTTCGGTCTTTATTCCTGCATACGCGCGTAGTTTCATATAGGAAAGTATTCCTCTCTCATCTCATATACTTGCATGTGGTTACCAAAGAGCCCAACGAGGAACTTTCCGTATATCGCGAATTCCAGCAGTGGCTCAGTTCCGAGATGGTGATAAAGGTAAAAGCTGAATTGGTAAGCTCCATCCGTTAGTGTGTACACATCAATTACGCTTGCCTTATTGTGTATCCGTGGATGCTCATTTCTGGCAGATATCCCCGACTGAACAAATAGACAGTTTTGCCATGTGACTGCCCGTTTGTTTACCGTTAGTGGCGGGGCGGCCATTTGTCTTGTGTTTCCCCCCGCCAGCGTAGCCACTTTGAGCTGGGCTTTACTCACTGTGTCTAAAGTATGTCTTGTTGCTAGGGCGTGGAGCATTGTATCCATTATTAGAAGTTCATTCCGATACCTGTACAAGTAAAGCGCCATGTTGTGTTCCGAATTGTGAAGCATTGTTCCATCAGTGCAAAAAAATCCATCCACCTGTTTCTCCAACAAGCTCGTGTCGAAGTAATAGTAAGGACTGTCGGTGTTAATCTTTCCCAGCATGCTTTCTCCGGTCTTTCCGTTGAGCGACTTGATGAAAAAGGAACTCGGTCCTATAGGAACCAGGTCGAGGAAGTACTCCTCGTCATACGGAAACCGCTTTGCCTTCCAATCGCTTATCCGTCCCTTATATATCCTTGGCACCGCACCGTCATAGGCATAGAAATAAGGCGAATCGACGGCAACACGAAGCGACCAGAACTTCTGATCCATAACGCCTTCAATGTCCAGCTTTACATGCTGGGTATCGGGTTCCGTAGTGCTCAGCACAAGCATGTGCAAAGGCGACGTCGTGTTTCCCAGATAAATGTGACTGGATGTTCCGCCGGCCAGATAGTAAGAATTGTATTTGATGTCGTAGCTCATCTTCTCCAGCACCGGATGCGAAGGAAACAACCGCAAAAAACTCCCCCGACGGTCTCTCAAAACACCAGAAAAGAAAATCAGTCCCACCACAACTGCGATGCTGCTAATCGTGCTTCCGGATAGGGTGGCGACGAGCTTCTTCCGGGGTACGGATTCCTGTCCCTCCTTTCGCTCCAGGATAATGCCGACCAGCGCCAAAACCACGAAAACACAATTAAATATCAAATGCTCCGTCCACCCCAGCTTTTCCAACACACCACCACAAGAACAGGGGATGAAAACACCCAGGTTGAGGATCGCCGCAATGTAGACCGTGAACATCACCATGATGCTGAAGCATCCGTATAACGCAATGCGGCGGTAACGACTGATCATCAGCATGACCGCCAAGCCAAGTTCGGAACCGATTACTACTGCGGGCAGCCACGATCCGAAGCCCGTAAGGATGGGCGACTGCCCTATCTGAATGGTGAACTTCTGATACTCCAGCAACTTGTTCAGCGCCGCGTACACAAACAACAGCACAAACAAAAAGCAAATAACCTCAAGGGCAATCTTGCGTTTCATCTCAAAGGGTCCTTTAAATTGTATAACCGAAGGTAGACTGGCCGGAAGGTGTAGTGCAATCACCTGTGTTCATTGGTAGTAGGGCATGGGTTAAAAAAAATCGTGTTGCTTACGTCCCCCGCATGTGCCGCTTCAACCGGCTCAGCGACTGCGGGGCAATGCCCAGGTAGGAGGCGATGTGCTCCTGTGAAACCATCTGCTCGATCTGGGGAAATATCGACAACAACTTCTTATAACGGTCCGCCGCGCCCAGGTGCAGCATGTCGTTCGTGCGCTCGCGACTCGCCTCATAATAGCGATTCACTACAGTCTCATATATAAAATGCGCCTCCGGATACGCTTGAAACAACTCCTGCACGCTCTTGTAGCTAATGAAGAATACCTCGGCAGATGTCATCAGCTGGATGTTCTCCTTGGCAGGCGCCTGCTCGAAAAAGCTCTTCACCGACAGGATGATCTCACCGCTCTTCCAGAAATTCTCGACACGCATGCCGTTCAGCGTGTAGGCATACGACATCGCAAACCCACTATCCAGAAACCACGCATAATCGCTCACACGCGGAGCCTCCAACAACAGGTGATTCTTCGGTAATGATATTGCCTGCAACTTCCGCTCAATAGATGCCCTGAACGCATCCGAAATAGGATGGATTTCAGTCAGGAAAGAAAACAGTCGCTCAAATTGCACAGGCCAACGGGTTAGCGGCAAAACAATATCCCCAACAGCAACCCCATATCCGCGGAACGGATATCCCTCCAACTCTATACTCTCAATTAGAGGCCCTTTACCCTATGCTCGAACGCGAATTTTTTTTGTATGAATGGTAAATGCACAGCACACGGTGAGGCTACTCGTACCGCAACGAATCCACCGGGTTCGTCATCGCCGCCTTTACCGTATGGTAACTCACCGTGACAAATGCGATTAACAGCGCCGCCACCCCCGCCCAAATGAACAACGATACCCCGATGTCCGTCCGGTACGCAAAATTGCCCAGCCACAAGGTGCCCAAATACCACGACAACGGTACGGCGATCGCAAAGGCAATAAGTATCAGAAGTGAAAACTCCCGCGCCAGCAGGGCCACCAACCCCAAACTCGACGCCCCGTTCACCTTCCGTATCCCGATCTCCTTCCGCCGGCTCTCGGCCGTGTACGACGACAACCCCAACAACCCTAAACAGGCGATAAACACCGCCAGGATCGAAAAATACTGGATGGTCTTCCCGAACTTGTCCTCCTTCCGGTACAGGTTATCGAAATTTTCGTCCACAAAGGCGTAGCGGAACGGGGTGCCTTCAAAATGCCGGCCCCATTCCGACTCCACCTGGCGCACCACCCCACGCGCATCGGCACCATTCATCCTGATGGCCACACGGTCGCCACCCATAAGGATCACCAACGGCTTTATACCCTCGTACAACGGCCGGTAATGGAAATCCTTCACCAACCCGATGACGACACCCTCCTGCATGACATCGCCCAAATGCCGGCGCAAGGGCTTTCCGATCACGTCGTCGCCCCATCCCAGCGCGTGGGCCGCAGCCTCGTTAATAATATAGCCCGTTGAATCAACGGCATTACCGGGCTGGAAGGTGTGGCCCTGCAAAAACTCCAGGTCCAGCACTTTCTCGAAATCATGGCCCGCGAACATCACACTGAACCACTGTTGCTCTTCTTCACTGGCGCCCTCCGGCAAAAACGAGTTTTCAATGACTTCGGCCTCACCGGGAATACTGCCACCCAGTGTGGCCACCGCGCTGATGTCGTGCTGCTTGAGCAGCTCCGACTTAAACCCGTGCATGCGGGGCTGCATGTTGAACGTCGCGTCCACCATCATAATCTGATCCTTCGCGATGCCCAGGTCCTTGCTCTGAATGTACTTCAACTGCCGGTACACAATGCCGATACAGATGATCAGCGATATCGAAATGACAAACTGCCCCACCACCAGGGCCTTCCTCAAAAAGTTGGCATGACTCGTAGCGCCGGTCTTGCCCTTGAGCACTTCCGTAGGCTTAAAAGAGGAGAGTATAAACGATGGGTAGCTGCCGGCCAGCAGCCCCGCCACCAGGCCTATTCCCAGGATGCCCGCCACCAACGCCGGGTCGGCGAGTGTCGACAGGCTTATGGTCTTTCCGGTCAGGTTATTGAACCATGGCAATACCGCCGCGATCATGCCCACGGCGATCACCAACGCGAGCAGGCTGGTCAATACCGCCTCGCCCATAAACTGGCTGACGAGCATTTTGCGGTGCGCACCCATAACCTTACGCAACCCCACCTCCCGGGCGCGCTTGGCAGACCGCGAGGTGGCCAGGTTCATAAAATTGATCACGGCGATCATCAGGATGAGCAGCGCGATGAACGAGAAGAGATATACGTGCTGGATGTTCCCGTTACCCGCGAACTCCAGCTCGATGTTGGATGTCAGGTGGACGTCGTCGGCCTTCTGTATGTTCAGCGCCATGCCGGTGTCGGTGAGCGTGGCGGGGTAGTGGCGTTTGACGAAGTCGGGCAAGCCCGCCTGGATCTTCTGTGCCTCTTCCTCGTCTTCAACGGTGAAGTACAGCCATGCCGCCACCCAAACCCATTGTCGCTCGAAGAAGGTCTGGTCGTCGAAGAAGTTCTTGAACGTATCCAGCGAACCGAGCATATCGAACTTGAGGTGGGTGTTGTGGGGCAGGTCGCGGATGACGCCCGTTACCTCCATGTCGACGAAGTCGTTAAGCTTAAGTCGCTTTCCTATCGGATCTTCCGCTCCAAAGTATTTCGTTGCTGCTGATTCGGTCAGGACAATGCGGTCGGGACCGGCAAGCGCGTTGTCGACGCTGCCGCGGATGAATTCGAAATCATAGATCTCCAGGAGGTTCTGTTCGGCAAAGACAAAGTCGTCTTCGTAATACTCAACGTCCTCAAGCTTAAGGATAGGTGAGTTGCCCCAGCTCGACGGCCGGAAGATCATGGCCGCGTTGGTGATCTGCGGGAAGTCTTCCATGAGCTTTTGCTTGACGGGGAAGGGGACGGTGGCCGAGCGCGACACGTGCGTGCCCATGGGGAAGTCCTCCGTCAGGCGATAGATCGTCTCATGTTTTGCGAAGGTCGTTTCATAGTCCAGCTCATCCTTGACGAAAAGGAGGATGAGAATACAGGCGGCGATGCCCAGGGCCAGTCCGACCGTATTGATCAGTGCATAGTATGATTGGCGGCTGAAGCTCCGGACGGCGATTTTGAGGTAGTTGAGCAACATGGGGACGGGGGTTTGGTACCGGCACGTTGCCGGTATACCCTATATACGAAAAAAAAGTGATGCCGTTCCCTTAGCCTGCCGCCAAAATACCGCCAACCGGGGGAGGGGTTATTGAAATGTATAGCCGTCGTGAAGCATGGAGTCGTAGCGCTGCGATACCCGGGTGAGGGCGTAGTACAGGTTGCGGAGACCCCTGGGCAACCGGTCAATTCCTGCACCATATTCTGCGATGGTTTCGATGGCTGCCTTGGCCACATCTACGGCGGCAATTTCGGTCTCGTCTTCTCTACCCCGGGCAATTTCCCTTATAAAGCTGTCGGTAGTGGTAAGGCGCTGGGTGGGGCTGCCGAGGGTCCATCTGTCCATATACAGACCGCGGATGGCCATGGGCAGGCATTCCATTACGTTAACCGACTCATTAAAGGGAAGGTGTTGCCGCATGGCGGCGAATACGCGCTCAAGAACTTCTGATGCTTTGGAGAGGTTTTCCTCCCCGATGGCTGCTGCAAATGCCTGGATGAATGCCTGGCCTCTTTCTACGTACCGTTCAAACTCTCTTATCATATCCGTAATATTTTTTTAATGGGTTATTCCTCCTTTTTTAATTGTGTTGCGAGCGCGCCGTATGAATGAGGATCAGTTCCTCGATACTCTCTTCGTCGACCGCGCCTTTGATCTGCCCCTCGTCCATCACGAGCATCATCGGCTTATGCGCGCTTTGCATCTTCGACCACGCCTTGTCGAGCGGCATACCGGAGGTGAGGTATTCCAGCTTGGTGTCGATGGCGTCGCGCACCAGCGCACTCTCACCGTGGGTTCGCAGTGTGGTGATAATATCCCGGCGTGTGAGGATGCCCACGGGCTTTCCTTCGCGCAATACCAGGAAGTTCTTATTCTGGCTGTTGAGTAGCCGGCACGCCGCATCGCGCATGCTGGCTGTGTCGTCCAGGGTCGGCACCTCGTGCATGAGCACGTCGCTGACCGTATGCTCGCGGAGTGCGTAACGCGTCTCCACCATTCCCGCCTCGGCCTGAGCGCCCAGGAAAATGAAGAGCCCGATAAAGATCAGGAACGGGTTCAATGCAAATCCGGCGAAGACGAAGACCATAGCCAGCACCTGGCCGAGCGCCGCCGCGGATTTCGTGGCGCGGACATACCCGGTTTTAAAGGCAAGCAGTGCGCGGAACACCCTGCCGCCGTCCATGGGGAACGCCGGGATCAGGTTGAACAACGCAAGCCATACGTTTACTGCGAAGAGTGCTGGAATAAAGTTAGCGGCTCCAACATGGGTCAACGTCAAATCCGTGTTAACAGTTCGGACCACTGGAAAAAGAATTAGTGCGATGATAAGGTTGACGGCTGGACCGGCGAGCGCGACGAGCAATTCTTCCTTGGGCTTCTCCGGAAGCGCCTCCATTCGGGCCAGTCCACCGATGGGAAGCAGGGTAATGTCGCGTGTGCCGATACCGAAACGGCGCGCCATCAGAGCGTG
Source organism: Cyclobacteriaceae bacterium (assembly GCA_035304385.1). GTDB lineage: Bacteria > Bacteroidota > Bacteroidia > Cytophagales > Cyclobacteriaceae > ZC4RG29. The sequence goes on from DATGQD010000052.1 coordinate 11,944, forward strand.
GCCCACCTCGTGCAGGGTAATACAAAGGAATATGGTGGCCAGGAACGCCAGGGACCACACCGCGTCGACCCAGTCGGCGCCCATCTGGAACGTGCCCATCATGATCCACGCCACGAGGATGAGGAAGGTCCAGTGGAGATAGACTGTGATCCCGGCAATTTTTCCGATACTGAGTGAATACCTCATCGCGTTTTGGGTTGGTTGCAACTACTTTCCCCGACTATGTCGGAGGTGGTGGATTGAAGATACGCGCATAAGGTCTGGGAAGTTATGACGCGGATCAGCAGGCAATCCTGACATTTAACTGGAAGCGCCGCCAGCCAGATGGCCGCTGAGCTTCAGGCCCGCCTCGGCAAACTCACGACTAGCCTCCGTCTCCCATTCCAGGATGTCGGTAAGCAGGTCGCTTACGTTGTCGAGCCCGATTTCAACTGAAAACAGGAGCGCGTTGCGATATGCGGCGATCTTGTAGTAGTTGATATTCTGAATACAAGTCAGCAGGATGACGTCGCGCATGCGATCGTTGGCGGCGTAACGGAGAATCTGGTTCGTATGGGCAATCATTTTTTCCATTACGTCGTGCGAACGGCCGTGGGGTTCGGTCATCAGATAATTGAATACGCGCTCCAACTTCAGGATCTTGTTTCCGGAACTTTCGTAGTAGTTGTCCACCACGCGTTTTACCGGTTCCGCCTGGATTCCGTCGGCACATGGCGGTATGGCTTTTTGCAGCTTTCGCTCCGCGTCGTACAATCCCTTCAGGAGAAATATGAGCGCGTCGGTAAGATTAGTTAATGATACTCTCTTAATCATGGCAATAGCCCCGTTTGTTAAGGGTCAGTGCAAATTAGCCCCGTGGCTATCCGAAAACTATGATACAACCCGCGCGCGAAACTGATTTTCGTCAACGCTCCTGCGCTTCGGCAGGCTGGTGTACATGAAACGCAACAATAGGAACGGTGCTGCGCGTAACGAACTCCTTTGTGAGGCTTCCGCGGAAGAGTTTACTCAGAAATCCCTGGCGGCGCATGGCCAGCGCCACGATGTCGCCGCCAACGGAATGGGTAAACCGCTCGATGCCCCTGCCGACATTTTCGTGACTGAAGACGCGGCAACTGATGTTCGGATAGGGAATATTCTCCCGTATAAGATCTTCGAAGTATGCGATTATAGAGAGTTCCGTGGCACGATCGGCGTCTTCTTCCGTAATGTGGACTACGTCGATGGCTGCACCCGTTATTTTCGCCAGCTGCGAGAGCTTCGCCAGCGCGTGCAGGTCGCTGGGTTGGTAGTCCGTCGCGTACACGATCTTCCGGTAGGGAACGAATGGCTCATCTTCGGGAATGGCCAGCACCGGACACGATGCCCGTTCGATCACTTCCGTGGCGTGGCTTCCATAAAGAAGCTTGCGCATGGCCGTCACTTCGCGGGTGCCCATGATGATGAAATCGATATTCATCAGGTCGGCCAGTTGCCGGGTTTCTTCCGCTACTTCGCCAACGCGGACTTTACTTTCAAACGCTATATTAAATCCGGAACACAGGTCGGCCGCCCACGACTCCAACTTCGCCATAGCCTCGCTGCGGACGGCGTCGGCGTCAAACGCAAGAAAGGCGTGTTCGTCGAACGGGGGCACCACGACGTGCAAAATGACCAGGGATGCGCCGCCGGTCTCGGCCAGCGCAGCCGCATACCGTACTGCATTGGCAGCACCCTCCGAGAAATCCACCGGAACAAGGAATCGCATTCGCTTCATAACAGCTTCTTTTGGTTGGCTTCAGGGTTTAAAGTTATCACATGCAACGTGCCATCTTTATGATGCGCGTCGCATCACGAGCTGACATACATCAGGACCTCTGTCAGAGAGAAGAAACTTCCCCAATCACCGAGGCGTACCTGCCCCTGCCCCTGCCCCTGCGCCTGCCTCTGCCCCTGCCTCCGCTCCCGTCCCGAGGATCATCGAAAGCGTCGTCATGCGCGGATTATGATCAGCAATGAGTTTGAGTATGCCTAAGAAAGGAACGAAGAGGATCAGGCCAGCCATACCCCAGATAATGCCGCCCAGGAAGATGGTGACGAGTGTAACCAAAGTGTTTAGCCGGAGTCGCCGGCTCACCGCCCAGGGGAAGATCAGGTTTGCCTCCAGATATTGCACAAAAGCGAAGATGGCCACAACGCCCACCGGCCCCCAGATGGAATCATAGGTAATCCAGGCCATCGTAATGGGGAGGAGGGATCCGATCATAATACCGATGTAGGGAATGAAAGTCAGAATAGACGCTGTGAAACCGAACGGAATGGCGTGGGGTACTCCCATGATCAAAAGCCCGATGCTGTTGAGCGTGCCCACGATCAGGTATACGATCGCCATCCCCTTTATGAAATTGTAATAGGTGGTGATGGAAAGGGACAGCATGCCGCGAATTTCATCCCTGTCCTGATCAGGGAAGAACCGATACAACACCTGCAGCCATTGTTGCCGATAATACAGGATGAGAACCGCATACACGGGGACGAGGATGAGCAACACCAGGGAGGTGGCCGACGTGGTGATGGCCTTGCGCGCAAAAGATATTAAACCGGTGGCCGACTGGTTAGCGATTTCACTGAGCCAGTCCGATTGCTGCTGAATGGAAACACCCAGCGACTCGGCCAGGAACTGACGTAACTCCGCCGACTCCCGGGAAAACTTTTCCCGGATTACGGGAAGCTCCTGAATAAAGCTAAGCACCTGACTTGTCATGAGCGCCACAAACCCAAGCAGTACGATCATCATGAGCAATACGCATAGCAGGATCGATACCGTCCGGGAAACACCCCGACTTTCCATCCACCGCGATACCGGGTAAACCACAAAACTTACCAGCACACCCAGACTCAGGGGAACGAAGACGTCTTTTCCGAAGTAGAGGATCACACCCCCGAAGACTACATACTGCATAATCTTCAGGTACGAGATGTCGGAATGATTTACCTTCTTTTCCATGGGCGCGTTGTCTGCAAGCGGACGTCAAACAAAGTTGCACATTTCCCCGATTTCATTTTTCGACACCCCCAAGCTACATCAGTAAAGGAAGGCCGGCCATGACTATCCTCACTACGCCGGCTGGTATTTGTCAGCCAGGAGCCCCTTTGCAGGAAAAAGAAAAAGGATACACGGGTTGTCGATTTTTTTTGCTTGATTGTGGTGACGCGGGGTAAGTTCTTTCCTGTAGACTGTACACTTAATATGAAACTCAAGAAACTCGGAAACTCGGACGTAGAAATCTCACCACTCACATTCGGCTCCTGGGCTATCGGCGGATGGCTTTGGGGTGGGGCGGAAGAGAAGACGGCGCTGAATGCCATCAGAGCCGCACTCGATATGGGCATCACAACGATCGATACTGCACCTGCCTACGGGTTCGGCAAGAGTGAGCGCCTCATTGCCGACGCGCTCGACGGTGTCGACAGGAGCAAGTACCAGATCCTTACTAAGTTCGGCCTCGACTGGACTTCGACCAATGGCGATTTCCATTTTGCCACTACCGATAACGAAGGCAGACCGGTCGACATGTATCGCAATGGACGGCCTGAGCGCGTCATTAAAGAATGTGAAGACAGCCTCCGGAGGTTGAAGACTGACTATGTCGATTTATTGCAGATACACTGGCCCGACTCAACCACACCCATCGCCGATACCATGGGGGCGGTAAGCCGTCTTATCGAACAGGGAAAGGTTCGGGCCGCTGGCGTGTGCAACTATTCCGTAGCACAGGTTGAAGAGGCGTTGAGGGTTGTGCCTATCGTCTCCAACCAGGTTCCGTTTAGCCTTGTAAACCGTCGCATCACGGAAGATGTCATCCCGCAGGCATTGGACAAGGGTCTGGGTATCCTTCCGTACAGTCCGCTTCAACGCGGTCTGCTTACGGGCAAATTCCGGCCCGACTATGAATTCAGGGAAGGAGATAACAGGAAGGACTCGAAGTATTTTATGCCTGAAAACATAAACCGCGTAAATGAAATGCTCGAAAAGATCCGCCCCCTGGCAGATGCGCATAATGCCACCATTTCACAGGTTGTCATTAACTGGACATCACGACAACCGGCTATTGCTTCCGTGCTGGTCGGCGCCCGCGATGACAAACAGGTAACGGAAAACGCCGGCGCCCTGGCGTTTGAACTTACCGACTCGGAGCTGGAATACATCAATACCCTCGCCGAAGGACTGGTCCTGGTGAGCAAACAATAGCAGCCCCCTTTAATGCACCGCTGGCTTCGTTTTGTTCTTTCCCCCGGCTATACTAATTTGGTGCCTCACCATAACCCACGGCCATGTACGACATCCTCCTGACCTCACACTCCTATCTGCGTTATTTCGTATTGATTATGCTGATTGCCGTTGTGGTACGGTCGCTGATGGGATGGGTCGGTAACAAACCGTTCACCCGTGTGGATGACCGCCTCGGGCTTTACCTCCTTATCTTTACCCACCTTCAACTGATAGCGGGTGTGATCCTGTATTTTGTCAGCCCCTTCGTTAGGTTCGACAGCACCACGATGAAGGATTCCCTTACCCGGTATTGGACGGTGGAACACGCATTGATGATGGTTATTGTTGTAGCGCTCATCACCGCCGCCCGTGCCACCTCCAAGCGGATGAGTGAGAGCGCGAAGAAGCACAAGCGGCTTGTGTTATTCAATGCCATCGCCCTCATTCTTATTATCGGCGTCCTCGCCATGAGCGGCAGGGGCATCCTCGGAACCAGTGTTGGCGGATAGACTTTAGCCCATAGGCTATCCGATAGATAGTAGTTTCTTAAGCGCTGCGGCTAAAGCCAGGGAAAAGGTCCAAATTCCCATTTTTTATAATACTCCGGTCAAACTTACATGTGTACCGGCTGCCCTTCCTCCATAGCGTTTGCAGCCGGTTGCATTGTGGGCAATGCCCTATTTTTACCTTTTCTACCAACCACGCTAAACCCATGAGAATTCTGCTGATTTTCATTCTTTCCGTGGCCGTTGTGTTTGTTTCGCGCAGCCAGGAGTTTTCTCCGAGACATGATTTTGTCAATATGGGCAAACATGTCAACACGCATTATCATGAAGCGGCACCTGTCGTTTCCCCGGACGGGAATACCCTTTATTTTTTCGTCGATGCACAGGGAAGCCAGGATATCTGGATGACACAGAGAGACGAGGCGGGCGAATGGGGCGCGCCGGAGCGTCTCGGTTCACCCTTCAACAACAGCCGCTCCAACCAGGTGTTTACCGTGATGAAGGACGGGACTCTTTTTATTAAAGGAGGAAAAGGTAGAGACAACAAGGGATTCTCTCTGGTTAAAGACGGCCGCCTGACAGAACTCAAGGTCAAGGATTTCGATCAGATGAACCAGGGCCGGTTTTACGGCGCGACGATGTCGGAAGACCGCAAGCATATGATCATCTACTTCAGCGAACGCAAAGGCAGCGCACTGAGCGACCTGTATGCGAGCCATGAACAGCCCGACGGCACATGGTCCAGGCCGGTGAAGTTGAAGATCAGCCACAGCATGGACGACTTTGCGCCGTTTATCGCGCCAGACCAGAAGACGCTATACTACGCCAGCGGACGCCCCGGTGAAGGCAGGCAGGGTGGTACTGATATCTATAAAACCACGCGCCTGGACGATACATGGGAAAACTGGTCCGAGCCCGTCAACATGGGCAGGCCTGTAAACACGGCGGCGATGGACTTTTATTTTTCTATAGATGAAAAGGGCAACGCGTTTGTATCGCGGGCCAATAGCCGTATCGATGGAGGAAACCTTGACCTCTTCTGTTTGGTTTCACGCGCCATCAACATCAAGCTTATTGGTAACGTGTTGGATGAGAAGACGCGTTCAACAATTGCCGCCAACGTAGAATTAACACTCGAGGGTGAAAAGAAACAACTCGCCACCGATGCCGACGGAATGTTCGAGACCGAAATACCCGAGGTTTCCTCATATACATTGAACGTCTCCTCCGACGGCTATTTGCCTTATACCAACAAGTATACCCTGCCTACGTTTGATCGCGATACTACCGTTATTGTCGACGTCTACCTGAAGGCGGTAAAAAAGCAGCTGGTACTACAGGGTGAGGTGTTCAACAAGAAGACGGGTGAAAAGATGACGGCCGACCTGAACGTGACGGTTCGTGAACATCGTGACGTGAACCTTTCCATGAGAGCGAAGGACGGCGATTTCCATCGGGAGATAGCAAAGCTCGGATGGTATATTATCTCAGCCTCTGCGGAAGGATTCCTGAACACGACGGACAGTGTTTGGATCAATTCCGCCGATGTCACGCCCATTGTAAAAGATATTTATCTGCAGCCGATCGAAGTCGGTGTTACCGTCCGGTTGAAGAACGTATATTTTGATTTCGATAAAACGACGCTAAAGGAGGAGTCTTATCCCGAACTCGATAAAGTCGTTACATTCCTCCAACAAAATCCAACCGTTGAAATAGAGATTGCCGGACACACCGATCATAAGGGATCCGACGAGTACAACCTGAACCTGTCGCAGGGACGATGCCAGTCGGTTGTCGATTATCTGATCACGCAGGGTGTGGATTCCTATCGCCTGACAGCTCAGGGGTATGGGGAATCGAAACCTGTCGATACGAACGATACTGATGAAGGTCGCGCCAATAACCGGCGCGTGGAATTTACGGTGTTGAAGAAATAGCGCTTGTCAGTGCACGTGTACCGACAGATAATCCTTCACCATAGTGAGCGCCTCGGCGACCGATGAGGCTACCATCACCTTGTAGCCCCCGACTTTCCTGAAAAAGCTGACGGTCGTCTCGTCCTGGTTGAGCAGGATGACCTTTCGGCCTGCCTTCAGGGCATGCGACACTTCGGATGACGTACCGGCCGCCATACCGACGACCACCAGGACCTTGGAGCTCAGCGCATTAATGATATTACGGCCGCTTCCCATGCCCGTGACAATCCGGATGTCGGCATTATCCGACGCCTCGCGGTCGTTCTCGGTCGGCAGGATCGCTACGGTGAGACCATTGGCATCCTTCGCGCCCTTCATAGCCGCATCCATGACGCCAAAATTGCGGCCCCCGGTAAGCAACACCCATCCGTTCTTCGCAATCCCTTGTCCCAGCTCAAATGCCAGTTCGTTATCCTCCGGAGTTGCACTTTCACCCGGACCCAGCACACCCACAATTATCTTTGAAGACATATTCTGTTCTTGGTTTTCTCCTAAGTTAGCAAGCCGGACATCCATTCCCAAATGTCGTGCCGCAGCTAGTTTTCGAACTCATGACCGCAATTTTGGCAGTAATACGGTCGTGTAAGCCCCAGCAATACGCGGACAATCCCACGCATAAATTTACCAAGCCCCGACTCCGGACCGTTCCTGATGATCTTCCGCGAGTGGCATCGCGGGCAAACAATCAGACCATCGTCCGATTTGCTCAGCTGATCGCCCATCACGATCTGCCGGGCGCGTTCCTCATCCCGGGCAAAAACGTGAAGCCGGATGCCACCGGAAAGCAGGTGGGTGGTCATGTTCGTGACATTTTCTTCCGTCAGGAAGCATGGGATGCCAAAGGCGTCGAGTTTGGTCCGTGCGATATTTGCCTCGATGACCGTCTCAAACCGCTTCAGCACAATGATGTCCATACGTTTCAAAATTAGCGAAAATGGTGCGTTTGCGAAGAAAAGGTGTCGCGCAGCAAAAAAACTTTTCGTGAGCGATGTAACAATAGGACCGTCTCACCGTCGAATTATCAGGATTGGTTAAATGGACCACGACGCCTTTCAGACAAACGTTCTTCCCCTGAAGAGCAAGCTGTTCCGCTTCGCCCTTAGAATATTGGGCGATCCGGACGAGGCCAAGGATGTGGTTCAGGAGGTGTTCGCCCGTGTTTGGGCAAAGGGAAAAGCGATGCAGGAAATTCGCAACTGGGAGGCCTGGTGTATGCGGGTGGTGCACAACCTCTCGATCGATCGCATCAGGCTGAACAACCGACAGCACGCCCTGCCCTTGTCGGAAGGATTACATATCCACCAGGATACCCCGTCTCCACACGACCGGACTGAACTCGTGGAAAGCATGAAACAGATAGCAGAGATCATGGCGACGCTCCCCCAAAAGCAACAACAGGTGATTCACCTGCGCGACGTGGAGGGATATAGCTATAAAGAGATCTGCGAAGTGCTGGAGCTCGACATGAGCCAGGTGAAGGTATACCTTTTCCGGGCGCGCAATGTGCTGAGGGAAAAACTAACCCGGATGAACGCGTATGGACTCTAAGGAACTTGAACGGCTGCTGGAAAAGTACTGGGCCTGCGAGACTTCGCTGGAAGAGGAGCAAATGCTTCGCGACCACTTCCGAAAGGTCCGGTCCATGGACGAGACCCCGGACGCCGCCGCATTGTTCGCGTACTTTGAACTGCAGCGCTCCCGGGAAGTAAACGACATGGCATTTGACCACCGGATGGCCGATTTGGCGAAGCCGAAAGCCCGTGCGTTCAACCGCATTGTCCACAGAAGCCTGCGTATTGCCGCAGGGATCGCCGTACTGGTGACGGCCGTGTGGTTTGTCCGCTCCGAGATCAGGCAGAACACGCCCCCGGAAATCGTCGACACCTACAGCGATCCGGAACTCGCGTTCGAGGAAACAAAGCGGGCACTCCTGATCATCTCCCGGAGTTTCGGAACGGCCGAAGAACAGGCAAAAAAGCTGGACCTCTTCAATGAAGCGCAACGACAGATACGCAGCGGCACGCCGGAAGGGTCGACAGGAACAAATGATGAATAAAGCGACAGCAGACATAACGCATAACATGATGATGAATACAAAATTGATTGGATTAACGCTGGTGATTCTGACGATGTCAGTCACCGCGCAGGCACAGAACGATGCGATATCGAGGTTCTTCGACAAATATGCCGGGGATGACTCTTTCACCCAGGTGACGGTGTCCAGCAAGATGTTCAGCCTCTTCACAGACATGGAGGCAGAAACACCAGAAGACAAGGAAGTGCTGGAAGCGATAAGCAAGCTCAAAGGGATCCGCATTATCGCCAAAGACAACGCGCGTAATGCCCGTGAGCTGTATCGCGAAGCGTTTGCGCTCATACCGAAAAGCGATTACCAGGAATTGATGTCGGTCCGCGACGACCGGAAGGACATGAAGTTTATGATCCGGGAGGATGGTGATAAGATATCGGAGCTGCTGATGGTGATGGGAGGCCCCGAGGAGTTTATGGTCTTAAGCGTGTTCGGTGAAATTGATTTGAAGCAGATCTCCCGGATTGGAAGAAAGATGAACGTCAGCGGCCTGGAAAAACTTGAAGGCATGGATAAGAAGAGCTCAAAATCCGCTCCGACCAGCAAAGACAATAAGTAGCATGGGCAACATACATCTTCCCCAGCCGACCGTCTCTCGAAAGTTCTTCGCCGTGCTGACATTGTTGCTGTTCACGGCGTGGGGTGCGATGGCGCAAAGTAAGACCACGGAGCGATTGGAAGACCGCTTCCCCGATTCGCGGGCGTTTTTCTTCTACAACAACACGCTTCGCATGATCAACCAGTCGGAGGATCCCCGATTTGATGCGGCCATCAAAGACATCGAAAAAATGAAGTTTTTGATGGTAAATACACGCGAAAGCCCGGTCGACTTTCACAAGATCGTAGAAGACTACAAATCGGAAGCGTTCGAGCCCATTATGACCAGCCGCCACGAAGGCAGGGATTTCGATATTTTCCTGAAGGAGAAAAAAGGAAAGACAACGGCCATGCTGGTGCTGGTAAACGACAACACCACCTTGTTCGTCCTGGATATTGTCGGACGGATCGACCCGGGACAGGTGGTGAAGTTCTTTAGTGTGATGGACGAAAAAAGCGACATCAGCAAGAACATACGTGCCTTCGTGCAACGCAATGACGACGACGATGAGGGTGACAGTACGGAGGCAGATAATTAGCAAGTCGGTGGACAAGACCAACGGATCTCATTGGATAACGTACTTACTATTCGAAACCTGACGAAAAGATTCGGCAGGATTTGTGCCGTCAATAACCTGAGCCTGACCGTACAACGCGGTCAGGTTTTCGGCATGTTGGGCCCCAACGGTAGTGGCAAGACCACCACCCTGGGAATGCTCATGGGCGTAATCAACCCAACAGCCGGCGACTATCTCTGGCTCGGTGAAAAGCCAACACACCACGTACGTAAAAAGATCGGCGCGGTGTTGGAGCATCCGATCTTTTACCCCTACCTGACAGGGCGGCAAAACCTGGAGCTTATGGCCATGATAAAACAGGCCCCTCCCGGAAACATTGCGCGGGTGCTAGACCTGGTGGAACTCACAGGCCGGGAAGACGATAAGTACAAGACCTACTCGCTGGGTATGAAACAGCGCCTGGCCATCGCATCAGCCATGTTGGGCGACCCGATCATACTCATCCTGGACGAGCCGACGAACGGACTGGATCCGATGGGCATAGCGGAGATCAGGACCCTGATACAAAGGATAGCCGGCGACGGCAAGACCATCATCCTCGCGAGCCACCTGCTCGACGAGGTGCAAAAAGTGTGCACGCACTTTGCCGTGTTAAAAAAGGGAAACCTGATCCATCAGGGGCCGATCGACGACGTCGGCAAAGGTTCGGAAGTTGTAGAGTTGCGTGCCGATGCTGCCGACCTGGATAGTATACTCAACAACTTCGCGGGACTCCAATATGTGAACCGTCAGAACGGCTACCTGCAGGTCACAATGAAAGATGGCTTTCACAGTAAAGACCTGAACCGGTTTCTCTTTGACCATGGGGTTGTCGCGTCACACCTCGTCACGAAGAAGAAAAACCTGGAGCAACAGTTCCTGGAAATCCTCAGCGCACGAAACGAATCCGAAAAGCTATGACCCTGCTGCACCTCCTGCGGATTGACTTGAAGAAGATGACGGGTTACCGCACGTTCTGGGTGGTATGCGGCCTTTACTTTCTAACACTCGGGCTTACTTCCGCCAGCGGGATGGAGTTTCTCAAGTGGCTGGCCCGAACGTTCGAAGATTTCGGATCAAAACTCAATGTTGACCGGATCCCGCTCTACCACTTCCCCGACATTTGGTTGAACCTGATCTGGTGCAGTGGGCTGCTCAAGATTGTCCTGGGTGTCATGGTCGTCATCTCGGTCACGAACGAATACAGCTACCGCACCATCCGTCAGAACATTATCGACGGACTGAGCAGAGGCCAATTCCTCGCCAGCAAAATTCTCACAAACTTGCTGCTGAGTTTTTTGAGTTTGGCGCTGATCACCGTTATCGGACTGTCGACCGGTCTGATCTACAGCCCGGTGATCACCTTTGACCGGATCGTCACCGATACTGAATTTTTGCCGCTGTATTTTTTAGAGGTGTTTTTCTTTCTGTCGTATGCCATGATGTTGGGCTTCCTCATCAACCGCGCCGGTCTTACGATCATCGTGCTGCTCCTGTCACGTGTGATCGAAGCCGTCGTCACTTCCAACATTGACGACTATGTTCCCTGGCTGATCAAATATTTTCCGATGCAGTCTATCTGGAATATGATCCTTTGGCCCGCGCCGCGTTACGCCTTTCAGGAGATTCGCGACTGGGTCGATCCGCTGAGTGTCGCCATCGTTGTAGGCTGGACGTTTGTATTCAATTGGGTGAGCTACTGGAAGCTGAAGAAGGCGGACATTTAAGAGGTCGCCCGGCGACGACGGTGTTTTTGAATCGCACTCAATTTGTGGCTGACACCTTGTAGGGACGCACGGCGTGCGTCCATTTAGTAAACCGTTCTTCATTCTAATTCTGGACGCATCGGGGGGCAGTCGGACAGGTTGAATAGGGTGGTGCAAACGATGTGATTCATTTTTTAATGTTACAGATGCCTAAACCTCAATCTGTGGCTGATACTTTGTGGGGACGCACGGCGTGCGTCCCTTGAATACACCTATCCTGCGCTACGCCTATCCTGCACCACACATACCCCTCATTACACCTTATCCTGCGTATCGGCGGCCGTGACCTCCATGCGAAACCCCACCAAAAAATGAATCTCCGTGACTTCCGCCCCTCCATGCCTTCGCGGGGAATCCCTCAAAACTGCAAACGATTGTACCCTACAAACATTCCCCCAACATTACGTCGACGAACCAATAGTGTCTCGGTTTCGTATCTTTGCATGGATTGAACGAGAAACTGACTATGACAAAAGATATGATTCAGATGTTGGGCCTTGTGGCGGGTGCACTTACTACGATTGCGTTCCTTCCCCAGGTGATCAAGACCTGGAAGTCGCGCTCCGCCAAAGACCTTTCCCTTAGCATGTTTTCCATTTTTACGCTGGGGGTAGGGTTGTGGCTGATCTATGGCATCCTCGACAATAACGTGCCCGTCATTGCCGCCAACCTCATCACCCTGATGCTCGCGGCTACGCTGCTGGTGTTTAAGTTTCGCTTCCGGAACTAGTAGAAAACCTGCAAAGGAGAATTAGTCCGCAATCGCCTGGTACACCAGGTTCTTAAACTTCTCGTGTACATCCCCATGCGGGTTGTTGTACATGTTGGTCAAGAGTATGCCGATGAGTTGTTCCTGCGGGTCGGCCCAGTAGCTTGAGCTGAAGGCGCCGCCCCACGAGAAGGTGCCCTTGGAAGTAATACTTCGGAAGTCGTTGCTGTCGGTTTCTAACCCGAAGCCCAATCCTACCTGGGTGATGATCGGAGGCTGCGTTTGCGGGGTTAGCATAAGTTCGACGGTTTTGCGACTAAGGAGCCGGGTGCCGTTGTACGTGCCCTTGTTGAGGAACAGTTGAAGAAAGTGCGCGTAGTCTTCCGCGGTGGAGGAGAGGCCCGCGCCTCCGGAATAATATGTGCCGTCGGAGGTTGGGTAGTTCGGATCTACACCATCGTACACCGGGTGGTCGACGCGCGCCAGCTTGTTATTGGCGATCTCGTGGAGGGCCACGACACGCGAGCGTTTATCTCTCGGAACGTAGAAATACGTATCCTTCATGCCAAGCGGCTTAAAGATCCGTTCCTGAAAGAAGGCATCCAGGCTCATGCCGGAGAGTGCTTCCACGAGGTAGCCGAGCACGTCGGTATTGAGTCCGTAGGTAAACTGTTCGCCGGGGTGATGTTTGAGGGGGAGTTTTGCCAGGGCCCGGATTTTTTCGCCGAGCGTGGCGATGTCGTTGCCGATGCCTGAGGGGATGCCCGCCTTGGCGTAGATGGCGCGGAACTCCGGGCTGCCTATCGCGGGGTAATCGATACCCGAAGTATGCGTGAGGAGGTCGCGGATGGTAACAGCACGATTGGCGTTGGTGGTTGTATAGGTGGTGTCGGACGCGTTGAACGATGTGAGCACCTGGGGATTGGCGAACTCCGGGATGAAGTTTGATACCGGCTCGTCGAGAAAAAACTTTCCCTCTTCAAAGAGCATCATTACAGCAAGGCTGGTGATGGCTTTGCTTTGGGAGGCGATACGGAAAATGTCATCTGTGCGAAGTTTTTGTTTGGCGTTCACGTCGCGCACACCGAAGGCTTGCAGGTAGGCAATTTTCCCATTGCGCATTACAATAGCCACCGCACCGGGTATCTTGTTTTGTTTGACATAATCCTGGAGCAGGTTGTCAATGCGTTGCAGCCTTTGGGGATCCAGGTCCACATCGGCAGGATGGTTGGCAACACTGACGGGCTGGCTGACACCGGTTATGGAAATTGCCAGAAGGAGCAAAATGACGAAGGTTCTCATTTCGTTTCAGGTTTAGGAACGGCCGGAAAAAGTTCCAAAGGCCGTTTTTAAATCGCCAATGTAATAAGACATTTTGACAAGTGCAGCATGCCAGATCGTGCCGATTTGACTGAAATCAAGTATGGTATAGCTCTTGAGGAAGAGGGGGTAACGAGTTTTATAAGGAGGCTTTAAGGATGAGAAGGACTAATGATTTTATTACCGCGCTTGCACTTTCGGGCGACATCATGAACACCCTTGGGGGTGGGATCAGCGAGCCTCGGATTGCATTTGAATCGTCAGATGTCGGTCAGATGCTCAAGATCGAGGTTCCGGGTGTCGACGTAAGCGAGCTGAATATTGAGATAAATTACAATCGCCTGACCGTATTTCAGGGGGCGAACCAGACCCCTGAAGTCACGATTCCGGTGCCCAGGATAATTTTTGACAAGCCGATCCCGTACTTTGTCGACGTGGATAAGATCACGGCGATGGCAGAGGGCAAGGTGTTGAACATCAGCCTTCCGTACAACGAGAGGGCCAACGGGTACCACCGCAAGATCGGTATTCGGACCTAATCTGGTCAGATTTTCACGTGCGACCAGTTTTCACCTGACTTGATCCGGTAGAGTTGCATTTCGGAGATGCCGAATTGCTTGGCCAGGATTTTCATCCTGGTCCTTCCGGATGCAAGTTTACGTTTGATGACTTTTACACGATCAGCATTGAGTTTTTTACCCTGATAGGGCGTTAGTTGCGCCAGGAAGGCGGGATCCTTCTTGGCGTGTTCTATTTGTGTCGCGTGCGTCACCCACTTTAGGTTGCTGGCAAGGTTGTTTTCCTTCTTATGGTCGAGGTGAATGACGAAGTTGTGCCGTGCAGAAGGTTTCCTGACGAATTGTTCGGCCACCAGCCGGTGGATATAATAATTGATATTCTTACCACCAACTTTGATGGTGATGCTTGGATATCGCTGAGTTAACCGTGTTTTCAGGATGGTTCCCTCTTCGATCTTGGTCGTGAAGCTGGCTATCCTGCCGTGATTCGAGATAGCGTAGCGCTTTTGCGTAGCGCCCTTCTTCATTGGCAATTCTTTCCACCGTTCGGTCGAATAGAATCGAATCTTTTTTGGGCTCCTGGTACTCATATTTAAATTTCACAAGATTTGACGAATAGCGCAACCGATTAAGAAGAAATATGAATCCGTTTTTGTGGTTCCGTGATGTGTGCCGTTATGTGGTCTTTTCTCCCCCGCACTCATAACTCTTTTTTAACGACCAGCAGGTACGCGTTAGTATCAATTTTCAGGTATCCTTGCTCGAAGCAGTACTTGTACACCGCACCACCACGTGTGGTATACTGGCTGGTGAAGTAGCGGAAGTCGAAGCCGCGTCGCACCAGCTGTTCATCAGTAACGCGACATTTTCCGGTAGGGTTCAGCGCCATGAGAATTCGTCTATTCCGCGTCAACGCGTTGATCACATTCTTCATGTATCGGGTGGCTGGTGCGTTAAGCCTGTTGTTATAGCTGACCCGACAGCTGTCTGAGCAAAATTTTTTGTCGATCCGCCCCGTAACGCGCTCACCGCACTCAAGGCACGTTCTTGCGGTCCCGGTAATCATTTGAGAGTCTTTTTAGGTCTTTACAATCTTTTACAAAACGGCCGCAGTCGTTTACAAACGCTTAAAATCGAATATAATCGATAATAAGCGTTTAATATACGACAATCAGCTTTTTTCCCGTCAACATTTGTCTCGTCAGTCACGGTAGCGCTGCTGGCTGACGGAAATGCATGTTAAACCTTTAATCGTTCACGGTCATGAACACCCTGAGAAACAGCGTACAGCTGATCGGTCGTCTGGGAAAAGATCCGGATGTCAAAACCTTTGAAAAAGGCAAGCAGAAAGCGTCGTTTACCATCGCCACCACCGACACGTACAAAAACCAACGCGGCGAGAAAGTAGAGGACACGCAATGGCACCAGATCGTTATGTGGGGAAAGCTGGCTGATATCGCCAGCAAGTACCTCAAAAAAGGGCAGGAAATTGCCATACAGGGAAAACTCGTACACCGGTCGTACGAGACCAACGCAGGCGAGAAGCGGTACATCACCGAGGTCAACGTTAACGACATGGTTATGCTGGGCGGGCGCAACTAGCGCCCACGGGTTGCCGGGTCGCACTGACCCGGCACACCCACTATCCCGGACTGTCTGCCCCGGTCTCCCCATCCGGCAGAAAAATCATCAACCAAAGAAAATGGCCGTCCCGTCCATCAAAATTGAAAATCCGGGCGTTACGAGTTAGGAACTAAGCGTTAACTTTGACCCGCAGATGAGTTTCCTGTATCCCTCATTTTTGTGGGCGCTTTCCGCCCTCGCAATCCCGATCCTGATCCATCTCTTCAATTTTCGAAGGACTACCCGAGTATTCTTTTCAAATACGCGCGCGCTCCAGCAGGTGCGGGAGGTGACTACCGCCCGGAGAAAACTCAAACACTATTTGGTTCTCCTCTGCCGCCTCCTGTTCCTCGCCTTCCTCGTACTGGCGTTCGCACAGCCCGTTATACCCGCGCGCGAAGACGCAGGCGGTCATCGCGACATTACCATTTATCTCGACAACTCCTTCAGCATGTCCGCCCAAATGGACGGCGGGACACGCGCGCTGGATGCAGGCGTAGCCTTTGCTACTGAAATCATCGACCTCTTTCCCCAGGACACACGGTACCGGCTCCTGACCAACGACTTCGCGCCGTCGGCCAATACCCGTAAGGCACGCGATGAGGTCGCCGACCTCCTGACCCAGGTGCGCCTTTCGCCCGTAACCCGGACCGCCGCCGACATTATAAACCGTATACGGCTCTCAGATCCCGGACGGGAGGAAGAGGTGTTCTGGATATCCGACTTCCAACAATCGACCTTCGGCGCACCACCCGCCCCGGATACAACCATCCGATGGCACCTGGTCCCGGTCATGCCCAGCGTCAACAACAACATATTTATCGACACGGCGTATCTCGACAATCCTTTCGCGATCGGACAGGAACGAAACTCCCTTACCGTCAGAATGCGCAACGACGGCAGCCGTGAGCGCGAACAACTCAACGTCAAACTCACGATCAACGGCATCCAGGCCGCTACCACGGCGGTCACCATACCTGCTGGCGCCATGCGGGACGTGACCTTCGACCTGGCTACCGGCCTCGCCGGACTCAATCGCGCACAGGTGAGTTTCAACGACATGCCGATAAGCTTCGACAACGAATTCTACCTGGCGCTCAATTACAATGAACGCATCAACGTCTTGGAAATCAAACCCGACAACCGGACGACCCCCATCCGACAGGTTTTCGGAAACAGCCAGGTGTTCAACTACAACGGATTCCCGGCCGGCAACTTCAACTACAGTCTGCTCGACCAGGCCGACATCGTCGTACTCAACGGCGTAGATCCCGACCCTGCGCTCGCGAACGCCTTGCGTGCGTTCATCGACGACTACGGAACCCTGCTGTTCATACCCCGCGCCGACGGAAACGTGGAGTCCTACCGAAACCTCCTCGGCATCCCTGTAACCCTTCGCGACCAGGCCGCAATGCAGGAACTGGATCCGCCCGACTTCGATAACCCGTTCTTCGAAAATGTTTTTGAGGAACGTGCCGTGTCTATGGCAATGCCCCGCGCAGCACGCCTGCTCGAATGGGGCGACGATCGCTCCGCGCTCCTTCGCTTCCGCAACGGCGCACCGTTCCTGTCCTCACTACAACAAGGCGGGCGGATATTTCTCCTGGCAAGTCCGCTTGCCGACGCCTTCACCGACTTCAGCCGCAATGCCCTGTTCGTCCCAGTCATGTATCGCATGGCGTCAACGGCAAAGCGGACTTCCGCGAAACCGTATTACACATTAAATGAAAGCCTTGTGACGCTGAAGGCAGACTCGCTGACCAGCGAAGAACCGATACGACTAAAAGGTGAGCAGGAAGTCATTCCGGCACAACGAATTGTAGGCGACCGCATCTTGCTCGACATACCCAGGCACTCGATTACGCAGGGATTCTATTACGTTACCCTTGACGCCGACACACTGGACCTGCTGGCCTTCAATCCCGACCGGGACGAATCCCGAATGGCTACCTACAATGTGCAGGATGTCCTCAACCTGATGAGCGGTGCAAAAGTCTCCGTTTTCGAGGCGACGACTCCGGAGGCTTTCAGCAAAGAAATAAAAGACAGATATTTGGGCAAAACGCTCTGGAAGTACGCCGTTATGCTGGCACTTGCGTTTCTTCTGGCCGAAATCCTCCTTTTACGCTTTATGAAGTGATGGAAACTGGCAGGAACACCGGTGCTGTCGTGACGAGACCAAACCAAAACTAACCCATATCCGGAATGAAAATCCTGATCGAGGGAGCTGAAATCGTCGACGCAGAATCACCACATAACGGAAAAGAAAAGAACGTCCTCATCCAGAACGGCAAGATTGCTTCCATTGGCGATAAGTCCGCCACAGCAGAAAAGACAATCAAGGCACGGGGCATGAAACTCACCCCGGGATGGTTCGACCTGGGAACATTCGCCGGAGATCCGGGGCTGGAACACCAGGAAGACCTGGACACGGTTACGGAAGCGGCAGCGGCCGGCGGATTTACCGGTATCGCCCTACTGCCCAACACGGAACCGGCGCTGCAAACCAAGAACGAGATATCCTACATCACCCGGCATAACGCCTCCCGGGTTGTCACACTTTACCCGCTCGCTGCCGTCACGCGCGACTGCAAAGGGGAGGAACTTACTGAAATGATTGACCTGCGCCATGCCGGCGCCATTGCCTTTACAGACGGACTTAAACCGCTGTGGCATACCGATATCCTGCTAAAGGCGCTCCAATATCTGCAGAAGTTCGACGGCCTGCTTATCGACCTGCCACAAGACGTATGGCTGAACACGTTCGGACAAATGCACGAAGGTGTTCAGAGTACGATGCTCGGATTAAAGGGATTGCCGAGAATTGCCGAGGAGGTTGCGGTAAACAGGAATCTGCAAATCCTCGGCTATGCCGGTGGCCGACTACACCTGGCGCGGTTGTCTGCGGCAAGGTCCGTTGATCTGGTCCGCGCGGCGAAAAAGAAACTCAACGTTACGTGCGACATAGCTTCTTACCAGCCGCTGCTTGACGACCGCACGGTGGCCGACTTTGACACGAACTACAAGGTGATGCCGCCGCTGCGGGAAAAGGCCGACCAGGATGCCCTCATCAAAGGATTGAAAGACGGTACCATCGATGTGATCTGCAGCGGACACCTTCCCCAGGATGAAGAAAGCAAGAAGACGGAATTCGATCAGGCGGCCTTCGGCATGATTAACCTGCAGACCTTTGCCGCCAATATCACGGCCTTGTCCCAGTTGGTCGACCTGGCGGTACTTGTTGAAAAAATTGCCGTCAATCCACGGCGATTGCTCAACCTGGACGTGCCCGTCATCCGTGAAGGTGAGGCCGCCGAAGTTACGCTGCTGGACCCCGCGGCCGAATGGATCCTCGATGAATCCACCAGCAAATCGAAATCAAGAAACTCACCCTGGTGGGGTCAAAAGATCAAAGGAAGAGTGGCTGCGGTATTCAACAATAACAAGGTGTGGACCGCACCGGGCGTACGATGAAATCCCTGAAACCGCTTCTGTTTATTTGTGTCCGCTATAGTCTGATCGCCGGCGGCCTGATGGTGTTGTTCTTTGTACTAACGTATTATACCGGGCATCATCCGCTGATGATCGCTCCCTTTCTCGACTTCCGAATCGTATTGTTCGGAATGTTTATCTTTTTTGCCCTCCGCGAATTTCGTGAACGATTCAATTACGGCACGTTGCACTTTTATCAGGGGATGATCGGCAGTTATGTGGTGGTCCTCGTGGCCAGCGTTATCGGCTCCCTCGGCTTGCTTGTGTTTGCCGCGATCGAGAAGGATTTCGTACCGGATTATATCACCGAAATGACCGCCTATCTGAACACCTTTGCACCGGAAGATATCGAGGCCATCGGCAAAGACGTGTTTGAACGTAATCTTTCGTTGTTGCCTGCGACTCATAGCAGGATGCTGGCAATATCCTATTTTGGCCAGGGCTTGTTGATCGGGATGTTTGTTAGTATCATCGTATCTGTTATTTTGAGAAAACAACCCAAAACCCCTTAATCCAATGGAAAACGCAGTCCAGGAAAACGCCGTCACCACCCGTGGAATCGGGACGAAATACGGATTGTATGCCGCCGGTTTCGGCATATTCTTCTTCTTCGTGCTTGTTTTTACAGGCCAGAACGTGTTCGATAATAAATGGGGATTTGTGAACCTGCCCGTTTCGATTCTGATACTGGTTCTCGCGCACCGCGAATTCAAACAATCAGGCAACGGTTTCATGAGTTATGGCCAGGGTGTCGCTATCGGGTTTTGGATGACGCTGGTGTCCCTGGTAATCGGTTTTCTGATTCAATGGGCTTACATATCTTTTGTTGAACCGGAAGTCATGGAGCGGTTCTACGAATTGCAGCGCATACAACTTGAAGATTCGGGTATGCCCGACAGCCAAATCGATACCGTGCAGTCGGGAACCAGACGCTTTTTCTGGGTCTTCGGCTTCTTTGCTGCGCTGTTTTTTGGTGTTCTTCTTGCCGTAATCGTCAGTATCTTTACGCAAAAGAAGAATCCACAACCTGCATTTTAACAAACTGATGAATCCGGAACTGTCCGTTGTTATTCCGGTATACGATGAGGAAGAGTCATTACCCGAGCTAACGCAGTGGATCAGGCGCGTCATGGACGAGCATGGGTTCACGTTCGAGGTGATCATGGTGGACGACGGCAGTTCCGATAATTCCTGGGAACAGATCGTAAAGATCAGCAACGAAGACCGCCGCTTTAAAGGGATTCGCCTGAATCGAAATTTCGGAAAGTCGGCCGCCCTTCAGACGGGGTTTCGGGCCACCTCCGGTAACGTCGTGATTACGATGGATGCCGACATGCAGGATAGCCCCGACGAGATCCCGGCACTGTACAGCATGATCGTCAACGATGGTTACCAGCTCGTCTCGGGGTGGAAAAAAGTACGGCGCGATCCGCTCTCGAAAACGATACCTTCGCGCTTGTTCAATTATGTGACGCGACAATTGTCCGGCATCCGGCTGCACGACTTCAACTGTGGTCTGAAGGCCTATTCGGGCACCGTCGTCAAAAACATCAGTGTATACGGCGAAATGCACCGATATATCCCCCTGATCGCCAAGTGGGCAGGGTATAACCGCATCGGAGAGAAGGTGGTGGAGCACCGGCCCAGAAAATACGGGCGAACCAAGTATGGTATCCGTCGGTTGATCACAGGCTTCCTGGATCTGCTTTCGGTGCTCTTCGTCGGACGTTTCCGCCAGAAGCCCATGCACTTTTTCGGTACCATCGGATCCCTGTCCTTTCTTTTTGGGATAATCTTTACCCTGAAGGTGATCGGCGAAAAAATGTATGCGCTGTTTGTGCTGGGGGTTCCTGCAAAACGTGCCATTACCGATCAGCCGCTTTTCTATCTGGCCCTCGTCGCGGTGGTCATAGGCACCCAACTGTTCCTCACCGGCTTTTTGGCCGAGCTCCTTTCATTGCAGTCGGTATCAAAAAAAGATTACCTTATTTCGGATAAGATCGGCTTTACCGACGAACAATTCATTACCACAGTGCCGGCGCCCACGCGCACTGCACGCTGAACCGAGTATATTTGAGTGCCTCACCCGCGTAGTGAATGAAGACACCCAGGTACTCTGTTATTGTCCCCGTATACAATCGCCCCGGCGAGGCCGAAGAGCTGCTGCTCAGTCTCACACGACAACGACATCGCGATTTTGAAGTGCTCATTGTCGACGATGGCTCAGCGCATCGCGCCGACACGGTAGTAGACAAGTTTCGCGGTACGCTCGACATCCGCTATTTCTTTAAGCAGAATTCAGGCCCGGGCCCAACCCGTAACTTTGGTGCTGGAGAGGCCCGTGGAACGTATCTCGTTTTCTTTGATTCCGACTGCATCGTTCCCGAGCACTATTTTGAGGCCGTTGACGCTGCGCTTGCAAAGGAGAAACTCGACGCCTGGGGTGGCCCTGATCGTCCTACGGACGACTTCACCCTCCGGCAGCGCGCCATGGGCTATACCATGTCGTCAATGCTCACAACGGGGGGCATACGCGGTGGCAAACGGCGCCTGGGATGGTTTCAGCCCCGCAGCTTTAATATGGGAATTTCACGCGAGGTGTTCAGGCAACTTGAAGGGTTCGCGTTCGACCGATATGCGGAGGATATCGAGTTCAGCATCCGGTTGAAGAATGCCGGGTTTAAGTCGGCACTCATCCCTGAGGCGTTTGTCTATCATAAGCGGCGAAATACGTTCACACAGTTTTACCGCCAGGTGTGGAACTTTGGAAAAGGTCGCGCCCTGGTGGGCAAGCGTCATCCCGGTTCAGTTAAGCTCACGCATTGGTTCCCTACGCTCTTCGTGGCAGGTGTCATCGCGTTGCCCTTGCTGTATCTTTTTTTACCACCTCTTGGCATCACGCTCGCCATTACGCTGGCGTTTTACCTGGTTGCGATATTCTTTCATGCGTTCGTCACCCATCGAAATATCGGCGTAGCGTTCCTTTCCATCATCGCTGCTGTCGTTCAGTTGTGGGGCTATGGGGTGGGGTTTTTCAGGGAGTGGCTTTCGGGCGGCGGTGAGTAGTGGTCGTTAATCGTGGGCGCATTCTCTTCAACCCTTCAACCCTTCACCCCTTCAACTCTTCAATCTTTCCCATCAAGCCTCCCCAGCACTGACGGCCTTCCAAAATCAGCAAAGAGGCGCGCGAGGAGGCGGGATTTTTCGCGGAGGACGTCATCTTTTTCGAGCAGTTCGGTGATAACGGGACGATCGTGGTCGCTCATAATAAACGCCATCAGTTCGGCGCGGTCTTCTTCATCGCCAGTGAGGGAGTAGCGGTTGATAAAGCCGCGGTGCGGGTTGACGGGTGAATAAAAGTCTGTGCCGTTGGCGAGGTAGTCGGCATAGGCGTCGGCGCCGCCGCTGCCATAGCAGAAGCCATCGCCATTAAGGGAGATCCACTCATTCCAGTCGAACGTCATATTGCGCCACATGGAGTACTCGGTGAGGTGGTGCAGTTCGTGATGCATTACGTGGGCCAGGTAGCGTTCCGAGCGGATCCGGAACGCCCCGTTTATGGAGAGGTATAGCTGGTTCCGATAGGGGTCCGGGATGGCCGCGCGGGGCTGTTCGCAAAAGGCGAGGTCGGTGACGAGCACCAGGGTATGGGCATGCGATTGTCTGAGATAGCCCTGGGGATATTTGGAAAACTCCCTTGCGACGATGTCGAGATAGCGGAGGAGGTCCGCTTCGTCGGCAGGTGTCTGGTAGGAGATCGCTCCCCAGGAGTCGGGTACCGGCTCGCTGGTGACAATGGCAACGCCCAGCATTTCGCTGACCTCCCGAATCCGGCACTGGAGGAAATCCTCATCGGCGGGGTCCGCCGCTCTTCCGCCAAACAGAAGCGGGAGAATGCCAAAAATGCCGAATAGTATAGATCGCGCCTTCATGCCGTGCCCCGTGAATCTCTTACGAAAATAACCATTATCGGGCGACCGGCCAACCCTGAAGGAGATGCTCCTGTGGAGCATCCCTTCAGGGCAGGCCCACGACGCGATCCCGATGTGGGGGACATCTACCACAGGGCAGGCCCATGATGTGATCCAGATGTGAGGGACATCTTCTTTAGGGCAGGACCATGTTCTTTAGGGCAGGACCATGATGCGATGCCGACGTGTGGAGCATCCCTTCAGGGTTGGCCATGAAGGGATGCGACGCAGGAGCATCTCCTTCATGGTTACTTGGCGTATGCCACGCTTCGCATTTCGCGGATCACGGTAACCTTGATCTGGCCCGGATACTGCATGTCGCGTTCGATCTTTTGCGAGATGTCAAAGCTGAGCTGGCTGGCGCGTTCGTCGGTGGCTTTTTCAGCGTCGACGATGACCCGAAGTTCGCGGCCCGCCTGGATGGCGTAGCATTTTTCGACGCCGTCGAAACTGAGTCCCACCTGTTCGAGTTCGCGGAGGCGTTTGATGTATTGCTCCATGACCTCGCGTCTTGCACCCGGACGTGCGCCGCTAATGGCGTCGCAGGCCTGGACGATAGGAGAGATGATGCTGGTCATCTCGATTTCGTCATGGTGCGCACCGATGGCGTTGCATATGATGGGGTGCTCCTTGTATTTCTGTGCCAGCTCCATGCCGACGATGGCGTGCGGCTTTTCGAGTTCTTCAGGCCACACCTTGCCGATATCGTGAAGCAAGCCGGCCCGTTTGGCCTGTTTGACATTGAGGCCCAGCTCAGAGGCCATAATGGCGCAGAGGTTTGCCACCTCGCGGGAGTGCTGCAGGAGGTTTTGTCCGTAGGAGGAACGGAACCGCATCCGGCCGACCATCTTGACGAGCTCGGGGTGCAGACCGTGGATGCCCAGGTCGATGACGGTACGCTCGCCGATCTCTACGATTTCCTCTTCGATGTTGCGTGTCGTCTTGTTGACGATTTCCTCGATGCGGGCCGGGTGTATACGACCGTCCTGAACGAGGCGGTGCAATGACAGGCGGGCGATTTCGCGCCGGACCGGGTCGAAGCCTGAAATAATGATAGCTTCCGGCGTATCGTCGACAATGATCTCGACGCCGGTAGCCGCCTCGAGCGCGCGGATGTTACGGCCTTCGCGACCGATGATCTTGCCCTTGATGTCGTCGCTTTCAATGTTGAATACGGACACGCAGTTTTCAATGGCGTGTTCCGTTGCCGTGCGCTGGATGGTTTCAACGACGATCTTTTTCGCCTCTTTCGTGGCGGTGAGCTTGGCCTGCTCCATGATGTCCTTGATAAAGCTCGAGGCCCTGGTCTGGGCTTCGTCCCTGAGCGTTGCCAGGAGCTGCTCCCGGGCCTCATCGGCCGTCAGCTTGGAGATGTTTTCCAGGATCTGGACTTTCTGCTGATTAAACTTGTCGAGGTCCTCCCTGCGTTTTCTCACATGTTCCAGTTGCGCGGCGAGGTCGGTCCGGATGTCGTCAAGTTCTCCCTCTTTGCGCTTGAGGGCTTCCATTTCTTTGTTAAGCGCCTGTTCCCGTTGTTTGAGTTTTTGTTCGTTGCTTATGATGAGGTTCTTCTTGCGGTTCGATTCTTCTTCGAACTCGCTCCGCATCTTGAGGATCTTTTCTTTGGCTTCGAGTATCTTGTCTTTCTTGATCGTTTCGGCCGTGATCTCAGCTTCTTTGATGATGAGCTTGGCCTTGTCTTCCGCCTCGCGCTTTCTCTTCCTGAGCTTGCGGCGATAGAGTACGTTGCTGAGCAGCAGACTGAGGGCGAGGGTGACTGCGATGCCCGCAACTACGGTTATAACAGTAGGGTGCATAAGTGTTAAGTTGGGTTATGAACTAACCCGGCGGGGGCGTTAGCCGTCCTGGAAGGGCTGGAGCGAAGCTATAAAATAGACTGCGAGATCAGGTTGTTAAGCTGGTTGACCTTTTCAAAAACAGTTTGGTCAATTCCTTTCTGGGTTTCCTCGACAGCCATCTTGTCTATAAGACAATCGAAGGCCACCATAGCCAAAAGGTCCTGCTTATCCTCGATTCCAAATTGCTCCCTGTAAGATCTTAGCTTTTCGTTGATGAGTTTTCCTGCAATCCTGATTCTCTCTTCGTCGGCACGCTTAACCTTCATGGGGTACTCGCGATCACCTATCTTGATCTTGATTGAAAGCTCCTCCATCTTACCGGTTGCTTGCATTATCTACTTAAGTGAGCGATGCACTTGTCTA
>DATGQD010000053.1:0-8647 GCA_035304385.1 Cyclobacteriaceae bacterium
CACGATGTCGCCGCATACGCACACTCTTGTCTTGATCAGGTATTGAACAATGGCAATACGGGCAGGATGACCCAGCGCTTTCGCCAGGGCCGCAAGTTCGTTTTGGGTTTTGGTGAATTCTTCTGTCTTGGAGAGACCCATCGCTTACTATATCGTAAAATTACGATGAATGTTTCACGCTTCAAGGAAAAAGTTCAGAATTTTTCAGGATTAGTCGGTGATCGCTAGTCGGTGGTTGGCACCCGCGCGCCGGACCCCCTTAGGGGACAAGGGGCGAGCGGAGGGCATACGACGTGCATACGTGTTTACGTGCGTATGTGCCTGCCCGACTGCCCAATGTCATCAAGAAATTCCAGGCGCATTAGTCGGGTAAGCGGGTTTATGTGCTTACGTGTGTACGTTGTGATCATTGATCCAACTATTCGATCTTCAACTTTTCAACCATTCAATTCTTTCTCACTCTATGTTTGTAGCCCGGGGCGCAGCCCCGGGAATGGAGCGTCGGCATAGTCGCGCGCCACAGGAAATTTATCTTCGAGGCACACCTTGTATTGGCGCGCAACGAGGTGAAAGAGCATCGGGAGAGGACAGTGTGAGTGTGAGAGTGAGAGCGAAGAGGGCACAGGATAGGATTAGGGTGAGAGGAACCGATCGTCCGCCATCGGCCCGGACGATCGCGCGCCCCCGAAAAGGTCCAATGTACAATGCATAATCGATGGTTCTCACGCTGTAGGGACGCACGGCGTGCGTCCCGGAATAGGACGTCCCTACATCACCAGGTTGCTCCCGGCGCACGGGACGCCCTTTAGTGGATGTAAGGCCGGTGGAAATGGTTGGGGTCGTAGTCTACGTGTTTATGTTCATTTTTACGAAATTGCCCTTGTCTTCAACACCCTATCAAACATGAAATATACAATAGCTCTTGCAGCCGCGTTCGCCTTCGCATCTTGCGTCCGGCAACGAAACAGTGCGCCACAATTGCAGGCACAGATAGACAGCCTGCGGCACGAACTGGAAAACATGTATAAGCCAGGCTTCGGTGAGTTTATGACTATCATCCAAGTGCACCACAATAAGTTGTGGTTCGCGGGGATAAACAACAACTGGGAACTGGCAGACTTTGAAGTCCATGAAATAGAAGAAAGCATCGACGACCTAAAGACATATTGGCCAAAGAGAACTGAAACCAATCATCTTGGAATGATCGAACAGCCCCTGGCAAACGTAACGGATGCCATTCATCACCAAAACACCATCGAATTCAAAGACGCCTACATGACACTCACATCAAACTGCAATAGTTGCCATCAGGCTACCCAACATGCGTTCAATGTTATCACCATCCCAACCACGCCACCCTTCGGTAACCAAAGCTTCGAGCCCTCCAGGTAATCATGCTTAAACGAATCCTTCACACCGACGACGCAAAGACTTCCATCATCATCCGCCTCATGGTGGGTTCAGTATTCCTCTCCGAAGGGATACAAAAGTTCTTGTTCGCGGATACGTTAGGGGCAGGTCGCTTTGCGAAGATCGGTCTACCCAATCCCGATCTCCTGGGTCCGTTTGTTGGCACTCTTGAAATTGTCTGCGGCGCATTGGTTTTGGTGGGTCTGTTCACCAGGCTCGCAGCCCTACCACTATTCATCATCATATCCGTTGCCCTCATCACCACGAAGGCCCCCATCCTCTCTACAGAAGGACTTTGGGCAGCGCTGCACGCAAGCCGGACAGACTGGGCCATGTTTTTGGGGACCATCTTTCTAATCATTAAAGGCGGTGGTCGCTGGTCGGCCGACAGACGAATGAGTGTAGGGCTGAACCGATAATTTCGATTCCTCGAACATTGCTTATCTGGGAAAAACCGGTATATTCATTAGCCTGTTGGCTTTCCTGAATGACCCTCGCACCACCCGGGATGGTTATCATGGATAAGATGCGTACCTGAACGAGCCAGGTGAAAACCTGTATGATCGAATTCATCGTAATCGGTTGACGATCGCAATCTGACAAGCTAAAAAAACCAACCCAACCCATGTCACCCCACAAATTCAGTCGACGGCGGTTTATTGAAACCGCTGGTGCCGCTCTGCCTGTGGCTTCTCTGATCGGATGTACTCAGGAAAAGTCAGACAATGAATCTGCCACAACACAAGACCCATCAAACTCCCCTAACCACGGCCGCAAGTTCCCCGAAGGGTTTTTATGGGGAACCGCTACCGCATCCTATCAAATTGAAGGCGCATGGAACGAAGACGGCAAGGGCCTATCGATCTGGGACACCTTCGCTCACACGCCCGGCAACATGCGAAACAATGATACCGGCGATGTCGCCAACGATCATTACCACCGTTACAAGGAAGATGTTCAGTTGATGAAAAGCATTGGCCAGACCGCTTACCGCTTCTCCATTTCGTGGCCCAGAATCTTCCCCAACGGAACCGGTCAGCCGAATGCGAAAGGCCTCGATTTTTACGATCGGCTCGCCGACGAATTGGTGGCCGCCGGCATCGAGCCATTTGCTACGCTCTACCACTGGGATCTGCCCCAAGCCCTGCAAGACAAGGGGGGCTGGCAAAATCGGGATACCACAAAAGCGTTTGCCGACTACGCCGGTTATGTAGCAGAAAAACTCAGCGACAGGATTCATCATTTCTTTACCATCAACGAGTTTCGCTCCTTCACAGAAGCCGGATACCGTGGATTTCGAGTCCCCGCTCCCGGAACCCCCGAGGGATACCGCACCGTCCATCTCGCCCCGGGTCTCACCCTACCTCCTGGCGAATTTCACCAGGTGCGCCATCATGCAGTCCTTGCGCATGGTCTTGCGGTACAGGCAATACGCGCCAGCGGCAAGCAGGGAACCAAAGTCGGACCTGCCGAGAACATTGAAACTTGCGTGCCACTTATTGAAACGCCCGACAACATCAAGGCCGCGGAGGCAGCAACCCGCGAAAAGAATGCACCCTTCCTGACGGTGATGCTCGAAGGAAAGTATACCGACAACTATCTGAAAGAAACCGGCAGGGACGCGCCGAAATTCACGGACGAGGATCTGAAGATTATCGGCAGCCCCCTGGACTTTGTCGGCATCAATGTGTATGTCCCGTATTATGTAGTAGCCTCCGACGAAGTGCCCGGCTGGAGGGAGATTCCCTTCGCCAGCGGTCACGCTAAGTCGGCCACGATCAGTCCTGAAGTCCTCTATTGGGCGCCGAAACATGTTCAAACGCTGTGGGGTGCAAAGGAGATTTACATCACTGAGAACGGATGTGCCAGCGAAGACGTGATCGCCGAAGATGGCAAAGTGTACGACACTGACAGGATCATGTTTATGCGCGCATTCCTCACACAACTGCAACGCGCGGCCAGCGATAACGTACCGATAAACGGATACTTCTACTGGAGTGCGATGGATAACCTTGAGTGGACGGCTGGTTTTGGTAATCGTTATGGGATTGTATACGTCGACTTCAAGACACAGCAACGAACGCCTAAAGCCAGTGCCGAATTCTTTAGGGAATGTGCCCGCAAGAATGCGGTGGCCTGAATCCCCCGTCCCGTTCTGCTTGTCTATGCCGATACCTCCGCGTCGGTATGAATGGCAACCCATCGTTCGAATGCCGCCAGGTACTTCTGCATAAACTCGCGAGTCGACTCGGCTGTGAGCTCATCGTTTTCGTTGAAGAGTTTTGCCGCATTGCCAATATATGCCTCGGGCTGTTGCATGGCGGGTACGTTCAGAAATACGAGCGATTGGCGGAGATGGTGGTTGGCGCCAAATGCTCCGATGGCACCCGGTGAGACACTGATCACGCCACCGGGCTTCCCCTCCCAGGCACTCATACCGTAAGGGCGCGACCCGACATCGATAGCATTCTTTAGCACACCGGGCACGGACCGGTTATACTCCGGCGTAAGGAAGAGCACCCCATCACTGTTTCTTATTTGCTCGCGAAAAGTCTTATAGGCCTCTGGCAATGCTTGCTCCAGGTCCTCGTTGTACAACGGAAGATCACCGATGCCAATAATTTCGAGTGAAAGTGTCTCAGGGGCCAAAGCCGGCAACGCCTTCGCCATTTTAAGGTTGTAAGATTCTTTTCTGAGACTGCCCACGAGAACAGCAACACTGTATTTTTTCATGTCAGTTTGAGTTAGTTACAGCCATCGTAACAACAATCTTTGCTCCAGAGCTCCGAAACGGGATCGGGAATGAGAATCACGCCATCGTGTGGTGCGTTCTACTCAAACGCCCATCGCTGTGACGCAAAAATTCCACTAGCAGGGTTGAAGCTGATTCCGTGCATGCTTCTTTTTTTTTGTCTTGTATTTTGCATCCGACACCAGATTGACAGATTTTACTCCGCGAAATGGCTTCCGGCATATTTGCAGTACTTGACGATGTAGCGGCCCTGATGGACGACGTGGCGGTCGCCAGCAAGATTGCCACAAAGAAAACCGCGGGTATCCTTGGCGACGACCTCGCCGTAAACGCCGAAAAGGCGACAGGCTTTCTCGCAAGTCGCGAGCTTCCGGTACTGTGGGCCATTACCAAGGGATCGCTACTCAATAAGCTCATCATCGTTCCCATCGCCCTGTTGCTAACGGCGTTTACGCCGCTGGTGATCCAGATTATCCTGGTACTCGGTGGATGCTATCTGGCGTACGAAGGCGTGGAGAAAATTTTCGAGTTCCTGTTTCACCGTCCAAAAAAAGGTGAGGAGGTGATCGAAGAGGTAAAGGAAAGCGGAACGGAGCTGGAAAAGGCTAAGGTCAAGTCCGCCGTCACCACAGACTTTATCCTCTCTATCGAAATTGTGATCATCGCGCTCGGGAGCGTCATCGGACAAAGTCTGACCGTGCAGATACTTACGGTCTCGGTCGTAGCCCTACTTGCAACCGTTGGGGTTTACGGATTCGTCGCCCTCATCGTCCGCATGGACGACTTCGGATTTCGGCTCATTAAATTCTCCAACGACAAGGGGGCGCTAACGCTGATGGGCAAGGTGCTTGTAAAATCCCTTCCAATAATCATAAAACTCCTCGGCATAATTGGTACGATTGCCCTGCTGCTCGTTTCCGGCGGAATCTTCGCGCACAACATTGACTACCTGCATCACTTTCTCGACGAGTTACCAGTTCTCGTCAGCGAACTCTTATTGGGCCTTGCCGTGGGGATAGCCTTGCTTCCCGTGGTGAAAGGCGTGCTGTGGCTCCTGAGGCGTAAGGTGAAGGGTTAAGGTGTGATGGTACCACCCAACACATGGGACACACAGTTTCAAAAGGATTAAGTGTAAAAAATACGATTATCCTGTTATATTGTGGCTGTAACTAATGCAACGACCCATGTTCACCACCTTTTCCAAACTTACACGGGCAGCGCTGACGGGCTGCCTGCTGACTGCCACTACGCTGGCCATCGCCCAGGATGGCACCATTTACCCTCTGGAGGCTCCTCCCGAACCCAACGCGATTCCCTTGAATACCGGGGGAGTTGAAGGGCAGCCTGCTCCCGAGACCTGGTTCCGCCAGTGGGGCGACCCGATGGCGCGGAACATCTCTAAAGCTACCCTTACCCCCTTCCTGCCGAAGCCGGAAGTCGCCACAGGCGCCGCTGTTATTGTTGCGCCGGGTGGTGGTTTCAGGTGGCTGTCGATGGGTAACGAGGGCTGGGAAGTGGCCCAGGCTCTGGCCGACCGCGGCGTCGCGGCTTTTGTACTCAAATACCGCCTCTTCCCCACCCCCGAGTCGCTCGAGGAATTCGCCGACACACAGAACCGGACCTTCGCGGCAGCAACCCCGCGCCCGGCCGGTTCAGCGCCGCCGGAGCGGCCACGTCCTCCACGGTTCGACCTATCAAATCAGCTGGCCGATGCCGAAGCTGCTTTTGATATGATTGTCAAGCGCGCAAAAGAATGGGGTGTCGATACAGCCCGCCTGGGGATGATGGGCTTCTCCGCAGGTGCTGGTCTTACCATGCACAGCACGCTTAACTCGAAGAAGATGGATCTGGACTTCATTGCCCCGATCTATGGCGGCATGGGACCTGTCGAGGTTCCTGATAACGCGCCGCCAATGTTCAGTGTTATCGCGACTGACGACTTCCTGTTTGCAGGACAGTTCGGCGTTATCGAATCGTGGTACAAGGCAAAGAAGCCAGTCGAGTTTCACCTGTACCAGAACGGCGGGCACGGCTTCGGCCTTGGAAACCCGAATCGCACCAGCAACCGCTGGTTCGATCAGTTCATGCACTGGCTTGACGTAAACGGCTTCCTTAAAAAGGACGCCAAATAGTATTGATGGATTTTTTTGTTGGGTTAACTGTTGTTGGGCTAATGTAGGGACGTAGCATGCTATGTCTCTACGATGCCCAACATCGTTAGTTTTTCGCTTCGCCCGCATCCATCGATAGCACAATCTTCCCCATGTGTTTACTGCTCTCCATAAGATCATGTGCCGCCGACGCGTCGGCCATGGAAAAAACCTGATACACCACCGGCCTGATTGTCCCCTCTTCCAGCAATGGCCAAATATGTTCCTGAAGTTTTTGAGCAATCGCTGCCTTGAAGGCTACGTTGCGCGCCCTTAGCGTCGACCCGGTAACGGTAAGACGCTTGCGCAGTACTTGCGACAGCCGGATGGTGGTCTCATCCCCTTTCATATAGTTGATCAGTACCAGCCTTCCCTCTTGTGCGAGGCTTTCCAGATTGGGTTGAGTATAAGGACCTCCGATCATGTCGAGGATGATGTCGACACCGCGTCCTTCGGTCAGCGTTTGTACCACATCGCGAAAGCTTTCGGTCTTGTAGTTGATACCCCGTTCCGCGCCAAGTGACTCACAAAATCTGCATTTCTCATCAGTACCTGCAGTGGCATAGACTGTGCCGCCAACTGCGTTCACCATCTGGATGGCCGCAACCCCAATGCCGCTGGTACCGCCATGGACAAGCAATGACTCGCCACGCACGAATCGTCCGCGGTCGAAGACATTGCTCCAAACCGTAAAGAACGTCTCGGGAAGAGACGCAGCCTCGACGAAGCTAAGGCCTTTAGGCACGGGCAGGCATTGCCCCGCTGGAACCGCACAATACTCCGCATACCCTCCGCCGGCCACGAGTGCGCATACTGGATCTCCGACCTTCCAGGATCGAACCTGGCGTCCAACCTCAACAATCTCGCCGGCGATCTCCAGACCGGGAATATCGGCCGGCGCGTCTTTGGGTGCCGGATATCTGCCCTTGCGTTGCGCGATATCCGGGCGATTGACGCCCGCAGCTGCTACGCTGACCAGTACGTCTTCATCGCCATATGCCGGCATGGGCCGCTCCTCGATCTGGAGAACGCTGCTATCTCCCGGCTGTGTGATCACTACTGCTTTCATAGAAGGCCGCTTTTGTATCAGGCGATATTAGGGATTATTTGTGACTCCGGAGGCAGGCGCAGACGCAGAAGCAGGGGCAGATGCAGGCAGGATGCAGCAGGCAGATGCAGAGGCAGAGGCGGAAGCAGAGGCAGAGGCAGGGTGCAGGCGAATTTAATCGTTTCGAATCCTGTTCTTAAAAATATGGATCCATCGGAAGAACGTGTTGTATACACGATCGGGCACTCTACCCATGACATCGCCACACTCATATCCATGCTTCAATCGTTCGGCATCCGCACGCTGGTTGACATCCGGCGATTTCCAGGGTCACGAAAATTTCCGGATTTCAATAGGGAGCGATTAGACGAAGAACTGCAAAAAGCCGGCATCCAATATGTTCATATAGAAGGCCTTGGCGGCCGGAGACAAGCACAAAAAAACTCCAGGAACGGCCGCTGGCGAAACAGTTCGTTCCGGGGTTATGCCGACTATATGGAAACGGATGAGTTCACGGAAGCGATTGAAGAGCTGGAGTCGCTGGCCTCCAGGCAACCCACCGTCTACATGTGCGCTGAAGCAGTGTGGTGGAGATGTCATCGGGCGTTGGTATCCGATTATCTCAAAGCCAAAGGGTGGTCAGTGCAACACATCACGGCAGGCGGCAAAGCCGCCGAACATCCCTATACCTCCCCCGCGCGGGTTGTTGGGGAGAAGGTGTTTTATTCGGATGAAACATTGTATGACAAATAGGGAGGTTACACATACACAACAATCAATGGCGGTCACCCCGTAGGGACGCACGGCCCGGAATAGGACGTCTCTACACATCAACCCCGATCTGCAAAAACACAATCGCCATCGCCGGTCCATCCTATTCAACCATTCAATTCTTCCTGCCGCCCCAGCGGGGCGGAATGTTTGTAGCCCGGGGCAAGGCCGAACGCCGCAGCCCCGGGATTAGAATGTTAATATGGTCGCGCGCCACAGGAAATTTATCTTCTAGGCACACCTTGTTTTGGCGCGCAGCGAGGAGATAGAGGATCGAGAGGACAGTGTGAGTGTGAGAGCGAGAGTGAAGAGGGCATAGAAGAAGATTAGGAGTGGAAGGAACCCATCGGCCGCCATCGGCCCGGACACCGCCCCAGCGGGGCGGAATGTTTGTAGCCCGGGGCAAGGCCGAAGGCCGCAGCCCCGGGATTAGAATGTTAATATGGTCGCGCGCCACAGGAAATTTATCTTCGAGGCACACCTTGTTTTGGCGCGCAGCGAGGGGATAGAGGATCG
>DATGQD010000054.1:0-57547 GCA_035304385.1 Cyclobacteriaceae bacterium
TGTAAAGAAAACCTGGCGGCTGTAGAGTTGGATCTTGTTCTTTTGGAGTTCAAAGTCGTTTTTAACTTTTGGGAAATACAGGATGCCCGTAAGCGTAAACGGATAGTCGACGTTCAGGTGAATCCAGAACAGCGGATCTTCTGAGAAGGGATATAACTCTTTGTAGAACGCGAGATAGTCTTCGTCTTTAAGATCGGCAGGTTGACGCGTCCACAGCGGGCTGGTGTTGTTGATGATCCGGTCGCGCTTTACCGTCTTATATTTGGGTTTGCCATCCTTGTCTTCTCCATCAGGTTCGCTGCGTTCCTCAGTACCGAACTTAATTTCTACAGGGAGGAACTTACAGTACTTTTCAAGAATACCCTTGATACGCCATTCATCCAGGAACTCTTCAGAATCTTTGTTGATGTGCAGGATGACGTCGGTTCCGCGTTCGGCCTTCTTTACAGTTTCGAGTTCAAATTCCGTCGAGCCATCGCAAACCCAGTGCGCCGCTTCGTCTTCACCGGCAGTGTAGGACCTTGAGATAATCTCCACCTTGTCGGCCACCATGAATGCAGAGTAAAAGCCAAGACCGAACTTTCCGATGATGTCCTTCGCATCAGTTTTGTCTTTGAATTTTTCTATGAATTCGGCCGCGCCGGAGAAGGCGATTTGATTGATGTATTTTTTGATCTCATCGGCCGTCATGCCAATGCCCTTATCGCGGACGGTGATCGTTTTCTTTTTCTTGTCGAACTCGACTTCGATGCGGACGTCTCCGAGTTCGCCCTGATATTCACCCAGGGAAACCAGTTTCCGAAGTTTTTGAGTCGCGTCTACAGCATTGGAGACCAGTTCGCGGAGGAAGATTTCATGATCAGAGTAGAGAAACTTCTTGATGATCGGGAAAATGTTCTCCGTATGAATAGAAATGGTGCCTTTTTCTGCAGTTGCCATAGGTCGTTTTCAGGTTAAAGATGCGTGAGGGCCGATTTTCAAAAACTATTCCAGCAGACTGTTGGCTGACAGGTTGGCAGGATCAGCGAAGGCGTTCCGAGCTCCTTACCAGGCGTTCATCTTTCCGTATGAAGTAGTTGGCAGCCAGGTTGCAGATGGCAGCGAAGATGGGCAGGTACATGCCCAGTCCGTATCCTCCACCTTGAAATTCTGAAAGCAACTGGCTCGCAAAGTAGACCGAAGCGGCGAGCACCCCTACGAGAACCAGGGAATTCAGGGCGCCCAGCTTGATCTGAAGTATCCGGTTTTTGTAACGGGTAATGGACATCGCCGCCAGTGTGATGGAAGCGACAGAAAGAATGGCGATGAGCGTAAAGGGAAAGTATTGGTATTCCGCACCTCGTATCAGATAAAAGGGTGTGAGGACGGTGTCACCCGATTCTGCGCGGATCGACCAGATGGGCTGTACCAGCGAGACAAGTAAGGCGATGACGATCAGCGCCAGAAATACGGTCTGGATTCTTTGCCACATAGTACGGTTCCTTTAACTTTCCGGGCCAAAGTTAAGGTAATGTGCGCTATTTCTTCGAGGTTTCTTATGTCGGGACGCGCTATGCCGGCTGGCAAAGTCAGAACAACGCGCTGGGCGTCCAGGCTGTTTTAGAGAACGCCCTCTCTACGCTGTTCCGGGAAACCATAGCCATCGTCGGAAGTGGCAGGACCGACGCGGGCGTCCACTGCATCCAGCAATTCTTCCATGCCGACATCGACGCGACTTTCGATTCTGATAAGCTCCTGGTCCGGCTCAACTCCTTTCTCCCCCCGGATATCGCCATTCAGTCCATTCGTCCGGTAATCCCGGAAGGTCATGCCCGATATTCCGCCCGGTCGCGGAGCTATGAATATCGCATCACATTGAGAAAAGACCCGTTTCTCGAAGGTTTTGCGGTCAGGTGGCATCGCCCGCTGGATATTCAAACCATGAACCGGGCTGCTGCGTTAATAGTGGGAACCCACGACTTTACCGCCTTCAGCAAGGTGAAAACAGATGTAAATCACTTTATTTGCGATGTCAGGTCGGCAGACTGGAAACTCAGCGGTACTAACCTGACGTTCAGGATTACAGCAAACCGTTTTCTAAGGGGCATGGTCAGGGCCCTGGTCGGGACCTTGCTCGACGTTGGTAGCGGCAAGCGATCAGTGGCCGATTTCGCAGGCATTATGAAAAGCAAAGACCGGCGCAAGGCTGGGGCGAATGCACCGCCGCACGGACTCTTCCTGAAGCGGGTAACGTATCCGAGGTCCGTGTTTGTGTCGAAAAAATCCGGCAAGTAGTGGAGAAAGAACAGATCAGCAGCGGAAATATTATCGATTTCAGAGTACTGCGACGGTTGCTGGCCTTTGTCAAGCCTTACCGTTTCAGATTTGGATCGGTGATCGTCCTGACGGTCGTTCTCGGAGTGCTCTCCCCACTGCGCCCGGTGCTCATACAGTACACGCTTGACCACGATGTAGCAGCCGGAGATTATGATGGCATGGTCTTCATGATCATTTTGCTCGTCGGCCTGTTGTTCGTGCAGTCCATCGCACAATACGTTCACACTTATGTCTCCGGTTGGTTGGGCCAACAGGTTATCCGCGACATTCGCTCGCAGCTGTATAAACACATCGTCCGCCTGCGGCTTCGGTTCTTCGACCGTACCCCCATCGGGCGGCTGGTCACGCGAACAATCTCCGACGTTGAAACGCTGGCCGATGTTTTTAGCGAAGGCCTCGCGGCAATGGCAGGAGACCTGTTGCAAATCGTGTTTATTCTTGCGTTCATGTTTTACGAAGACTGGCGGCTGTCCCTGGTGAGCCTGTCGACGATCCCCCTGCTGCTGCTAAGCACATACATTTTCAAGGAAAAGATCAAGGTCGCCTTCAATGATGTTCGCAACGCGGTTTCCAATCTCAACTCGTTTGTTCAGGAGCACCTTACCGGGATGAACATCGTTCAGATCTTCGGAAGCGAGAAGAGTGAATACGAAAAATTCAAAGCCATCAACAACGAACACCGTCAGGCCAACCTTCGCTCGGTGCTGTATTATTCGGTGTATTATCCCGTATCCGAAATTATCGCCGCAGCCGGCATCGGTCTGTTGGTTTGGTATGGTGCGAAGGGTGTGATCAATACTGAAGTTACCGGGATTACCATCGGTAAGCTCATCGCGTTCATCATGTACATCCAGATGTTCTTCCGTCCTATACGTATGATAGCCGACCGCTACAATACGTTGCAGATGGGCATTGTCAGCACATCGCGGATCATGAACCTGCTCGACAACAACGAGCATGTGCAGGCCACTGGCGCTTACCGGCCGGAGTCGATACGTGGTGCCGTGAAGTTTGAAAATGTGTGGTTCGCGTATAATAACGACGAGTATGTACTCCGCGATATCAACCTGGAAATCCGGGAAGGAGAGACCGTCGCGATTGTCGGCGCAACGGGCGCGGGTAAATCCTCGATCATTAATCTGCTGAATCGTTTTTACGAGATCAAAAAGGGTCGCATCACTATCGACGGGGTGGACCTTAATGAGTATGATCTCGGATTTCTGAGACGAAATATCGGTGTCGTATTACAGGATGTTTTTCTTTTCTCCGATTCGATCTTTAACAACATTGCGTTGGGACATCCCGATGTAACGGAAGACATGGTGTGGCATGCCGCCGACATGGTAGGCGCACGACACTTTATTGAGCGACTTCCGGGCAAACTTTCCTATAACGTGATGGAGCGTGGGTCGACGCTTTCCGTTGGCCAACGTCAGCTGATATCGTTCATTCGCGCGATGGTTTATGATCCGCGTATCCTCGTGCTCGATGAGGCCACATCATCGGTCGATCACGAAACCGAAGAGATGATCCGCGACGCCATCGACAAGATGATGCGGGGAAGAACAGCCATAGTGATCGCCCACCGCCTTTCCACCATTCAAAGCGCGGACAAAATTATTGTGCTGGATAAGGGCGAAATCAAAGAGGAAGGCACCCATGAGGAATTGCTCCTCCGGGAAGGATATTACGCCCAGCTCCACCGGATGCAGTACAAAGAATTCGTTTGAACGAACGACACTACCACCAGTCGCCCCGAGCCGTTCTGACCGGCTGAAAGGCCGTATCTTTGCGGTTCGATGGTAGCGCGGATAGTGCTCATATTGGCCGGATTCTTATTTTTTGCCCCGGATATCGCCTGTGTCGCCCAAAACAGCAAGGCGAAGCGATCCGGCAGTATGTATTCAATGGACAAAAGGCGGGATCGGAAGAAGATTATCTGCCCCGTGTTCGAAAATTCCCGCTATCCCTATCACGGTATCGGCCTTAAACTGGGCGACCCTTTTGCCATCACCTACAAGTACTACATGAGTGAGCGGTTTGGTATCGCGGTCGACTTTGGAAAGACCGCCAGCGGGCTTTATAACCGATACTACCGCGGTAAGTTTTATGAGTACATCGATGTAGACACCGCCAGCGAAGGCGCACGCGTGGACTACCTATCCCACCGTGTGAATCACGATTGGGTAGCGGAATTGAAATTCCTGTGGCACATCGATGCACGAGGTATAACGCCCGGTCTGAAAATGTACTTTGGCGTGGGTACGGAAATCAGGAACACCCAGATCAACTATAACTACTATTTCACCAGTGTGATAAACGGCAGTGAAGTCAACCAGCTCGGTTCTTTTGAGCGCCAGCGGCATACGTTCGGGCCGCAGGTGTCCGTTGGTATAGAGTATTCTTATTTCCAGATCCCTGTGTCAGCATTCATGGAGGTTGAACTGTTCCACGACATCTCACTCGATCCAGGGTGGAGGCGCTTTGAGGGTGGCGCAGGACTACGGTATATTTTTTGATCCCTTTGCATCCTATTTACGTACAACTTCATAACTAGTTTAATATAGCTATGCGAAAGATTATTGTGTTGTTGTTAGCCGTCCTCGTGTGCAGCACGGCCTGGTCTCAGGACCACAGCCTGGGTTTGCGACTTGGTGATCCGATCGGTGCGACATACAAAAGGCAAGTCGGAAACAACCGTGCTGTAGAGTTCATTCTTGGCACGGCGCCAAAGGAGTGGCGAAGAGACTACCACAGGAAATCATTCTACGAGTATTCGAAGTACGACGGATTCAACTACATCTCCCATCGTCTCGACAACCCTGTCTACCTGCAGGCGCGTTACCTGCTCCATTACGATATTCCCGTCGAGGGTATGGAGGGGAACTTACAATGGTACTGGGGGGCAGGTGGCATGCTGAAGTTTGGCAAGATCGAATATCATTACCGCGAGCGTCCTCCCAACAACGGTACGCGCAGGGATGTTCGTAACACGATTGACTTCGGACCCGAAGGAATCGGAGGCGTGGAGTATACGTTCGAAGATACGCCGCTCAATGTCTTCGGTGAGGTGAGCCTGCTTCTGGAAATTGCCGACCGGCCGCTTACGTTTCAGGTCTTTGGGGCTGTGGGAGCAAGATTCCTTTTGCAGAATTAATCCTCTCCCACCTCATCCGTCAGCATCTGCTTTTCGTAGAGGCTCTTGTAGTAGCCGTTCAGTTCCATCATTGTATCGTGCGTTCCTTCTTCGACGATCTTTCCGTCGGCGAGTACAATGATCTTGTCCGCGAGCTTGGCTGAGGATACCCGGTGTGAGATCACAATTGAGGTGCGGTCTTCCATAATGCGTTTCATAGCATTAAGGATCGTATTTTCTGTCTTGGTGTCGACGGCTGATAAGGCATCGTCCAGCACGAGGATTCTCGGGTCGCGGATAATGGCCCGGGCGATGGAGACGCGCTGTTTCTGTCCGCCGGAAAGGGTTATGCCACGTTCACCTACACGAGTCTTGAAGCCTTCCGGGAAGTCCATAATATTATCGTATACGTCGGCATCCTTTGCCGCCTGGATTACTTTGTCCGGATCCAACACATCCAGGCCGAAAGCAATGTTGTTCGCCAGCGTATCGCTGAAGAGGAAGACATCCTGGGGAACAAACCCCATTTGTTTTCTGAGCGCAGTGAGGTCATAGTCCCTGATAGGTATGTCGTCGATGCGGATTTCACCCTCGGTGACGTCGTACAGACGAGCGATCAGGTTCGAAATGGTGCTCTTCCCGGAACCGGTAGTGCCGATGATCGCCAGCGACTCGCCCGGGTTCACCGTGAACGATACGTTCGTCAGCGCGCGGATGCCGGTGTCGGGATAGGTGAAACTCACGTTCCGGAATTCAATTTTGCCTTCGATCCGACGGTCGAGGTTTTTCAGGGACACGATATCGCTCTTCGTATTGAGGAATTCATTGATGCGCTTCTGCGAAGCCTCGGCCCGTTGTACCAGGCTGCTGGTCCACCCCAGTGATGCCACGGGCCAGGTCAGGAGATTGACATACAGGATAAACTCCGCAATGTGACCGAATCCCAGCGGACCGGCGATCACTTCAGCGCTTCCCGCGTATACGGTGAGAATCGTGCTGAGTCCGATCAGGCCCAGGATAAGGGGAAAGAAAAACGACTGGACGACGGTCAGCCGCAGCGACTTTTTTCGATAGGCTTCTGTCTCGATATCGAAACGGGCGATCGACTCGGATTCCCGGTTGAACGACTTCAGTACACGAATGCCGCTGAATGCCTCCTGCACCAAGGTGGACAGTTGCGATTGGCTTCGCTGTATTTCATCGGAACGGCGCTCGATAATATTGTTGACAAAATATATACTGAAGGAAAGGAGCGGTAACGGCAGCAACGCATAGAGGGTCAGTTTCGGGCTGATGTGGATCATCAGCGGGATAAGTATCATGAACAGGGTAAGCAGGTTGATCCCGTACATTATGGCGGGCCCCAGGTACATTCGCACCCGGCTTACGTCTTCGGAGATCCTGTTCATAAGGTCACCGGTATTATGGCGGCGGTAAAAGCTGAGGGGAAGGGTTTGGTAATGGTTAAAAATCTCATTCTTCAGGTCGTACTCGATGTGACGTGACATTACGATGAGCGTCTGCCGGACGAAGTACAAAAACACACCCCGGAGAAGGGCCATGAGCAGTATGAGTCCCGCATACACCAGTATAGAAAAGGCGAAGGCGCCGAAGAACCTTTCCTGAAGGTCCATTGATCCGAACGACCGGTGAAGGTTGATGTTGTCGACGACCAGGTCGATCGAGTGCCGTACCAGCGGGCCGGGGATCACCTGAAAAACGTTCGAAATGATCGTAAAAATGGTTCCCAGAATAAGGTGCCACTTGTATTTGAGAAGATATTTATTGAGATAACGTAACGCCTTCATTCAATTGCCCGTACCGATCAGTAATAAAACGGAGTTCGCAAGGTAGGGTTCCCGGGAAGAAAAGGGAAATGGGAAAATCGGGAAAAGGAGTGTGGTCTGGTTGAGTGGTCTACCCCCCATCCCCAATACATTCGTCGGATTCCTTGAGTTCATTCTATGGAAGGTGTATTTTTGCCCGAATTCGTTCTTTGATCTTTCATGCTGAACAGGAGGAATCTTCGAATAAAGGTAATGCAAAGCCTCTTCGCTTTGCATCAGTCGCGTGAGGCGAACTACCAACTCGCTTTCGATCATGTGCGTGACCGGTTCACTCCTGATCTGAATTCCATGCAGGTCCAGGACCGGGAGATGCTGGCCACGCAGCGCCGTAATGCTACCGAGGCGCTGACCCGTGCATTTGATGACAAGGATCGACGGTTCGATTCTGATGATGACGCTGTAACCGCCGTGGTACGGGAGGCGCTATCCTCTTACGACGAGCAGTGTGCGCGTGACAAGCGGTCGTACCGCATACAAATGGTCAGCGAGGCCGAGCGAATTTACCACCACTATATTGCAGTATTGAGCCTGGCAGCCGCCATGGCTGCCGTTGCCCGGGCGGACCGTAAGGTTTCACACGCCAATTTTCTCGACAACGCCTGGATACAGGCCCTGGAAAACAGCAATGAATTAAAGGAACAGGCGCGCAGGCTGAATCAGGGCTGGGACGGCCGTATGGCCCAGGTAAAGACGTGGTTCCGCGACGTAGTCAGGGAGGACCCGGAATACCAGGCCAACCTCGACCGCAAAGAAGTTTCGCTGGGTGATCAAAGGAAGTTTGCCAATTATTTTCTGCGGAAGGTGCTGCTGGGCCAGAATGCGATCAGTGACTACTTTGGCGAAGCAGTAATCGGCTGGGCCGAAGACCGGGAGATCGTACAGGGCATGGTTGAAAAGACCATCAAGGCCTTCGATCCGGCCACCCAGGATCACATTTCCCTCCATACCTTATCGGTGAACTGGGACGACGACAAAGACTTTATCGAGCGCCTGTATAACGAGGCAGCCGACCTGGCGAAGCCGTATGCCGACCTGATCGCCAGCAATACGCGTAACTGGGAAGTAGACCGGTTACCGCTCACGGATAAGATTATCCTGGAAATGGCGATTGCGGAAATTCTGAACTTCCCGAACATACCCGTCAAAGTGTCCATTAACGAGTATATCGAGCTGGCCAAGAGCTATAGCACGCCAAAAAGCCGCCAGTTTGTAAACGGGATCCTCGATGTAATCGCCCGTGAACTGAGCGACTCCGGAGCGGTGCGCAAGAGCGGCCGGGGACTTATTGATAATAAGTAACGTCATTTGACCGGGCAAAACGACGCTCTTTGGCACGTGGGTTGTTAAAATATCCCAAATTCTTGATTTTGCGTTTTGACGCGTGTTAAATTTGAAAATTATGAGCAAGAGAAGTGGGAATTCGTTCTTTGCTTTCCTGGCAGGTGCAGTAGCCGGCGCCGTTCTTGGCGTGTTGTTCGCCCCGGACAAAGGGTCGAGCACGAGGGAAAAGCTCTCGTTTCAGCTGGATAAGTACAGGAAGTTGCTGGAAGAGCTGATCGATGACTTTGTATCCGGGCGTGAAACACCTTTGACCTCTGAGGCGAAGTCGCAGGGTCAAAAAGTAGTGGACGAGGCCAAAAACAAGGCCGAGCGATTGCTTGAAGATGTTGACGAGCTGCTGGAACAAATCCGGGGAAAAAAGAATTAAGGAAGCGTTAATGGAGTATCAATACGAACTGAACATAAAACAATGAGAAACCTTGTTGGACTTGCATTATTGTCCCTTTCGCTCGTGGTGATGGTATCGTGCCGGGACAAAGAAGCTGAAAAACGAATCGCGCAACTGGAAAGCCGGATTGCTGAACTTGAGGGCAAAGGCCCTGGCGTACCCGCCGGAGGCCCGCAAACTACTGCGGCCGTGCCGGAGACCAAGCCGGAAGGGCCGCTTCCCGCCATGGAGTTCGCCACGCTTGAACACGATTTTGGGACCATCAACGAAGGTGAGGTCGTCGAGTATACCTACAAGTTCACGAACACCGGCGACGCGCCGCTGATCATCCAGAACGCCCAGGGGTCCTGCGGCTGTACGGTGTCAGACTGGAGCAAGTCACCCGTTCCCGTGGGGGGCGAAGGTTTTGTGACAGCGAAATTCGATTCCAAGGGTAAGCCCAACATCCAGAATAAGACCGTAACGGTTACGGCCAACACCTGGCCGAAGCAAACCGTGCTTCGTTTCAAGGCCATGGTCGTTCCTGCCACCGCATCGCGCTGAGGTCAGGTCATGACGAACTTTGAAAGTCCCGGGTCAACCCCGGGACTTTTTTTATGCCCGTCTTTTTTTGCACCCGAAACGCCCCCAAATCAATCGCATTAAGACCAAATGTGTAACTTAGCAGTTCGTTAAAATTCTTTATATGCACACCATACTATTACAGGCGCAGCCCGGAAGCCAGTGGACACAGTTGCTCTTTTTTGGCGGCATCATTCTCGTGTTCTACTTTTTCATGATCCGGCCTCAGCAAAAGAAGGCCAAGGACCAGAGGAAGTTTATCGAGGAAGTAAAAAAGGGCGACTATGTGGTGACGATAGGCGGAATGCACGGGAGCATCGTCGAGATCGACGGGGAAACGATCATCCTGGAGGTGGAGAAAGGTGGGCGTATACGCCTCAATAAGGCGGCAATTTCCATGGAGGCAACCCGTGCTGCCAGGAAATAAGGACACAGATTCAGGACGAACGTCCGCGCCATACCGGCATGCCATAAAGGTTTAGGCATCCTTCCCGACTATGCGGTTTGTCAATTCCATATTCCGTTTGCTTCACGTCAACAAAAAGAATTGGAAGGCAATCTCGCTCTGTGTACTGGCGGCAACTATTTTCTGGTTCCTCGATTCGCTGAACGACAACTATACGGCGAACGTCAACTTCCCGCTGAAATTTGATTTCAACGAAGAGGAGTACATCCCGGTCGACCCGTTGCCGGACCGCCTCACCATCAACGTGTCGGGCATGGGATGGGATCTCTTTCGAAGAAGCGCAGGACTACGCAGGTCGCCGCTGGTGATTCCGCTCGACCGGCCGGCGTCTGTTCGCAAAATTGTAGGCAGCACATTGCCCGCGGTGATCTCCGATCAGATCGAAGGACTGGAAATAAACTTTGTTGTCAACGACACGATCTACCTGAACATCGAACCCCGTGAGCAGAAATGGTTAACGCTCCGCATCGATACGGTGGAACGCTTCCTCCGGCCGGGATACGGTGTTGTAAGTGATATTCTGATACAACCCGACTCGGTA
The DNA here is from genome assembly GCA_035304385.1 of Cyclobacteriaceae bacterium. Lineage (GTDB taxonomy): Bacteria > Bacteroidota > Bacteroidia > Cytophagales > Cyclobacteriaceae > ZC4RG29. The sequence continues at coordinate 10,597 of DATGQD010000054.1, forward strand.
CTGGCCAGCGGTCCATTGTCACACGTCTCTGAGCTCACACCTTCATTGCCGGTGGTACTGGAGCATGTAAACATCGACGAGGATTACGATGAAGAGGTAGAAGTCTACATAGCCGAGCGACCTTTGATCACTTTCATGCCCCCCAGCGTGAACGTTAGTTTTCGGGTTGAAGAGTATGTGCAGGTGACTGATTCCGTTAAGTTGGTTTTGGTTAACCTTCCCGAAGCGGCGAAACCCGAGTTGCAGATCGAGAAGCTGCCGGTAACACTCAGCGTTCGCCGAAGTTTGGCCGAAGATCTGGCATGGGATTCCATCCGTGCTGTTGTCAATCTAAAAGGTTTTACCGGGGGGAAATTCAGCGCTGAACCGGAAGTGGACGGACTGCCCGGGGATGCGAAAGTGATTAGTATCGACAGCGTCCACATTACCTACTGACTGGAATATGCCAACGTATCAAGTAGGGCTTACCGGCGGAATTGGCGCCGGGAAAAGCGTCATCGGGCGAATATTTGCGCTTTTGGGCGTCCCCATCTACGATGCTGACAGCCGGGCGAAATATGTAATGACCACCGATGGAATTCTCATGTCCAACATCCGTAAAGAATTCGGAGAATTGTCGTTCAATCCGGATGGATCATTAAACCGGTCATATTTGAGTAACCTGGTTTTTCGTGACCCGGATCAACTGGAAAAACTAAACCGGCTTGTTCACCCGCGTGTCGCAGCCGATTACGAGGACTGGGTTGCGGAGCATGCGCATCATGATTATGTGATCAAAGAAGCCGCGTTGTTGTTTGAGTCAGGATCCTACAAACGGTTAGATCATATCGTCCTCGTCGTAGCACCGGAACCCCTTCGTATTAATCGCGTTGTAAACCGCGACCGGGGAAGAACCGCGGATCAGGTTCGCGAAATTATGGCGCAGCAATGGCGTGATGATGAAAAAATGAAGCGCGCAGATTCTGTTATACGAAACGACGAGTCTGAACTCGTGATTCCGCAGGTGCTGAGTCTCCACGAGGAATTCAGGGCGCGGTCGGCGGAAGCGTGAGCCTTCAAAGGAAGCGTATTATGGGACGATATTTGATGATGGTGTTCGGTATTGGTTCACTGCTCTTTTTCTCGTGCAGCACGAAGAAGGACGGTCCGGTGGCCGCCAGGGCACGCGGACCGGTACAAGCGGATGGGTTTCTCGTACAGCCGCGCTCAGTGAGTGAAACGGTAGAAGTGCCGGGCACGTTGTTACCTGAAGAGGAGACCGACATTCGCGCTGAAGTCAGCGGACGCGTGGTCGAACTCGACATTGCCGAAGGGGGCGTTGTACCAAAAGGCAAATTGTTGGTAAAACTCTTTGACGGCGATTTGCAGGCGCAACTCAGAAAACTGGAAGTGCAATTGCAGATTGCGCAGAAGTCGGAAGAACGCCAGGCCGAGCTGTTGAAGATAAACGGGATCAGCCAACAGGATTACGACCTGGCCCAGCTTAACGTTGAGAACCTAAAGGCAGACATCGAAGCAACGCGTATCGCGATCGCAAAGACAGAGATACGCGCTCCCTATCGCGGAAAACTTGGACTGCGTAGGGTCAGCCTGGGTTCGTATCTCTCCCCCAACGACATTATCACCAGCATCCGGCAGGTGGAACGCCTCAAACTTGAGTTTGCTATCCCCGAAAAGTACGCAAAGTCCGTTGGGCCCGGAGACAAAGTGCGTTTTCGTGTCGACGGGGGCCAGCAATGGCATCAGGCGACGGTGATGGCAACTGAAAACAGTGTGGACGAGACGACGCGAACGCTCACCGTACGGGCGCTCGTCGTCGAGGGTCACAAAGAACTTGTACCCGGCGTCTTTGCGAAAGTGAATCTGCAGCTTGGCCGAACGGATAACGCACTGATGGTTCCTACGCAGGCGGTAATCCCTCAGGCACGTGGAAAACAGGTGATCATCTATTCAGGTGATAGCATAGCGTTCCGGGAAGTGGAAACCGGGATACGGGATTCGGCCTATGTCCAGATCACCAACGGGCTCCAGGCTGGCGACACCGTGATCATTAGCGGACTCATGGCAATCCGGCCGACGTCGGCGGTGAAGCTGGAGAAAATCCTGACATATCAGTAGGAAAAGAATCGGTCAAAAACAGTTAGATTAACTGTATGAATATTTCAGAGCTGAGTTTGCGCAGGCCCGTACTCGCCACCGTGATGAGCATCATCCTCGTCATTTTTGGTGTCATCGGGTTTTCACGCCTGGGTGTTCGCGATTACCCCGTGATCGACCCGCCCAGCATCAGCGTCCGTACCTCCTATTCGGGAGCCAATGCAGACATCGTCGAGTCGCAGATCACTGAGCCGCTCGAAAAGGCTATCAACGGCATTGCCGGCATTCGTAATATTTCATCAGCATCAAGTGTCGGCGTTAGTTCAATAGACATTGAATTCGAGCTCGGTGTCGACCTGGAGGCAGCCGCTAACGATGTACGCGACAAGGTTTCACAGGCCCGACGAAGCCTGCCGCAAGACCTGACAACCCCGCCGGTTGTTTCTAAAGCCAACGCCAATCGCGACGCGATCATCTCCATGACGGTTCAAAGCAGTACTAAGAATCCGCTCGAACTCACGGAATACGCCACCAACAATCTTGTAGAACGCCTTCAGACAATTCAGGGTGTCAGCAGTGTTCAGATCTGGGGTGAACGCAAGTTCGCGATGCGCATCTGGCTCGACCCGGCAAAGTTGAGTGCCTATGGACTCACGGCCCTCGACGTACAGCGCGCACTGGACCGTGAAAACGTTGAACTGCCTTCAGGCAAGATATCGGGTAACGCTACGGAGCTTACGGTTCGGACGTTCGGACGGTTGTTCACGGAGGACGAATTCAATAATGTGATCATCCAATCCTCACCCACCGGCGACATCCGGCTGAAAGATGTCGGCCAGGCCGTCCTGGGTCCGGAGAATGAAGAGACCGTATTGCGGGAAAGCAACGTGGTTATGGTGGGACTTGCCATCGTGCCGCTGCCAGGCGCCAACTTTGTCGCCATCGCCGACGAGTTCTACAAGCGAATGGAGCAGATCGAGAACGAAGTTCCCGATGACATCAAGCTTAACATCGCGATGGACCAAACGGTGTTCATCAAACGCTCCATCAGTGAGGTCGAGGAAACGTTGGTCATCGCGATTATCCTGGTTGTACTGGTTATCTACTTTTTCTTCCGCGACTGGAGAATTGCGGCGCGGCCACTTATCGATATCCCCGTAGCTCTTATCGCTACATTCTTCATCATGTACATCAGCGGGTTTTCGATCAATGTCCTCACCATGCTGGGCATTGTACTCGCTACCGGATTGGTGGTCGACGACGGTATAGTCGTCACGGAGAACATTTATAAGAAGCTCGAACAGGGCATGAACAAATATCAGGCAGCGTTGTACGGATCGAAAGAGATCTTTTTCGCGGTCGTTTCGACATCCATTACGCTTGCCGTGGTCTTCCTGCCGATCCTGTTCTTGCAGGGATTTGTCGGCCGGTTGTTCCGTGAGTTTGGCGTCGTCATTGCTTCGGCGGTGCTGATCAGCGCGTTTGTCTCACTGACGCTCACGCCGGTGCTGAGCGTGAAGCTGACGCGCGATAACCACAAGCACTCCTGGTTTTACCGGGTGACTGAACCTTTCTTTTCCGGTATGGAACGTGGCTACCAGCGTTGGCTCGCCGCCTTCATGAAAGTGCGCTGGGTTTCCCTCGTGATTATTGTCGTGTGTTTGGGTATTGCCGGCTATATCGGAAGCCAGATCCAGTCGGAACTCGCTCCGCTGGAAGACCGCAGCCAGTTCCGCCTGCGGCTGTCGGCGCCCGAAGGTACGTCTTACGACTACATGGACGCTTACGTGCAGCGACTCGTTGATTTTGTCACCGATTCCATCCCTGAGTACAAGATTGCATTATCGGTTACCTCACCGGGATTTTCCGGAGCAGGGGCTGCTAACTCGGGATTCATTCGCGTGACCTTGTCAGATCCGGATGAGCGGGAACGATCGCAAAACGAGATCGTGGAAATGGTAACCCGAAACCTCAGCCGTTTCCCGGAAGGACGGGCGTTTGCCACCCAGGAGCAGACCATTCAGGTCACACGCTCCGGCGGACTGCCCATTCAGTTCGTGTTGCAAAACAATAATTTTGACAAGCTCAAAGAGGTTTTGCCACAGTTCCTGGCCGCTGTCGAGGAACATCCGGTGTTGGAGGGCGTCGACTCTGACCTGAAGTTCAACAAGCCCGAACTGAGGGTACAGATCAACCGCCTCAAGGCTACCCAGCTTGGCGTCAGTGTACAGGATATCGCCCAGACACTCCAGCTTGCCTATAGCAATCTTCGCTTCGGTTATTTTACACGAGACGGTAAACAATATGAAGTCATCGGACAGGTGACCCGGATGAACCGGGATGATCCGGACGACCTCAAGCGGCTGTATGTGAGAACGCGCTCCGGCGACCTGGTGTCGATCGATAACCTGGTCACCGTTGAAGAGTCAACAACGCCACCGGCGCTTTACCACTTTAATCGCTACCGCTCCGCCACTGTATCGGCAGGCCTGGCGCCAGGCAGAACAATTGGCGACGGTATCGAAGCTATGCAGGAAATTGCCGCCGACCTTTTGGATGATACGTTCAACACTTCGCTGGCCGGAGTTTCCAGGGACTTTGCGGAAAGTTCGAGCAACACCTCGTTCGCTTTCGTGCTTGCGATCGTGCTCGTATACCTCATCCTGGCCGCCCAGTTTGAAAGCTTTGTAGATCCGCTTACGATCCTTTTCACCGTGCCACTGGCTGTGGCCGGCGCCTTTATTTCACTGTGGATCTTCGGGCAGACGCTCAATATATTTTCGCAGATCGGAATGATCATGCTGATCGGACTGGTTACGAAGAACGGTATTCTGATTGTCGAGTTTGCCAACCAGCGCCGGGATGCCGGGCTGTCGAAGCTGGACGCGGTGCTGGAGGCTTCGCGTTTGCGTCTGCGTCCTATTCTCATGACAAGTCTTACTATGGCGCTGGGAACGCTCCCTATTGCCGTTTCGCTGGGTGCAGCGTCGACCAGCCGACAACCGCTGGGCATTGTTGTGGTCGGTGGGATACTCTTCTCGCTTATCTTAACGCTTTTTGTTATACCTGCGATTTACTCCTACCTGTCACGACCGCGGAAGCATGTTGAATTTGAGAAACGGGTGGCAGAACCGGCCACTGAACTGGCGTATGAGAGTTAGTCAAATTGCGGGAATCGCACTGATTCTTGCCGTCTTCACGCTTTCCCTTCAGGCACAGCAGATGGTATCCCTCAATGATGTCATTCAGCTGTCGCTGGAAAAGGATTACGGCATCCATCTTGCCCAAAACGCCCTGTCGGCCGCCGAGACCGATGAGCAATACTCTTTCGGCGCCCTGCTGCCGCGAATCAATGCGACGGCCAGCAAGACCTGGAACAATAACAACCAGAAGCAATTGCTTCCGGATAACACCGAACGCAAGCGTGATGGCATAAAGTCTGAGAACATCAGCGCGTCGGGGCAGCTTCAATGGCTGTTGTTCGACGGCACGCGGATGTTCGCCACGCGCGAGCGTATATCCGAGGTTGCTGCGCAGGGTGAATTACTGTTGCTGGATCAGATGGTGAACACCGTCGCCTCGGTGATCAATAACTATTACTTTATCGTCGCGCTCAAACAGCAACTGAAGGCAACTCAGGAGCAAATGGCGGTGAGTGAGGAGCGGGTAAAATTGGCCGAGCTGAAGCTGGAAGTCGGTACAGGAGGCAAGCCGGAACTACTCCAGGCAAAGATCGACCTGAACTCACAGCGCAGGCAGGTGGTAGAACAACGAACCGCTATTCACCAGGTCAAAGACCAGTTGAATGGTTTGGTAGGCATGCAGCTACCGGAGGGATTCGACGTCGCGGATACCATTCTGATCGATCTGGGTCTTGACCGCGAAGAGGTTATCGGAGAAATCACCCGGCGTAATTTCGAACTGCAGGCGCTCAGGAAGAACATAGACATTTCGCACCTGACAATACGGGAGCGAAAAGGAGAGCTTTTTCCTTTTCTCTATTTTAATACAAACTACAACTTCAGCAAGACGGAGAACGAAGTAGCCATTAACAACTTCACACCGCTGTTCAATCAGAATCAGGGATTCAACTACGGCTTTTCACTTACGTTTCCGATCCTGAACGGATTTGACACGCGGAGGCGAATACGGCTGGCACACATTGACGCGCAACGCCAGCAGATACTTTACGATCAGCGACAAACTGAGGTCATGATTGAAGCAAACAACGCTTTCGACAACTACAACAATGCGCGGGAACTCATGCGCATCGGTGAGGAAACGATATTGCTCGCGCGTGAAAACGTGTATATCGCCCTGGAAGGATTCAAGCGCGGCGTGACCACATTCATTGAACTGCGGACCGCACAGATAAGTCTTGAGGCTGCCTACACCGAGTTAATCAACGCGCGGTATAACGCAAAGGTCGCTGAAACCGAACTCCTCCGCTTGTGCGGACGGCTGGTTCAGACCGTTCCCGGCGACATGTAGCAAGGCGATTCGATTGGCGATGCGTGAATTTCGATCATCGATTTGACACCCATCGATCAGATTTTCGTTGAGAGCCGGCGCGTTGATTTCACCCGAAAATTTCTTCGATGCCACCCATTCGAAAATCGAAATCACTATTCTCAAATCATCTCCGTTTGGTGAGATCTGCAAAAAGGCTATTGAATATCGCCAGAATAAGGCTGAAGGCCAGTCCCCACCAAAATCCATCCACCTCAAATCCCGACGGCACGATGGCGTCAACCAGCAAGACGATTAAGACATTAATGACCAGGAGAAAAAGCCCGAAAGTGACGATGGTTACCGGAATGGTCAGCACCACGAGTATGGGCTTGATAAACATGTTGGCGAGGGACAGCAGGACGGCCACGAGGAGGGCGTAGCCGTAATGCTCCACATGAACTCCTTTGAGGAGGTACGATGTCAGGAGCACAGCTAACCCGGAAAGAAGGAAGCGCACGATGGAATTCATGGATTGGGGGATTGATCGGTAAACAAAAATCCGGGAATGGAATGACGCAAGGCGGTTTTTTCAGGGTTGGACCATAGGCATGGAAAGATAGAGAATGATTCGCTAATTTTCAGGGGCTATGTACGCGATTGTGGATATCGAAACGACGGGGGGCTATGCCGGGAACCATAAGATCACCGAGATAGCGATATACCATCACGATGGTCTGCGGATCACAGACCGGTTCCATACCCTTGTCAATCCCGGAAGACACATCCCCGCCTACATTACCGGCCTTACGGGGATCACCCAGGAAATGGTGTGGGATTGCCCTTCCTTTTCCGAGATCGCGCCGGTGGTATTCGAGCAGCTAAAGGGCAAAGTGTTCGTAGCCCACAATGCCCATTTCGATTACTCCTTCCTGCGGCAGGAATTCGAGGAGGCAGGAATATCGTGGCGCAGCAAAAAATTGTGTACGGTGCGTCTGAGCCGGCGTATTGTGCCGGGGTTGAGGTCGTATAGCCTCGGCCGCCTGGCGGAAAGCCTGGGCATCGAAATCACTGACCGCCACCGCGCGGGGGGAGACGCGGCCGCCACTGCACGAATATTCGACTGCCTGTTGAAACGCGACAAGGACAACTACATCCTGCGATGCCTCAAGCGAAACTCCGGAGAAACTATTCTGCCCCCTAACCTCCCGAAAGAAACGTTTGATGCCCTCCCCGCCAAGGCAGGTGTCTACTATTTCCACAACGCACGGGGCACCGTCATCTATGTGGGGAAGGCGGCGAACATCAAGAAGCGTATCGCCGGGCACTTTACCGGCGATGCCCGTGAGTGGAACCGCTCGCGCATCAGGGATGAAATCCATAACATCACCTATCAGCTTACGGGCAACGAACTGATCGCGCTCATCCTGGAATCACAGGAGATACGAAGGCTGTGGCCGAAGTATAATCTCGCGCAAAAGCATCGTGTGGAAGAGTGGGGTATCTACAGCTACGAGGACCGCAATGGTTACCTGCGGTTCTCTGTCAACACTGTTGCGCGTGGAACACATCCGCTCATCCGGTTTTCATCGAAAGGCGACGCCTGGGGATACTTGTGGAATAAGGTGAGAACGTTTAGCCTGTGCCCCAAGCTCAGTGGATTGCAACTCTCGAAAGGTCTTTGTTTCGAGCACCAGACAGGCTGTTGCAAAGGCGCATGCACGGGGGCGGAAACGGCACATGATTACAACATGCGATGCCTGGAGGCGATAGAATCATTCGCCGCCCGGCCGGGATCGTTGGCCATCATCGGAAAGGGCCGACACGCACGGGAACAGTCGCTGGTACTTGTCGAGCAAGGCAAGTATCTTGGCTTTGGTTTCCTGGACCGCAAGGCACCTGTCGATGATCTGACCTTCGTCCGCAGCGCTATCAGCCCGGGGGTAGAGACGCCGGTGGTGCAGCACCTGATTAATTCATACATCGCTAATCCAAGAGGGGAGCAGGTGGTGATTTTTGAGCAGTGATTGTCGTTTTACATTTTCGATTTGGGTTGACGCGCCAGGTTTCCGATTCAGCGATGAGGATGGATTTTTAGAGCAGGATCCAACCGTGGATGCCAAATCACCAATCACAAATCACCAATCGCAAATCTTTCCTCCCTATTTCCTCGCCTGCACGCCGGGATACAGCATCGGCACCGGATCGCTGTAAAACGTTTCCTTAGTGTCGATGTCCATCATGGTGAGGACGCCTGACCATCCTGCTCCGGTGTCCATAAGCCATACGCCGCCGGCGCATACGGGGACGTTAGCAGGAACGGGCGTGTGACCGATGTAGACTTCGTCGAATGAAGTGAGCTTGACCGATTTGGTGCGCTGGTTCATCTCCAGCACAAGGTACGCGAGGTTCCGGTCCCACAGAAAAGTTTCCAGTCCCTGTGTTTCGAGCGGCATCTTTGGGTCGAAGCCCGCATGGACAAACAGCCTCCCGTTATCGAGGTGGTACGGCACGCCGTCGTCCAGGAACTGGACATGGTGCATTGGAACGCCGGAGCTGTAAGAGTTTATGGTGGCCTGGCCGCCCTGGTCGAGCCATACTTCGTCGGCTTCCCGGGTCTGCATCCATTCGAGTGTCCAGACGTCGTGATTGCCCAGCACATAAGTGAGGTTTTCTATCTTCATGAGTTCCTCGACGCACGCATATGTGTCAGGCCAGCCATCGCATACGTCGCCCAGGCTGATGAGGTGATCGCGACTGTAATCGAAACCCGCCCGCTGCAGGCACTGTACGAGTGCCTTGTGTGCCCCATGAATGTCTCCCATTACAAACGTTCTGCCCATAACCCATAAAGAAATAAAACTGCCACGTGCAAAGCTATTAAATCGCGGAGTTTTGGCCATTTGGTCCGTCCGTAAGCCCCAAAAGCCGACATTTTACCACTTAGCGATTATGCAGGCGAATTCTGTACTTTATTAGGCTTAATCTTTATAATTGAACTTTATTTGCAACGCAGTATAAACCATAGCCTTATGGATCAGGTAGCCGTTGAAAAGCAGCAGGAGCACAAGGAGAAGATTGCCAGTGTGATTCGCGAAGTAGGGAAGGTTGTGGTTGGCCAGGAGTATATGGTGAACCGCCTTCTTATCGGATTGTTCACCAATGGTCACATTCTACTCGAAGGTGTTCCCGGGTTGGCGAAGACGCTAACGGTGAGCATGCTTGCCCGCGTTCTTCATCTCGACTTCGCACGCATCCAGTTTACGCCCGACCTGCTTCCGGCAGACCTTGTCGGCACCATGATCTACAACCAACGGGAAGGAAAGTTCGAGGTCAAAAAAGGCCCCATATTCGCGAATATTATTCTTGCCGATGAGATTAACCGTTCTCCGGCCAAGGTGCAGTCTGCGCTGCTGGAAGCCATGCAGGAGAAACAGGTCACGATCGGAGAAACCACATTCGCGCTGGATAAGCCGTTCCTTGTGATGGCGACCCAGAACCCTGTTGAACAGGAGGGTACCTATCCGCTACCGGAAGCCCAGGTCGACCGCTTTATGATGAAAGTGTTTGTCGAGTACCCGACGAAGGAACAGGAGCTGGAGATCATGCGCCGGATATCCAACATGCAATTTGATTACACGGTGTCGACCGTGCTTACAAAAGAGGATATCTTCGACATCCGTGGTCAGGTAAACAAAGTGAAGATATCAGAGTCGCTTGAACGCTACATCATCGAACTGGTTTACGCGACGCGCCATCCTAAAGATTATCAGCTTAACGAACAGGCACAGTACGTTCAGTTCGGAGCATCCCCCCGCGCGAGTATCAACCTCAACCTGGCGTCGAAAGCGCTCGCCTATATGGACGGCCGCGATTACGTCCTTCCTGAAGACATCAAGGAAGTTGCAATCGACGTAATGAACCACCGCATTATCCTCAACTACGAAGCCGAGGCCGACAATGTGAGGACGCCGGACATTATTAAGGCAATACTTAATAAGGTGCCGATCAGCAAGTAGGCCGACATGCCGCCCCGTTGGGGCTGGCGTAGTTCTCTTCGCTCTCGCACCACACGCGCAAAGATTGACGCTGTCCTGATCAGAGAACCCTGCATTTCGCGCCAAAGTCACCGGCACCTCGATCACAGATTCCCTGTGGCGCGCTCCCAACCCAACACTTTATCCCCCTTAACGATTTCTTAAAACCCCTGACCCGGTAGGGTAACATTGGCATCCCAACTTTGCTGGCGAATAAGAGAAGTCAAACTAAAAACTTCCGTAATGAGAAAGTTATTGTCTATGCTGTTTGTCAGCGCAATGTTGGTTATGTTCTCCTGTGATGACGACGACCCGAAACCGTCCGATTCCACAAATCCTACGATTTCAGCGCCGTCTTCACCGGTTGAGATTGGCGTTAATGAAACCGCGGATGTGTCTTTTGCAGTCACCGTGCCGGGGGGTTATCAGTCATCTGCAGTTGAGGCCAGCGGTGGAACCGCGCAGATAAATTCGGAACCTTCAGCAGGAGCGACGTCCGGCAATGTCGTTGTCTCCTTTACAGCAAATAATGAAGCGGGTGCGGGCTTGGTGAAGATTACGGTTACAGACCAGGGTGGCAAGTCTGCATCCCAAACCGCTGTAGTCAACAAGGATGGCGATTCCAATGTGATTATCGTTGATGCCAACGTAGAAACCGACGCTGTCTGGCAAAGTGGGAAAACATACATTCTTGCAGGCCGAATTGCCGTCGTCGACGGCGTTACGCTTACCATCGAAAAAGGTGTGGTGGTCAAAGGTCAGGCTGGCGCGGGGGCAAATGCAACGGCGCTGATCATCGCACGAGGCGCTAAGATCATGGCCGAGGGAACGGCGGAAGAGCCGATCATCTTTACTTCCGTTGCTGACGAGATCGAACCGGGGATGATCGAAAGTCCGAACCTCAGTCCCGGTGACGGCGGTGGACTCTGGGGCGGTCTGATCATTCTTGGAAAGGCACCGATTTCGGTATCCACCAACGAGCAAAATTTCCAGATAGAGGGCATTCCCGCGAGCGATCCGAACGGCGCTTACGGTGGCAATGAATCGGATGACGACTCAGGTATACTTCGTTATGTGTCGATACGCCACGGCGGCGCCAACATCGGAGAAGGTAACGAGATCAACGGCCTTACGCTCGGTGGTGTGGGAAGTGGAACGATCATCGAACACGTCGAAGTGATCGCCAATGAAGATGATGGTATCGAATTCTTTGGTGGCACTGTCAATGTCAGCAACGTGCTCGTGTGGGCTGTTGGCGACGATGCGATCGACACCGACCAGGCATGGGCAGGTACGCTCGATAACTTTGTAGTTCTCGCTGGCGATGAAACCGATCACGCATTCGAAGTAGACGGCCCGGAGGGTTCTTACGGCGAAGGAACGTCAACAGGTCATACCTTCATCAACGGAACCGTGAGAGGAAGCGCTAATGCAGAAATTGCCGACTTCAGGGACGGCGCACGCGCCATGATGAGCAATATCTACTTCTTTGGATTCCCCGACCCCGCTACATCGGGGGGACTGGGCGACTTTTCGCTGAGCGGAGCGGAAACTACCGACAACTTCGCAGATGGTTATCTCTCCTTCGACGCACTTGAAATAACGCTGGCAGAGGGCGCCGTGCTAAGCGAGGTTTTCAAGAACGGAACCGATGCACACGTGACGGTAAAGGCGGCCGGAGAAAATACCGTGGGTGCCGACCTGTCGGCCCTGGCGTGGACGCTGGCGGCAACGCTGGGTGAACTCGAGTGAGGATTTCAATTATGAAACGTTCGCTTACCACTTTCTTTCTTCTGGCGCTGCCCTACGTCTTGTTTGCCCAGACCGGGATTATCAGGGGCACGGTGTCAGACAGCGCTACGGGCGAGCCTCTTGTAGGCGTGACCGTACAGGTGGAGGGCACGACCACCGGGACCATCACGGATTTCGACGGCAAGTTTGAGCTCACCGTGGCAGAAGGCACGCATACGCTGGCGGTATCCTATGTGTCGTTTTCACCCACACGCATCGAAGATACACGGGTAGGCGCCGGCACCGTGACGGTCCTGGACAATATCAGGCTTGGGGAGCATGTCGGTGAACTCCAGGAGGTAGTCGTAACCGCGGAGGCGATCCGAACCTCCGAGGAAGCGTTGCTCACGGTTAAGCGCAGGTCGGCTAATCTGCTCGATGGAATATCCGCCGCCAACTTTCGGAAGATCGGCGACTCAGATGCGGCCTCCGCTGTAAAGCGTGTCCCTGGTGTCTCCATAGAAGGAGGCCGGTATGTCTTCGTTCGCGGCCTTGGGGATCGCTATACGAAATCGACCCTGAACGGCATGGACGTTCCCGGTCTGGACCCCGACAGGAATACCCTGCAAATGGACTTATTCCCAACGAGTATCATCGACAACATTGTTATACTCAAATCGTTTACAGCGGATTTGCCCGGCGATTTTACCGGGGGTATCGTTGACATCAACACAAGAGATTTTCCCGGCGACAAGACCATTGCACTATCGGTTGGCCTCGGGTACAACCCCTCCATGCACTTCAATTCCAATTATCTGACGTATGAGGGTGGAAAAACTGATTTCCTCGGGTTTGATGATGGTACACGGTCTATTCCTACTGGCATGCGCACCGATATTCCCGTCTATACCGATGTGGTAGGAAGACCCGACAGCGATGCGGGCAGCGCGTTCCGGCAGATACTGGAAGGCTTCAACCCGACGCTGGCGGCTGTGCGTGCCACAAGTTCGATGGACTACAGTGTGGGACTTGGCATCGGCAACCAGGTCGGCAGGGGTAACAATACATGGGGCTATACGCTTGCATTATCCTATGCCAACACCACGGAATATTACGACGACGCAGTCTACGGTCGCTATGGTAAGGGTACGACGAACGAGAATGAGTTGCAGGCACGTGAGCATCAAGTCGGAGAATACGGATCCAATTCCGTTATGCTCAGCGGTATTGCCGGTCTGGCTTTGAAAAGAGCGCAGGCAAAGTATCGCCTCAACTTGTTGCATATACAGAATGGAGATTCACGCGCCGGGATATTCCAGTACGAGAACTCAGACCTGGGTGCCAATTTCCAGGCCATTCAGCACAATCTGGAGTACAACCAACGCGCACTAACTAACCTGCTACTGGGTGGTGATCACTATTTGAACGAAAACCGGTGGCACCTTTCATGGAAGCTTTCACCGACAAGGTCGGCCATTGAAGATCCGGATATCCGGTACACCCGATATCGGGTCGACGGAGAAAACCTTTCCATTGGCACAGAGTCGGGCTACCCTGAGCGTATCTGGCGTCACCTGGAAGAGGTCAGCTTATCGGGCAAAGTAGATGTAACCCATGAGCGGCCGGTCTTCGGAAAGACGGCCAAGATCCGTTTCGGGTCGATGTACACGACCAAACAGCGGGAGTATGAGATTCAGAACTTTCAGATCATCCCGCAGGGTGTGACGCTCACCGGGGATCCGAATGAGTTGATGCGTTCTGAAAATCTTTGGCCCACCAATGCTGCTGGTACGCGGGGCACGCGTTACGCGCCATTGTTCATTCCCACTAATCCCAATGCGTTCGAGTCCGGCAGCGTTACCGTGGCGGGATATGTTTCGGCGGAATTGAATATCGGAAACCGGCTGAGGACGATCGTTGGTGTGCGTGCGGAGCAATTCGAAATGCGTTACACCGGCGAGAACCAGCAGGGACTCGCGCTGAACGATGAAAAGGTTCTTGATGACCTTGATTTCTTCCCGTCCTTGAATGTCATCTATTCGATCAGTGAGTTGCAGAACGTGCGCTTCTCTTATGCGCGAACCGTCGCCCGTACTTCGTTCAAAGAAGCGTCTTACGCGGAGATACTGGACCCACTCACGGGCCGGACATTTATTGGTTCCTTCTTTAAGGATGTTGCTCCCTCGGGTGACGTCATCTGGGATGGAAACCTCAAGGCAACCCATATCGACAACCTGGATCTTCGATGGGAAGTGTTCCCTGCATCGGGGCAAACCCTTGCGGTGAGCGGGTTTTACAAACGCTTCGTGAATCCCATCGAGATGGTGCAATATGTGCAGGCGCCGAATAACTTCCAGCCACGTAACGTTGGCGAAGGAACGGTGTATGGACTTGAGCTGGAGGCCCGGCAACGCCTGTCCTTTCTGTCGCCCTTGCTGGACAACTTTTCTGTCAACGCCAACGTAACCGTCGCGAACTCGCGGGTTGACATGAGCACCACCGAATATAACTCACGTGTAAGGAATGCGCTTGAGAACGAGATCATCTCGGTACGCCGCAGCATGGCTGGCCAGGCGCCCTACATCGTCAATGCGGGGCTTTCCTATACAGGGAAGGCCAACGGACTGGAAGCCGGATTATACTACAACGTGCAGGGCGAGACGCTGACGTATGTGGGCATTGCTGACAAGCCGGATGTGTATTCTGTTCCGTTTCACAGCCTTAACTTCAACGCCACCAAATACCTGGGCAAAGATGAACGCCTTCAGGTGGGAGTCGGTGTAGCGAACCTGCTCGGAGCTCAGCGCAAGTATGTATTCCAATCTTTCCAGGCTGCCGACCAGGTGTTTAGTCAATTGAGCCCGGGTACGAGTTTTAGTGTGAAGGTGGGGTATGGGTTATGAGTAGGTTGGTGCGTTGATTGGATTACAATTCGCCCATTTTCCGCTAGCTTTAGCCAGAAGACCTTTGTGGCATGAAAGCGGAGGCAATCCTGATAGCCGGGGCCAACGGGCTTATTGGCACCGAACTTTGTGAAATGCTCGGACAGCGCGGTCACCATGTGGCGCGCCTCGTACGCAGGCCGGACAAAAGCCGGTTTACCACTTACCTGTGGGACCCCGACCAGGACCGCATCGACCCGGAAGCGGTAGAGGGCAAAGACACCATCATCAACCTGGCGGGTGCCAATATCGGCGCTCGACGCTGGACCAAATCGTTCCGGAAGGAGATCCTGGAAAGCCGCACGCGTTCCGCCGCCGTATTGCGCCGCGCCGTGGAGGCCGCCGGTGGCGGGCCGCACACGTATATCTCCGCGGCCGGCACGAGCATCTATGGAACCGACGGCGGTGCCAGGGCCTTTACGGAGGAGGATCCGCCCGGTGACGACTTCCTGGCGGGCGTCTGCAGGCAGTGGGAAGCGGCTGCGGACATGTTTCAGCCGATGGGCATTCGCGTAGTCAAACTCAGGACTGGGCCCGTGCTGAGCGCGGACGGCGGCATGCTGCAGCGAATTGCGCGGCCCGTAAGATGGGGGGTGGGCGCTCCCCTGGGCAGCGGCGATCAGTTCGTGAGCTGGATCCACTTACATGACATTTGCGCGATTTATGCCCTGGCCGTTGAGGACCGAAGCCTGTCAGGCCCCTACAATGCCGTGGGCCCTGATCCTGTCACGAACCGGGAACTGACCCGGGCCATTGCCAGGGCGCTGGGTCGGCCCCTGATTCTACCCCCCGTTCCCGGGTTCGCGCTGCGGTTGTTCCTTGGCGAAATGGCGTCTTTGGCGCTCGAGGGGGCGAAAGTCTCTCCGCAGCGAATAATGGGCACCGGATTTGCATTTGAATTTGACAGCCTGTCAAAAGCAATGGACGATATTTTTTAAACCCACACGTGTAAGAAAGTGGGTCGATTTGGAGATCACGCAGAGACGGCAATTGGGTACTTTGCATATCCATTTTTTAAACTAATCGTCAAACCATGGGCGCGGAACAATTAAGACACGATCACGAGGAAGAGGAACGTATCCGGAAAGCATTCAAGGAAAAGGATTGGGCCGAGATTAAGAGCGCCGACTCCTGGGTAATATTCAAAGTGATGGCGGAGTTTGTCGACGGCTTTCAGAAGCTGGCAAAGATCGGACCCTGCGTCACCATTTTCGGGTCAGCCCGAACTCCCCAACTTCATCCCTACTATCAGATGGCCGAAGAGATTGCGTACAAGCTGGTACAGCACGGCTACGGCGTAATCACCGGAGGGGGCGGCGGAATCATGGAAGCCGGTAACCGTGGCGCGCATCGGGCTAAGGGAAAGTCGGTAGGACTTAACATCTTCCTTCCCTTCGAGCAGCAGGGAAATATTTTTATCGACAAGGACAAGCTGATCTCTTTCGATTATTTTTTTGTGCGGAAGGTTATGTTTGTCAAGTATTCACAGGGCTTTATCGTCATGCCGGGCGGCTTTGGTACCATGGACGAGCTCATGGAAGCGCTTACGCTGATTCAGACACACAAGACAGCGCGGTTTCCTGTCGTTATGGTAGGTAAGAAGTTCTGGTCGGGATTGGTAGACTGGTTCAGGGATGCCCTGTTGCATGAGGGCATGATTTCACCGGAAGATCTCGATCTGTACAACATTGTGGATACACCGGAGGAAGCTGTAAAAGTCATCGACGATTTCTATTCGCGCTACATGCTTGCTCCGAACTTTTAGAATTTAAGCTCGTGTTGATAAGAGAGGGATGATGAAGTTGAACACATCGGATTTTATTGCAGCCGCGACTCTGGTTATTCTCGTCGGATATATCTCCTATGACGCATCGCGCTCACCGCTGCGCACAGCGGGAGCCATTTCCGACCAGAGCACCATGATGGTCGACCTTGAAGACGCCAGTCATCCGCTGCCGGCCGTGTCGTTTGACGTCCCCCAAGGAATCACTTTCGCCGGTGAGCCTGTTCCGCTCGACATTCCCGACGTACGGGAACGGCTGGACAAAGAACTTCAGATCAATGTGTATTTCCACAGCAATACGATCTTCCTGATCAAGCGCGCGAATCGCTGGTTGCCGCAGATGGAAAAGATCCTTAAAGAACACGGCATCCCGGAAGATTTCATGTACCTCCCACTCATCGAAAGCAACCTCCTGAACGCCGTTTCGCCCAAGCATGCCGTGGGGTATTGGCAAATACTGGAAGACTCAGGACGCGAGCTTGGACTTGAGATCTCCCGCGAAGTCGATGAGCGTTACGATCCGCTCAAGGCCACGGAAGCCGCGTGCAAATATCTGCGCCGCGCTTATAACAAGTTTCAAAACTGGACCATCGTCGCTGCATCGTACAACCGCGGGATGGCGGGCATGCAACGTGCACTTGATGATCAGAAGGTCGATTCCTATTACGACCTCTACCTTAACGAAGAGACGTCGCGTTATGTATTCCGCATACTGGCGATCAAGGAAATCATTCGCAACCCCGAAAAGTACGGCTTCTTTATCCGTCAGAAACATCTATACAAGGAGGAACCGCTTCGCTACGTAGAGGTAAACGAAACCATCCGGGACCTGGTGGACTTTGCCAAAGACCATGGCACCAACTACAAGCTGTTGAAGCGCCATAACCCCTGGCTTCGTCAGGAAAAACTTACGATCAAGAACGGCAAGTCGTACCTCATTGCACTTCCCGCTTGAGGAACAGCGACACATGCGATGACGTGGGAGACACCACTGGGCTTGCGCCTGCATCTGCATCTTCCTGATACTTTACGGCAACACCCCTGGCCCTCATATTAGGGAACGTTCTATATTTACACCTATGAGGCCATACATTCTTGCTGAGAGCAACTGGAAGTCGATTCGCGACCAAGTCTTTGATGTTGCCGTCCTTCCATGGGGCGCCTGTGAAGCGCACAACTATCACCTGCCTTACGGCACGGACATAATTCAGGCGGAAAGGATCGCCGCCGAGGGTGCGCGGATCGCCTGGGAAAGGGGCGCGAAGATCATTGTGTTGCCAACAGTCCCGTTTGGCGTCAACACCGGGCAGCCAGACATATTGCTGGACATGAACATGAATCCCTCCACACAGTTGAAGTTACTCAACGATATTGTCCAGGTGCTCGATCGTCAGGGTATTCACAAACTCGTCATATTAAACAGTCATGGTGGCAACGACTTCAAGACCATGATCCGCGAATTAGGTCTGACCTATCCCAATATGTTCCTGTGTGTGTGCAACTGGTTTCATTCTGTGGACCACACGCAATACTTTGAGAATCGGGACGACCATGCGGGAGAAATGGAGACGAGCGTCATGCTTCACCTGACGCCGGACCTCGTGCGTCCGCTCTCAGAAGCGGGAGATGGAAAAGCAAAGAAGTTCGTTTTTTCGGCCATGGGGGAAGGCTGGGCATGGGCGGAGCGCCGCTGGTCTTCTGTAACGCAAGATACCGGTGTGGGAAATCCGGAGAAAGCCACTGTCGAAAAAGGCGCGCAATTTTTCGAGGCCGTTACCGCGAAGGTCGGCACTTTCTTTTATGAGGTAGCCGTTACGGCAAGGGATGATTTTTACGCTTAGGCGGAGGTGTCTGATTCCTCGATGGTGGAGCTATCCTGGACTTCCGGCTTTGAAATCCAGAAATTGTTGTAGCCTTCACCAATACGAATGTTGAGTAGCTGGAGCGCGAGAAGTTCGAGTATAGCCAGGAAGGTGAACACCATCGCTACCCGTGTAGGGAATTTTTGAACAATGTCGCTGAACGATGTACTGGGATTTTCGTCTACCTGTCGGAGAAGGAAGTCTTTCTGGGCATCCACGGTATAGGGGTATTGAATGACTTCGTGAACGGGCTTGTTTTTCTCTGCCTCATGCCGGCGCAGCACCTTCTCGAATACCGTCATCAGCTTGAACAAGTCGATGTCCTGCAGTTCCGCTTCGACGTTTGTGGTTTCCGCCAATGACCGCAATTCCCGGATGATGTTGCCGCGCTTTTCTTTCATCAGCTCGGTGTCCTCCATCTTCTGGAAATGTTCGATGACCGACTTGTACTTCTTGTACTCCAGGAGATGTTTGACGAGCTCCTCGCGCGGATCGATCTCGTTGCCGGCTTCGTCTACCTGAGGCCGTGGAAGCAGCATTTTCGACTTAATGCGCATCAACGTGGCAGCGACCAGGATAAATTCACTGGCCACCTCGATGTTGAGGCGGTCGAGGTGATGCATATAGTCAAGAAAGTCGCTCGTGATCTTGGAAATCGGAATATCATAGATGTCCAGTTCGTCCCGCTCGATGAAAAAAAGGAGCAGGTCGAAGGGACCCTCGAAAAGGGGCAACTTTACCTCGAAATTGTCCTGAACAGTGTTCATGGGACGCAAAGTTATTTAATATCGATCAAAAACCTCAGAACGGCTGGAAATAACTAAATTTGCAGAATTTGATCGCTGAAACGGCTCAAATAGGTTACTTTTATTGTTGATAGGTCAAATTTTGAACCTGAGAAATGCTGATAAGGCCCGGAAAACTTCTGGCTTCCATAAACAACCCTGATGACCTCAAAAAACTGGACCACGCTCAACTGGTCCAGCTGTGCAGCGAGCTTAGAAATTTCATCGTCGACAATGTTTCGGTTTATGGTGGACATCTGAGCGCGAGCCTGGGGGTGGTGGAACTTACCGTGGCGCTTCATTACGTGTACAATACGCCGCGTGACCTGCTGGTATGGGATGTAGGCCACCAGGCCTATGGCCACAAGATACTCACCGGACGCCGTGACGAATTCCACACCAACCGGATGTTCGGTGGTATTTCCGGTTTCCCGAAACGAAGTGAAAGCGAGTATGACGCCTTTGGCACAGGACACTCGTCGACGTCTGTGTCGGCGGCCCTGGGCATGGCGGTCGCCTCACAGTATAAGAAAGAGAGCGATCGTCACCATATCGCCGTGATCGGCGATGGCGCGCTTACGGGTGGCATCGCCTTTGAAGGCCTCAATCACGCCGGCGTTTCCGATGCCGACCTCCTCATCGTACTGAACGACAACTGCATGTCGATCGATCCCAACGTGGGTGCGTTAAAGGATTACCTGGTCGACATTACGACATCGCGTGCCTACAACAAGCTTAAGGATGAAGTATGGAACCTGCTGGGCAAGTTGTCAACGTTCGGTAAGAACGCGCAGGAGATCGTCTCGAAGATCGAGAACGGCATCAAGGCCACGCTTCTGAGTCAGAGCAACTTTTTTGAATCACTGAATCTCCGATACTTCGGCCCTGTCGACGGGCACGATGTCAATCATCTCGTTACGGTGTTGAATGACCTCAAAAGCATTAAGGGTCCGAAGATACTTCATTGCGTCACGGTTAAAGGTAAGGGCTACGGTCCTGCCGAGAACGGCAATGCCACGACATGGCATGCACCGGGGAAGTTCGACAAGATTACGGGTGAGATCAGCAAGAAAGAATACGACACGGTTCAGCCGCCACGGTATCAGGACGTCTTCGGTCACACCATGGTCGAGCTGGCGCGGATGAACGATCGCATTGTGGGCATTACGCCTGCGATGCCCTCAGGATCGTCACTGAACATCATGATGAAGGAAATGCCCGACCGAGCGTTTGACGTGGGGATTGCTGAGCAACATGCTGTGACGTTCTCCGCCGGACTTGCCACACAAGGACTCATTCCCTATTGCAATATTTACAGCACGTTCATGCAACGTGCCTACGACCAGGTGATACACGACGTGTGTATTCAGAACCTACCCGTAAACTTTTGCCTGGATCGCGCGGGTTTTGCAGGCGCCGACGGCGCAACGCATCACGGCGCTTATGATATCGCCTATTTCCGCTGCCTGCCGAACATGATCGTTTCAGCGCCAATGAACGAGGCGGAGCTGCGCAATCTCATGTACACCGCGCAACTCCCGCGCGATGGAAAAGCATTCAGCATACGATATCCCAGAGGACAAGGGGTAATGCCCGAATGGCGTACATCGATGGAGGCGATACCTGTGGGCACAGGCCGCACGCTGCGTGAGGGTTCCGGTGTCGCAATTCTTTCGTTCGGTCATGTCGGTAATTATGCTGCCGAGGTTTGCGAAAAACTTGAGGCAAAAGAAATCCAAATAGGACATTACGACATGCGGTTTGCGAAACCGCTGGATGAGAAACTCTTGCATAAGATCTGTCGGCGGTACAGCTCTCTCATAACGGTCGAGGATGGTTGCATCCAGGGCGGTTTCGGAAGTGCTGTGCTCGAGTTCATGGCGGATCACAATTACCATATGCCGGTACGACGCCTCGGCATTCCGGATGTTGTCGTGGAACACGGGGAGCAGGCCGAATTGCACCGTGCGTGCGGCTTCGATCAGGAACATATCGAAAGCGCTGTGGTCACGATGCTGGACGCGGTATCGCGCGTATAGCAGCCGATACCCGCGGCGAGGTTGTGTTTTTTTTGAAACGTTTTAGCTGTATGTCTTATGGCGCAGGGAGACGGGAAGGAAATCGCATTTCATGAAGCCGGTAGCGGAAAAGCAGTTATGCTGATCCACGGTTTTCCGATGGCCTCGGGAATATGGAAAGGTTTTACCGGCAAGCTCTCCGAATCATTCCGTGTCATAACACCTGATCTTCCCGGATTTGGTGAGAGCCCGCTTCCCGACGGTGCGTTCAGCATCGACGATATCGCAAGTATGTTGCTCCGAAAGGCGGATGCGCTGGGCATTCGCGAAATGGTAGTGATCGGACATTCCCTCGGAGGATACGTTACGCTCGCGATGGTCAACCAGGATCCCGCGCGCTTTGCCGGTTTTGGACTTTTTCATTCCACCGCGCTGCCCGACACCGAAGAGAAAAAGGAAGCGCGCAACAAGGCCATAACGTTCATCGGAACCAACGGTGCAGAAGCCTACAGCAGCAATTTCGTTACACCCCTTTTCGCCGACAGCAATCACCCGGATGTACCATTTGTGCGTGAATTGAATATTCGGGCAAATGCGGAGACTTTGGTGGGGTATCTTAAGGCGATGCGCGACAGACCCGACCGCACAGGAGTGTTACAATCATTTCCACGTCCTATACTTTTTATCGCCGGCAGTGAAGACCCGGTAATCCCGCCTTTCGATGTGCGCAGGCAGGCCGAAGCGGCATCACAAGCAGTATTTTATGAGTTGGAACATCAGGCACACATGGCACTTGTTGAGGATGTTCCGGCGACGTCCTCTCACGTGTATGATTTTGTGTTAAGATGTTATGAATAAGCCGTTTGCGAAGGGCTAGATTTGGGTTTTTCTTTAAAAGAGTACTATATTGTATCATTTTTCAGTGAGTCCCTGTGCTTTGTTTTCCGGGTCGGAATGGGCAGGGAATTTTTAGGAGAACTTGTAAGTAGCTGTATCACTATAAACCAACCTTATACGCTTTATGGAAGAAACTCTTTCCGGACAATACGAAGCATGGAACGCGGCGGCTCAGAAAATAGCTTTCGCGCTGTGGGCCGTTGCAATCCTGATCGTGCTGTTGCATGTAATCAGACTTGCGCTCACTACAGACGCAAAGACAAAGTATGATTTCATAAATCGTACTGAGATACGTACACTGTGGTACGCAGCGATCATCCTGATCGTCGGCTGCTGTTTCTACGCAAACTCCAGGATCACAGAGCTCACCCCGCTGTGGATTTTCGTGAGAGGGTTCACCACGTTTGCTATGGGGATGATTGTTGCATTGATCATTCAAAACCTTCTCAAATTTTATTATCCGTTTTTCATTGAAAAGCGCTTAAAGGTATTGCGTTACCGTCCGAGGATTTCTCCCAAGACGGGGAAGCCTATGAAGTTGCTCAGTGAAGAAGAAGAAGACGCTTACCTCGACGAAGGTATGCAGGCCGAAGAAAATGTGTTCTCCATTGACTACGACGTGTGGAAGGATGAAGAAACCGGTTACGTTAAGATTGAAAAGTATGCCGGTCACTTGCACGCGCTTCAGTGCCCTGAGTGCAACTACCAGACGTTTAAAGTTGTGAAGGAAGAGATCCTTAAAGCGCCGACCCTGGAGGTCAACGGCGAATTGCTCAAGCATTTCCAATGCGGCTACTGCGGGTATAAGGCCAAGAAGTCGGTTGTTCTTCGGATGTCGCAAAAGTTCGAAGAGTCTTCCGCCGCCACCGCATAGTTTGCCAAACCGATACTGTTCCCGTGGGCCCCGACATAGTCGGGGCTTTTTTTGTTAACACCGGCGTCGCGTTCGGGCTTGAAGCTTTGTTGCCCTTGCGGTCCTGGGTGAAGATTAAAATGACAAGAAGAAATCGCCAGCAATTACGATTCGGAAATCAAATCGCACGGCAACTTGATTTGATCCGAATAGAACTTCATTCGGGTGTGCGACTGGTCCAATAAGGTGATCTTCTCCACGGAAGCGTGTTTGTGATTGACGAAGACCTCGAGGTAGAAGTCCTCCAGCAGGTACAAGTTGACCTTATAACCATAGTAGCGGATGGCCATGACAAACGTACCGCGTTCATACAGGACGCTGATCTTCCTGGATAAGGGTAGTTTGCTATATGCCTTCCAAGTCATCATAATACCGCTTGATGCATCATCAAAGATAAATAAACAGCTCCGCAGGCGCCGTACAGTTAAACGAAAAGTTCGACCGAAAATTGGCCATTACGACACGACCCTTTTCACCCGGGCGGTTGAAAGTATAGCAATAATACTTTAACTTTCCCTTTATGGTGTGTCCGCACACGGGCCGCATCGCGGGAATGGCGCTATTTTCCATAAAAGGGCAAACAACGAACATGGTCAGGAGTTGCTGGATCGCATTACTGGCGGGCGCCGTCCTGCTACCCGGATGCCGGGATACGGCACAGGAAAAATTGCCCGATAAGGTCAGCTATAACTTTCATATACGCCCCATCCTGTCCGACAAATGCTTCACTTGCCACGGTCCCGACGCCAACAAACGTGAAGCGGGACTGCGACTCGACCTCGCCGACAACGCATACAAACACTTAAAAGAAAACCCCTCCGCCTTTGCCCTCGTTCCCGGCAAGCCCGAAGAATCGCACGTGTTCCTTCGGATCTCTTCATCGGACAGCAGTGAGATGATGCCACCGCCATCGTCGAACTTAAAGCTCTCCGAACGCGACATCCGCATTATAGAAAAATGGATCAGGCAAGGCGCCGCCTACGAACCCCACTGGGCGTTTGTCCCGCCCGTCAAACCTGAAGTCCCCGACGTCAGTGACGACGCGTGGCCCGCCAACGAGATCGACCACTTCATCCTGCGTACCCTCGAAGACCGTAACCTTTCACCCAATGAGACGGCGGATGCGGAACGACTCCTGAAACGGGCTGCACTCGACATCACAGGATTACCGCCCTCCCTGGAAATGATGGACCGGTTCCTGACAGATTCGTCGCCCAAGGCATGGGAACAAGTCGTCGACGAACTCCTCGCAAGTCCCGCCTACGGTGAACGCATGGCCGTATACTGGTGCGACGTTGCGCGCTACGCCGACTCATACGGATACCAGGATGATAACCTGAGAACTCAATGGCCGTGGCGCGACTGGGTGATTCACGCTTTTAACACCAACCTCCCATACGATAAATTCATTACCTGGCAGATCGCCGGCGATATGCTGCCGAACGCCACCCTTGAACAGGTGCTGGCTACGGGCTTTAACCGAAATCACAAATTCACAGAAGAAGGCGGCGTCATCGATGAAGAATATCGCATCGAATATGTGACCGACAAAACCAATACGGTCGGCAAAGGGATACTCGCGCTCACCGTCGAGTGCGCCAAGTGTCACGATCACAAGTACGACCCGATTTCGCAGAAAGAGTATTTCAGCTTGTTTGCCTTTTTCAACAACACGTATGAAAAAGGATATGAGGGCGACATCACGCAGTCGCGTCCCGCAAAGCCTCCTATTCTTGAACTGTCAGACAAAGAGGTTCGGGAAATCCTGTCTTTCATCAACAAGAAAGACACGAGCAGTCTCATGGTATCTGTGATGGGCGAGCTGGATACGCCGCGCACCACGCACATACTCGACCGCGGTGCCTATGACGCGCCTACGGTTGCAGTTGCACCCTCCACGCCGGAGGCCGTATACCCCTTCAGCGACAATCTTCCGCAAAACCGGTTGGGCCTTGCGCAATGGATTGTGGATGAGAAGAACCCTTTGACAGCACGCGTTTTTGTTAATCGCATTTGGCAGGAATTCTTTGGCACGGGTATCGTCGCTACGTCGGGCGACTTCGGCATGCAGGGTGAACTGCCGTCACATCCGGAGTTACTCGACTGGCTCGCGGTCGATTTTATGGAAAACGGCTGGGACATTAAACGCCTGATTCGCCAGGTCGTCATGTCGTCTACCTACCGGCAGTCGGCAGTTACCACACCCCGGAAACTGGAACGCGATCCCGACAACCGTTACTTGTCGCGCGCACCGCGTTTCCGTTTGTCGTCCGAATTCGTGCGCGACCTGGTGCTGGCCAGCAGCGGGTTGTTGGTTCGTGACATTGGAGGACCTAGCGTCAAGCCCTATCAGCCCGCGGGTATTTGGGAGGCGTCTACCTCGGGTCGGGGACTGCTGGCAAACTATCGGCAGGACCACGGCGAGGACCTGTACCGGCGAGGATTATACACGTTCATAAAGCTTACGGTGCCGCCGCCTTCACATGTTATTTTCGATGGCAGCAACCGCGATCAATGCGAGGTGCGTCGACTGCGCACCAATACGCCACTGCAGGCTCTGGTCATGTTGAACGACCCGACTGTACTTGAGGCTGCCCGCGTTCTGGCCGGACGCCTGCTCGACGAGGGTACCACCGAACGGGAAAAAATTGAAAAGGCATTTCAGTTGATCGTTTGCCGTAAGCCCACCGACGCGGAAATGAATGTGTTGCTTGAGTATTTCGCCGAAGAGAAGGCAACGCTGGCCGCCGATGAAGCGAAAGCCCGGAAGCTTCTCGATGTAGGGGAATATCCCAAAGGAAACTACGAGCCGATCATGCACGCGGCATTAATGCAAGTGATCAGTTCGATATATAACCTTGAGGAAGCTACAACCCGATCGTGACTATGGAGAAGGAACTTGTTGAATTTGGTTTGAATGTTAACCGACGCCGCTTTCTTTCGCGACTGAGTCTCGGTATCGGCAGCGTAGCGCTGGGTTCATTGCTCATGCCTGGGCTTTTCTCCCGCTCAGACGACGATGTTGACCTCGGCGCCATAGGCGTACCGCACTTCGCACCCAAAGCGAAACGCATTATTTACCTGTTTCAGAATGGTGCACCCTCACAACTCGAATCGTTCGACTATAAGCCAATGCTCCGCAAGATGATGGGACAGGAACTCCCGGCTTCCGTTCGTATGGGGCAGCGTTTGACGGGAATGACCTCCGGTCAGGATTCCTTCCCCCTCGTTGGCTCGTACTATGACTTCCATCAATACGGTGATTCAGGAGCCTGGATCAGTACCCTCTTTCCGCACACGGCAAAGCTGGTGAACGAAATCTGCATCGTCCGATCGATGTATACAGAGGCGATCAATCACGATCCCGCACTGACCTTCTTCCAGACCGGAGCGCAGCAAGGCAACCGGCCCAGTATGGGTTCGTGGCTGAGCTATGGGTTGGGGAGCGAGAACAAAAACCTTCCAGCATTCTGCGTCCTGCTTTCCCGTGGCAAAGGCAATGGTCAAGGTGTTTACGCCAAGCTGTGGACGAATGGTTTTCTCGATTCCATTCATCAGGGCGTTCAGTTCAGTAGCGGTGAAGATCCCGTACTATACCTCAACAATCAGGAAGGGATGAGTACATCGGATCGCCGCCGCATGCTCGACAAGATTGCATCGCTCAACGCGATGAACTACGAAGAGATGGGCGACCCCGAGATCCAAACGCGTATTCAGCAGTACGAAATGGCATATCGCATGCAGACGGCAGTGCCAGAGATCACGGATGTGACGCGCGAACCTGATTCTATTATCAAGATGTATGGTCCCGATTGCCTGGTACCCGGCACCTATGCCGCGAACTGCCTGCTGGCACGTAAACTGTCTGAAAGTGGTGTGCGCTTTGTGCAGTTATACCACCAGGGATGGGACCAGCATGGAAACCTGCCCAACGAAATGGCAGGCCAGGCGCGCGACGTCGATCAGGCCTCAGCGGCTTTGATCATGGACCTGAAGCAACGCGGGCTATTGGACGAAACGCTCGTAATCTGGGGCGGCGAATTTGGCCGCACCAACTACTCCCAGGGTAAGTTGGAGCCGGACAACTATGGCCGCGACCACCATCCCCGCTGCTTTAGCATCTGGATGGCCGGTGGAGGCGTGAAGCCGGGGATCGTATACGGCGAGACTGATGACTTCGGATATAACATTGTTAAGAACCCCGTGCATGTACATGACCTGCATGCCACCATTCTGCACCTGATGGGTCTCGATCACGAACGCCTGGTCTTCAAACACCTCGGCAGACGCTATCGACTCACCGATGTCAGTGGAACTGTAGTACGCGACATACTAGCCTGACCTGCCACCCATATGAAAAGACGAACCCTGCTCAAGAAAAGCGCCGCCGTTGCAATAGGCAGCGTGTTCATCGGCCGCGATATGCTTGCGCGTAATAGCGGACCAGTATACGGTCACAACGGTATGCGCTACCGTATGGACGTAAACTGGGGAAGACTGGACCCTGCGATCCATCCGGTAAACGATTGCCACGAGATGATCCAGGATCGCAAGGGACGTATTTTCTTGCTGACCAACGAGACCAAAAATAATGTGCTGATCTATACGCCCTCAGGCAAGCTGAAGACCAGTTGGGGACACGACTTCCCCGGCGCTCATGGCCTTACGCTGGGCGATGATGAATTGTTTGTCACCGACACGAGCCGGCACCAGGTGTTCAAAACCAGTCTCGATGGAAAAGTACTGCTCACGCTCGACTGGCCCCGCGAATCCGGAGTGTATACGAAAGCTGAGGAGTTCGTGCCCACGGAGGTCGCGGTTCGCGACGAAGGCGACTTCTACGTCGCAGACGGATACGGCGCTCAATACATTCTGCATTACGATAGCAATGGGAAACTTCTTTCCTGGTTCGGTGGAAGAGGCGACGGCGATGCACACCTGGATAACGCACACGGTATTTGTATCGACCGTCGATCCGGCCAGGAGACGCTGTTGGTAACTGACCGCACACGTAACGCGTTCAAGCGGTTCGATTTGGACGGTAACCTCCTGGAGGTAATCCACCTCCCCGGCGCATGTGTCTGCCGGCCCGTGATCTCCGGGGATTATCTGTACGCCGCCGTACTGCGCTCACCCGACCTCAGCGCGGAGGGCACCGGATTCGTAACCATTCTCGACAAGAATAACCGGGTGGTATCCAACATTGGCGGGACAGCGCCAGCGTATGGCGCAGACGGCAAACTTGAACCCATGGCACAGGCGGAAAAAATATTTGTACATCCGCATGATGTGTGTGTCGACCGGGATGAAAACGTGTATGTCGCACAGTGGGCCTCCGGCAAAGTGTATCCCTACAAGTTCATTCGTGTATAATATACTGCTTCGGAGAGCGAAACTAGCATGAGGAGAAGGATCATGGGCATATCACGACAGGCGCTTTTCGCGCTGAATGTCCTCATCGTGTTCTTTCTCGTCTTTGAACCGTACCTGCAGCTGCCGGCCTGGCTTCAGGTGTTGGGGAGAATGCATCCGATGTTCCTTCATTTTCCTATTGTCATTTTGTTGCTCGCGGTTGCCCTTGACATCTTCCTTCCGGCAGATAAAGATGGTTACCGTAAAATTTTGCTTGATGCGTTATTCCTGTCGGGAGCACTTGCGGCTTCGATAACGGTCATTATGGGACTGTTTCTTTCCCTGGAGGCGGAAGGCACCGCGGCAATGCAAGTGCACAAGTGGGCAGGGGTGGCCATTGCAGGCCTGGCTTACGCGGTTGTATGCTTAAGGGAGGCTGAGCGTGAGCGGCGCATAATCCTCAGGGCGTCTTACGTGGGCGTCGTGGCGTCGGTCGTGGTTGCCGGCCACCTCGGCTCGGTATTGACGCATGGGGCCGATTTTCTTTGGGAGCCGATACGACCCGCAACTGAGCCGATCCTCGTGTCCCGGGAGGAAGCTGTGGTCTTCGATCATGTGATACGACCGGTACTGGAATCGCGCTGCATGGGCTGTCACAACGAACGTAAGGCAAAAGGCGAGTTGATCATGGTCGACTCAGCGCACATAGCCAAAGGTGGAAAGAACGGTCCGATGTTCCGGGCAGGTGATGTCCGGGAGAGCGAAATGATCCGGCGCATGAACCTTCCCGAAAACCATAAAAAGCACATGCCGCCGAAAGGCAAGCCGCAGTTGACGGAAGGCGAGCGTCAGCTATTGACGGCGTGGATCGCTGCCGGGGCGCCGTTCGGCGCGCGGCTTATGGAGTTGGATCCCTCCGATACGCTCCGGCAGATGGCGGAGTCACGATTGGACCAGGCGGAAGGAATACCTCAACCTGTATTTACTTTCGCTGCAGCGCGTGATGAGGACGTTCGGTCTCTGCAAACCGACTACCGCGTGATCTACCCGATTGCATATCAATCGCCCGCGCTGGCTGTCAACTTTTACAATCGGCATGTGTTCACACGGGAGTCGCTTTCAGAACTCAAAAAGATCGGCCGCCAGATCGTCTCACTTAACCTGAATAAGATGCCGGTTACCGATGGCGACCTGGAGTTGATTGCGGGTTTTGAAAACCTGGAGAAATTGAATTTGAATTTTACTGAGATCACGGGTAGTGGGTTGCTTCATCTGGCGTCGTTGCGCTCGCTTACAGAAATTTCGCTGTCCGGGACGAAGACGGACGCAGCGGCGCTACAGCAATTGAAGTCGCTCCCCGCGCTGCGCAATGTGTTTCTCTGGCAGACCCGGGTATCGGAAACGGAGGTAGCGTCACTGCGAAACGTTCTCCCGCATGTTACGTTTGACACTGGATTCAAAGATGATGGGGCGCTATTGCGGTTAAATGCACCGCGCTTTGCGGACGGACCTTCTGTGTTCAGGGAGTCGATGGAGCTTGAGCTGATTCACCCGATAAAGAACACAATTATCAGGTATACGCTTGATGGCTCGGTGCCCGACAGCGTGCATGGGGCGATTTACGACCGCCCAGTTAAGATTGACGGTCCCGTGACCCTGGTTCGGGCCAGGGCGTACAAGGAAGGCTGGATTGGCAGTGACGTCGTTTCAAAGCGGTTTCTGCGTACGGCCTTTGCGCCGGATTCAGTAATTCTGGCCTCCGCGCCGGCACCGGAATACCGCACCATCCCTCCGCGCTTGCTGGTGGACGGGGAGACCAATAACCTGGACTTCAGAAGTGGCAACTGGATCGGTTACCGTCAGGATAAGGCGGCAGTGATGCTGTACTTCCACGCGCCGGTGACAGCCCGATCGCTGACGGTGAGCATGTTGCAAAGTACCCCTTCGTACATCTTCCCTGCTGCCCGCGTCGAAGTGTGGGGTGGGGAGGAGGAAGGATCGATGGTGTTACTTGGAGCCTGGAATCCCAAACAGCCCGGAAAAGATGAGACCGGTACGGAAATCGGCCTTTTTCAATGCCTTTTTGAGCCAAAAACGGTCACCTGGTTGAAAGTCGTTGCGCATCCCGTGGAACGCCTGCCAGCGTGGCACCCGGCGAAAGGTGAGAGAGGATGGGTGTTTATTGACGAGATATTGGTGAATTGATTTGGGATTGGCGATTATCGATTAACGATTTTCGATTTGAGGCCCTAAAATCACAAATCACAAATCGATAATCCTAATCTGAAATCCACCGGGTGAAAGACGGGACTCGAACCCGCGACCTCCAGAATCACAATCTGGCGTTCTAACCAACTGAACTACATTCACCATCTGCCCGCGGTCAGCCGCGGGGACTGCAAATTTAGGCAGGGTACCTGAATTTGCAAAGGGAGGGGAAAATGTCTGAACCGGGATTTATAGGATTCATGGATGGATAGGATTGATGCTTGAACGATTAGCCCTGGTCAAATGTCAGCCGTTCGCCCATCTTTTCCTCGTTGAACTTTCCATTGTTGAACGCATGATGCCCTGAAACAAAAACGTGCTCCACGGCAGACCGGAACGTCGTCCCCTCAAACGGCGACCAGCCGCACTTGGCGAGGATGTTTTCCTTGCTCACAATCCAGGGTCGATTCAAATCCACGGCAACGAGATCGGCATAGTAACCTTCGCGAATAAAGCCGCGATCCTTCACGTTGAAAATCAGCGCAGGATTGTGACACATTTTCTGAACGACTTTTTCCAACGGAATCTTTCCCTTGTGATAAAACTCCAGCGCAGCGACGAGACTATGTTGAATCAGTGGCCCACCCGAAGGACTCTTGAAATATGTGTTCTGCTTTTCCTCCAGGGTGTGTGGGGCGTGATCGGTGGCGATGACATCAAGGCGGTCGTCTAGCAATGCCTTAAAAATTCCTTCACGATCGGCACCTGTCTTTACCGCCGGATTCCACTTGATCAATGTGCCTAACTTTTCGTAGTCGGCGTCACTGAACCACAAATGATGGATGCACGCTTCTGCGGTGATCTTCTTTTTTTCGGGCGGAAGGTCATTGCCGAACAGCTCGGTCTCGCGGGCCGTGCTGATATGAAGAATATGCAACCGCGTTCCGTATTTTTTGGCGAGCGCTACTGCCTGGGAAGACGACTTGTAGCACGCCTCAGCGCTGCGTATCAACGCGTGGAACTGTACAGGCACGTCCTCACCGTACTTCTTTCGATAGTCCTCCGTGTTCTGCCTGATCGTCGTCTCATCCTCACAGTGCGTAGCAATGAGGGCCGGGAAGCGCGAGAAAAACGCCTCAAGGGTTTGGGTGTCGTCCACGAGAAGGTTTCCCGTAGATGAGCCCATGAAGATCTTCAGGCCACATACTCTGGACGTGTCTGTCTTCAGTGCTTCTTCGAGGTTATCATTAGAGGCACCCATGTAGAACGAGTAGTTCGCCAACGAGGTGTTGCGCGCGATCTCATATTTGTCCTCCAATAGCGACTGC
Source organism: Cyclobacteriaceae bacterium (assembly GCA_035304385.1). GTDB lineage: Bacteria > Bacteroidota > Bacteroidia > Cytophagales > Cyclobacteriaceae > ZC4RG29. The sequence goes on from DATGQD010000054.1 coordinate 42,999, forward strand.
GTAAATACCGGCGGCACGGTGTTAGGCATCTCCATGAAAGACGTAACCCCTCCTGCCACCGCTGCACGCGATTCGGAGTAAATAGTGGCTTTGTGCGTGAGGCCCGGCTCCCGGAAGTGAACCTGGTCATCGATGGCGCCCGGAAGCAGGTGATGTCCTTTCAGGTCGATGACGGTATCCGCTTGTTGGGATGAAAGGTCCCCCTCCACGCGCTCAATACGCGATCCTTTGATCAACACATCGCCCGCAAGGGTCTTGCCCTCGTTCACTATATTTGCGTTCAGCAGTAAGGTCGTATTCATCGCAGTAAAGTAAGTTCCTAAAGTGTCCGCCGCAAAGTCCTTCGAAGATTTTAAGCTAAACCCCCAGTTGCTCCGCGCGGTGGATGAGCTTGGCTATTCCGAGCCGACGGAAATTCAGGTTAAGGCGATCCCACCGTTGCTGAATGGTCAGGATGTGATCGGCATCGCCCAGACGGGAACAGGAAAGACGGCCGCGTTCATGATCCCGATCCTGATGAGAGCCCGGTATGCACAGGGCACGGAGCCCCGCGCACTGGTGTTGGCCCCTACCAAAGAACTGGTCGTCCAACTGGCTGATCATGCCGCCGCACTTGCCCGACATACGGACCTGAGGGTTGCCGCGCTGTATGGCGGCACCGGCCCTTCCGCCCAGATTGCCCGCCTTGAGGAAGGCGTCGACGTAGTAGTAGCAACGCCGGGACGTTTCATGGAGCTTTACCTCCGGGGTGCGCTAATTCCAAAGAAGATCGCCGTGCTGGTTATCGACGAAGCCGACCGGATGATGGATATGGGCTTTATGCCGCAACTCCGGAAGATACTGGAGGTGATACCCGTCAAGCGACAAAATGCCCTTTTCTCTGCAACGTTTCCGCCGAAGGTAGAACAACTCAGCGCCGAGTTTTTGGAATTCCCCCTTAAGGTTGAAGTGACGCCGCAGGCGACACCGGCACGCCAAGTCCAGCAAACGGTTTATAAGGTTCCCAACCTGAAGACAAAAATCAATCTGCTGGAACACCTGCTCGCTGATACCGCACTGAGTCGCGTGATGATATTCACGCGCACACGTCAGAACGCGGACAACGTATTCCGATTTATTGAACGAAAAGAACTGGGCCCGGCCCGCGTCATCCATGCTAACAAGTCGCAAAACACACGCATCAATGCGGTAAACCAGTTTAGAGAAGGCGCTATCCGGATACTGGTTTCCACGGACGTGACCGCGAGGGGCATCGATATTGCGAATGTTTCGCATGTTATCAATTTCGATGTGCCGATCTTATACGAGGACTATGTCCATCGTATCGGAAGAACGGGTCGTGCCTTTAGCGAAGGCGATGCTATAACATTCGTATCGCCGGCGGAAGAATATCATCTTGAAAAAATTCAGCAGCTCATCCGCGAGACGATTCCCGTCAGCGAAATACCTCCGGGTGTTAAAATAGCCGAGACCCCCTTTGCCGAGCGTCAGGCTATGGCGCGTGAAATCGACGACCAACGCCGCAAGGAAGACCCCACGTTTAAGGGAGCGTTTCATGAGAGGAAAGGGAAGAGAAAGAGGAAGTGATTGATTTGAGATTTTCGATTTTCGATTATCGATTTATGATTTTCGAAATTTGTTCCACGCCGCCCAATCGACAATCACAAATCTAAAATCGATAATCGCCAATCTCACAGCTCCCCTCTCTTCATCTGCTCTACCGCATAATTCGCCGCTCTCGCACTAAGCGTCATGTAAAAAATGGTGGGACTTTGGTTGCCGGTGGAGGTCATGCAGGCGCCATCGGTGACGAACACGTTCTTACAGTGGTGCAACTGGTTCCACTCGTTGAGGAGGGATGTTCTTGGGTCGCGCCCCATGCGCACGCCGCCCATTTCGTGGATGTCGAGGCCGGGCGCTTGTTTGGTATCGGTAGGCGTTATATTCGAACAGCCGGCTTTCTCCAGCATTTCCGGCGTCTGGGTGAGAAAATCCTGAACCATTTTGTCTTCGTTGTCGGTGTAGTCTACCGAAGTGATGAGCAAGGGGATGCCCCAGGCGTCGTTTTGATCGGGACTTAGCCGCACATGATTTTCTTCGCGGGGGATCGTCTCACCTTGAATGAACGAGAAGATCTGCCATGGACCCGGTTCGCTCATGGCCTCTTTGTATGTCGGCCCCACATACTCGTGCAAGCCCTTGCTGGCGCCCTGTCCCCGGCTTGCGCCTATGAACGTCAGAAACCCTCCCACGTAATCCGTTTCCTGTTTTTCCAGGTTACGGTAGTTCGCGATAATAGGTATCGACGGCCGCCTGCCGTAATAGTAGCGATCCTCCAGTCCTTCATACGTTGCCGACACCAGGCCCCGGTAGTTGTGAAAGGCGATGTATTTGCCCAGCAATCCATTGTCGTTACCCAGGCCTTCAGGAAATCGATTCGACTTCGAATTCAACAGGATAAGGTTTGTGTTCAGGCAGGACGCATTAACGAAGATGATGCGAGCGTAGTACTCGGTGGCCTCCTTCGTGATTGCATCGATCACCCGCACGCCTGTTGCCTTTCCTTTCTGTTCATCGTAGATCACAGAGTGAACGACAGCGTGAGGACGTATGGTGAGGTTCCCTGTCTTTAGCGCCCACGGCAGCGTTGAAGAATTCGAGCTGAAATAAGCGCCGAATGGGCATCCACGGGTGCAAAGATTGCGCGCTACACATCGTTGCCGTCCTTGTTCGATGTGTATGGGTTGAGGCTCGGTAAGGTGTGCCCACCGGCCTTCCACCATATAACGATCCGCGTAGTTCGCGGAGATCTTTTTTTGTATCTCCTGCTCGACACAATTCATCCCGAACGGAGGAAGGTATTCTCCGTCGGGGAGATTTTTAAGACCGTCTTTACCGCCGCAGACGCCAATGAATTTTTCTACATGGGAATACCAGGGCGCGACATCCTTGTACCGTATGGGCCAGTCGATGCCGAAACCGAAGCGATCCGGGGCGGTGAATTCAAAGTCGCTCCAGCGTTGGCATGCCCGGCCCCACATAATGGAACGTCCGCCTACCTGGTATCCGCGGATCCAATCGAACGGTTTTTCCTGGATGTAGGGATGCTCGTTATCCTTGACGAAGAAATGTTCGGTCGATTCATCGAACGCATAACACCGGCTGATGATGGGATTTTCTTTGGTAATGTCGATGGGCATACTCCCCCGGTGTTCAAATTCCCAGGGCGCCATGTTGGCGGTAGGATAATCCTTGATATGCTCTACCGGCCTGCCCCGTTCAAGAACCAATGTTTTCAGACCGTGATCGCACAATTCCTTGGCAGACCAGCCGCCGCTTGGCCCCGACCCTATGACAATTGCGTCAAACGTGTTTGCCTGTGTTCCCATACGCCGCACTCGTAATGTCCTTTTCCAGGCGGGTTGCCCGTAAGAGGAAATGTAGGACATAGTCGCAGCAAAAGCAATGGGTAGTTGTCTTCGGCGATCACTTCAATTCGGACGCGAGGCGCTGCAGGTTGGTCATCTCTTTTACCAGTCCTTCCCTCGCATCGCGATTCTCGTCGTGGTTGATGATTCCGATCGGACCATCATATTCGCTTTCCAGGACCATCCGGAGCATTTCCGTCTCGGTGTCACCTTCACCGACACCGTAAAAGTTTTTTCTGTCGGCTGCACGAATGCCCGCGACATTGACGGCCATCAAATGGGGTTTGATCCTTGGAAAGAACTCCGGGAAACGCTCATGATGCTCGACGGCATGGTGAAAATTATACACGATGCCGATGTTGGGGCGATCGAGATATTTCAGGATTGCAAGTTGATTTTCCGGCTCGCCAAACCACTTCCGGTGATTATACAGCCCAACGGTGCAGTCCAATGCTGCCGCCCGGTCGGCAATGTATTCAATGGGTGCCGCCATCATGCGCACCTTCTCGTCCTGCGATAACGAATCGAATCCGGGCCATTCCCAGATGAGCAGCCACAGTTCTGTCGAGACCTTGTTGCGTTCGAGGAAATCAAAAACCGCCTGAACGTTGTTATCGTTGGCCGGATCCTGACCTGCGACCATCCAGAAAGCCTGGAGTTTTATGTTGTGTTCATTTAAGGCTTTCCATTCTTCATCGAAAGTAGGGATGTGCTCTTCACGCCAGTCGTACGCGAGACGGGTAATCCCCAGTTCCTTCAGCATTTGCGCACGTTCTACTGGTCCGCGTTCCTTTGCGTCGAAAGGAACAATGCACCAGGCGACCAGGTTGTCGGTAGAAAAAATCGACTTCCTCGTCTCGCACCCCATGAAGACGAAAAACAGGGTCAGCCCCAGAGTAATGAATAATAGATTTGGAATAAGGTTTTTGATCATTGCTCGCTATAATATGTTGGCGTGTTATCAGCGCGAATTTCCCAATTCACTTTTTCCAGCACCGCCTTTAGTTCATCGTATTGAAGCGCTTCCCACGGCATTTGTCCGGGTTGAATACCCGGATACCTTTTGACCCATTGCAAGGTATAGACATATTCCATAACGTCAAGCAACGGAGGATACTCGTAAAACAGCCATTGCTGATGCTGCTTGCCATCGGGTGTTGCAAAACGCACGTCGATGGTGGCCGGCGCCGAAATCTTAAACATACCCTTTTTGTCGGTCGTCAGCTTTGCGAGGCAGCTGTCGACGTTCCAAACTTCAACCGGCAGGTTGGGTACGGGTTGTCCGTTGTCGGTGATGGTTGCTGTAATGTCAGAGACGAATATTTCGGGTTGCTTTCCTTTGGTTGACGTGAAATATACAGGTGCGGTCAAGCTTATCCCCGTGTTTCTCACGTAGTCGTCATTGGGAATGGTGAGGCATTGGCGGGCGTAGGCAATCACGTCGAACTGAATGTCCTCTTCCGGGTAGACCCTGCCGTAAGACTTCACCACATACCAGGCGTCGTCGTTTTCCGCTACCTGAAAATTGTGTGAAACCACGCGCTTTTGGTGTGACCGCAGATCCACTTTCTCCACCGGTTCACCATTTCTGTACAGCACCAGGAAGGACACGTATTCATCGGCGGCGGGCTCGCTGTATACAGTCACGTTGATGACATGCGTCTTCCCGTCGGCGGGCAACACCGATCCGGGTGGCAGGTTGTCGTCGACGGTTAGGTGCATGAATGCCCTTCCCGACAGGGTTGTATGACCGTGTTTTATATGGTTCAACAGTGAATCATACTGGAATGTCGTACCTCCTGTTTTGGCATAGGTCAGCATCCGGGCGCCGAGGCTTCCGCCCACCACGTTGCCATCGGTCTCCGCCACGGGTATCAGGCGGTAACCGAGATTCAGCGCGTGAAACCATAAGTTCTGGTAGAAAATGTTGTCTTTGCGATCGCCCATGACCACCAGTCCATCGTACGACTGCGCGGTGAGCAGATCGAATGCGAGGTCGGCAACAAGGTTTGTCACGGGAAAGAGTTGGTCGTCGCCGTCGTTCCACCACCGTGTCGGATGCGCCGCCGCTGCGAAGGCGCCTGCGCGTTTATGGCGAAGACGGTCGACGAAAGGCGGATGCCAACGCGGTCGCAGCGTGCCCCGCAAATCAATCTGTCCGCTTTGCCGCACATGCTTGCTTTGCATGGAGTCGACAAATGCGGGATCGTGCCATTTCAGGTAATCTTTAAAGGGTTCTTCCAGGCCAGGATGGTTTACGTACCAGGTGTGACCGTAACGGAGTTTCGGCATCTCGGCACCAAACCGCAGACTGAGGTCAGGAGTGCTCTTTGCTTCAAAGTATCGGATCAGCGAATCGTAACTGACCGGCATGCGCAGACCGAACAACCAACCCTGTCCGAGGTCGAGATGATCAATGCCCAGCGCGGCGCAATAGGGATACAGGTGAGGTGGGCGGTTGATGGAATCGTAGCCATTAAGGTGGTTGTGGCTATCAAATGAGAAATAACCCATTTGATGAAGGTCGAGCCGACGTTTTAGTGAAATGCGGCAGGTATCTGCGGGGCCGGTCGTCTCAAACGGTATTGACACCTCGTCACTCTCGTGGTTCCAGGCAGTGATGGTAAGTTTTCCGGATGGCACCCTTAGCTGCACAGGAGAAAAGGAAGGGAATCCCGTTGGTCCGCGCCGCTTGTACCAGCCGGCCACGTTCGGGTCCTGATCACTGGCAACTGTTATCCAGGCCGGCACTGGTTCACTTGTTGATTCTTCCGCAACTATGATGGTCAGTTCGGTGGTTTCGCTTTGACGGGGCTGAGCAGTGCATGCCAGCGCAAAACCCATCACGCAAAACAGCAGTGAACACGTGTGCGTTTTCATTGTGCGCTTTTTCCGGGTTTAATGTTGATTGTTTTCGTTCCTCCCCTCCACTTCACGACGAGCGTGATCGGAACGGTGGAGGCAGCATCAATGACCGGCTCATCGGTTTCCTTTTTGCGCGCCTTACACATCAGCCGCACGGTGCCTTTAAGCCCTAACGGCAACTGCGTGATGCCATGGCGTTCAAGCAGGCGTACGTCCCACACAATTTTGTCGTTTGGCACGTCGGAGCGTATGCCGAGAATGTTCTCGATGAAAATGGAAACGGGTGACACTCCGGAGAATCCCACAAAATCGGGCCGGCTGTTCTTCGGAACGAATCCAGCTTCGGGTGCATAGTTCTCCCAGATCGTCCCTGTCTCGAGAAATCTTTCGACCACTTTGTGCATATGGTTTCTGGCTATCGCATGCGCCAGGGAATCCTGGCCGTACGCCGCAAGTCCTTTCAGGGTCATGAAGTTTGTAATTGCCCAGACTCCGCCGCGCCAGTATTCGCCTTCCTCGGCATAGCCGGGTGTGTCGGCAGACAGACTGGGTATCCGGTGATGACGAGCGAATGCATTGGTGTCGGCCAGGTGAGCACAAAACCTGTCAACCCGATCTTCTGGTACTATGCCAGCCAGCAGCGACCAATACGCGCCAATCGACTTAACATCCGACAGTGAACCGTCGCGGAAGCGATCGACGTAAAAGGCGATTTTGTCGTTCCACATATTCTTGTTGACCGTCTCCTTTAACAACTCGTATTCTTCTTCTATGTCTGGAATTTCATCTCGTCTTCCCAGAAGGTCGGCCATTGCAAGAAGGATCTTGTCCATGTAGAGTTGTTGCAGGGTGATATCGATCCACGACATGTGTCCGTGGTCAAACTCGGGAGAATAGCCCCTGGGAAGTCGTGGCTGGTTGTCCATTCCAGAGCTCCACCCATTGGCGAAGTAAGACCCGTCCTGCCACGTGCGGTACTTCTTGACCCACTGTTTGTTGGCCACCAGGACGGGAAACACCCGCGCGAGCCGGTCCTTGTCACCGGAGATCAGGAAGTACTCCCACTCACCCCAGGGAAAGATATTGGGGCCTGTACTGGAAAGGTCGAAGCGATGAAACTGTTCAGACCCGTCGGTTTCGTCGATCTCCCGGCTGATGTAGCCGTCGCGGTGCTGCTTAGCATAAAAGTTCTCAAGCGACTTCTGGTAAGGAAACACCTGCAGGGCGTACTTCCAGTACATGAACATGAACACATGTCCCCACATGAAGATGTGGTTGTTGAACCCTGTGGTAACATAGTTGGCAACAAATCCGCTTCCTTCCTGGGGTTGCCTGAGGTTGTTGAAAGCAATCTCCCAGGTTTTCCAATAGCAATCGATGTATGTCGGATGCTTGTCCCAAACGGGCTGCGGAAGATGCTTTTTGGCGTCCTCAAACGAGGGCAAGGGTGTCGGCGTATACTTTTTGTTCAGGAAGCTGTTCTCCCGTACGAAGCTATTGCGCACATACGGATCCATATAGGGAGAAGCCGGCGTGTCTTGCGCCGTCACGCTGCATACGGAGACTATTGACAACAATGCCGCTATAACAAGTTTCATTTGCAAGAAATATTGGAGCGATGCGTAGCGTTTAAGTCTACTGTGATACGTACTCGATGATTTTATTTCCGATATCGGTGTTTTCGATGAAACCCATGAAGGCTTCAGCGCCCGGCCCATAGGCAAACACCGGAACGACGATGCCGGTATGACCGCCCGATATGTATTCGGCCCGGACCCATCCTTCCTTCATACTTCCGCCGGTCAGTGCCATTCCTCCGGTTTCATGATCTGCGGTGACGACGATCAATGTATTTCCGTCCTCGTATGCGAATTCGAGCGCGCGGCCGATAGCCTGATCGAAGTCGAGCATTTCGCTCACTGCGTGCGTTGTGTTGTTGTTATGAGAACCCCAGTCGATCTGCGATCCCTCGACCATAAGAAAGAAGCCTTTTTCATTTTGCTTCAATATGTTGATTGCTGTTGTCGTGGACAGCGGAAGATTTAGATCACGCTTATGAACGGGTGGGTTCTGTGCGTAAGCCGTGATTCCTGCAAGTTTTCCCGACTTGACTTTGGCAATGTCTTCCATTGTCCGTTCCACGCGATAGCCCTTTTGCTTAAGGACAGCAATCAGGTCACGACCGTCTTTCCGGTCGGCAAAGTTTTTGTAACCCCCGCCAATCATTACGTCGACATCGGTTTTTAGATAATCGGCTCCAATGTCATCATAGAGGGAGCGCGATGGCTGATGGGCGATAAAAGAGGCGGGTGTCGCGTGCGACAACGCACATGTCGCAACGAGGCCGGTTGACATGCCGCGTTCTTCTGCAATTTCAAGAACGGTCTTCGCCGCCACCGTATCTCCCTTTGCGTCGATCACCATGGCGATGGCGCCGTTGTAGGTTTTCTTGCCTGTCGACAGGGCTGTTGCACCCGCTGCCGAATCCGTGATGTAGCGGTTGGCGGCTTGGGTACGGGAGTATCCCACGCACTTGAAGTTATCGAGGAACAGGCGTCCGTGGTTCGCGGTCATAGCAGCAAACACCTGGGCGATACCCATGCCATCGCCAATCATGAGTATGACGTTGCGTGGCCGGTCAGTGCTGAACGTTCTGGTGAAGTCGCGGACCTCGTAAGGCTTGTCGTTTCTGTACACCCGCATGGTGTCAGCGGCCTGACCAAATACAAATGTCGTCGTAAGGCACAGCAGGGCTGCGCAAAATGTTAGTCTCATACCTATTGCTTTTTCTTTTATATAGTCAAAAAAATCTTGAATGGAAAGGAAAAGGAAAGCCCTGCCACTCGCGGGAACGACAGGGCTCTTTTGCACTTTGATTATGGCTCCGGATAAACCTTTGGTGGAATATTCGACTCACTCCCTGAGTAGCCGGGTGTTTGATTGATATGCCCCAGCGAATTTGAAAGGATGGTTCCTTCCGGGACCGGCCACAGGACGTTATGCGGCGCTAACCGATACACCGGCCCTTCCGCGGTCGGTACATTATCACGGAACAGGCGGTTCTTTGCGATGGTACGGTCATACCAGAAGTTGTCGGTACTGAAGGCGTTCAGCGAGTATGTCTTGCCGTTATACTGGCGTCCGGTCTTCGCAAATATGTATGCCATGCGAACCATCTCCGTTCTGCGCGGTTCCTCGTTGAATAACTCCTTGGCACGTTCGTCGAGAATGACGTCGATGTCGACATCCGTGGGGTCGATCGGCGCAGCGCCTGCGCGTGTACGGATTGCATTCACGTCGGCGGCGGCATTGACGGATTCATCAAGCCAGAAGTACGCTTCTGCGCGGAGCAGGTAGGTTTCCGCGACGCGGTAGACGTACCAATCCTGGTTGGCGCCGTTGGGTACCGTGCGCGGATCATCATTGAGGAACTTGTTGGGGAACGGGAACCAAACCCGCAGCGAATCAGCTCCAGGGGGACGCGCCGATGCCGGAACATGTTCACCGTAGTAGATCTCATCAGGTGTTCCGATCAGCCCGGTGTTGTTGTACACCAGGTCCGTCATCTTCCACCAGTTCGGCTGCTTGCCGCGCACATCGTTGGGGTCATCCCATATGTCGTACGCCATGTACAGGCTCGGCCGCATGAAGCCTTCTCCGTGGCCCAGGGTGCGATATTGTCCCAGCGGATCGTCGGTGGCCTGCATACCGTTAGCGCCAGAGGGTGTCTTAATCGCACCTACTGCCCCCCATCGCGGTGTATTGTTACGCATATTGCGCATGCCTGAGCGATAAGGGATGTTCCACTCCGGGGCGTTCTGATCGTCATTTCCTTCAACGTTCATCCGGTCCACGACTGCATACAGAACCTCCCGGTTGTCGGCAGCTGTGATGTTTTCAGGCCGATGCAGATCGTAGATGACATCGAGGGGTACCGAGCCACCGTTAATATACGCCTGATATCCATCGGTGAGTTCTGCCTGATTTTTCACGACACCGAAACGGTCCGTCATAAGTGCATGAGTTCCACCATCAATAACCGCTGAGGCTGAGGTAACGGCATCCTGAAATTCGCCGAGTGCGAGGTTGATCTTGGTCAGGAGGTGGTAAGCCGCGTCGCGGTTCACCGTTCCCAGGGGCGCCGTGAGTGGGAGGGCCGTTACGTACTGATCCATATCCTCCTTCATCTTTCGCAGGATGCTCTCCCGTTCGTAGGTATAGAAGTCAATTCGTGGAGTAACCACCTCTTCGAGGATCAGGGGCACGTCGCCAAATTGATGCGTGAGGCGGTAGTATGCACGTGCCCTGTAGAACACGGCTTTCGCGATCAGCAGGTCCCGATCTTCTTCGGACAGAGCGATGTCGTCGATGCGGGAGATTACTGTATTGGCATACTTAACCACCTTGTACCACTCTTCCCACCACTGCGTCACGTTATACCAGGCATTCGCAAGGGCTGGTGACGAAGGGTAAAGATTTTGTTGGAAGTCAGATAGGGTACATCCGGCACACGCGCCGATGTCGGACATCATCACCTCGATCCGTACCTGTGGAATGGTATACTCAAGACGGAGGAGGTGTTCACACGCGGTGAGCAAAGATTCCATTCCCTGCCTGTCGACAAGAACGTTTTCAGGCGAGAAAAAGGATAAAGGTTCGGGCTTCAGAAAATCCTCGCTGCATCCAAACACAAGTACAATGGATAAGAAAGTCGCGAGGAGAGGGGTAGATCTTTTCCTATAGTTACGCATTTTGATTCTGTTTGAAGGTGACTTATAGACCGATATTCACACCGAGATTGAAATACCGCGGCGCCGGGCCCACCGTATTTTGCGGATTCGCATTTGAAGGATCCCAGTTTTCAGGGTCCCATCCCGGCCAGGCTGTCCACACGTGCACGTTGTACACGCTCGCATAAACTTTCAACGAACGCATCTTGACTCTATCCAGAATCTCCCTGGAGAAGGTGTAGCCAAGTGTGATGTCATTCAATCGCACGAAGCTCAGACTCCTGTAGTTCGTTCCACCGTTGCCACGCATGCTGGGATACTTGTTGCTCCTGTTCTCAGGTGTCCAGTACGGCATGACGAACCCGTTGCCGGTTTCATAAAGCGCGGTGCCTGCGTGGTCACCGAAGTTCATCTTATGGCCATGCTGCCCATATACAGAAAACGAGAGTGCCAGATTGCGGAACTTGAATTCGTTGGAGAGGTTCCAGCGAAACTGAGGCGTAGTGTGACCGATGAACTGCCGGTCTTCCGAATCATATACGCCATCGCCGTTTACATCCACGTTCTTGAACTGACCGGGGAAGAATCCGCCGTAGGCATACGCTTCTGCTTCCTCTTCTTCCTGCCAGATACCGTCCGAAGCATAGTCCCAGATGACATCGATGGACTCACCGATGAACCAGCCATTGGTGGGGTCTGAGGCCTCTTCCTGGCCGATTACGTTTCCCCCTTCATCGAGCACGTCCACCATATCGCCATACAGACTCACAATAGTGTTCTTGTTGCGGGCCATGTTGAAGGTGCTCGTCCATGTGAGGCCGCTGCCGGTTTGCAGGTTGACGGAGCTTATGGTCAATTCGATACCCTTGTTGTTTATTTCACCAAGATTCGCGGCAACAGCCCCGTAGCCCGTCACCGAGGGTAGTTTGCGGTCAACCAGCAATCCCGTTGTTTTGGAATCATACAATTCCAATGAACCGGTGATGTTGCTGTTGAAAAGTCCGAAGTCGATGCCAACGTTAAGTGCCGTAGTCTTTTCCCACTGTAAGGCGTTGTTGGCCATACGGGCGAGGCGTAGTTCGGAAGTAGGCGTTGCAACGCCACCCACCGAGTACAGGAACTTCCGGCTTTCCATCACCGCAAGCGCTGAATAGGTTCCGATTGACGAGTTACCGTTGGCACCCCACGACAAACGCAGCTTGAGGAAGTCGACGGGTTCAGACTTAAAGAAGTTCTCTTCGGAAATGGTCCACGCAGCGGCAACTGTGGGGAAGTACGCATGCGGATTGGATTGACCAAATGCCGAATACCCGTCGCGGCGGAGGGCGAGTGTCAAATAGTAACGCGACATGTAGGAGTAATTCAGACGTCCCAGGAGGGCGTCGCGCGTGTACGTTTGATCGTCGCTTGCAATTCTTGGACTAAGGCCCAGGTCGATAGCGTGGTACCCGAGGATATCAGTTGGGAAGAACCCGCTGTTGAACATCTCATCGCTCCAGGTGCGGCCGCGCTCAGCGTTTGCCAGTAGCGTCAGGCCGAAGTCGTGTCCGCCGAACGATTTGTTCCAGGAGAGGATGTTGTCAATGATCCAGGTGTACGCTGTGGAGTTGGCGCGTATGGCTTCCCCTCCATTGGCGATCGCTGCGCTTTGCGACGAAAGGTGCTCGTAGAATCGGGAGCTACGTACATTGTTGACGAAGTTGATCTGATATTTGAAGTCGAAAGGCAGATCAACGATGGCGTACAGGCGGCTGTCCAGGTCATTGAACTTTCTGAACCTGTTGCGATATTCACGGTCGTACAGGGGATTCCGGCTCAGGTTATAATCATAGGTCAGGTATTTCAACGTTTCGCCGTCATCCTCGTACATGGAACCGTAAGGAGACCCCCAAACATAAGCCTGCCAGTCAGCGGGGACGCTGCTTTCATCGCGATTGGCAAACTGGCTATTCAATCCCACGGTTAGAAAATCGGCAACCTTGCTTTCGAGGTTGACGCGTGCCCGGAAGCTCTGGTACTCTTGTCCGACGATGAACCCCTCATTGTCGGTATAGTTACCCGACATGTAATACTTGAACCTGTCTGTACCGCCATTGATGCTCATCTGATAGTCCTGGCGAATACCAGTCTGAAAGACGATATCTTCCCAATCGATCGTCCGCCCGGCGTTATAGTTATCGATTTCGGTCTGAAACAAACCGATTCGTGCCAGCCAGACATTAGTGGGATCGCCGGTTGCACCGGTATAGGCCATCCAGTCTTCCAGACTGACGCCAGGAGGAAGGTTATCCGGTCTTGAGTAGAAGCCGGGTTCATTTCTGGGAAGGTTAGTTGCCGAGTAGGTGGCATGCATGTCGAGGTAGCTTTCCGGATCGTAGACGGGACGCAGGAACGACGGGGTGGCTATGCCCGTGTTCACCGTGAAATTGATTTCAGGACTGCCTGACTTTCCTTTCTTAGTACTGATAATGATGACACCGTTGGCCGCCCGCGAGCCGTAAATGGCCGCCGAGCTTGCATCCTTCATAACGTCGATGCGCTCAATGTCGCCGGGGTTGATGTTGGCAAGGTCGCCGTAGTAAATCATGTCATCGACAATGATCAAAGGGGTGTTCGAAGCCAGTAGTGAGTTAGTACCCCGGATGCGAACGTTGTTCATGTTAACGCTTCCCTTTGGATCTACTGAAAATGGTATGTAAAGACCGGCCAGGTTATTCCGCAAAAGGTCGTTGACACTGGGCGTCAGCTTCTCCTGCATCTCGCTGGGATCGATCTGGGCGATGGCGCCGGTGAGATCGCGTTTCTGGAGACTTCCGTAACCAATCACCACAATCTCTTCCAATGCCGACGCTTCTTCTTCCAGTGTGACGTTAATTACTGAACGGCCCGCAACCGGAATCTCCTGCGACTTTTTCCCGACAAATGAAAACACCAGGATGGCATCGTCCGGCACATTCTGCAGGTAGTAGTTGCCGTCCTGGTCCGTGATCACACCGTGCGTTGTTCCGCGGATGACCACGTTGACGCCGGGTACGGAGGAACCCGTCTCGTCGGTAACATTCCCACGGACGCCGATCGAATCTGCGGGCGCTGCCTGAGGTTCACGGGATCTCCGTTCGGGCGCCGCCGGCTTTTCAGTGATGATGATCGATTTGTTCTCGATTACGTAGCTCAGTGGTTGTCCTTTCAGACACTGATCCAGGGCATCGGTCAGCGGAGCATCTCTCAGCTGCACGGTGACATTGCGGGCTTTGCGGAGGAACTCCTGGTTGTAGAAAAACACGTACCCGGTCTGTCGCTTGATTTCCCTGAATATTTTCTCCAGGGGTGCGTTGCGTTCGTTAATGGTTACGTTTTGGCTGACCGCTTCGGCGGTCGCCACAACGAAGAGGAAGAAGCAGCAAAGCGCCGAATACCTCAGCACTTTCAGGCGAAAACGCGGGAGCGTCAGCGTTCGCCTGCCGACGAAATAAGGGTCGGACGCGTGATGTCGTAACGGGTAAAATTGCATAATTTTGATTTGGTT
>DATGQD010000055.1:0-6606 GCA_035304385.1 Cyclobacteriaceae bacterium
TTGTTGCGGAGAGAGGGGGATTCGAACCCCCGGTACACTTGCGTGTACGACAGTTTAGCAAACTGTTGGTTTCAGCCACTCACCCACCTCTCCGGTTCGTGTCCGAGCTTCCAAAAATGGAAGTGCAAATATAAGGAAATACCCCAATCATCCAGATTTTGCCACTTTCTTTCGCGTAACCAGCGAGCCGGTGTAGGAGGCCATGCCACCCACCAGCGCACCCGTAAGACAGGTGAAGATGATCAGCAATGACTCGTTGATATGCATGATGGAGGCCACCTTATCTGCCAGGTCGCCAGCCGATGTAATGTCAATCACAACCGCAGCGCTGAACCATAAGGCGCCGACGCCGCAAAAGCCGGCCCAAAAGTTGGCGTCCGACCGCAAAAACAACCCTCCTAAAGCCGCGGCAATGGCCACACTCCACCAGGGGAGGAACATCTCCAGCATGTAGGCCAGCAGGGCAATCACGACGACCTGGATAACAAACTTTTTCATGCCTTAATTCTCTTTCTCGCGGGGATTGAGGTCGGTTTCATAAAACAGGTACGGCTGCATTTCCTCCGGCCGCTTTGGAAAAGCCAGCCGGTAATACCGCCCGTTCGACCAGGCCTCCAGCATATCGCTGTAGTGAAAGCTGCCCGGATTGCCCGACTGCCCGCCGGGATACACGCCATAGGCTTTGATGCCCGTCTTCTCAAGGCTGACGATCATGCGCCACGACGGCCCATGTATACGATCGCTGGCGTTAACGGCATTGCCGTGTCCACCATGCTGAACATGGTACCCCAAAGGTTCAATGCGCGCCAGGTGGCGTACGTAGGTGTCTTTGTAATCGGCCCACCGAACCCGGTCCGACCCGCGATCCTCTTTCCACTTTTCAATACGCGCTACGGAGGTCGCGAACGAGGTATGAACCAGATCGCGCAACGATTCACGTGTTTCCGTCGACCGGATATCGTAAAACGCGGCAATCCTGTTCTCCTTTAACAACTTGATCGTGTTGAATTCGGTAGGTAGCGCCATGGGAAAAGGTTGGTCGAGCATTTCATCCCAAAGCCGCAGATAGAAGTCGCTCCACCACGCCTGGAAGTATGACGCGCCTTCCGCGTCTTTGTCGTTGAAATAATCCCAGGCGGCCAGCTTGCGGTACGCGTTAATGAGCGCGATGCCTTCCGGGCCTTCGTCCCGCAGTGCGGCCGTGTCAACGGCAAGTTGGCCGAGAAGGAACGGAAGCGCTTCCGCAGCGTGCAGGTTGTAGTTGTCATTCTGCAGCCGCATCATGTCCGTAACCGTAATGCCGTTAAGCCGTCGCAACACATTGTTAATCCTTCGGTTCCGGTAGGCCTCGTAATTCGTAGCTGTTATATAGTAGGGATACGTTGAATCCACAGGGTACTGGTTGGCTGAACTGACGAAGCCGCGTACCGGATTCTTTTCCATGATATTTTGCTCCAGCGGAATGAACGCGTTCCATCCGTTAGCAGTCTGGCTGCCGTCGAGCACAAACTTTCCTTCGTCCTTGCGGCGCACCGGAAACTTGCCCTGGATCCGTATGGCGATGTCGCCCGACACCGAAGCAAAAGCAAAGTTCTGAGCGGGGGAGGCGTAATGATCCAACGCCTCCATATAGTCGTTAAAATTCTTTGCGCGGTTTAACTTGTAAAAAGTGGTTGCCTCTTTCGACGGATCGTGCGCAATCCAGCGGAACGCATAGTCGGTCAGATCGTCGTCACCGCGGAAATTTCTGTCGTAAGGGACAGGCCCCCAGTGCGTGTAGATTACCGTGTCGTACACCGTGCGCCCGCCGCGGACTACGATCTCTTCAACCTTTTTTTCTGTGCTCTTCCACTCGCCGTCGAGCAGGTAATGTTCGCGACGTGCATCCTGGTAGGTGATCTTATACCAATCGACCAGGTCGCGCTGCGCGTTGGTTACCCCCCAGGCAATGGAGTCGTTGAAACCGATGATCACACCGGGTGAGCCGGGAATGGAGGCACCCATCACATTGACGTCAGGGCCGTTAAGGTGGACGGCGAACCAGATGGAAGGGAGGGAGGTATCCAGGTGCGGGTCGTTACATAGTATGGGTGCACCGGTGGCGGTCCGGCTGCCGCTGACCGCCCAGTTGTTGCTGCCCAGATCGGGGTTCGACTTAGGCATAGGGTCTGTTCCAACCAACCCCTCCGGAAGGCTGTTGACCGTTTCGGCCAGGTTAACGGGGTTAAAGTTCCACCCGCCGGGATTGTTTACGATGGGGTCGATATCGCAGTCGGGATCGGGGTAAAGTAAGTCGACCATCTCCTTGCCGTACAGCTTGAGCGCGTTGGTCATTTCAATGTCCTTGTCGCCCATGTTAAGCGTCTGCGCCATGCTTTTGAGAAGGAGGCCGCATTTGAGTACCGTCCAGGGTTCCGGCTCGTAATCCATCAGCTTGTACTCGAGTGGGAGGTCCTTGTATCGCAAGGAGCTGATGTACCGGTTGATGCCGTCGGTATAGCGTTCGAGCATGGCCTTTTGCACAGGGTCCTGCACCATCATTTCGGCTGCATTTTGGGCCGCAAAGGGGACACCCAGCCGTCGTTGCCGGCGGTCGTATTCGATAAACACATTATCGGGTCCGGGTCCGAGGATAGAGGATAATCGCCCGGCGGCGGCCAGGGTCTGGAATTCCATCTGCCAGAGCCGGTGCTGTGCTGTTACGAATCCCTGCGCCATGTACAGGTCTTCCTCGTCGGTGGCGAAAATATGCGGTATCAGGAGGCTGTCGTATTGCACGATCACACGCTGCTTCAACCCATTTACCCTGAGGTCCTCGGGGCCGATGTGGTTCCGTGGTTCCGCATTTTGCCAGAACCCGTTCAGCGGATCCAGAAATTTGCCCAATGGTGGAATACGCGTATCGCCGACCGTCCAGCTGCGGTCGAGGAGCAGAATAAAGGCGAGCGTGCCAAACAGCGACAGAAAAAACTTCATGAGCTGACGGTACAAGCGTTAAAGGTCAATGTTTAAACCTTAACTCGCAATAAACCCGACCCAGATTTTGATGACGATGTCGGGCGATTGCCGGAGGCCTTTTTGATATTTGGCAACGAAGGTAAACTCAATTCATCGACTAAAAAATCCTTCATTTTGACGTTTTTCCCTAAACTTGGGCGTAAATCAACCCCTTGGCTCCAAAAGGTAAAATTTCGGGCGATACAAAGCGGCGGCTGGCCGGCCTGAAAGCCATTTTTCTCGAAGCCGATGGCGTGCTTACCAACGGCAAGATTATCCTTGATCTTAACGGAAAAGAGTACAAGCAATTTCACTTTCGCGATGCCGCCATTGTTTCCCCCTTGCAAAAGGCCGGAGTGGTGATCGGGGTCGTGTCCGCCCGGGAGTCGGGTACCGTCACGCGATGGTGTGCCGACCTGAGGATGGACTTCTGCCACCAGGGCATCCTGGATAAAGTTGCGACTGTCAGCAAGCTCGCGGCACACTATCGCCTGAAGCTTAAAGACGTGGCGTTTATCGGTTCGGATCTTTCCGATGTGCCGGTACTGAAGATGGTAGGCTTAAGCGTGACCGCTGCCGATGCCCCGGACTATGTTAAGAGGGCATGCGACTTCGTTACGCGTACGAAGGGTGGGAACGGCGTATTGCGTGAGCTGGCTGAGCTGATCCTACACAAACGACACGCCGGATCGTAGCCACCTATTATTGCGTCTCCTCGGTCTTTGGCGCCGGGAGATATACGTAAAATACGGACCCTTCGCCGAGTTTGCTTGACGCTGTGATATGTCCCCTGTGATTTTGGACGATGCGCCGGCAAAGCGCTAACCCGATACCTGCACCCGGATATTGATGTGTGCTGTGGAGGCGTCGGAAGATGTCGTAAATCTGGGGCGCATACTGCTTTTCAAAACCAATGCCGTTGTCAGCGAAACAGATCCTGACATATTCACTCTCCGTCAGGTAGTTGGGGAGGTCAGCAACCTGTGTTCGAGGCACCACTTCCGCATCGACGCTGATTTCCGGGACGCGTGTATTGTATTTGAGTGCATTGCTGAGGATGTGCACCATGAGTTGTACCATCTGACGGAAGTCGCCCTGGACCACAGGAAGCACACCCGCGGTGACCTTTGCATTTGTTTCCTGGATGAGGTGGGCCAATTGCCCCCGCGCACTTTGAAAAACCTGGTTGAGATCGGTGGGAGCGTGGGTGCCGGTAACCCGTGCGAGGGTGGTGTATTCCATAATCGCGCGAAGCAGCATGGACATTCGTGCAGCCGAGTCTTCAATTTTTTCCAGTGTCGCCTCTACCTTACTGGCATCCTTCATGTTATGGCGCGCTACTTCACCGAAGGTTCTGATCTTGCGAAGAGGTTCCTGCAAGTCGTGCGATGTGATGTACGTAATCTGTTCCAGTTCGCGGTTGCGGGCCTCCAGGTCAGCGGCGTAGTTTTTAAGTTTGTCCTCCGCCAGCTTTTTCGCGGTCAGGTCGCGGGTGACCTTAATAAAGCCGACGTGGTTTCCGTCGCTGTCGTGCAATGCGGTAATTACAATGCTTCCCCAAAAACGCGTCATGTCTTTTCTTACGCGCCACCCCTCGTGAACGGCCCGGCCGTGTTCCTTTGCCTCGCGCAGCAATGTTTCTGGCACTCCAGCCTCCTGATCATGCGGTGTATAGAATATGCGGAAATGTTGTCCGATAATGTCTGGGGTGAAGCCCTTAATGGCCTGGATGCCTACGTTCCAATTGCGTATGTGGCCTTCGTGGTCCAGGATAACAATCGCATAGTCTTTCACTTCTGCGATTATGCGGTTAAACCCTTCCTCGTTTACGAGCATACCATTTGGGGAGACGCTCTTTTTAGGACTGGCGTGCTCGACTTCCTCATGATGTTCTTCGTCAGACAGCTGTCGTATGAACTCCGAGTATCCATCAATTTGTCCTCGGTTGCGAATGGCGCTTAAGGTGATATTTGCACGAAATGCGCCGCCGTCTTTTTGAAGTCGCCAAACATCGGTGGTGATGCTTCCATCGGTAGCGGCAGCCGCGAGGAGGGTTTCCGGTAGCTTCATGTCCTGGTCTGCTGGCCGAAACAACTGGTTATATGAGGTCCCCTCCAGTTCATCGCGGTTGTAACGCATCATGTATTCGGCACCCGCGTTGCAGCCGAGAATGATTCCGTCAACGCTAAGTATAAGGATGGCATAATCTTGTAACTCGGTCACGGGCTTGGAATTGAAGCGCTGCGGTTGTGTTACCTGGCTTTTGGTCTTTCTAATCACGTTTGTATGGGTTATCCAGGAAGAGGTGTTTCGCGCTGCTCTGGAGCGTTGGTAAAGGAATTTTAAAGGAAAAGTACCAGGAGTTCGTAGTTAGTCCACCTCATTAGCGTCCTGGGTACCGACTGTCAGGGATCTTGGGCCGGCCTACTCCCTTACCTGTGGGGGAATTGATGCGAATTGCAAATTGGGTCGGTGATTTCGGTCTCAGTTTAGTAAAGGTACTCAAAAACATCGGTACTTCAATATCAATCGTCAGTAGACCACCGAGCGTAACTGCGATTGGGCCGGGACGTGCGGATTACCTTCTACAATCAAAGACCTTTTAGTAATGCGGTGGGGCATATGCGACATACTCAGAATAAAATTATAACCCCTGGTATCGTCACTAATTCCATACGCGCTTTCAGGACAGCGGTTGAGGCGGAGGGTTGCCTGCAGGACGACTGCGATCTTCCGGCAAAGGAACAAACTCTTCGTTGTCATTCGGTGGCAGCTCGATGCGTCCTGCTTTCCAATCTGCCTTGGCTTGTTCAATACGTTCCTTTCGTGATGAAACAAAATTCCACCAGATAAATCGTTCTCCTAATGGGTCACCCCCCAATAACATGACGATCGCTTCGCCTCCTTTAGCGATGATGACCGGTTCGGCTTGTGCGTTGAAGACGATCATTTGCCCGCGTGTGTATGTGCGTCCCGATACCTCGACAGTGCCCCGCGCGACATATGCGGCGCGTTCCGGGTAGCCCGTCGGCAATGTAAACCGACTGCCCTCCTGCAACACTGCGTGAACATAAAAGAGTGGGGAGTGAGTTTTAACATCGTTTGTTAATCCGAAGGCGCTCCCCGCAATTACCCGCATCCATACGCCTTTCTCTGCATGTACAGGCAGTACCTCCGGTTTGTAATTGTTAAACTCGGGATCGGATTCTTCGGCGCTTTCGGGAAGTGCAACCCAAGTTTGGATCATCTCCAGGGTGTTGCCTGCCAGCATCGCCAGGTCTTCAAAGCGCTCCGAATGCGCGATGCCTTTTCCCGCCGTCATCCAGTTTACCTCGCCCGGCCGGATGGTTTGTTCGACACCGAGACTGTCGCGGTGCGTGACCTGTCCGCTGAAGAGGTAACTTACCGTGGAGAGACCAATGTGAGGATGTGGAAGCACATCCATTGCCGGTGCTTGTGTGGGATGGACAGCAACCGGTCCGGCATGGTCCATGAAAATAAAAGGGCCAACCATGCGGCGCGCCCTGAACGGAAGGATTCTTCTTACCTCCATCTCCGCTGCGATCGCCGCGCGCCGTGCTTCAATCACGAGATCAATCATTTAGAAAG
>DATGQD010000056.1:0-32223 GCA_035304385.1 Cyclobacteriaceae bacterium
AAAGCTTCATGGAAACTGGCAACTCGTGAAGATCAATGAAACCCAGCTCGATTCCACAGACTTTGCGAAAGGATTGCCGCAGCTTTCGTTCGACCTCCCCCAAAAGAGGGTTTATGGACACACCGGATGCAACAACGTCACCGGTTCGATCGAAGTACAGGATAATCGCATCGAATTTGCACCTATGATCGCTACCAAGATGGCATGCCCCGGAATGGAGTTCGAGTATGATTATCTCCGATGGTTTCCGGGAAATATCGCCTATGAAATAGAGGAGGATCAACTTCGCCTTATGGTAAGCGATGACTCTACATTTATTTATCAAAGGAGGAACTAAGATGAAGGTCCGTGTATCAACCTTGATACGGCTGCTGCCGGTTTTTGCAATGGTTTTGTATGTGGCATGCAGCGGAAGCCGCAGAGAAGAATCAGAAGCAGCCGTCTCATGCTATTCTTACACGACCCCCGAAGACAGCATTATGCTCCGGCTGAACTGGCAAGGGGATGCCGTAGAAGGTGAACTTACCTATTACCTGCACGAGAAGGATGCGAACCGCGGCAAAATCGTAGGCACAATGAGAAATGATACGCTATATGCGGATTACACCTTTCAATCGGAAGGCGTTACTTCAATACGCGAGGTGGCCTTTATCCGTCGCGGTGATGTGCTTGTGGAGGCCTTCGGCGAGGTTGAAGAGCGCGACGGTAAGTTTGTTTTTATCGATCGGTCGTTGCTTACACCCAATGAGAATGTGATGCTCAGGCTGGTTGACTGTAATCCTTAGGTTAGTGCTCTTGGTGATTTTTTGACGAGGCCTCGCTACGAGTTGACCTGTAATCGAACTTTGAAATCCGCCCCAAATGACATACTTTCCTTATGCTAACTAATCCGTCGTTTCGTGAAATTCCTGTTCTATTCGGGTCTCCTATTGCTTGCCGCCCTTGAAATCCTCAAAGTGTATTTCATCATGCCCTTTCCGGGTAGTCAGCAGGCCGAGACCATCGATCTCGCGTACTTCCTGCACACCAACCGATGGTACTTTCGGATCTTGTTCGGGCTCATGATTTTAGGTGGTGCAGTTCAGGCCCTTTCAGCACGTCGCAAATGGATCCCTGGAGTGGTGGTATTGCTGGTAGCCTGGGTGGTGTACTACTTCAATTTAAAAATGATGGCTGACCGAATATTTCTGGAACCCGAAGTCCTGGCATTTGAAGGTCGTGCAACAAATTTGCTTGGCGACAGCACAGTAGTGCTGGCCGTTGAATACGAGGGTGAAGCCAAAGCGTACCCATTGCGGTATATCGCTTACCATCACCAGGTGCGCGACACGGTAGGGGGAAAAGCCGTGATGATTACATATTGCAATGTGTGCAGAACAGGTCGTGCTTTTGAACCGGTAGTGAATGGACAGGCTGAGCGCTTCCGTCTGGTGGGCATGGACCACTTTAATGCCATGTTTGAAGATGAGACAACCAGGAGCTGGTGGCGGCAGGTCAACGGTGAAGCGATTACCGGGCCACTTTTGGGCCAAAGGCTTCCCGAAGTGCCATCATCTCAACTGACCCTCGGGATGTTTTTTAACAGCCACCCGTTCGGAAAGGTAATGCAGGCCGATGTGGCTTCGATAGCCAACTACGATTCTCTCGCACGATTTGAGCGCGGCAAGAGCCAAAGTACGTTGACGCGCACGGACACACTTTCCTGGGAAGACAAGTCGTGGGTTGTGGGTGTCGAAATCGGTACGAACGCCCGCGCTTACGACTGGAATCAACTGAAGGAGGAACGCATCATACACGACATTCTTGGCAGGGTGCCGATCCTGATCGCGCTTGCCGGGGACTCTCAGAGTTTTTCTGTCCTGCGTAGAAATGCCGACCATGAACGATATATCATCAGAAACGATTCACTGGTCGGACCTAACGGTGCCTACGATTTTTTCGGGCGCGGGAACAACGGCCGGCTTGCACGCATACAGGCATACCAGGAATTCTGGCACAGTTGGAAGACCTTCAGACCGAATACGGATCGATACGGTGTTAGACCCTAGTCATAGCGGACATTGTCCCATATTGTCTAGTTTTGGGCATACCTCAATGTATACTAAACCAGCCTGCTTATGCGAATATTATGCATCATCGCGCTAATACTTGTGCAGATACCCCTATGGGGTCAGCGTAAGACGGAAAACGTCTTCATTATCACCTTCGACGGCCTCCGATGGCAGGAGTTATACACGGGTGCGGATTCGGTTCTGATCAATCATGAGAAGTATGTCGGGAATGTTAGTGAACTCAACGCCCGGTTCTGGCGTAACACACCCGAACTCCGCCGGGAGACGCTCATGCCATTTTTCTGGAACACCATCGCGAAGCAAGGCCAGTTGTATGGTAATAGAAAGTACGACAACAACGTGAACTGCTCCAACGGAATGTGGTTCTCTTATCCGGGCTACAATGAAATACTCTGCGGCTTTCCGGATGACGAACGCATTAACAGCAACGACAAGAAAGACAACCCCAATGTTACGGTGCTCGAATTTCTAAACAACAAACCGGAATTCAGGGGTAAGGTGGCCGCGTTCGGCTCGTGGGATGTATTTCCTTATATAATCAACGAAAAGCGCAGCGGCATTCCGGTCAATGCCGGGTACGAGACGGCAACGGAAAATCTTTCTGAACGGGAGAAACTACTCAATGAGTTACAGTCGCAAATTCCGCAGGAATGGAGCTCAGTGCGTTTCGACGCGTTTACCCATCATTATGCGTTGGAGCATCTGAAGAAACATCAGCCACGCGTTTTGTTTATCAGCTACGGCGAGACCGACGACTTCGCGCACGGCGGCCGTTATGATGCATACCTCAAGTCGGCCTGGCAAACGGATCAGTTTATAAAGGAATTATGGGAATGGGTGCAATCGCACCCGCAATATAAGGACAAGACCACCTTCATTATCACCACCGATCATGGTCGGGGAACCGTTCCTGTCGACACCTGGAGAAGTCACGGCACCGAAATCAATGGCGCTGACCAGATCTGGATGGCCGTGATCGGACCAGACACGCCCGCGACGGGTGAGGTTAAGACAGCTGGCCAGCTGTACCAGAATCAGGTTGCCAGAACTGCTGCGGCGCTGCTCGGCGTGGATTATGATGCGAAAGGGGCGGGAAAGGAGATAATACAAGCGGCAGGAGGTAATCGGTAGTGATAATCTCCCCTTTTTCTTGACTGGGATTCCCCAGTTTTATACTTTTGACCGACCGGTCAGTCAAAAACGCTATGAGTCCGCGCACAGAGGCCCAAAACCGCGAAATCAGGCAGGAAAGCATGCAAAAGATCATGGATGCTGCCTTTCGGCTGATTGCAAAGAAGGGTTATGAGGCGACAAGCATAGCGGAAATCGCGAAGGAGGCGGGGGTTTCGAAGGGTCTGCTCTATAATTATTTCTCCGGCAAGCAGGACCTCCTGGAGAAAATGGTGCTCAACGCCGTCGACCAGGCGGACCGGGTTATGGAAAGCCTTGTTTCTGACGATCCGATCCGAACATTGGAAGGTATTATCCGCCGTTTGTTCCACGAATTGCGCGAACGATCTGATTATTTCCGTCTACTTATGGAACTTACGTTCAAGATCGATCGATTCGAATTCGTACAGAAAATGGCTGCCGAACGCTTTCAGGCCTATATCGCTTTTCTTGAAGATCTGTTCCGGCGGATCGGAATGCCCGACCCTGCCGGCGAAGCCCGCATGTTCGCCGCCCTGTGCGATGGTATCGGCATTCAGTATGCTGTCCTTAAAGGTGTGTACTCCATCGACCAACTGGAGGAATTTCTTGTCAACAAATATTGCAGCAAATGATCAGGAACATGAAATGCTTGATAACTGCGTTTGCAATCCTACCGTGCATCGTTGCACCGGCACAAACTGCCACGGAGATTATCAAAAAGGCGGACGACAAAATGCAGGGTACTTCGAATCGCTCGGAGATGAAGATGACAATAGTGCGCCCCGATTGGCAACGCGAAATCACCATGAAGGCATGGGCGCTCGGACGGGAGTATAGCCTGATCCTGATCACGGGTCCCGCACGCGACAAGGGACAGGCGTTCCTGAAAAGAAAAAATGAAATGTGGAATTGGCAACCCTCCATCGACCGTGTCGTGAAGTTGCCGCCTTCCATGATGATGCAGTCGTGGATGGGTTCAGATTTTACCAATGATGACCTGGTTCGCGAGTCGTCCGTCGTTGAGGACTACACGCACGAGCGCGGCCCCGACTCTGTGATCAACAATCAGCCGGTGTTTCGCATCATCCTTCATCCGAAACCGGAAGCGCCCGTCGTGTGGGGGAAGATCATTGCGTTCATCGATAAGAAGGAGTACAATCAATTGCTGGTACGGTACTACGACGAGGATGACATACTCGTGAACACACTTACACTGAGTAATATCCGCGAAATCGGCGGACGCGTTCTCCCTACCCGCCTGGAAATGGTACCCGCCGAAAACCCCAGACAAAAGACTGTGATCGAATACCTTAGCCTGGAGTTTGATATCGGGATAAAGGAGGATTTCTTTTCTATGCAGAATATGAAACGGGTAAGGTGAGGGGCGCCTGGCGGCGACGGGGTTGAACCACATAGAAAACATAGAAGCATAGAACACATTGGATGTGGAACACTGATTTTAGATGTTATTTCTGAAGGTTGGGCGTACTGAAGTTCAGCACTTCGGCTATCCAACATTCAAAGCAATAATATGTACTTAACCCTCGCATATCGTAACATCTGGCGTAACCGGCGAAGGTCGTTGATAACGATCTTGTCGATAACCTTTGCCGTGTTGCTGGCGTGCGCTATGCGGTCGATGCAACTGGGCTCGTACGCACGGATGATCGAAAACTCGGTGCGTTTTCACACTGGGTATATTCAGATTCACAAGAATGGTTATTGGGATGACAAGGTCATCGATAACAGTATGTCGCTGGATCCGTCGGTGGTTGAATCGATCGCTTCTGTGCCCGGTGTCGAGACCTACGTTCCCCGGCTTGAATCCTTCGCGCTGGCATCCCATGAGACGCAGACCAAGGGCGCAATGGTAACGGGAATAGACCCTGATCGGGAGCATAGCCTTACACTCTTGAAAGATAAAATTGTAGAAGGCGCGTACCTGAGTCCCGATGACGACGGCGCACTTATTAGCCAGGGGTTAGCCGAATACCTTAAGATTGGGGTGGGGGATACCCTCGTCCTACTCGGGCAAGGATATCACGGAGCAAGCGCCGCGGGGTTGTTTCCCGTCAAGGGTATACTCCGCTTCCCGATACCACAACAGAATGACCAATCCGTGTTCCTGAGCCTGTCCAACGCGCAATGGCTGTACGGCGCTGACAACATGGTTACGGCCGTCGCGCTGCTTATCGACGATGTCGATCAAACGTCACGTATCGCTGGCGAGATCCGGTCCCGGATCAGTACCGAGGATTATGAGGTCATGGACTGGAAAGAACTGGTTCCCGAGCTGGTGCAAAACATCGAGCTCGACAATATCAGCGGCCGGATCATGTTATGGGTTTTGTATCTCGTGATCGGCTTCGGCATGTTTGGTACCTACCTGATGATGACCGCGGAACGCGTATATGAATTTGGCGTCATGATTGCCGTAGGGATGCGGCGGCTCCGCTTGCAGGGGATCATCTTCCTGGAAATTCTGATTATGACCGTGATCGGGGTGCTCGCCGGAATATGCCTGAGCCTGCCCGCGCTAATCTATTTCCACCACAATCCGATCTATTTCGCAGACTCCATGGCATCGGCCGTTGAGGATTTCGGATTTGAAGCGGTCTATGTCTTCTCGCTTGATCCGGTGATCTTCACCAACCAGGCGTATGCCATATTTTTTATGGCTATAATTCTTTCGGGTTATCCGATATGGAAGATACAACGTATGAAGGTGGTTGAATCAATGCGACTCTAACAAAAACCCGATGCTCGCGATACTTGCATGGCGAAATGTTTGGAGACACAAGGGCCGCAGCGCCGTGGTGATAGGCGCTATGGTGGTTGGCATTTGGTCGCTCACGTTCGGTGGAGCTTTCATGAACAGTTTTTTGCTGAGCTATATTCAAACCGCCATCCGCCACGAGGTCTCCAATGGTCAGATCCATCATCCTGAGTTCACCCAGGACTTCGATATCAAATTCACTATCGATAAGCCGCAACGCATCGTGTCCTTCCTAAAGGAGAACGAAAATGTTGTCGCCGTCGCGCGCCGAAGTGTTGTCAATGGCATGATCGCTTCTACACGACAGGCGACAGGCGTTAAGATCGTCGGTGTGGAACCCAACGAGGAAGCACGTGTTACCGAGTTGGATTCGCTGGTCGCTGAAGGCGCCTATTTTGAAGGTATATCCCGAAATCCGGTGTTGCTGGGGAAACGTCTTTCCGAAAAGTTAAAGGTAAATGTCCGGTCTAAAGTCGTGCTCACGTTCCAGGACATCGACGGAAACATTACCGCCGGCAGCTTTCGTGTAGCGGGCATCCTGGACGCAAGCTCCACTGTCATCGATGAGGGCTCTGCTTTTGTGGTGCGGGAGGATCTGAACAGACTGCTGGGTATCGAAGACGGGGTTCATGAAATAGCATACACCACGGCGCCTGGGACGGAGGACGACCTGCTGGCGGCTGAGATACAAGCCGCTTTCCCGGGGGAAATGGTGCGCTCATGGCGTGAACTTGCGCCCCTCTTGCTGTTCATGGAGCAATGGATGGGCGCCGTCCTACAGGTGCTCATCCTGATTATCATGCTTGCCCTGGCATTCGGTATCATCAACACAATGCTTATGGCCGTACTTGAACGGGTACGTGAAGTTGGCGTGATGATCGCCCTGGGAACACGCCGCAGTCGTGTGTTTCTCATGATTATGATTGAAACGCTTCTCCTTTCTACCGTCGGTGGGCCCTTTGGCCTGCTGGCCGGATACGCTACCATCTCGTGGCTCGGCAGTCGAGGCATTGACTTGTCGGATTATTCAGAAGGCCTGAAGTCCATCGGATACGAAAGCGTTCTATATCCGCAACTCTTTCTTTCCGACTACCTGACGATTGTGGCGGGCGTCCTCATCACCGCGTTTCTTGCTTCTCTGTATCCGGCGTGGAAGGCGATACGCATGCAACCGGTAGAGGCTATCCGGGGAGTTTGAAAATCAGAAATATTGAAGCCTATGGCTGCACTTATTCGCGCAACAAACATTTCAAAAGTCTATCACAAAACGGCAGTGCCTGTGCATGCGATAAACAACCTCAGCGTTGACATCGCCGAGGGCGAGTTTACCGCTATCGTCGGACCATCGGGCTGCGGTAAGACGACATTGCTTAACATATTGGGCGGCCTGGATTATCCGACTTCAGGGACGGTGACCATAAACGGTATCGACATCTCCGGGATGAAGGACAGTGAGCTTATCGACTTTCGCCTCCACAACATTGGATTTGTATTTCAGGCGTACAATCTCATTCCGGTTCTTACCGCGCTTGAAAACGTCGAGTTTATTATGTTGTTGCAGAAGCGCAGCCGAAAGGAGCGACTGGCGCGTGCCCGTGAGCTGTTGGAAGAGATGAACATTGCCGATAAGGCCGATCACCGCCCGGGACAGTTGTCGGGTGGCCAACAGCAACGTGTGGCTGTTGCGAGGGCCCTGGCATCCAATCCGCGTTTTATTCTCGCCGATGAACCAACAGCCAACCTGGATTCTGTCTCGACCGAAAACCTGTTGGACCTCATGGCCCGTATCAACCGCGAGCAGAATGCCACGTTCATTTTCTCCACGCACGACCAGCGTGTGATGGACAAAGCCAGACGGCTAATACGACTTGTAGACGGAGCAATTGTATCGGATGAGGTGAGATCATAATCATGCGTGTCTTTCCAGCCGCCTTGTGTTTGTTGGTCGTGCAACTGAGTTATGCGCAGGAGGAGCCCGACAAATTTACCATGCGCGGCTACCTGAAGGATATGGCCACATTTATCGACGTGGGCGACAGCATGCTTTTCCAGAATCAGATACACAATCGCTTGAACTTCGCGTGGTATGCAAGTGATGAATTTACGGTGTACGCTGAAATCCGGACACGCATTTTGACCGGCGACCTCGTCCGGCATGTTCCGGGTTATGACCGGATCATCGATTCCAACAACGACTATTTCGACCTTTCCGTCAATGTGATAAATAAACGATCCATCCTATGGAATACGATGGCGGACCGTTTGTATGTGCAATGGAATAAGGGCAACTGGGAGATAAAGGTAGGAAGACAGCGCGTTAATTGGGGCATTAACCTCGCGTGGAATCCAAACGACCTGTTCAATGCCTATTCATACTTTGACTTTGACTATGAAGAACGACCCGGGTCGGATGCGATACGCATTAGCTACTATACGGGAGTCGCCTCGGGCATCGAAGTGGCGGTAAAGATGGCAGACGATTGGGAAGAGCTGGTGGCCGCTGGTCTCTGGAAGATCAATCGATCGGGCTATGACATCCAGTTTCTGGCTGGCGTTGCCCAGGGTGACCTTGCGGTGGGAACGGGTTGGGCCGGCAATATCGCCAAAGCCGGATTCAAAGGCGAGTTTACCTATTTTCACAAGATTGAAGAGACTACCGTCAATGCAGGGTATGACAACCTGCTGCTTGGTACCTTGTCGGTCGACTATTCCTTTCCTAACACGTTTTATCTGAATGGCTCCGTAATGTTCCACTCAGAAGGGTCGTATAATCCCAACCTTGGCCTTACTTTTATCGGGCTGCGACCCGGCACAGTCCGCGACCTTTCTCCGTATAAGTGGTCTTCTTTTGTCCAGGCTGCCTACCAGTTTTCCCCCTTGTTTTACGGGAGCCTGGCGTTGATCGGATACCCGGGCGGTGACGCTTTCTTTGTTAATCCGGGGCTTACGATTTCTGTGAAGCAGAACCTGGATCTCGATCTTATCGGGCAACTGTTTTATGGCAAAGATGATCAGGGTGATTTACGGGCGCTGGTTAAGGCGGGCTACGTGCGGATCAAGTGGAGCTTTTGACGAGATATTTCACTGAAAACTCGTAGCGTGCGCGATTGCTCCGAGCCCGAAGGCCCGGAGACAATCACACAGCTACACCATGTAAACCCACTACTACCTAACGCAGTGTCTTGAGTATCACCGTTAGCCCTAATCGGAGCCCGGTGGGTGATGATGTATTGCAAGCGGAAGGCAACAGGACGATCCATTACCCAGGGGTTAGTATGGATAATAAGACCGTCTGTTGCTTTATCTTCCATGCTTGTTTTCACTTGAAAATTCTGAAGTCGATGCCTTTGTGTGTGCCCGCAAATTCGTTGGGCTTTTCCGCTTCATATTCAACTTCGATCGTGCCCTCCATGTCGGTAGTGAACGTCCCGAGCTTAGTTCCACCGGCGAACACATCTATGTTAAGTCCCGATACGGGTATCTGAACGACACCTATGTCCTTGTCGAGGATGCCGCTCTTGTCGAGCTCGAAGAAGGTGACACTTACCGCATTTGGAGCGACATCCTCTACTTCTGCTACTACCGGGGCGGCAACCTTGTCGATGGCGAGGTCGGATACATCTTCGCACGATGTCACCAGGCAGGATGCCACAGCAACCACAACTATGGTAAGGACGAATTTCACATTCCCTATTCTTGATGCTTTCATGGTCATTTAATTAGCGTTATTAAATATTACTCGACCCACCACAAGTTCACTTTCATATTGTCGGGACCGCCATTGTGCGTTTCTGCTTGTGCTACGTTATCTGCATTCAGCGAGTATTCCGTTGAAGGGTAGATAAGGCGTGTAGGCAGCACCCCGTCATTCTGGAAAAAGGATCTCGGATCATGCGGAGGCATAACGGGGTAACCCGTTCTTCGCAACTCAGTCCATGCTTCAATACCCTGTCCGAAGAGGGCGATCCACTTTTGTGTCATGATCGTTTCTTTGCTGACAGGGCCCAGGGCGTCGATGTACGTAGCAGGAACCTCCAGCCCGTATTGTTGAAAGGACGCGGCGATCGCCTCTTCGAAGAGGGCCTGCGCATCGCCAGCGATGTCACCGTCGAACGCGGCTTCTGCCTTCACAAACAGCAGTTCGGCATAACTCATGATCACGGCTGGAGACGTTGTCGTGGCAAACACAGCCGGGTTGATCGTGGCGCTGTATCCCAGGTAAGTTGTGGCAATTTCGCCGGGCAGTCCATTGGGATGTCCTGAGATTTCACCGCCGGCGAGACTCCCGGGTGTTGCAAAGACTTCCAGTCGTGGATCATCCAATGCCTTTAGTTTGTCGACCAGCGTACTGCTGATGTTCCAGTCGGTACGGCCTTGTTGTATGAGAATGTCGTTCCATGGATTGTTAGTAGGAACCGCACCGTAAACCAACTGTGCAATCTCATCGTTGCTTCCGATCATGGGATACGTTGCAGGATCGTCCAGCATCGTCTGCATTTCGGTTCCCGATCCCGGGACTTTATGTGCCTGACGGTTCAGGAGTTTGAACCGGAGTGAGTTGAACAGCTTTTTCCATTTCAGGATGTCCCCGTTGAAGAGGATGTCTCCTTTTGTGGCCGGACCGGCCGGGTCAAGTTTTTCGTTGGCCAGCGCCAGGTCGGCAATGATTCCTGCATACACTGTCTCCTGAGGGTCATACGCGGGTGCACTTCCCGCCAGCGCTTCGGTGTACGGAATGGCGCCCCACACGTCGGTGAGCAGTGAGAAGACCCAGGCGCGCATCCCTAACCCAATGCCTTCAAAGTTTGGGTTTGGCCGGGCGGATTCTGGCGAAGAGATCTCGATGATCTTTTGAAAATTGATCAGTCCGCTGGAATAGAATTTTTCCCAATTGGTGATGTTTACCGACGGTTGCACGTTGTAGTTATCGCCTTCGTTTTCATAGATGTTGCGCGTGAGGTATCCCACCCACGACATGGCGTGATCGAAGTTCAACCGTTGGTTCCGGGCCTTGTTACCCCAGTAATTATCGATAGAGGTCTGCAACGCTTCGGGGAGGAGATATTGTGCATCGACGGCAACCGGGTTGTTGGGGTTCGTATTCATTTCCTCGAAGTCGCCTGTGCAGGAGAATGTCAGGCCTATCACCAATGCTAGTGTTCGTGTTGCGATGTTCACTTTCGTCATGACGCGGGTGGTTTAGAATTTTACATTCACGTTGAAGCCTATGCTGCGTGTTGATGGCAACTGCCCGTAATTGTATCCCAGGTCGGCGCTGCTGATCTCAGGGTCGAGGTGCCGGGTATTCCGGTGAAGAATGGCCAGGTTTCTGCCCACGATCGAGATTTTGGCCGACTGAAGGAACATGTTGCTAAACCATTTTTTAGGAAGTTCATAGGTCAACGACGCTTCGCGAAGTTTTACATAGCTTCCATCCATCACGGCTGCTTCATGGTATTGTCTTCCGCTATAGTAGCTCATGAATGTTCGTGTCGAGGCTACGACGTCGTTGGGGACATAAACCGGGTCGCCTTCTGTGCCGATGTTCATCATGCCGACGCCGATCACACCTTCCTCCCTGCCTACCGCACTTTCGTCGGTGATTCCATTCTGACGCATCAGACTGGTTCCCATGTCATAGATATCTCCACCTTTCTTGATATCGATCAGTGCAGCGATGGTGATTCCTTTGAAGGAAATGGCATTGTGGATGCCGCCGAGCCAATCGGGCATGATGTTTCCGATCACGTGCTGGCCCGGAAGTGTTGTCGGGTACCCGTTCTTGAATATGATCTGTCCATCCGCGGTACGTGCAAACTTCACTCCGTGGATCGAGCCGTACGGTTCGCCGACACGCGCTTCCAGTGATGCGCCCCGGTCGGTCCACAGCACGTAGGTGTTAAGGCCGGGGGCGAGTTCAACAACCCTGCTTTCGTTTCGGGAAAAGTTCAGGCTGGCTTCCCAGGTCAGCCCGTTGGCGAGTTCGAGCACCGTGCCGCTCAGGCTTATTTCAACGCCCTTGTTCGTTATCTTTCCCGCATTCAACACGCGGCTGTTGTAGCCTGAGCTTCGCGCTATGTCTACTGCCAGGATCTGATCGCGCGTGGATTGATCGTAATACGCGGCATCAATTCCGATTCTGCCTTCAAGGAATCGGATGTCAATACCGAGTTCCAGTCCGGTGGTGATCTCCGGCTTTAAACCTGTGCTTGCAATCTCTTTGCTTTCGGAAAATTTGGGGACACTTCCATCCCAGAGGCCTTGCGGAAGATATACCTGTTGCAGCTTATACGGGGGTGCATCGTTGCCCACCTGTGCCCAACTTCCCCGTAGTTTTATGAGTGAAAGGGAGTGGCTGTACAGTCCGGGAAACATTTCCGTGAGAACAGCGCTGAGGGATACGGAAGGATAGAAGTACGAGTTGCTTCCCGGGGGAAGCGTACTGGACCAGTCGTTCCGGCCGGTTATGTCGAGGAAGAGGAAGTCCTTGAATCCAATGGTAGCCGAGCCAAAGAGACTGTTCACCCGCGACTCCATAATGGCGCTTTCATTGGTGTTGGGGCTCGCATTATTTCCCAGGTTGTACAGCCTGTCGATGGTAAGCTCTTCAACGCGCGCATAGTTCATCTTGTAGTAATTTCTTCTTTGTATTCCTCCGGTCTGCACGGTAAGTGCCACGTCGCCGAGGATCTTGTTGAGGGTCAGGATGAAGTCGTGGTTCGTTTCCTGGTTTCGCAGCACCTCTTCGCTGTAGCGGCCTGCGCGCGTGGCGCCACTACGTGTTCGTTCATAACGATCCACGTTGATGCGCGTGTCGGCCCACATGTCGGTACCGGTCCTTACCATCAGGCTGAGCCAGCTGTTGAAGTCGTACGTCACTGCAATGTTTCCAAGAAAGCGGTCCTTCTCGTTGGGTTGTACCAATACCTCCTGTTCGAAGTAAGGGTTGGTAAAGAAGGTATGCTGCCAGTTGGGTGGTTCATCGTTGCCGGGGGGCTGGATGTGCACCGCTTCATATGCCCTGTAATTCTTCAGCTTGTCGAAGTTTGTGTGCCGATGGTGCCATATGAATACGCTCGAGCTCAGATATCCGCGGTTGTCTGATCCCGATTTGATGTATTCGCCCATAGCGGATATCCTGAGCTTGTCGGTGAAGTCGTATGTCGTGTTCAGTCTGAAGTTATTTCGCCAGAAGTTATTGTTGTACACAATACCGTCCTGATCCATTCGTGCGACGGCGAGTCGGAATGAGCCCCGATCGTTGCTGCCGCTGATGCCCACGCTAGTCGACATGGTCTTTCCGGTTTCCCACCATTGCTCCCAGTTGTCGGGTTCGGGTACCAGAGGTGCCAGTTCCGTTCCAGACCACCAGTGTCGGACCAGTCGGCCGTCAAGAGGTCCGCCCCAGCTTTCGTCGGTTCCTGCTGTTCCTTTGAAGCCGTCAACCGTT
The DNA here is from genome assembly GCA_035304385.1 of Cyclobacteriaceae bacterium. Classification (GTDB taxonomy): domain Bacteria; phylum Bacteroidota; class Bacteroidia; order Cytophagales; family Cyclobacteriaceae; genus ZC4RG29. The sequence continues at coordinate 13,451 of DATGQD010000056.1, forward strand.
CCACTCCACCCATCGGCATACCAGGTTGCACCACCCGACCCACCGCCATAGGTGTTTTGGAATCCGGGTTCCACTAACGGGTTCTCGAACGTTGTACTGAAGTTGAGGTCAACGCCAATGCCTTTGTTGCCTGAGCCATTCCGGGTTGTGATCAGAATAACCCCGTTGGCAGCGCGCGAGCCGTATAGCGCGCCGGCATTTGCGCCTTTGAGCACGCTAATGCTGGCGATATTGCTTGGGTCGATTTCAGAAATGCCCCCACCGTATTGTTGGTTCTGTCTACGGTTGAAGTTGCTGTTGGCACGCGTACCGTCCGAACTGTTGCCCAAATTTGCACCGTTGGTGGTTTGCGCCATTGGCACACCGTCGATCACAATGAGCGGCTGATTGTTTCCGCTCACCGATGAGAATCCCCGGACGGCAAATTCCGGAGAACCGCCAGGGACGCTGTTGGTCGATACCTGGAGTCCGGCAATTCGTCCCGACATATTATTGACGACACTTTGGGTAGGCACCGCGCCGAGTTCATCGCCCTTGATTTCCTGGACGGCATATCCCAGGGCTTTGGTGTCACGTTCAAGTCCCAATGCGGTTACGACAACTTCGCTGAGTTGTTTCGTATCGGTTGTCATTGCCACATCTATTATAGACTGTCCATTGATAGACACTTCCGTGGGGACAAGTCCGATGAAGGAGACGACCATGGTTTCAGCGCCGTCAGGTACCTGAAGGGTATAACTGCCGTCGGGGCCTGTGATGGTGCCGATGGAGGTACCCTTGACTACGATGTTCGCACCGGGCACGCCCGTGCCATCGTCATTGGAAGTCACGACACCGGAGATGGTGCGTTCCTGCGCTTGAATGGAGAAACTAAGAAGGAGTAAGAAGAGTGTGCAAAGGAGGCCGCGGCCTGGAAGGGAAATTGTAGAACAATTCTTCATAGGGGTATAAGGTTTTAGGTTGCACAAAGGCTCTCGGTGCTAACGATACCCTAACCCCAGGGCAGTCAAAATTTCGCGCCTACGAAATTTTATATTGACCGTGTATTGTTCTGCGAATAAATCTAAAAGAGAAATTCAAAGTATTCAGAATCCTGTAATGAAATTCTCATAATTTCATGAAATAACGTTTCCGGAATTTTTCTTCCTAAATCCGTTTCTGGATAGGTGGCCATTTCTGGTGACAGGCAGCAGCAAGAGATGGTGCCGCAAACATAGAGACGGATAATGCATGTCGATGGCAGTACTAATCATACGCTATAAAAAAGTACTCTATAATAAATAGAGATAAATAGAGTCAGGCATAGCATTGACCTGCGGCAATTTTTCTAATGGTCGACTTCCCTTTGGGAGACCTTTAGAAAATTTTTTTTAAATCTTATGAAATCTATTTCGATTGCATCACCGCATGAAAACGTTTGTGTAATATCTTGAGTCTTGCCGGTGTGAGCGACACCTTTCATTTTACGCGTCAAATTGTATCTTTATATCCGACGCGGTTGTCCATGCTATTGTAGCCGCGAGATTAAGATGGCGGAGTATTTCATCTCCGCGGGGTTAGTATACGACTGTCTACACAGTCTTTGTGATTCAATGCCTGTCGGGCATGATGTTTTTGAACGCAACTAACCCTGATTCCATGACAACAGATTTTCTTTTTTCTGGCTAACGCCTCCCGGGACGTTGTCGCCCATGCGGGTGTTTACGCTCCCTTCCGGCTTCTGAATCTGCATCCGGTCCTGCATTGCGCTGTACGGTGCAAGTGCAGGTGATATTCCTGGATTAGTCATCACTCATTCACCAAAAAACTGAAACATCATGAGAAATTATAGCCAGAACCGACGGGAATGGCTGAAGCGCAGTGCGGTGCTGACAGGCAGTCTGCTCACGACGCTGTCGATTCCTGCACTTTCCCTTAAGCCCGCGTTTGGTATGACACCTTATAAAGGGACGTATAGTCTAACGGAGCCATACTACATATCCCCTCAGGCCATGGAAGAAATAAAGGCGCGCTTGTCGGCGAACGAAAATCCATGGGGACCGAGCAAGAAGGCTGTTCAGGCCATTGCCGATGCAGCGGCGAAAGGAAACCGGTATGCCCACAGCACGTCGCGGAAGATGGTGGCAATGCTTGCCGAGAAGGAAGGCGTGGGTGAAGATCACATTCTCCTTGCACCAGGGTCCACCGATGTGCTGGAAAAAACGGCATTCGCACTCTGTATCAGGGGCGGCAACGTTGTATCGGCCGATCCTTCCTACATGTCTCTGGTCAATACGGCCCGGGCGATTGGGGCGACGTGGAGAAACGTTCCGCTTAAGAGCGACTACTCCCATGATCTGGACGCCATGGCTTCTGCCATTGACAGCGAAACAAAACTCGTATACATCTGTAATCCTAACAATCCCACCGGCACCCTTACCAAGGCGGATGCGATAAGATCATTTTGTGAAGATGTCTCTTCCAGAGTCCCGGTGTTGATCGACGAGGCGTACATCGAACTCATGGAGGATCATGAGAAACAGACCGCGGTCGGGTTGGTAAGGGATGGTTACGATGTGATCATCGCGAGGACGTTCTCGAAAATCCACGGCATGGCAGGCTTGAGGATGGGTTATATGGTTGCGAAACCCGAACGTATTCAGGCGATCAAAAAGCTGGTACGTACTGAAATGGGTGTTTGTCTCACCTCGTTGGAAGGAGCAATGGCCAGCCTTCAGGATGTCGAATTCCAGTCGTATACGCGAACGAACAATAAGGAGTGCAGGGATTATGTATTTGAGTCGCTCAAGCGGGCCGGCATGGACCCGATCCCCTCACACACCAGTTTTATCCTTTTCCCGATTCAAATGCAGGTAAAAGAATTCCTGGCGGGAATGGTAGAAAGAGGCGTCGGGATTCGGGGTTACACAATCAATGACAAGCCCTATGCGCGGGTAAGCATGGGTACCCGACCTGAGGTGGAGCTTTTTGTGAGAAGCCTGAACGAGATCATTTAACCTAAAACGTGGTCAGCTGCCGGTCAATGCCGGTAGCTGATTTTAATGTCCAACTCAAATACCCGGTCTGAAATGACTCCTGCTGTTACAAAAACATTTTATCTCATACTTATTATAGGCATCGGCTATCTGATGCAAAGGAAAATTTCATCGAAAGATCAAAAGGAAGGTATTAAGAATATCATTTTGAGCCTTGCCCTGCCGGCTACCATATTCATAGCGCTGTTGAAGATCGAGTTTTCCGTCGGGATGATCATCGTACCCATACTTGCCCTGGCATTTAACCTTATTTTGTTCGGGCTCATGGACCGGTTTCCATTCAGGCCGTTGCTCAACGTGCCCGAAACACAATACCGGTCGCTGACGCTGCTGATTCCCTCGCTGGCGCCGGGACTTTCATGCTTTCCGTTCATCGTAGAGTATTCCACGGAAGGCGCGCTGGCTTTGGCGGCATTGGCGGATGTCGGCAATAAAGTATTTGTACTTATCGTGGCCTACAGCGTCGCCATGCAATGGTATTTCAGGATTAACCGTATTGGTAATACCACACGGATGTCCCGCATGAAAGGCCTGATCGCGTCACTGGTGGGGGAGCCCGTGAATACGGTGATCCTCTTCGCCGTTCTCATGCTGGCGCTTGGATTCAATTTCGATTCACTGCCCGGATTTGTTCAAATGAGCATTGACCGGATCAGCCTGACCATGACACCGCTGATCTTATTGTTCATCGGGATATCCATGAAACTCACCTTGCAACAGGTGAGGACGATCGGGGCATTTCTGTTTTTCAGATCCGGCCTTGCCTTTTTGCTGAGCGGCATTCTGCTTTTGGTCTTACCTGTTAACGATATCGCGACCATGCTCCTTATCGTTGTCTTTCCTCAAAGCGCCTGCAGCTTTTGGCCGTTCGCTCATATGGCCTCGGTAAGCAAGCTTGAAAAAGGGCAGTCCGAGAAGACATTTGATCTCGACTTTGCGCTGAACGTGCTGGCGTGCTCGCTGCCTTTTTCGGTGACGCTCATATTGGGGATATACACGACGGGCGACTTTTTTGCCAGCCCCGGAGTAGCGTTTGCATCAGGCGCAGTCTTTCTGGGAATGTCGGTTTTGCCTATGCTTTCCACGCGCCGTGCGGCAAGATTGGTATTTACCAATAAGACGGAACACACTGGCTGACATGAGCGCCCAGCCGCCAACGGGGGGCGTGCCCGCTACAACGGGTCGCCTCCCGCTTGAAGGGTTACGATGCTTTCCGCAGGCAGCACGAATGTATCCGCTGTGTTGACAGTGCCGATGAGGCTGCAGTTGTCGCCACCTCCAGTGGTCCTGTACATCTCAAACGAATCCGGCAGATCACTGCCCGATAGGGAAATGGCCTTGTCACTCTTGCCGGAGTTGATGATGACGAGCGTATGCGTGTCGTTGGCGTCGTGGCGGTAAGCCGTGACGAATACATTTTCATTGTCGGATGATTCGACCTTAAAGCGGACCGCGCCGGGACGGATATACCGGTAGAAGTGTTTTGACACATAGTACTTCTTGCCCACTGTGGTTCCGTTCATCAGGTTGTATCCATGGATGCTGCCGAGTTCGCTGCCCTGCCACCAGATCCACGCGCTTATGTTGCCGAAGTATAGACCGGCGTGTATATCCTGCCCGAGGCTGAGTGCGCCAGGGTCCGAACCGGCGCCGAGCCAGTCGTCTACATATCCGGAAGTCTCTGTCATCCAGGTGGTCTTGTTCATCGGCTCAGCAAATTGCTCACGATGATTCGTCCACCGTTCGGCAAGTCCGGACCCGCTGGTAGGCGCGACGCCATCGCTGTATCCGTGGACGGCGAGTATATCGATCTGATCGCCGGCATCTGCATCTGCTTTCAGGTTGCTGTGGTAGAAGTACGGCCAGTTGATGTCTGCGCCTTCCATATCCAGCATGTTTTCTGACCCGAAGATTTTCACCTCCGGGTAATCGGCCTTGATCTGCGGCACGACAGCTTTGAGCATATCATTGTACCATTCGAAGGTGTAGGTACAGGAATTGAATGCCTGACTAAACATCGGTTCGTTTTGTGTGGACAGCGCATACAGCGGTATGCCCACATCCTCATACAATGCAATGCCATCCTTCAGCCAGTCGGCGAAGTCATCGTACCTATTGGGATTCAGCGTTCCACCGTTCTTGGCCGTCACCGGACCGTCGCCGCGTGTGGCATCGGCGTCACCCGGCCAGCTGAAGCTGGCCTCCCACTTCAGCTCTTCAGGAGGACTCCATACGGTAAAGATGTACTTGAGGTCGACATCATTCGCTTCAGCGATTGCCTTCAAGCCTTCTACTACGGGTTTTTGCTTTGCCCAGTCCGCATCCTGCCCGGCATTCGGCGTGGCCGGCGGATAGTATTCGTTGCGCCAGATTGTGAGGCCCAGATCGGTGATCACCTTTTCGCCCCATGCCTGGTTCCACATTTCACCGGCGCTGCCCCACCACACGTGATGCGCGCCAAAGAATCCGAAACCGTCAATGGTTTGATAGGTCACATTCTTATCGAGGGATAGCGTGACAGGCTCGCCCAGGTCTATATCTTCATAAGAAGCTGTCAGCTCGGCATCGCGGGCGGGCATGGTCAGCTTGGCTGTCTTTTGCGACGCGTCATCGAGGAGATCTGCGTCGCCGGTCCAGCCCGCGAAGGTCTTTCCGTCTGGTTCGGGATTCGCACTCACTGTGATGACCTGTCCAGCAGGGTACTGCCCTGACCCGGAACCGTTATTGACCTGGAGGCTAAATTTCTGGGGATCGTTGTTGTCATCGCCGCCGCAGCCAATCGCCGCGGTCAGCATGCCAATGATCAGAATTGCTGTTGCACGAATGCTCATAACGTTTGTCGTTTGACCAAAGACAAGATCGATACATTATCCCTGATTGTGGTCCTGCGCTGTCCTGACGTAGTTGCCGCGATACGACGATATCACGATCGTCGCTGCTTTTTGACCGCTCATTCTACTAGCTGGGTTTACTATTGATGTTTTTCATATATTTTCCCATCGGATTAATGACCTGTAAGGTCATCCGATAGTGAATCCTAAACCCCTGATCGACCCATGATGAGAAGAATGTTCCTGATCGTCCTGCTGTTGCCGTGCCTGCACCCGACGCTGGCCCAACCCGGGCAACATGTGAAAGTAATTGTAGGAGCTGATCGCGACGATTGGACTTACAAACCTGGTGAAACGGCAAAATTCAATGTGATGGTGATCCGTGACGGCAACCCACTCAAAGATGCAACCGTCAGTTATAAGGTCGGACCCGAAAAGATGGACCCGACAATTGTTGAAGACAATGTCGTGCTGAAGAAAGGTACGCACACCATAAACGGTGGCACCATGCGAACGCCGGGATTTCTGCGCTGTGAAGTCGTTGCATCGGTAGATGGCAAAGAATACAGAGGATTGGCGACAGCAGCGTTTGACCCGCTAAGCATCCGGCCCACAGTTGATAACCCTGCCGACTTCGTGAAGTTCTGGGAGAACGCAAAGGAGGAGAATGCCAAAGTGCCCATTGATGCCCGGATGACGCTTATCCCGGAGCGTTGCACGGAGAAGGTGAACGTATATCACGTAAATCTGCAGAACTACAGACCCGGTTCACGTTTTTACGGTATCCTCTGTGTGCCGAAAGCAGAAGGTAAATATCCTGCGCTTCTTCGTGTTCCAGGAGCAGGGGTGCGGCCGTACAACGGCGATGTCGGCACCGCTGAGAAGGGGGTGATCACGTTTGAGGTGGGCATCCATGGCATCCCCGTTAATATGGAATGGCCCTTGTATCAGTCGCTGGGCGCAGGTGCACTCTACCGGTATTACACGTACAACCTGGACGACAAAGACCAATACTATTACAAGCGTGTTTATCTCGGATGCGTTCGCTCCATCGATTTCCTCTTTACCCTTCCGCAATTTGATGGCACCAATCTCGCCGTCACAGGTGGAAGCCAGGGTGGCGCACTGTCGATCATCACCGCAGCACTTGATTCACGCGTGAAGTACCTCGCCGCGTACTATCCGGCGTTAAGTGACCTGACAGGTTACCTGAAGGGCAGGGCAGGAGGGTGGCCGCACGTCTTCGACAAGAACAATGCGGCCGTTCATAATACCAAAGCAAAGCTGGAAACAGCGAGCTACTATGATGTCGTTAATTTTGCACGACAAGTAAAGGTGCCCGGCCTCTATTCCTGGGGTTTCAATGACGAGGTATGCCCTCCCACTTCTATGTATGCGGCCTATAATGTTATTACCGCACCAAAAGAATTGTACCTCGCCCTGGAGACCGGGCACTGGACCTATCCCGAACAACGAGAAAAGGTAGAGGCATGGCTGCTCGGCCACCTATTGAAATAGGCTGCCTCTTGCGCCTGCCTCTGCCCTGTTCTACATCCATCCCCCACCCAGGGCATGATACAGCTCCAGCTGGGCGGCGAGTTGGTGCCGTGTGATGAGCGCCTTGTCAAGTTGTGCCTCCAGTGCGCTGCTTTGCGCAGAGATGACTTCCAGGTAGTTGGCCATGCCACTTCTGAACAGCATCTGTGCATTGCGTACGGCCTGGTTGAGTGTCTCAACGCGCTCAGTGGCGACTACCTGTTCGGCTTTCGCCTTATCAATACGGATTAATGCATTGGTGACTTCATGTACCGCCGTAGTCACGGAGGCCTTGAATTCCGTTGCACGTTGTTCACGCTCTGCGCGTGATACTTCTACCTGCGTTTTCAGCGCCCGCCTCGCGAAGATGGGTTGGGTGATGCCTGCCGAAGCGACGCTAAAAAGCGAAGCCGGTGTACTGAACCAGTTGCTCGCTTCAAACGCATTCAATCCTCCCGTCGCCGTGAGTGTCAGCGAAGGATAGAGGCTGGCCTGCGCGACGCCCACCCGCGCGTTGGCGGCTTTGAGGGCCATTTCACTGGCACGGACGTCGGGCCTATAGGCCAACAATTCGGCAGGGACGCCCGTGGCTAAACCTTGCTCAACGGGAATGTCATCCAGCTGGGCCGTGCGTCCTATTCGTCCCGGCCAGTCGCCGGTCAGTAACCGCAGCCCATTTTCCTGAAGTGCAATAGCCTGTTCCAATTGAGGGATGAGGATCAACGCGTTCTGCTTTTGCGCCTGCGCCTGTTGCACGGCGAGTTGGGTTGCCTCGCCGGCATTCTTTTGCAACTGGATCATCTGGACGATGCTATCGCTCAACGAGGCATTACGTTGGGCAATGGCAAGTTGGGCGTCCATCATCAGCAGGTTAAAGTAACCCTCGGCCACCTGTGCGACGACGGCCGTCTGCACGGCACGCGCCGCTTCGAATGTCTCCAGGTAATCGGCAAGAGCTGCCTCTTTGTGCCTTCGGATCTTTCCCCAAACGTCGAGTTCCCACGATACGCTGGCTGCGAGGGTGTAGTCTTCCAGGTGACTCGTCTCGAGAAAGTTGCTGAGACTGATACCGTTCAGGCTGTTCTCCGACGGGTTGGTCGTTGAGGCCGTCGCCTGCGCCTGAAGCGCAGGAAGCCAGGCGGCACGCGCCTGTTTTGCGTACGACTGATACGCCTCGACCCGTGCTAAGGCAACACGCAGATCGAAGTTATGCGTAAGCGCGCGTTGGATCAATCGCTGCAAGGTTGTGTCGGTAAAGAACTCATTCCACGAGAGCCGCGCCAGACTGCTGTCCGTTTCAGTGGACGAAACAGCATAGGCCTCGGGCAGGCTCAACTCGGGTCGTGAGTAGTTTTTGCCCGTAGAGCAGCTGAGAAGAAGCATCCCAGCGGCTAAGACTATCACTCCTTTATATACTGCTTTTATTTTTTGTGTGTTCATGATATTCAATTCTTAGGTCAAACGGTTTGGCCGGCGATGGCGGCTGTCTTTTCACGACTGCTCACCCGTTCCTGCAGATACTGAAATACTACAAAGAGGACCGGGATTACGAATACCCCCAGTATCACACCGGTAAGCATTCCTCCCAGTGCGCCGGTACCTATGGACCGGTTACCCAGGGAAGAGCCACCCGTGGCCCAGGTGAGCGGGAGAAGTCCGACAATAAACGCGAACGAAGTCATGAGAATCGGACGTAGCCGAAGCTTCGCGGCCTCGATAGCAGCTTCGGCAAGACCCATACCCGCATGCCGTCGCTGCACGGCGTACTCCACGATCAGGATGGCATTCTTCGCCAACAGACCGATCAGCATGATCAAGCCGACCTGTACGTATATGTTGTTTTCGATTCCAGTCAGCGTAGTGAAGGCGAAGACGCCCAGTATACCCGTCGGTATCGTCAGGATAACAGCGAGGGGAAGGAGATAACTTTCATACTGTGCCGCCAAAAGGAAGTATACGAACACCAGGCTGAGGATAAAGATCAGCGTCGTCTGCGACCCAGCCCCGATTTCCTCTCGCGTCATACCACTCCACTCATATGCATAACCCCTCGGCAGGTAGATGTCAGCTACTTCACGTATTGCTTCGATGGCATCACCTGAACTATAACCAGGAGTGGGAACCCCATTGATGGTGACGGCATTGAACAGGTTGTTGCGTGTCACCGTTTCAGGACCGTACACTTTTTCCAATGACACCACGGCGGTTACGGGTACCATCTCGCCCCGACTGTTCTTGACAAATATGTTGTTGATCGAAGACGGCTCGGCACGATACGGAATATCAGCCTGTACAATCACGCGGTAAAACTTGCCGAACCGGTTAAAGTCGGACGCAAAGCTGCTTCCGTAATATACTTGCAAGGTTTGCATGAGGTCGCTGATGGAAATGCCCAGCTGTTTTGCTTTTGCCTCGTCGATGTTCAACATGAATTGCGGATTACCGGTATTGAACGTTGTGAAGGCATAGGCGATCTCCTCGCGCTTCATCAGTTCGCCGATAAAGCCGTAGGCCGTCTGTGCAAGTTTATTGAGGTCGCCACCTGTACGATCCTGAATGATAAATTCAAAGCCACTGGTGTTACCGAAGCCCTGGACCGTGGGAAATTCAAAGAGGAATACACTTGCTTCTTTTATTGTACTAAGCCTCTGGTTGATCAATCCCATCACCTGCTGGATGTTGTCCACAGCTCCACGTTCGCCGTGCGGTTTCATGCGGATGAATCCTACACCGTAGTTGGAACTGTTAGCGTTGGCAACGATGTTCAATCCGGCGATTGAAGCACGCCGCTCGATGGCTTCGATATCGGCGAGGATGTCGTCAATCTTTTCCATAACCTTTTGCGTCCTGTCGAGCGATGCACCCGGCGGGAGGTTTACAGAGTAGACGATGAAGCCCTGGTCTTCAGTCGGGATAAAGCCTGTCGGGGAGTTGCGTGTCCATATAAATACGGCTACAAAGACAACGGCAAGACCGGCTCCGGCAATCCATTTCCTGCTGATCAGGAATTTGACAGCGTCGAGGTAGCGATCGGTTGTGGCGGTAAAGCCCGCATTGAAGGCCCTGAAGAACCGTTGTCCGAAGCCCAGTCGTGTGGTGCCTTCCTTGTCCCCTTCAGCATGCTTGTTTTTCAACAGCAGCGCGCAAAGTGCAGGACTCAGTGTCAGCGCGTTAATGGCGGAGATGATAATGGCGATAGCAAGGGCGAAGGCGAACTGCCGGTAGAATATACCGGCAGGCCCTTCCATAAAGCCAACAGGTATGAATACGGCGGCCATGACCATGGTAATAGAGATGATCGCACCGGAAATTTCTTTCATAGACTGCACAGTCGCCGCCCGGGCCGGAAGTTTAGTGCGTTCCATCTTGGAGTGGACGGCTTCGACCACCACGATGGCGTCATCCACCACAATCCCGATGGCCAGCACCAGGGCGAACAGCGTGAGCAGGTTGATGGTAAACCCGAAAAGCTGCAGGAAGAAGAAGGTCCCGATAATCGCGACCGGTACCGCTATCGCGGGGATTAGGGTCGAGCGGAAATCCTGCAGAAAGAGATACACGACAAGGAATACCAGGATGAAAGCGATGATGAGTGTTTCCTCGACCTGGTAGATCGACTCGTCGAGAAACTCCTTTGCGCTGAACATGGTGAAGTATTCGATGCCTTGCGGAAATGACTCGGACGCTTTCTTCATCACCCTTTCCGCCTCCGTCAGGATGTCGTTGGCGTTTGAGCCCGGTGTTTGAAATAAGGCGATGCCGATACCGGGTCTTCCCTCGATGAAGGTGTTTGCGCTGTAGGCGAAGGCGCCGAATTCAACGCGGGCGACATCCTTTAGCCTGACGGCTGAACCGTCGGGTGACGACTTGAGTATAATGTTTTCGTAATCGGCGTTCTTCGAAAGCTTTCCTTTGTGCTTGAGAATATATTCAAAGGAAGCGCTGCTGCTCTGGCCAAATCGGCCCGGTGCTGCCTCCAGGTTTTGGTCACGGATGGCGTTGAGCACATCGGTAGGCGAGAGGTTGTTGGCGGTAAGCCTGTCCGGGTTGAGCCAGATCCGCATGGAATAGTCTTTTGCGCCAAATACCATAGCTTGTCCCACTCCGGGCACACGCTGGAGCTCCGGTATGATGTTGATCTTCGCATAGTTTTGCAGGAAAGTTTCATCGAATGCGCTGTCTGTACTATAGATCAGCGGCACCATAATCATACTGTTCTGCTGCTTTTGTGTCGAGATGCCCGCCTGCACCACTTCCTGGGGAATAAGGCTGACGGCTTTGGCGACGCGATTTTGTACGTTCACGGCGGCAAGGTCGGGGTCCGTGCCTACCCGGAAGTAGACATTGAGGGTCATGGTGCCGTCGTTGCTCGACGTGGAGGTCATGTAAGTCATGTCTTCCACACCGTTGATAGCCTCTTCGAGCGGTGTGGCAACGGCACGGGCCACCACTTCTGCGTTAGCGCCGGGATACAGCGCCGTAACCTGAACGGTGGGTGGCGCTATGTCGGGAAACAGCGTGATGGGCAGTGAGAACAGGGCGATGAGTCCCAGTAAAGTGAGTATGATGGATACGACGGTCGATAAGACCGGCCTTTCTATAAATCGTCTAAGCATAACTGTGGGGGATTGGTGCGGTGAAGCGGTGACAGGCGAGGGGTACACCCCTGCCAGTCACGCTCCCCGCAAATAAGAGAATGAGTTTACATGTTCAGCAGACTGTCCAACGAAATGGGTTCCGGTTGAATCACCGCACCATCGGTCAGGCGGTCGAGGCCGGCGAACACGATCTTATCGCCCGGTTTCAACCCTGATTCCACCAGGTAGAAATTCTCCATGTTGTCGCCTACCCGAATCGGTGTACTATACACCTTGTTGCTGTCGGACAACGCAAATACGAAGACTTTATCCTGGAGTTCGAACGTGGACTCTTGCGGTACGACTACAGCCGACGCTACAGAATAGGGAATACGAACCCGCCCCGTGTTACCTGAACGAAGCAACCCTTCTGTATTGGGGAACGATGCGCGAAAGCTTATCGCACCCGTCGAGCTGTTGAATTGTCCGGCGACGGTTTCAACCTTGCCTTTCAGAGGATATACCGTGTTGTCGGCCAGGATGAGTTCTACCGGAGGCATCTGCTTTATCTTTTCCTCGATAGTGTTTCCTTCAAATCGCTTTATGAATTGGAGGAATTCGCGTTCGCTGAAGGAAAAGTAAGCGTACACCTCTTTTATCTCGGACAATACCGTCAGGGGCGACGTATTGGACGCTCCTACAAGACTACCGGGTTCAACCAGTATACGACCAATATATCCGTCGGACGGCGCCGTGATTGTCGTGTAACCGAGGTCAATCGATGCCGATCGCACGAGAGCCTCCGCCTGTGTCACGCTGGCGAGCGCCGCTTCATGGGCAGCCTGGGCGGCACGCAACTGAATATCGGATACGACATTGTTTTCCACAAGGGGTGTCAGTTTAAAGACGTTGATCTCTGCAGTAGCCAGGTTTGCCTTGGCGGCTGCGAGGTTTGCTTTGGCGTTGTTCAGTCTCGCGGCGTAAGGCTGATCGTTAATCTGGAACAGCACCTGTCCTTTTTTTACAAAGGCACCTTCGTCGACATGAATTTTGTCAATGTAGCCGTCAACCTGGGCCCTGATTTCGATATCCTTTGTCCCTTCAAGGGAAGCGGAGAATTCTTTGAAGGTCGTGGCTGAACTGCTGCTTACGGTTAGCACAGGCAAGGCCTGGACTGGTTGCTGCCACTCCGCACTTCCGCCAGACGTCGGCGTGCAGCTTTCCATCGAAGTTAAGAGGGCGATGGATGCGAGTGCTATGATTATATAAGAAATATTGTGCTTTGTTTTCATTGGATGTAGAATTTTACTTACGTCAATTTTTTTCGGGCATAGATATCCCGCGCACCGACATACGGTACCTGTAAGGTATGTGTAATGAAAAACCGGAGTGCGAGGCCGGGCCGTGAATTACTTGATCGGAAGGATGGTACAAGCTTTTGCCGCACCATCCAGAAGGGTGAACAACCCGTGATTGGGTTCTGATAGATACGCTGTGATGTTCATCGCATTTTGGTTAAGGTCAAAAGTCAATTTCTCCTGAAGAATTTGCTGCATGTTGAGAAAACGGAGTGCAGAAAATAATGTTAGCCTTCGGAGGCGATGAATCACTTACATAATTGCGGTATTAATTGTACTTTTCCCGGATTGCCCGTTGAAACAAGGCAGGCGTTTGGCCGGTATGCTTCTTAAAATAGCGATTGAAATAGGAATCATTCTCGAAATTGAGCAAAGCGGCAATCTCTTTTAGGTTGTGATCGCCCCAGAATAACAGTCGTTTGGCCTCGACGATACGCTTCTCATCAATGATCTGTTTTGCCGTTTTGCCTGTAGTGATCTTGATGACGTCGTTCAGGTGGCCGGGTGTTACGGAGAGCATCTCCGCATAGCCAGCGACCTTCGTGACATTGCGAAAGGCGGTGTCAACGAAATATTTGAACTGTTGTACAAGTCTGTTCTTGGTGGCGTCCATCTGCATCACATCCAGGGAGCTACCCATTAGCCGTGCCGAGCTTATAATAAAGATGTTGAGGAGGTTACGGAGCACCAGTTCCTTTTTGGGTTTATTCCGGCGGAATTCGTCCAGCATGAGGTTGGCATACCCAAGCAGTTCATCCATTGAATCCGCATCAAGGTTATGAATGACCTTGTTAAACATGCACTCCCAGCATGCAATCCAGCCTTGCATCTCGTTTATGAGGAAGTCACGACTGAACGAAATGCAGATCAGTTCGGCATCCTCCACGGCGTCGTACTGATGTACCTGATGGGGTCCTCCTGAGAAAAGCGCAGGACCCTCGATCGTATGGCGCTCAAAATCAATGTATTTTGTCACGCGTCCCTGCAATAGGAGGTTCATCGTGTAGCCTTCCTGGCGATGGGGAACCTGAAGTTTGCCGAGAATCTGGAAAGGATCGACGCGAACGATGGCGAAATCGGTTGCGCCCGTGCAATTGCGTAGATTATATACAGGAATGGTCTCGTCGTTCTGTGTCTGGGTTGGTATCATGTGTCGTTTATTTCCAAAGCCCTTATTTACTACCCGATTAAAGCGCATTCCGTTGAGGGTTACGCCCAACGGCCAGACATCAAACTTTATTTAACGCGATGACTGCAAATAGGTTGGTCACTTAACCGCCTTTTCTCGGATCGGAGAAGATTTTTTTCTATGAGCGATCAGGGAAAGACTCGATCTGCCGCAGGATTACTTACCTTGGTTTTGAATCAGGCCGCCCCGATTATGCACGCCCGCCTTCTCGCTTACGCTTCCCGGTATATCGATCTGACACCAGAGGAAGCAGAATTTTTTCGCTCCCAGTTCACCCACCGTAAATATCTGAAGCGACAATTCGTGCTCCAGGCGGGCGATGTTTGTCGTCATGAGACGTTCGTCGTAAGCGGATGCCTGCGTGCTTACTTTGTGGAGCCATCGGGATCATTTCATATCGTCCAGTTTGCGGTTGAGGATTGGTGGATGTCCGATCTGAAGAGCCTGGTGCACCAAACGCCTGCTACCTTGAATATCGATGCGCTTGAGCATACCGATGTGCTTCAGATCGAAAAAGACAAGCTTGATCTGCTGTATCAGGAGGTCCCAAAGACGGAGCACATGTTCCGCACGATGCTCACCAACGCGTTCATCGCCCATCAGCAACGCATCATCGATAACCTGTGTAAGCCCGCGGCCGAACGCTATCGCGCATTCCTTGAGAAATATGGCAGCATCGCTCAGCGAGTACCGCAGGCACAGATCGCATCCTACCTGGGAATGACTCCGGAATTCCTGAGCCAGGTCAGGCGAAATCTCATGCGAACACCGCCCGACTTTTCTTAAACTATCTTAAGGTTTTTTCCTAAGAAACTTCAATGCACGACGGCATCCTGCCCGTGCATCTTTGAAGAAAAAAATTATGGAAAAGCTTGGGGAAAACATTTCGGAGCTCAACGCCCTTATTATCCAGGGCCGGCCGATGGAGGCATTTGAAAAATTCTATCACGACGATGTCGTCATGCAGGAGAACGACGCGGAGCCTATGCGTGGCAAGGCAGCCAACCGGAAACGGGAGGAAGAATTTTTTGCTGCGACGGAGTTTCGCAGGGAGGAGGTGCTCGATGTGGCAGTAGGCAACAACGTCACGATGGTACGTTGGGCGATGGACTTCACGCACAAGGACTGGGGTGACCGCAACTACACCCAGGTTTCCGTACAGCACTGGTCTGACGGAAAGATCATTCGGGAGCAGTTCTTTTATGGAAATTGACCCGATGAAGGTCGTCTGCCCGACGGTAATCCGCAGCCGCCGGGCGACGACACTTTTTTAGCTCTCACCCCTCAACTACATGTTCTTGGGCGCACTGAGGTCCAACCCCTTATGGTAGACTATCGGGAACACGAGCAAGGTAAAGAGGGTTGCCGTGACCAGCCCTCCGATGATGACTACGGCCAGCGGTTTCTGACCTTCTGAGCCAATTCCTGTACTCACCGCGGCCGGCACAAGCCCGATCGCCGCCATCAACGCGGTCATCACAACGGGTCGGGTCCTTATCTTCACCGCGTTAATAACGGCCTCACTGTAGTTCTTAACTACCTGGGCTTGTTTTTGGATCTCGGAAATCAGAATCACTCCATTCTGTACGCATATGCCGAACAAAGCGATGAATCCGACACCGGCAGAAATGCCGAAATTGATCCCGGTGATGTGCAGCGCCAGAATCCCGCCGATTAGTGCAAAAGGGACATTGATGAGGACATAGCCCGCGTCTTTGGCATTACCGAACATCATAAACAGTAACAGGAAAATCAACAGCAGGCTAATGGGGACAACCTGCGTCAACCGCTTGGTAGCCCTGACCTGGTTTTCAAATTCGCCGGTCCATCCAAAGCTATAGCCATCCGGGAGTTTTATGTTGGCGTTAACATTCTTTTGGGCTTCCTCAATGGTACTTCCCAGATCTCGTCCGCGCACAGAAAATTTCACCCCGATAAACCGCTTCGTGTTGTCGCGATAGATGAACGCCGGACCGGTGACCTTTTTTACGGTTGCGATTTCTTTCAGGGGTATGAGATTGCCGGTGATGGTAGGGATCATCAACATGAGAATGTCGTCTTCGCTTTGACGGTAATTTTTCTCATAGCGGATTCGGATGTCGAACTTCCTTTCACCCTCATATTTCTGCGTGGCCGTCTTTCCTCCAATGGCCATTTCGATTACGGCCTGTGCTTCCGCTTTCGTAATGCCATGGATGGCCATCTTCTCTTCATCCAGGGAAATGCTGATTTGAGGCTGCCCGATGTTCCTTAGAATTCCAACGTCCTTTATACCCGGCACATCGATTATTTGTTCAACTACCAGATCGGCAAACTCATCCAGCTTGTCCAGGTCGTCACCATAAATTTTTACAGCATTTGACGCGTTCATCCCGGCCACGGCCTCCGCGACATTGTCGATGATCGGTTGCGAATAGTTGTAGTTAATGCCCTGGTAATTTTTCAGGCGCGCGTCCATTTCTTCGACGAGTTCATCCGGCGAAATTTTCCTCGGCCACTCTTTTTTGGGTTTAAGGTTAACCTGCATCTGTACATAGTAATAACCGCTGGGATCGGTACCGTCGTTGCTTCGTCCGGTTTGTGAGAGCACATCGTTCACCTCCGGAAAGCTGCGGATCTCCTTACGCAGAACGCTGACCATGTCGACCGTTTTGGGTAGGGAATAGCTCATGGGCATCTTGGCTTCTACCCATAGCGCCCCCTCGTTCAGTTGAGGCAAAAACTCTGTCCCAAGCCACCGTGTGGAGAAGACGGTGAGGACAAAGCAGGCGGCGGCAATCAGTATGGTAATTCGTTTGTGAGCAAAAGTCCAGGCAAAACCAGTTGCAATGCTTTTGTTGACGAGTCGCGTAAAGAAGGTCTGCTTCTCAGAAACGTTCTTGTTAAGCAACATCGAGCTAAGTACCGGCACCAGGGTCAAGGTGAAAATTAGGGCGCCGAGCAAGGCGAACCCCAGGGTCCACGCCAGGGGAGAGAACATTTTTCCCTCGACTTTTTCAAAAGAGAAGATGGGCAGCAGCGCGGCGATTATGATCAGTTTAGAAAAGAATATGGCCTTTCCCATCTGGGTGCCGGTGGTGCGTATGAGGCCCAGTTTGGCCAGCGAATTGAATCGCTGCATTCCCACCTGTCGTGCCCTATGGTCAAAGGCTACAAAAACTCCCTCTACCATGACCACCGCGCCATCGATAATAATACCGAAGTCGATGGCGCCGAGCGAAATGAGGTTGGCGCTCATTCCCCTTAACTTCAGCATCAGGAATGCAAACAGCAGGGACAATGGAATGACCACCGCGACGACCACAGTAGTGCGCCAATCGGCCATGAACAGGAATACAATAACCGTCACAAAGACCATCCCCTCTGCCAGGTTGGTCAGTACCGTCTGGGTGCAATACGCCATCAGGGTATCGCGGTCGTAGAATGTCTCCATGGTGACATCGGCCGGCAGGACCGACGTGTTGAGTTCATGTATCTTGTCCTTGACCCGTGCCAGCACTTCGCTTGGATTTTCTCCTTTCCGCATGACAATAATGCCTTCAACTACATCATCGTTGTCATTCAATCCTACCTGGCCGACCCGGGGTGTGCTTGACTCTTGCACCGTGGCCACATCCCGTACGAGGATCGGGTTTCCGTTGAAGATGTCGACAATGGTGTTTTCAATATCCCGCTGGTTGTCGAGCAAGCCGATACCGCGCACTACATACGCCTGACCTTGCTTTTCGATGACATCGCCGCCCACGTTCAGGTTGGATTTGCCGACTGCTTCGTAGAGTTCCAGCGGGGTTAAATCGAACTGCTGCAGCTTCACGGGGTCGACCGAGATTTCATAGATTTTCTCCTGGCCCCCGAAGGCGACAATGTCTGCCACCCCCGGAACGCTTCGCAGTTCGCGGTCTATCGTCCAGTTCTGGATGGTTAGCAGTTCACGGGTATCGCGATTGTCGCTCTGAAGAACATAGCGAAAGATTTCACCCGTTGGTCCGTACGGTGGTTGCACGACTGGTTCCACCTCGTCAGGCAGGGAAACGTGGCGGAGCTGATTGTTTACCTGTTGACGCGCAAAGAAATCCTCCACATCATCTTCGAAGATGATTTTTACCACCGACAGCCCGAACATCGTGATGCTGCGCACGTTGGTCTTCCGCTGTACGCTGTTCATGGCGATCTCGATGGGTGTCGTGACAAAACGCTCTACTTCCTCGGCGCTCCTGCCGTTCCATTGCGTCACGATAATGATTTGT
>DATGQD010000057.1:0-120848 GCA_035304385.1 Cyclobacteriaceae bacterium
AACCTGAATGACCAATTGCCATCTCCACGCGCGATCTTCATCAGCGCAAAAACATGACGATAATCATATTCCTATGAGGGAGGGAAAAACCGGCGCAATTATCTGAACAAGAGACCGTTACGAATGACGGTAGAGCAGGAAGAAACGGCTAACGTTTGAGGTGTACCCAGCCCTTATATGTACGTTGACGGCTGGCGGGATCCAGAACATCAAATTCAACGCGTGCGACATAATAATATACGGCCGCCTCCAGTGCTGTTCCGTCGTTGTCTTTGCCGTCCCAGTTAATAACAACATTTCCGTCGGTGGCTGACGAAAAGTGGTAGACTTCCTGGCCCCATCGATTATAGACCAGCAGATCAACCTCCTTGACAAAACGAGGACATCGCGTGACATCGGCAACGACACAGGGTGCCACTTCTCCTCCATCCGAAGGATCAAACCATGCACTGAAGTGGTCGTTGCAGGCATCACCGTTCGGTGTAAACACGTTCGGAAGTTCGAAGTAAGGGCAGTTGTCACCGCAGACCACTTCACTCGGTTCACTCACACGACCGAGCGCATCTACAGCCTCAACACGATAGCACCGAGCCTGAGAATTCAACCCGCTGTCAACGTGAGTAGTATCGGTAACGCTTGCAATCATGACGAACTCACCATCTGGAGTTGATGCCTCCAATACATTGTAGGAAACGATATCCTCACGGCACCCGCTCTTCGGGCGGTTCCACGAAAGCGTATTGGCTAGTACTGGATTGTTACAGGTTTCGCTCCGAATGTATTGCTCACAGTCAGGGAGTTTCACGTGTAGCACCGGAGGACAGGGAAGCAGGTCGTTATTGGGATAGAGGCACACCATCTGTGAGCTGTTTTCAAGTATGCCGATCGTTGCATTTCCATAGGTCCCCCGCGTCACGATGCGATAACAGTATTGTTCGTCGGGATCTATCCCTTGCGACGAGTACTTTCCGTTGTCGACATAGTGAAAACCGTTGGCAGTCACATCCACGCTGTCAATGAGAATCAGTTCCTTCTCGGGAACGCCCCGGAGTCCTCGGTAAATCAGATGACGACGGTTTTCTGCCGCCACATTCGACCACGGAACGATCGCCTCCCACGTCAAGACTATCCTTTCATCGCCGGGCTGCGCGGCAAGCCGCACGCTCGACGCCGTTGCCGAGGTGTCGAGTGGAAAATACTCGCTGTTATTCTGCGCGTTTGAATACAACACGATGGTATAGTGATACGCCTTTGCCTCTGTGTCGAGGTTTGTATCTACAAAAGTGGTATCTCTTATCCTGCCGGATACATTTACCGGAATATCCTCCGATGCCAATCCTTCACCACGGTACACTTCGTACTCGTAGGGGCCCGGAAACTGAGTCCGGTCGATTTCAAGTGGGCTCCACCAGCCGACCCGGATAGTACCCGCGGTGTCGTCAGTTTTCTCTACGCTCACCTGCGTTATGAGCGGAGCATCTATTCGGATCGGACCAACGCAAAACTCCTCCGAAGCGTAACTCCTTCCGCCTTGTGGGAGCGGGAAGACGGCGAGAATACGATAGCAATATTGCGCGCCAACGGCGAGACCCCTTTCACGGTTTGTGTCGGTAAACGATGTTTTGCTGGGGTCAACTTCGCCAACGAGTTCGTATCCATAGAAAGGTGGTACACCCGGCAAACATGCGTCGGCGGCGTATCCCGCGGTGCCCACGCGCCGCCATATTTGGATCTTTGCTGCGTTCGGACAAGCGTAAGGTTCCCATTCAAGCGTCGCATAGCGCTTGATAAAGTCTACTTCCACATTTTTCCATTCGGGAGCGGGCGCGGTTACGCGAATACGCCACGTCTTGTAGGTGACAAGGGAGGGTCCGTTGGCCGGAGCATCGCTGATCCTGAAGACAACCTGGTACGGCTGCTCCCGCACGTGCATGCAGTCCGTCGCCCAATCGAATTGAACCGTTGCCGGAGGATTTGAGGGAATGGACATAGACGAATCCGGCGTGACCGTAGCGGGTGAAGGAGACAGATCGAACAACTCTGAAATGACCTCTATTTTAACCGAGTCTGATTCAGGGTCTGTTCCGATTACCTTCTTTGACAGAACAGCACCGGCCTCCACGCACGTGTCGATGGGTATCACAATATCCGGACGGCGGTTGTCGCAATCCTCAACGATGATCTGCATGTCCCTCACCGTAACCGTAAGCACAACATATTCAAGCGTGACCGGGTGACGCCGCCATTCGATGATTTGGAACGCGATGTTATACTCACCCTGAATTTGGGACGCATCCCATGTGACGATGCCAGTCACAGGATCGATAGTAAACTCCGGAGGCCCATCCCCTTTTTCGTTGGCGGTATTATAGTTGGTGTAGAAGGCCGGATCATCTGGATCGCGGTATCCATTTGCCGGCGTATCCCGTCCGCTGTATGGAATACTAAGCGCATAAGAGATACTGTCGCCCTCGGGGTCGTTCGCTCCCGGGTTATGAAGGAAAGCTACCCCTGGGCATGTCCGGTCCACCGGTGGAATCGTGAGACGGGGAGAGCTATTGCATCCCATTTCGGGATCAATGTATATCTCAATGTAAGTAGACATCGGCACATCATGAGAGTTCGGCAGATTTACAATATTCCCGTTCCTGTCGTTTTCGATGTAGTGAACGCGATACATGCCCGGTGCGGCAAAGAGGTGTTCCGTCGAATAGGTAGCAATGCCGACACCCCTACCCAGATCGGGACGCGGAGTGGCCGGCATGTAGGGAATCAGATGGATCGATCCATCGCCGAAACTAAAATGTCCGTCCGTCTCAGACTCACCACCGAACGCGGTACCCGAGAAGGTGTTGAGATATGCCGTTACCGTGATCCTGTAGAGGTACGGGTTATCGCACGACACCTGTTCTGCCGTAACTTCGGCCGCGCGAAGGTGCGATGCCCGAACCCAAAAGGGGCTGACTAACAGAAAGACGACAGGCAATATGCGTGGAACACAACGAGCGGCGGTCATGGCAAGGACGTAACTGAAGTTAACAATTACGCGCCGGATCTACAACCTTAGTTGTGTAGGCCCGCAAGTAACGGTAGGATGCGTTCTGCGCCTATTCGCTTCAGGATAAGAGACGCCTTCTGAAAGGGGTCGTCCTGGCCGGCAGCATCTACAATTGAAAATACTCCGGTAAGATTGAGTTCTTTCAATTGCGGTGGCGTGAGTTCGTTTACTCCCGTCACCCCAATCACCGGCTTGTCATAAAGATTGGCTACCCTTGCTACACCAGCTACCACCTTGCCTGAAAGGGTCTGTCGGTCCAGTTTTCCTTCCCCTGTAATGACCACGTCGGCACGGCGTACCTGCTCCTCGAAACCGGTGTATTCGAAAATGACATCCACGCCAGGCCGCAAGATCGCATTAAAGAATGCTGCTGCACCACCTCCAAACCCGCCACCACCACCAGCGCCCGGCAGTGTGCCTACGTCGAATCCGAGATCATTGAAGAAGCGCGTAGCAAGTTGCTTTAGCCCTGCATCCAATTGTTCAACCTGTTCCGGCGATGCACCCTTCTGCGGGCCGTAAACATAGGCTGCGCCTGATGGCCCTGTGAACGGATTGTCAACATCGCATAGGGCAATGAATTCCGTATCGCGCAGGGCAGGGTGAACCTGACTGCTCTCAATCCGCGCTACCGATACGAGGTTCCCCCCTACGGGCAGGAAAGGCTCACCTTGAGTATTGTAAAAGCGATAGCCGAGTGCGTGTGCAGCGCCCACAGCGCCGTCGTTGGTGGCGCTCCCCCCAATCCCGAGCAACACGTGACGTACGCCGCTTTCGATAGCATGAAGGATAAGGTCACCCGTACCTACACTGGTAGTCTTCATGACGTCTCGTTCGCGTGGATCAAGGCGATGGAGGCCGGATGCTTCGGCCATTTCGATAAAGGCGGTGGAGCCGTCGGATGAAAGTCCATACGCTGCCTGAATACGGCGACCGAGTGGATCGCGTGCATAAACACTCACCCGGCGGCCACCCGTATGGTACGTAAGTATTTCGGACATACCTTCACCGCCGTCGGCAAGGGGAAAAGAAATGAATTCGCTATCAGGCATTCTGGACTTCATCCCGGCCGACAAGGCCTGGCACACGCTCAGCGCCGACAGCGAACCTCTGAACTTATCGGGTGCGAGTAGGATGCGCATGGCATCTGTCTGTAGATGGAAAGAAGAAGGATATCGTCAGACACCCGAAAAGATGCTGAAGCCGCCGTCAACGGGAACAACTACGCCTGTAACGAACCTCGATGCATCAGAACACAGCCATACCAGTGTACCCAGGAGTTCCTGCGGTTCACCAAAGCGACCAAAGGGCGTCTGTCCGATCACTGCATTACCACGCTCCGTATAAGAGCCATCCGGATTCGTGAGGAGCCTGCGGTTTTGTTCTGTAATAAAGAATCCCGGCGCGATGGCATTGACCCGAATGCCTTGGCCGAATTTGCGGGCCATTTCTACCGCCATCCAACGCGTGAAGTTATCTATCGCTGCCTTGGCTGCCGAGTACCCAACCACCCGGGTGATAGTTCGCAGCGCAGCCATCGACGAAATGTTCACGATTACGCCCTTCCCCTTCTCGGCCATTACATCCGTAAATATGCGCGTAGGGAGCACGGACCCCAAAAGGTTGAGGTCAACAACCTTTCTGAAATCATCAATATCGAGATCGAAAAAATTCTTTTCCGGCGGTATGGTTGCGCCGGGCATATTCCCACCTGCAGCGTTAACAAGAATGTCGATTGTACCGAATGCTTCGAGGAGTTCTTCCTTTGCCCGGGTAAGCTGTTGTGCATCGAGTACGTCGGCAGAGATGCTCATAGCCCGGAAACCTTTGACCTTAAATTCCTCAACAAGTGCATCGCCCGCTTCCTTGCGGCGTCCCAGTATCGCCACATACGCGCCTGCCTCAGCGAGGCCTCGTGCCATTTCGGAACCAAGTACGCCGGTGCCACCTGTAATGAGGGCAACCTTTCCTTTAAGGTCAAATTCGTCTGTAATCATCGGCATTAGTTTTAATGACGGATCAGCCGATCTCATCGTACGGAAAACGCGTACACCGTGCGGCTTTGATAGACTTCTCCCGGGCGTAATACCGTGGAGGGAAATGACTTTTGATTGGGAGAGTCCGGAAAGTGTTCGGTTTCGAGGCAAAAGCCATCCCGTCGGTTGTACATCTTTCCACCTTTTCCGCGTGTTGTTCCGTTCAGAAAATTTCCACTATAGAATTGAACACCTGGTTCGGTCGTATACAATTCCATCACGCGTCCGGACTGAGGTTCATACACCGTTGCGCCGAGGCGAAGTTCGCCGGGATTGCCTGAAATCACCCAGCAATGATCATAACCCTTTCCGTTGACAATTTGCGGATGGTTTTCGTCGATACGCTCCCCTATTTTGTGTGCTTCGCGGAAGTCGAGCGGTGTACCAGCTACATCCTCCACTGTACCAACAGGAATGAGTTCGTTGTCGACGGGAATATATTGTGTTGCGTGAAGTATCAGTTCATGATCCAGAATATCGCGCTTTGCATCACCCGTAAGGTTGAAGTAGGTATGGTTCGTCAGGTTCACTACAGTCGGCTTGTCGGTTGTTGCACGATAGTCGAGGCTAAGGCGATTGTCTTCACTCAACGTATACACCACTTCCACCGACAGATTCCCCGGATACCCTTCCTCCATGTCGGGACTTACGTAAGTGAGGCGTATGGCTGGCCCTTCTTCAGAGGGAACGGGTTCAATGTTCCAATAAACTTTATCAAAGCCCTTCAGTCCACCATGCAGGTGGTTCCCGTCGTTATTGCGCGCCAGTTGATAACGGGTGCCATCAAGTTCAAATGTACCTTTCGCGATGCGATTGCCGTATCGGCCGACAAGGCATCCAAAGAAGGGTGTCCCCTCGAGATAATTCTGCAGCGAATCACAACCCAGGGTTACTTCTTCAAGTTTTCCCTGCCGGTCTGGCACCTTCAGCGATGTAATTGTTCCTCCCAGGTTGATTACCTGCAACTGCAGACCGTTGCTGTTTACAAGCGTGTACTGGTTGATCACCTCGCCAGTAGGCATGACACCCAGCGAGTCCACCCGGATGGATTCGTTCATACTTGTTGTAGGTTCAGGTACGGCCGGGATTTCATTCGTTCTTTTGCCGCATGATATCAGCAGCACGACGATGAAGGGGTAAGCATAATGTTTGATCATCATTACCGGCTATGTGTTGTGCAATATAAAATATTTGAGATTGTTCTGCCAATAGCCACTCACGATCTCGTACGCTCGCCGTTCACTAATCGCCAAATAGAAAGCGGATTCCCATCCTTCAGCTCGTCAGGTAAAAGGCTTTGTGGGAATCCCTGGTAGCATACAGGTCGTGCAAAGCGCAGGATTGCCGCTGTTCCCACCGACGTAGACCGGGAGTCGGTTGTGGCTGGGAACGGTCCACCATGTACCATGGCATGACACACCTCGACTCCCGTAGGCAATCCGTTAATGATGAGCCGCCCCACCTTCCGCTCAAGTACACGAACCAAGTCTGCATAGTCGGGTAGTTCTTCCAGTGTTCCGATCAACGTGGCTGTGAGTTGACCGTCCATAGCATTCGCAACAGCGAGTAAGTCTTCGCGACCCTCGGAAGCTACGATCAGGGTTGAGGGACCAAATACTTCCTTGCCCAGTTCATGATTCGACAGGAAATTCTTAACGTTAGTGCGGAGCACGTGTGGCACGCCTGCTGTGTTCACGCCATCCGCCTTGCCTTGTGATAGCAGCTCAACATCGGGTTGGCCCTTGAGATTATTCAAGCCCGCTTCATAGTTCTTCTGAATGCCGGGCGACAGCATGGCGCCTGCCGCGCATGCCCCGATTTTGCTGGCCAGCAATTTTTCGAATTCGCTAACCTTGCTACCCGATTGGGTAACCAATATGCCAGGGTTCGTACAAAACTGTCCCACACCCAGTGTTACCGAAGTGGTAACCATGTTACTGAGTTCCTCGGCTTTGCTGTTTTGCGCTTGCGGAAGAATGAAAACGGGGTTGATACTTCCCATCTCCGCATACACGGGAATAGGCACGGGGCGTTTCGCGGCCTCGTCAAACAGCGCCTTACCACCACCAAAGGAACCGGTAAAACCAATCGCCTGAATGAGTGGATGACGCACAATCGCCAAACCCACATCGGGACCCGCCCCCTGTAACAGCGAAAATACGCCTTCCGGCATGCCGGTCTTTTCTGCAGCGCGGAGAATCGCGCTCGCTACCAGTTCGGATGTGCCCGGATGTGAAGGATGACCTTTGCACACCACGGTGCAGCCTGCAGCCAGCGCCGAAGCGGTGTCGCCTCCGGCAACAGAAAATGCCAGCGGAAAATTGCTGGCGCCGAAAACGCCGACCGGACCCAGTGCGATCAGCATAGACCGAAGGTCGGGCTTGGGCACAGGCTGACGGTCGGGCAATGCAGTTTCGATTCGTGCGTCGACCCACGACCCTTCCGTGAGCAGTTCAGCAAACAATCGTAACTGCCCGGTCGTGCGGCCTCTTTCCGACTGCAGCCGCGCCTTGGGTAATCCCGTTTCCTGATGGCAACGGTTGATCAACACATCACCCAGCGCTTCTATCTCTTCGGCGATTTTCACGAGGAAACCTGCGCGTTCGCGGCCGCTCTTGCGACGGTAAACCTGGAAGGCTTCCTCCGCAAGCTGAGCGGCAGCATCCACTTCAGACTCTGTTGCGCCGTGAAACTCAGGATCAAGGGCAGCATTCACCACGGGATCAAATGCGCGAAATGTCTGGCTGCCCAGCGCCGACCTGCGCGTGCCCACATAATTCTCACCGGTTACAGTCATAGAAAATAAGGGTTTATTAAAGAAGACCGTAAAGGTAAACCACATTGCGGTTAGACCCAACCCAATATTGCGGCATTTACGCAACACAACACAAGCGGCCCTATCCTTTTGCACGCGGGGCCGACGCATCCGAAGTGATCTTCACATTCTAACTTTGCCCGGTATTTGTCGCTTTCGCCTAAAAGTTTAGGGCATTGAGTAGCTTTGACAATGCGGTACTGGTTTTTTCTTTGCTGCGGGCTGAGCATCCCCGGGTTACTCCTGGGTCAATTCGACACGTCCTACTATGTTTCCTACGAAGACCAGCTCACCGCGCGTTTCTATCTCTCTCAAAAGTACGTTTCCTTCCGGTACATCGATAGCGCGGATGACCTCGTGTTCCAATACCTTCCCAACACCACCCTGAATATGGGCGTAGGGGCCACTTATCGATGGGCCACGCTTAATTTGGCGTATGGGTTCGCATTCCTTAATCCGGAAAACGGGAAAGGCGAAACGAAGTACTTTGATCTTCAGGGACATTTTTACGGCCGACGGGTCACGGTGGATATCATCGGCCATACTTACAAGGGCTTCTATTTGTCAAATGATGAATACCGCAGTCCGGCTGGCGACTATTACCTCAGGCCGGACATGCGACTCAATGGTGTCGGCCTTACGGGACAGTATATTCTCAATGCCGACCGGTTTTCGTACCGGGCGGGATTTCTGCAAAATGAATGGCAAAAAAAGTCGGCAGGCACCGTGTTGGTAGGCTGGCAATTGGTTTTGGGTAGCGTTTCGGCCGACAGTTCGCTGGTACCCCAGCAATTGGATGACGAAATCAGAACGTCCGGGCCGGATCAGGTCGGCTTTTTTGAAACCGGTCCGAGCCTTGGTTATGCTTACCAACTCGTTATTGGCAAACACTTCTACGTCATGGGATCGCTCGCCGCCGTGTTCACCTTTGGCACGGTTGTAAGTGAAGGGGAAACCCGTGAACGATCGTCCTCCTTTATCCCCAACGTCACCTTCCACGCCTTCGCAGGTTACAATTCGGAAACATGGGCCATCAGCCTCACCTACACGAATTCGGTTGTGAACATAAGAGGGGGCCTATCCGATGAATGGTTTTCTATGGATGCGGGAAATGTCAGGTTGAATTTTGCGCGTCGGTTCCGGCTAAAGCGCGATCTACTCGACGGGCTCGGCTCAAAGGCGAGAAGGCCGGCACGATTTTCTGCACTTTGACGATCAGGGGGTGGAGTTTTTCCGGGGTCGGACTTAACTTGGCTCATCCTTGTTTGTTATTTGAATTAATAAAGAACGATTCCATGTGTCGCAATTCCATACAATGCATTATTCCGCCGTACATGATCGATAAACTCATCGAAAGCGGAAGCAGAACCGTCTCCGCCCGCGGAATCGAGAACAAGTTCAGGTCGTATCGCTTCCGAAGCGATCGAATATTTTTCTCAGCAGTGAACGATTCGGTAAGAGCATCGCTGGGATTTCGCAAACGCGCCCGGACCGCAAAGCCGGTTTTGGAGGTATACACGGCAGGCAACAAGACGTCGCTGCCCGGCAGGTTGTTGAAGCGGGGGAAGTCGGGTTATTCCGACAAAGACGCGGAACGTGTTTACCAGGGCGGCCTGCAAACGTGGAATCTGTATTACGATATGTTCGGACGTAATTCAATAGATGGAAATGGAATGGCGATCATTCAATCCGTTCACTACGGCGTAAAATATCAGAACGCATTCTGGAATGGTCGGCAAATGGTCTATGGCGACGGAGATGGAACCCTCTTTGGCAGCTTCACGTCGGACGTAGACATTATTGGTCATGAGCTTACCCATGGCGTAATGCAGTATTCTTCCAACCTCGACTATCAGAATCAGAGTGGCGCGCTGAGCGAGTCATTTTCAGATGTGTTCGGCATTATGGTAAAACAGCGCGTGCTCAATGAGGATGTGAAGGCATCGGACTGGCTGATCGGTGCCAATGTGCTCATCGGTGATGCGTATGCCATACGATCGATGAAAGAGCCGGGAAGCGCGTACAGAAATCACCCGGTACTGGGTAGCGATCCCCAGCCAGCAACGATGGCTGACTATCAAGACCTGCCGAATACACCGGAAGGGGATTGGGGCGGAGTGCATATCAATTCGGGCATCCCCAATTATGCTTTTTACGTCGCCGCGTTCAACCGTGGAGGTTATGCATGGAATACCATTGGAAGAATTTGGTACACAGCCATGACGGACCCGGGAAGAATGCCTCACGACGCCACGTTCGCGATAGCACGAGAGGCGACGTTGTACCATGCGCGCCAACTGTTCGGAGAAGGAAGCCTGGAGTTGAATGCCGTTGCACTGGGGTGGAAAGAAGCCGGAGTAGAATGAAACTCAAGTTAATACAGACAGGGGGATTCGCGGGGCTGACACGGACTGCCGAACTGGACATAGACCAGGAAGAAGCCGAAGCACTGGTGCAACAATTGACCGCGTCGGCTGCATCCCATCAACCGTCACCGAATGTTCGCGATGCTTTTAACCACGTGCTGATCGTCGGAGACCAGCGGGTTCCATTTTCCCCGGAAGATATGCCGGAAGCGCTAAAGCCAACCGTTGAACGGCTCATCTCCATGCTGAAGGTCGACAGCTCACAGTGAAGTGAAGAATTGCCTCGACCCCAACTCGGAAATTGGAAGGTTGCCTGCCACGTCCTGACGGCAAGTACAGAACCTTTATGATGTTGCCCGTGATTTATCGTAATTGCCCCTGGGTTAGCACATGGCGATTCAGGCATTCAGAGCATTACAAAGCCGCAACTTCCGGTTATATTTTTTCGGGCAGTCCGTCTCGCTCATCGGCACATGGATGCAGCGCACGGCGGTGTATTGGGTGGTGTATGAAGAAACGAAATCTGCATTCATGCTCGGCGCCACCGTGTTTGCCGCACAATTTCCAGCCTTTCTTCTATCGATAGCCGGAGGCGTCGTGGCCGACCGGTATAACCGGTATCGCGTGTTGCTTGCCACCCAGTGCGCGTCTTTGGTTCAGGCAGCAGCACTTGCTCTACTGGTGGCCACAGGAGCATACGAGATCTGGCATATCCTCGCCTTAACGGTTATGCTGGGCACCATAAATGCGTTTGATGTTCCCGCACGTCAGGCCATGATATACGACATGGTGAAGAAGAAATTCCACGTACCCAACGCCATTGCGCTGAACTCATCTATGGTTCACCTTGCCCGCATTGTTGGCCCGGCCCTGTCAGGAATCGTACTGGAAGTTTTTGGAGCAACGTTCTGCTTCGCTTCGAACGCAGTGAGTTTTGCTGCGGTGATCGCTTCCCTATTGATGATGCGGCTCCCGCCATATAAGAAGGTCGCGCGAACAACCACACCAATGGGCGACATGAAGGCAGGATTTACGTATCTGAGAGAAACACCTGCAATCAGCCTGGTGATCGTCATGCTTGCATTCACAAGCCTGTTGTCCCTCCCCTATGTTACCGTGCTCCCGGTTTACGCGCGGGAAATTTTTCACGGCGATGCGTCAACATTCGGATATCTCAACAGTTTTGTGGGATTGGGTGCCATTACCGGCGCCATCTTTCTGGCCTCCCTCCAACCCGGCGCCCGGTTGGCAAAGATCCTGCTGATCAATACCGCCCTTTTTGGTATCGGGCTGGCGGCGTTCTCTCATCTTACTTCTTTCCCCCTTGCGCTGCTATGTCTTATCCTCACAGGGTTTGGGATGATGTCGCAAACGACCATTAGCAACACCATTATTCAACTCACCGTAGTGCCGACGATGCGCGGGCGCGTCCTTAGTTATTATACGATGGTGTTCTTCGGCATGCAACCCATTGGCGGGTTACTCATCGGCACCCTGACCCAGTACCTGGGCGCTCCGCGTACTGTGCTGATACAAGGGATCATTACGATCCTCATTGCGTTGCTTTTTGCACCCCTACTACGCCGTCGTGAGTTGAAGCCGAAGGACCGGATGAAAATTGAACAGCTTAAAGAGCGGTCGGTGGAAACTACCGGATAAAGAAGGGAAAGCCCACTACGAATGCCTGAAACACAAGGAATTAAATGAAAATAAAAACGGGAAGGGCTCAAAAAACCTGCCCTTCCCGTTTAGTAGCCCCGGAGGGAATCGAACCCCCACCAAGAGAACCGGAATCTCTCGTTCTATCCATTAAACTACGGAGCCTGGTCCCGGATCATTTTCCGGTAAAATGGGAGCTGCAAAATTAGAATTATTTAGGATTTAATAGTTGTCCCCTCCCAAAATTGATACGAACCAGGAACGTCGACCCACACCGTATAAACGCATCTGGGGTATTGTAAATTCCATGAGCCAGATACTTCTGTCTCTGCAACGGAAAGGATCGGCGAGGGTTCGTACCCCATACTTTAAGCCTTTGTATAAACATACCACCGGGCAGCGGCCTCCGAAGGGACAGCCTGACCCAAGCCAGTTATCGCACCCCTTTTGTAAGATTTTCTATGCGTTTGGAAAAAATTTTTTTGCACCCGATGCATGTCGGAATGACCGGGGTTGAAGTTGAAAATCCTACAAGCGCATGCGCTCCACTTCATGTGGTAGGTTAGCGGAAGGGACATCGCGATCATACACTATCAGCGCACGTTGCGCATGAACATTACAATCTGTCTCTTCACGTTGTACATTACGATGGCTTGTTCATGGATGGCAAAAAATCCGCAAAAGCAGCACAATTTTCAAGATTTTTTATTGCTATCGAGTGGTACACATCACGATCATCATCATAATTTTTTTTGTTAGTGATCATCATCGCGTATCTATAATGATCGCATTGACATCTGTCAACGAGGTGCGATGCCCTTAACACGAATGTTACATAGTTAAACAAAAACATACATGGGATGTGCGTGGTTTGAAGCGCGACCGATGACCGTACGATGACTTGACGAGGTCCAAACAGGATTGCAAATTTTGGTATTTACAAAATGATGTATTAATTTCAAACCACAATTGTAACTTTGTTTAACCAAAACTTTCAACGCTATGGCAAAGAAGAAAGCAGCGAAAAAGAAAGCGGCTAAAAAGAAAGTGGCAAAGAAGAAAGTAGCTAAGAAGAAGACTGCTAAGAAGGCTACTAAGAAGAAAGCCACCAAGAAGAAAGCCGCTAAGAAAAAAGTCGCTAAGAAGAAAAAGGCCGCTAAGAAGAAAAAATAACGGCGCAAAGATCTCTGATCTTTGAAAGATGAAAACCGTCTCCAACTTGGGACGGTTTTTTTGTTTCTGCTGCTTCGTGTTATCGCTTCCTTGCCACGCCGCGGACCGCCACGGCAGTACGGGGATCGTCGGGCCACGAATGCTTCGGATACCTGCGACGCAAATCCTTCTTTACTTCCACGTACCCCGTACTCCAAAAGCTGGAGAGGTCACCCGTCACCTGCACAAGCCGAAATCCGGGCGACAACAGATGCAACAACACCCTGGTGCGACCTTCATTGATAACCGGTGTATCTGTCCAGCCAAACACCTCCTGAAGCCGTACCTCCAGTACCGGCGGTTGTCCGTCAATACTATACTTGAGTTTTACTTCTGAACCGCTCGGAACCTTAATCCGATTGGGGACAAGCGCATCGAGTCTCTGTTGCTGTTCCCAGGAAAGAAGCGTATTAGTCGCCACATCCATTCGGATACGCTGTAGATCATGCAGGCTACCGACGTCCTCCAGGTAAGGGCCGAGCCAGGACTCCAGCGTTTGTAGCAGCCGCTCATCACTTACGTCGGGCCACACATCATCGCTGTTCCACCGGCGCACACTCATCACACGCGCCTGCCAGTGTTCAAAAGCATCGGACCAGCCCAACACTTTAAGACCTCGATCGCGTATCATCTCACAGATCACGGCACGACGTCGGTCGGTGCTAATGCGGGTGAGCTGACGTTGTTCAAGCACCAGCGCGCCTGCGCGCGTCTCCATTATCCCAACGATCCTATCGTGCGTATCATCCCATCGTACGATCTCAACGTCTTCCGACATGGGAATGAGTTGTACCGGATCGACAGACGCCGCAAGAAATATCCTGCCTTCGGTAGCACCTGCATCCAGGTGGACGGCCACGATCCACGATGCACCCACCATGGGATCGCCGGCAGTAAGCCGTGCCATTCTTCCGTTGATGAGTTTGTACAGGTTACCCTGTCGTTCCACCTGCCGGCCCACGCGGTCGGGGTAAGCATACAAGAGCAAGGCGCCTACATCGTCGTGGACGACCATCGTAGTAACGACCGGTGCATTCAGAATCCTCCGCCATTGCGTCGCGAGCCTTTCGATGCGTTCCATGACGCGGCGGTCGCCGGCGAACGGTTCTTTTCTTCTGAACTTGCGTAGTTCATCCACGCGCATAGCAACGTCAGCGCCATACTCCGCGGGAAGCGGGTCGCGTTCTTCAAGAAGCGCCGCGCAGTCGATCGCGAGGGCCAGCATATCCTCCTCTTGCGCAGCCTCCGTGAGCATATGTGCAAGCCGCGGGTGCGTAGGAAGGCGGGCCATCTCCCGACCGCGTGGCGTTATCTGTTCGCCATCCAGTGCACCGAGGTGTCGAAGCAGTTCCATCGCTTGTTTGAGATGTCCCACAGGTGGCGGTGTAATCCATGTCAGTTCGCCCACATTTGTGATGCCGTACCAGGCGAGCGCCAGTACAAGCGGTGCGAGATCCGCATCTTCGATCTCGGGTGTACGGGCAGCGACCAGGTTATTGTGTGAGCGTTCACTCCAAAGCCGGTAGCAGACACCGGGGCCAAGACGGCCGGCACGCCCCGCACGCTGGTCGGCAGCATCGCGTGTAACAGCAACCGTTGTCAGTCGGGTAAGCCCTGTCCTGGCGTTGAACCGGGGTATGCGGGAAAGGCCGCTATCGATCACAACGGATATGCCTTCGATTGTTAATGATGTCTCGGCGATGGATGTGGCCAGCACGATCTTGCGCCGCCCCTGCGGATCCGGAACAATCGCTCTTTGTTGGGCGTCGAAGGAAAGGTCACCATACAAGGGCAAGACCAGGAGATCAGGAAATTCGCGCTCCAATAACTCGAGGGTACGGCGGATTTCAGCAGACCCGGGAAGAAATACCAGGATGTCGCCGCGCTGTTCCCGTATGGCCTGTCGGCAGGCAGCAGCCACACGTACAGACACATGTACATCGCCGGGGGCATCACGATAGATAAACTGGACGGGAAATTCGCGGCCTCGGCTCGTTACTACCGGTGCATGATTCAGTCGTTCCGCGACTGATCCGGCATCCAGTGTTGCCGACATGATGAGGATTTTCAGATCCGGTCGCCGCTGCTGCTGAACTTTAAGACACAAGGCCAGGGCCAGGTCGGACTGCAGGCTGCGTTCATGAAACTCGTCAAAAATAATCAGGCCGGTCTCTTCCAGGTCGTCATCCGGTTGGATCATTCGCGTCATTACACCCTCGGTAACAACGTGTATCCGCGTCTGCCTGCTGGTCCTGCTCTCGAAACGAACGCTGTACCCTACCGTACTGCCCACCTCTTCGTCAAGCATAAAAGACATCCGCTGCGCCACGGCGCGTGCCGCCAGTCTCCGCGGCTCGAGCATAACGATTTTCCGCCCGTTTAACCAGGGTTCGTCTATCAGGTGGAGCGGCAGGACTGTGGATTTTCCTGCGCCGGGAGGCGCCTGGAGGATGGCCACCGGATGATCCTTCAGCGCGGCGCGGATGTCTTCCAGTATATCGAGTACAGGGTAGTTCATCTCATTCGCCCAGCGCATCGATCACGCTTACCAGGCTTTCGGTGACGTAGGCGCCGTTGCCCGGCCCAAACCAGTTCATGAGGCGTGTTTCGTAATGGTCCACGTCATACCATTGATCGGCGGTAATGTATCCGATGTACTGGCCGTTGAAGCTGGTGACCATAGCGTTCATTCCGTGCGCTCTTGCTGCCGAGTCGATGGGAGGCATCAGTTCACCCGAGAAGTCGCACGGCGTACCCAGCAACATTACGTTTCCGATTCTCAGCGCAGTAAGTTCAGGGGAGTAGCTGCCGAATACGGCACGAAACAGCCACGGCCTGACCCGCCAGTCTTTTAACACCTTGAATTGAGGTTCGCCGAGTTCGAGCGGTGTTCTTGTCATCAGCAGCGAAGAATCCTGCAGGGGGTCGAGCCTGTTCCGCTCCTTCAGGAAGATATCGGCCAGTTTCGTACCCACCGCCTGCACCGTCTCCATCCCGCGCGATGCACTCTTACATCCATGGCTGCCTACCGCGCCCGCCATAAACATAGCGAAGGCATAGCCATTGCGTTCAAGCGCGTCCGTGAAAACGCCGGGGTAGTCCCGGGAGATATGGAGGCTGCCCGATGCGTCGCATGTGGCATGACCGGTAAAGCTGGCGATCAGTAGCGTGTCCGCCGCACGACGCACCTCGATAACCCGTAGCATTGAATCAAGCGTACCCGCCTCCCGTGCCACGCGGTTATATAACATATCCGGAACCGGGATTTGGCCCACGAAAAGTTCTGCAGGCTGTTTGCGTTGATCGGCTTGCTTTATCGACTCAGTGATGCGATCGACAATG
Source organism: Cyclobacteriaceae bacterium (assembly GCA_035304385.1). Lineage (GTDB taxonomy): Bacteria > Bacteroidota > Bacteroidia > Cytophagales > Cyclobacteriaceae > ZC4RG29. The sequence goes on from DATGQD010000057.1 coordinate 16,489, forward strand.
TCATCGACCAGATCCTGATGGTAAGGTCCGCTGTACAGATACCCCGAAAGACGCCTGCCCCAGTTCCCGATACTGCTATGGGTGTGGGTTGCAGAAAGGTAGGTGTTGTCGAGGCTGAATCCTGTGCCCTTCAACGCATCGTCAAGCGCCATGGTAACTTCAGGTGGAACAAGCAGCATGTCCAGAGAAACGATCGCGACCTTATTCCCGCGGTTGCCGACCACCATGCTTTGAACGAATATCGAATCGTGCACACCCTCATACCGCAATCGCCGCAAACCGCTTCCCGCCATAGAAGTTGGATGCGACGGTGTGATGTTCACCCGGGCATATCCAACGCTGAATCCCGACGACGGCGCGGGTATGGCAACCGTATCCAGCGCCCGCAGGCGCTCCTGCATGGTGGGATAAAAATCCTTTTCGGGCGGGAGGGTGTTGTCTATGGGTATGACCGACACTGCAAGAAACAAGAACACGGCCACGACCAGAATCAGTACGAGGCGGAGGATGAACCGCAGCACCAGAGAAGCCAGCATAAGACGCAAGATGTCATTATTCTGCAACGACCGCAATGAAATCGTATCCCCTTCTTACCTCAACCGCAACCCTCTGCTGCGAATTCTGCCAGGGTAGATTGTTTGGGATACGCTACTCGATCACGAGCTTTCGCGTGTAGACGGCCTCTCCCATTCGAATCCGCACGTGGTATAGTCCGGGCGCCAGACGTCTGGGCAGGTGGAAGCATGTGGGGAGCATGGGATCCTGTATGAGCACAAAAGGATCCTGTCCCATCATATTGGTGACCGACACCTCGACGGCCTGGTCGGTATTGATGCGCGACAGGTAAAGCCACTGGTTCGTCAACGGGTTCGGGTGAATTTCAACGCTGGGCAAGTCGTCGGCAAATACAGGTATGAATCGCGAGTATTCGTATTGTCCGTCGTAGTCGACCTGTCGCAGGCGGTAGTAGTTCCAACCGGGTGCGGGGTTATTATGAACGAACTGGTATTCCTGCGCGACGTTGGTGGAGCCGTTGCCGTCGACCCAACCGATCCTGGTAAAGTTTGCGCCATCGACGCTGTGTTCAACGTCAAATCCTTCGTTGTTAATTTCCGATGCCGTTTGCCACTTGAGGAACGATTGCCCGTCGGCGAAGTATCCACTGAAGGAATGCCAGGTTACCGGGAGGGGGGTATAGATGTAACTGAAGGACACTATGTTTTGATCGAAGTTATCATAGAAATATAAATCCAGGTAGTATGTCCCACCTTGAAGTTCCAGCGGAGAACCGTTAGAGACTTCCCTGACGGGCCAACCATGGTAGCCATCAGACACCACATCAACCGGTGAAACAAATTCTCCGCCTGATATCGTGAGGCGTACTGCTCCTATCGATGCGAGCGTAAATGTGTACTCGCCGGGGGCGAGGTCAATTTGTGTCTTAAACTGTACGCTGAAGGTGTTAGTAACAATGTCGCACCCGTCGATCGGAAAGACACAGTTCTCACCACAAAAGCTTTGTCCGAATGCATTGTCAGTCATCTCCTGGATGAAGCTTCCGTGGTAGTTCATAACGTAATTGTCCGGCCCATCATAGACGTGTGCTATCCATTGCGGCGCCATGCCATATTCACTTCCATCGTGCGGTGGTAACTCGTCATCGTAGACCACTGTGACGACGTTCGAGTAGAGCTCTTCACCCATGTCGTTGGTATTCCTGAGCCGGTAGTAACGGGTAAACGTGTGGCCTGCAGGCGGAGTATAGGCAGTGCCAGTTGCTCCGGGTATATCGGTCCAGTTCACCTCGTCGCTGGAAATTTGCCATTGGTAGTCAGGTGGTGTATCGGGATCGGGATCACAAACGAATTCAGGGGCGATGAACTCCCTGAGTTGGTTCGGAGCATCCGTACCGCAAAGTACCTGGTTGTTCCCTATGCGTGCGGGTGTACCCGGGCCGAGGTATTCAATGTTGAACGTCACCCGGTTTGCGCGACCAAACGCTGACGATTCATTACCCGCATCGAGGAAGTTAAAATTAAACTCGTGGGTTCCCCCCAGCAGCACCTCAAATTCCCGCGTTTCATATCCCCCGTGAACCCACCATTCCGAAAATATCTGATCGCCGTCGATAAAGAGCTGAGCGCCGTTGTTAAATCCGATAGTGATGCGGTACGTGCCGCATTCAAGCGTCATCTCGTTGAAGTATTTGATGGCAAACGATTCCGTTTCGAAGTTACAGCCATTGATCGCCTGGATACATTTCGAACCGCAGAAGGTCTGGTCAAAATTGGTATTCTCGATCATGTACCCCACGTAGTCGATCGGATCCCGCTCGGGTCCATCCAAAGCGTTGTACACATACCCGATCCATTGATTTTGACCGTAGGTTACTTCGTCGCCCTGGGGCGGGTCGATCTCAATCGTGATCACATTCGAATTCAGGGTATACCCCTCGATGATCGCCTGACGCCTGTAATAGTGAGTGACGTCAATGGGATCGGTAGGCGTGTACGTCGGTCCGTCTCCGTCAGTGTCGATGTCTTTCCACCCGAGACCATCGAGTGAATACTGCCATTGATACGTAATGGGCGCTCCGGCACAAGAAACCGCATCCTCTACATTCGTGAGTGGATCAGGAAGTAATCCCGGGTCACAGGAATATTGGTCGCCTGCAATTTCGCCGGCCCATCCCGGGCCGAGAAACACCGAAGAGAAGGATACGCGGTTGGGCCCTGACGCCTCGAAATACTTTAGCTCTAATTCGGTATCTGGCGACGCCTGGTCAAAGTATATCACCTTGGAGTAGGTTAGATATGGGTGTTGTGTCAGTGCACTCAGTCCTGGTTCAGGAATCCCGTCGATGCTCAGCTCTACTCCATCATCACCACCGATCGTAATGAGATATGAGCCGCACTCGAAGTCGAGGCGATTCTTGAAAAGGACGGAGAACCCAGTGCCGTTCACGGGGCACCCATCGGTAGGAAACTGACAAAGACCGGCACAGAAGCTTTCGTCGAAGTTAGTCGGTCGGATGATCTGGCCGCGATAGTCGTTTTCCCAGTCCTCCTGATTGTCGTATACATATCCAATCCACTGATTTTCCCCGAAACTCACTTCATCACCATTGGGGGAATACGCCAGCACCTCAAGTTCATTGGAAGGCAACTCAACCGCTCCAAAGATCGCTACTCTCCGATAGGTATACTCGCCCGGTGCCAGCCCGGAAGGGATATCATAGGTAGCGGCATTGCCAGCCGGCACGGCAGGTACCCAGTCGCCATCTTCCAACACTTCCCATCGATAACTTGTGGGCGGTCCGGAACAAAATTGCGCTTCAGTAATACTGGTAAACGGCGCCGGATCCAGCGTCGGCATACACAAGTTCTGATTACCGGAGATGATACCACCTGATCCGTCCGGACTAACGAGCGTATAATTGAAGCTGACACGATTGGGGCCGCTGACATTAAAATACTCAATGTCGAAATTGGTCAGCCCATCCAGGTAGATGTTGCGGGTATACTCTGTATAGGTTTCGTTGGTGCCGCTTCCGTCGATTACAAGGTCGCCATTCACATACAGGCGCACGCCTCCACCCTGAGCCCCGATGGTCACGTCATAACCGCCGCAGTCGTCAATATCCTGTGTACTCTTCAATCGCGTAGAAAAATCTTCGGTATAGAGGTCGCACCCATTGATCGGCATGTCGCAGGCCTCGCAGGTAAAGTCGAAATCAAAGGTGGCAGTAGCGATGTCGAAATACCCCAGGTATGTGCCGGTAGCGATGGTCGACCCCTGGTACGCGTATCCATACCAGGCTTCGCTGGCGTATGTGTTCTCGTCGCCCTCAGGTTCCTGAACCTGGACGACTATAATATTAGATTGTACCGTAACAGAACCATCCGTTGCGCTGCGTCTGTAATAGTATGTTCCGGGCAGTAGCGATCCCTCATCAAATGTGGGTGAATTGCCACCGACGACGATGCCCGGAAAAGTACCGTCATCAGATCGTCGCCATTCATAGGTTACCGCTCCGCCTCCGCAGAATTCAGCAGGCTCGATGCTGGTAAATGCGATGGGATCATAGGTCGCGCCACATGCCACCTGGTCGGCGCCGATGACGCCGCCCCCGCCGGTATTACCGGACGCGGTCATATTAAACGACACACTATTTGCGCCGGCGTTGTTGTAGTATTCCAGGATGAACTCATGCGAACCCGGATCCAGGAACAGGTTTATGGAGTACGTTGCGAGTGACGTAACCGGGGCATAACCGTCGATAACAAGTGTCCCATCCACATACAGTCGGGCGCCTCCACCTTCTGCACCGATCGTAATATCATATCCATCGCATGTAACGATGTTTCGCTCCATCTTATACCGGATGCTAAAGTTTTCTACCGGCAAATCGCATCCGTCGACGACAACGGCGTCAAGATTGTTATTGAAATTGACGGCCTCGGTGAAGGATCCCAGGTAGCCGGACGAGAAGTTATCCGCACCTTCGTACGCGTATGCATTCCATTCATCGGTTCCGAAGGCGGTCTCATCACCCTGCGGAATGTCTATAACAACGGAAATCTCGTTCGAATAAATAAGCTCCGACGCTGATGAAGTGGCCCTTCTACGATACAGGTAGGAGCCGGCGGCAAGTCCAGCGGGCGGATCGTAAGTCACCATCGTGGCGCCGGGAATCTGATTATAGCCATTGCCATCGATGTTCACTTCCCATTGATAGCCGGCCGGCAATTCCGAACAAAACCTTGCCACGCTCTGGCTGGTGAGAGGTGCGGGGTCGGCAGGGTTGGCACAAATAGTCTGATCGCCGGAAACGACGCCGCCAAAATTACCGGCCGTGAAAACGTAGTCGAAGCTCACACGCTGGGGGCCGGTCTCATGAAAATAGTCGAGCACAAGGTCGTAGGTCCCACCGGAGAGGTGAACGGTAACGGGGGTGACCTTGTACCCTGTTCCGGAGGGTATGTTTACGAGGAAGGTGGTTCCACCGTCGATGCTAAACCTTACGCCGTAATCTGAACCTATGTTAAAAGTGTACAAACCGCATGGGAAGTCCTGCCGGTTCTTAAAACGTACGGAGAATGCTTCCGGGGTGAGGGGACATGAGGCAGGCGGATCGGTCGTTAAGGTGCCAAATTGCTCGTCGAACACTGTGGTGGTTTGATCCTTGAGGCCGATAAAGGCCAACGGGTCAAAGGTGTTTACCCCATTGTAAACGTATCCCTTCCAGGAGTCGGTGCCGTACAAAGCCTGGTTGACCGACATGTCGGGGCACTGCGCCCCGGACTTAAATCCAACGCCAAGTAGAATCCAAAACAGCGCAAAGAAACGAATCGGGGCCGGTCGCATCACTTCTCTCAGATAAAACGTGCAAATATATCAGGATAACGTCCAGGGAAAACCGCCCCGGTCTGGGGGCGATGCCCATTCTCCTGGCAATAGCCTGAAAAATACTAATTGTTGAGCCGCGGTGTACCCCGTAAATACCCTGAACGATGTCCGAGGTAAGCCCTGAAGACGTAATATTTTTACCTTTCTGTTAAAAAATTGCATCCTGATCGGCCATTGCGAGCCAAAAAGGGCCATCGGGAAACATCTCTACATGTAATAATCTCTCTGAATACGCCGCTTGTGGTCGTGCACAGTGGAGCAACTTCTCCGCAGCCACACCCCGGGAGGCTTCAAAACCCCTTCATTTTGCCTATTTTCGTCCCTTTATGCTTCGACCATGATGTATCGCGCAATTCTATTAATATCTGTCCCGGCTGCTATCCTGATCTCCTGTACCGTAAAGGACCGGCAGGAAGCCCCCACCCTCTCCGCCGAACGCCTCGAACGGCGCATAATCGAACTTTCGGCCGATGAGTTTATGGGACGCAAGCCCTTTACCGAAGGCGAAAAACGGACACTGGACTACCTGCAAAAAGAATATGCCGCCGCGGGCCTGGAACCCGCCAACGGTGACAGCTACCTCCAGGAGGTCCCCATGGTGGAAATCACCACCAACGCCGAACCCGTCATGCGCCTAACCGCAGGTAACAAGACCCTGGAACTCAAGGGGTACGACGAGTATGTGGCCTGGAGCCGTGTCCCCTCGGGAACAGCCCTGGAAAACACTGAATTCGTCTTCGCGGGCTATGGCATAGTCGCGCCGGAATATAACTGGAACGACTACGAGGGCCTGGACGTGAAGGATAAGGTTGTACTGGTCATGGTAAACGACCCGGGCTTCGGAACGAACGACTCCACCTTTTTCAAAGGAAGCGCCATGACCTACTATGGCCGCTGGACTTACAAATTTGAGGAAGCTGCCCGGCAAGGCGCCAAAGGATGTCTCGTGATACACGAAGACGCAGCCGCCAGCTATCCGTTCGGTGTCCTGCAAACCAGCTGGAATACCGCCAAGCTGTATCTCGAATCCGAGCAGGTCACCTGCCCCGTGGAAGGTTGGCTTTCTTTCCCCGCAACCCGGAAGCTCTTTGAAGCTGCGGGACTTAACCTCGCAGAAGAACTTTCCGCAGCTAAAAAGCCCGGATATAAGGGCCGTCCGCTGGGGATTCGTGCCACCACCGCGCTCCCCGCAGTGTCGCAGAAGAACAATTCTTACAACGTCATCGGAAAGATTACGGGCACGACCCGCCCTGAGGAAGTCATCATTTACACGGCGCACTGGGATCACCTCGGCATAGGTATGCCTGACGCTTCCGGCGACTCTATATATAATGGCGCCCTCGACAACGCCAGCGGCACGGCGGGAATCCTGGAGATCGCCGAGGCGTTTCGTGCACTGGAGACAAAACCGGAACGCACCGTCGTCTTTCTGGCCGTAACAGCTGAGGAGGAAGGACTTCTGGGCTCGGCGTATTACGTGAACAATCCCATCTTCCCGCATGAAAATACCGTTGCCAACATCAACATAGACGTGTTGGGCTCGTTTGGTCCGATGAAGAACGTTGTCATCGTTGGCTATGGTCAGTCCGATCTTGAGGACTACGTGAAAGAAATTTGTCGCGAAACAGGGCGCTATGTATCGCCGGACCCGCACCCCGAAGCTGGATTCTATTTTCGATCCGATCATTTCAACTTTGCCAAAGCCGGAATTCCCGCACTTTATGTGGACGCAGGTAACGACCACGTAACCGGTGGCGTCGAGTATGGAGAGAAAATGGCGGCCGACTACACAGCAAACCGTTATCATCAACCTGCCGACGAATACGATGCGACCACGTGGCATCTCGATGGCGCATTGGAAGACCTTCAATTGCTGTTCGAAGTAGGGCGACGCCTGGCCTCTGAATCTTCATGGCCACAATGGAAGGAAGGATCAGAATTTAAAGCTGTACGGGAAGCTTCCCGCACGAACCCGTAGCGGGGTCCATTCGTTTTCCCTCCTCCCTTCAATTCCGTACTTTTGAAGGATATATAACGATACCTGTTCATGAGTTCGGAAATCTTGCGTGCGGCTAAAAAGGAAACACCTTCATCACGCCTTGCGGGCCACACAGCTCCTGACCCGTACAAGCCCAGCCATAAGGTGCGCATAGTAACTGCGGCAAGCCTTTTCGACGGGCATGATGCGGCTATAAACATCATGCGCAGGATTCTGCAAGCGACCGGGTGTGAAGTCATTCATCTCGGCCACGACCGCAGCGTGGGCGAAGTGGTCAACACCGCCATTCAGGAAGACGTTCAGGCTATCGCCATCACGAGCTACCAGGGAGGCCACAACGAATACTTCCGGTACATGTATGACCTGTTGGCGGAAAAGGGCGCAGGACATATCAAGATTTTCGGCGGCGGCGGCGGCGTGATCCTGCCGGAAGAGATCAGCGCGCTGATGGAATACGGAATCGCCCGCATCTATTCACCGGATGACGGACGCGCTATGGGACTCCAGGGAATGATTAACGACCTGGTTCAACAAAGCGACTGGCCGACGGGAAAGGACATTCCGGATAATGTTCTCGAACAACTCACGCCCACCAATCCCCTTGCCATCGCGCAACTGATATCCGCAGCTGAAAACTTTCACGACAATCACCCTGCTGTCTTTGAAGAGGTCGGTCGTCGTGCCGCGATATCGACAACGCCCGTCCTGGGAATAACCGGTACCGGCGGCGCGGGAAAATCGTCCATCGTAGACGAGTTAGTGCGTCGGTTCCTTCACGACTTCAGCGAAAAGACTGTGGGTATTATATCGGTCGATCCTTCCAAGCGTAAGACCGGCGGCGCGTTGCTTGGCGATCGGATCCGGATGAATTCCATCAACGATCCGAGGGTATACATGCGTTCACTCGCAACACGACAAAGCAATCTGTCGGTATCGCCCCACGTAGAAGAATCGTTGCATGTTCTGAAAGCAGCAGGCTTTGACCTGATTATCCTGGAGACTTCAGGCATCGGGCAGGGCGATACAGAAATTCTCAACTACAGCGATGTATCGCTTTATGTAATGACCCCCGAGTATGGCGCCGCAACCCAGCTCGAAAAGATCGACATGCTCGACTACGCGGATATCGTCGTCCTCAACAAGTTCGACAAGCGGGGCGCACAAGACGCTTTACGCGATGTGAAGAAGCAATACCAGCGCGGTCACCAGCGGTGGCAGGAAAGTCCGGATAATATGCCGGTTTTCGGAACCATCGCGTCCCAGTTCAACGACCCGGGAACAAACCGCCTGTACAGCGCGGTACTATCGACCATTAGCGAGAAAACAAAAGCTGATTTTGCCTCATCATATACACCGGACGAAGAGCAATCTGAAAAAGTATTTATCATACCCCCGGGTCGCACCCGTTACCTGAGCGAAATTTCAGAAGACAGCCGGCGGTATGATGCCTGGGTAAAGGAACAGGCGGCAATCGCTCAACAGATTCAGTCGGTAAAACAAACACTTGAGCATGTTAAGAGCAAAGGCGACCAGGAGCTTGCCACACGTCTCGATCCCATTTTGAACGACCTGAAGAGTCGTCTTGCAAACGGTCTGCTCGAAACGCTGGAGCGCTGGCCTGAGAAGGCCGAGCGTTATCGCCAGCCCGTCTTCAAGTACGTCGTGCGCGGCAAGGAACTCAGCATACAGACGCATACCACCTCCCTCTCTCAGACCCGCATACCGAAGATCGCAGTGCCGCGATATGAAGGTTGGAGCGACCTGCTCAAATGGTTGTTGCGGGAGAACGTTCCCGGTGAATTTCCTTATACGGCGGGGATCTATCCCTTCAAACGCGAGACGGAAGACCCCACCCGTATGTTTGCGGGCGAGGGTGGTCCCGAGCGAACAAACCGACGGTTTCATTATCTGAGCAAAGATATGCCGGCCCGCCGTTTGTCGACTGCATTCGATTCTGTTACCCTGTATGGCCACGACCCGGACTACAGGCCCGACATATACGGTAAGATCGGCAATTCAGGCGTGTCCGTTTGCTGTCTTGACGATGCCAAACGTCTGTACAGCGGATTCAACCTGGCTGATCCGGCCACATCGGTATCCATGACCATCAATGGTCCTGCCCCGATGTTGTTGGGCTTCTTCTTCAATGCAGCGATCGACCAGCAATGTGAATTGCACATACGTCAATCGGGCAACGAGACGACAGTGCGCAAGAAAATCGAAGCGGCATACCGTGCTAAAGATCTCGAACCTCCGGTTTATCGCGGAAATCTTCCGGAAGGTAACGATGGCTTAGGGCTTCTGTTACTGGGTGTTACCGGCGATGAGGTGCTGGAGCGCGATGTATACGAAAAAATAAAAGCAGATACTTTATCGAAGGTTCGTGGCACCGTTCAGGCGGACATCCTGAAAGAAGATCAGGCGCAAAATACCTGTATATTCTCGACCGAGTTTGCGCTCCGCCTCATGGGCGATGTGCAGCAATACTTTATCGACCGGAACGTGCGGAATTTCTATTCGGTATCCATCTCCGGTTATCACATTGCCGAAGCAGGTGCAAATCCAATCACACAGCTGGCCTTCACGCTCGCGAACGGCTTCACCTATGTGGAATATTTTCTGAGCCGGGGCATGCACATCGATTCCTTTGCCCCCAACCTCTCTTTCTTTTTCAGCAACGGCATCGATCCGGAGTACGCCGTTATCGGGCGTGTAGCAAGGCGAATTTGGGCTAAGGCGATTCGCGAAAAGTATCACGGCAATGCCCGGTCGCAAATGCTGAAATACCACATTCAAACTTCGGGACGCTCACTGCACGCGCAGGAAATCGACTTCAACGACATCCGTACCACGTTGCAGGCACTGTATGCCATTTACGACAACTGCAACTCCCTCCACACGAACGCATACGATGAAGCCATCACCACGCCTACTGAAGAATCGGTGAGGCGGGCCATGGCCATACAGCTTATCATCAATCGCGAACTGGGTTTGGCAAAGAACGAGAATCCATTACAAGGCTCGTTTATTATCGAGGAGTTAACCGATCTTGTCGAAGAAGCCGTTCTCAGTGAATTCGACCGCATTACCGAGCGCGGCGGCGTACTCGGCGCCATGGAGACCATGTACCAGCGGGGAAAGATACAGGAAGAGAGTCTCTACTACGAAAACCTGAAACATACGGGAGAATACCCTATAATCGGCGTGAACACGTTCCTCAGTTCACGCGGTTCGCCAACGTTGATCCCCGGCGAAGTGATCCGCGCGACGGTAGAAGAAAAGGAAGCGCAGATCGCGGGGTTGCGTGACCTTCACCGCTTCCACGAGGAGCGATCTCCTGGCCTCCTTCAAGACATCCGCAGCGCTGCGATACAGAATAAGAACGTTTTCGAAGTATTGATGGAGGCAACCAAACGGTGTTCGCTGGGTCAGATCACGAACACGTTGTTTGCCGTAGGCGGCCAATACCGCAGAAATATGTAAGAGGGCTATTCAACCCTTCAACTCTTCAACTCTTCAACTCTTTTTTATCATATACGTCCAGGTAGGTGAATCCACGTGGTTCACCACGTCTTCTGTGAGGCTGCCGCTCAGGACGTGCGCCAGGCCTTTTCGCCCGTGCGTTCCCATGGCGATCAGTTCAGCGCCTATCGCGTGGGTAAAGTTGATGATGCCTGCCTCTTCGTAGCGATCGTTGTAGACGTTTGTCGTGACATTGCGCAGGTTGTGCTTCTTCACGAAGTCTTTCAGGCGCTGGCTGGTAACGGTATCGGGTGTAAAGTTCGCGGGCGTATTGATGAACACCACGTGGAGGGTCGCGTCGAAAAACTTCTGCAATGCCTTGACCTTTGCAATGAGGTCGTGATGGTCTTCCTGTAGTGATGTGGGAAAGACAATATTTTTGATATCCATTGCCGGCTGATATTTTTTTACGGCAAGCACGGGCACCGGCGATCTTCTGACCATTTTCTCGGCGTTTGAGCCGATCAGGGCTTCCCGCACACCCGTCGCTCCTTTGGTCCCCATAACCACCAGGTCGATGTCGTGTTCTTCGACGTACTGCAATAACATAATTGAAATGTTACCATAGAGCACCTTCAGGACAATGTCTTCAAAATCGCCTGCGTATTTCTTCTTCAGTTTCTCAAATTGCTTTTCAGCCTTTTCTTTCAATTCCTGGAGCAGCGCTTCTTCGAAAGCCATCACGGGCATCAGCACGGTGTCGTGAAGGACGGGGAGTTCGATTACATTGACAAGGTGAATTTCGCCGCCCGATTCTTTGGCTATATCGAGAGCTACGCGGTAAGCGCTCACGGAGGGGGCGCTGAAATCACAGGGGACTAGTATCTTTTTCATAGGAGTCTGATTTAACTCCCTTAAGCTAGCGAAAAGCCATTCACTGCGACTTGATGCAGGTCAGCCGAAGGGGCTGATTTTGATCAGGCGGAGCGGGGTCAATTAGGATCGTAGCGGAAGCACTTGTGTTCCAGATAGGCGCCTGCGGCATCTTCACCGCCGTAAAAGGCACGGGAAAGGTACCGGCAGCCTTCATCGCGCTGGCCTGTTTCTGTTAAGGCTATACCCTTATAGAAGACTACAGACAGGTTGGTAGGGTCGAGAAGAGCCGCTTTGTCGAGATAGGACAGCGCCAGTTCGTATGCGGATTGGTCTAAACAGACCGCACTCGCATACATGAGTGCCGGAAACGCATCGGGTTGCAGATCGATAGCATTGTCGAAGTGGTACAGCGCGCTGTCGGGGTCGTCGGTAAAATAGTGGGTCATACCCAGGTACAGTTCCGTCTCGGCATCGGTCTTAATCCGCGATGCCATACGCAATTGCGCTCTCGCGCTGTCGTATTCCTCCTCTTGTATCAGAAGATAGGCCTGCCACTTGATGAGATCAGCATTCAAGGGATTCATCGCAACCAAATCAGAAACATCCTGGAGCTGTGCCTGTGTGTCGCCCATGTCGCGATAGATGAATGCGCGAAGAACTTTTCCCTGGATGACGCCCGGGTTCTCCCCGATGAAGCTGTTGATTTCTTCCAGCGCGGTGTCAAGGTCTTCCAGGCTGTAAAGGCATACGATGCGGTTGTATTGGGCCTCCCGGTGTGCCGGGTCGTCCTTGTCTGTCGCCTCGATGATATTGTCATACAACCGAAGAGCGGCTTCAAACTGCTCGCGTTGCATCAACGTCTGGGCTTCCGCAGACCAGGATTGGATTTTGTCATCCTGTGCAATAGCATTGGAACACACAACCATCAGGACCAGCACACTGCAAAAGAACCACCTCATGAGCTCATCACTTTATTTCGTTCGCGTTTTCGATCGTTTTCCGACAGGAGGATCTTCCGCAGCCGAATGGACTTGGGTGTCACCTCGACGTATTCGTCGGACTGAATATACTCCAGCGCTTCTTCAAGCGAGAATTTTATCGCAGGTGAAATGCGCATTTTTTCGTCTGATCCGGCAGCGCGGATGTTGGTGAGCTTTTTTGTCCGGGTTACGTTCACTACCAGGTCGCCACTCCGGCTATGCTCACCGATAACCTGACCTTCATACACCGCCTCGCCGGGTTCGATGAAGAATTTACCGCGGTCCTGCAGGTTATGAAGGCTATAGGGAATCGCTTCTCCCTGTTCCATGGCGATCAGCGAGCCGTTGATCCTGCCGGGTATTTCGCCTTTATAAGGTTGATATTCGATAAACCGGTGTGTTGTGATGGCTTCACCGGCCGTAACGTTGAGCAGGTAATTTCTAAGGCCGATAATGCCCCGCGACGGAATGAGAAACTTCAGTATCATCCGGTCGCCCTTAGGCTCCATGTTGATCATCTCGCCTTTGCGGACGGAGACGGTCTCGATCGCTTTGCCGGCGTCGCTCTCAGGGAGGTCGATGGTGAGCTCTTCCACGGGTTCGCATTTCACCCCGTCGATTTCCTTAAAGATCACCTGCGGCTGCCCGATCTGCAATTCGTATCCTTCACGCCGCATAGTTTCGATCAGTACAGACAGGTGCAGTACACCCCGACCGAAGACCATAAAGCTGTCGGCTGATCCGGTATCGCCCACGCGCAGCGCCAGATTCTTTTCAAGTTCACGATCCAGGCGTTCCTTGATGTGGCGCGAGGTTACATACTTACCCTCCTTGCCATAGAAAGGTGAGTTGTTGATGGTGAACAGCATGCTCATCGTAGGCTCGTCGATGGCAATCGATTTCATCGGCTCCGGGTTTTCCGGATCGGCAACGGTGTCACCGATCTCAAAACCTTCCAGTCCGACAATCGCACAGATCTCACCCGCACTGACTGCATCTACCTTCTGCTTTTCAAATCCTTCGAAAACGAAAAGGTCTTTGACGCGCGACTTGACCACAGTAACGCCGTCCCTTTTTACAAGGGCGACGGGTTGGCCCGATTTTATCGTTCCCCGGTGCACCCGCCCGATGGCGACCCGGCCGATGTATGACGAATACTCAAGCGAGGTGATCAGCATTTGCGTGGTACCTTCTTCGATCTTAGGCGCGGGGATGTGTTGTATGATGCCGTCGATGAGTACGCTGATATCTGAAGTAGGCTTTCTCCAATCCGTACTCATCCAGCCTTGCTTTGCCGAACCATAGTACGCGGGAAAGTCGAGTTGTTCCTCAGAGGCGTCGAGTTGAAACATCAGGTCGAACACTTGCTCATGGACCTCGTCCGGTGTGCAGTTCTTTTTGTCGACCTTATTGATTACGACGATCGGCTTTAGCCCCAGCTGCAATGCCTTTTGAAGTACAAAACGCGTCTGGGGCATGGGGCCTTCGAAGGCGTCGACCAGCAACAGGCATCCGTCGGCCATGTTGAGTACGCGTTCAACTTCTCCGCCAAAGTCGCTGTGGCCGGGTGTATCGATAATGTTTATTTTATAATCCTTATAACGTACAGACACGTTCTTGGCCAGGATGGTAATACCCCGTTCCCGTTCAAGATCGTTGCTGTCCATAATCAACTCACCCGGATCCTCATGCTCTTTAAAAAGCTTTCCAGCCATCAGCAACTTGTCCACGAGGGTGGTCTTACCGTGGTCAACGTGTGCTATGATGGCGATATTTCGAATCCGGTTTACTTCCATAAAATGCTTTAAATTCCTTCAATTTCCTTTTAAGGGCGCAAAGATAAAAATATTTGACCGGCTGATGTTCAGGCCCCGTGAATCTTCTTGCAAGATTCACCTCCTGAAGCGCATGAACGTGCCCATTGGGAGGTGCTTGCCGGTTTGCGCCTTAAGGCAAAACTCACCAAACTCGGCGTCATTCACGGCCATGTGTGTCGTTACGGCGTTGTATCCGACGAGCGGCGAAAGACCGGCGGCGTACAGGCTCAGTATAAAGAAACACCCTTCCTCGTCAAGCAATCTGCCTGCATGTTCGATTAATTCGTCCAGTTTTTCCTGAAGGGTCCACTTTTCGCCATCCGGTCCGCGTCCGTAGGGTGGCGGATCCATAATAATGCCCTGATACTTATTGCCACGCCGGACTTCCCGACGCACAAATTTCAGCGCATCCTCATGAACCCAGCGGATATCTTTCAGCCCATTACGGCTCATGTTCTCGTTGGCCCAGGTAATGCCGGGCCGTGAGGCATCCACATGAACCACATCGGCTCCGCAACTACGGGCGACTATAGAGGCAGCACCTGTATAAGCGAACAGGTTCAATACCTTTTGTGTTCCCGGACGACGACTCTGAAGCGCATCGAGAATAAAGTTCCAGTTGCTGCCTTGTTCCGGAAAGATACCCACGTGACCAAAGCTCGTCAGCGCCAGCCGCAGGCGGATGTGAAGGTCTTTATATCCGTACCCTATCTCCCACGATTCCGGCATACCGGCTTCGCGGGTCCAACCGCCTTTCACCTCGTCGGCGAAACGGTAGCGGTCTTTCTGCTCGCGGACAAATCGGGCGTGGGCGCGTCGCCTCCACTCCTTTTCGGGCAACACCTTCCTCCAGATAGCCTGCGGTTCGGGCCGTATCAGAATATACGTGCCAAAGCGTTCGAGCTTCTCGCCTCCACCGGAGTCGAGCAATTCATAATCTTTCCAGGATTCAGGGAAATGCAGCGTCACGTTGAGGAGTTACAGCGGCAAATATAGATCAAAGTTCCTTTGGCCGTTTTTGATGTTTGCGCAATTAGCGCTAAAATTCAATCAAATACACGAAGTGCATCCACTTATCACGAGTCATCACAACCCGAAGATCAAGGGCCTGCTTGCGCTGGAAAAACCCAGGGAGCGACGGAGGCAGTGCCTCTTCGTTATTGAGGGGAGGAAAGAAATCGCATTGGCGCTCAAAGCCGGATATCGGATAGGCAACCTGTTCTTCTGTGAAAGCCTGATTCGTATGGAAGATGTGCTGGACCTGGGTATACCCGAGAAGGCATTGCTGCCGGTGACGAAAGAGGTGTACGACAAAATTGCAGTGCGTGAAAATTCCGGCGGGGTCATGGCCATCGCCGAACAAAAGACACACCGGCTGTCCGACCTTCACATCGGGCCGGACCCGCTGATCCTCGTGCTTGAATCGGTAGAAAAGCCGGGCAACCTTGGCGCCATCCTGCGCACAGCAGATGCGGTCGGTGTCGACGCGGTAATTGTCTGTGATCCTCAAACCGATATTTACAACCCTAACGTAATTCGGTCCAGTATCGGATGTCTCTTTACGGTGCCCGTCGCGGTAGCCTCTTCCGAAGAAGCTGTCACGTGGCTTGACAGCCGTAAGGTGCTTATTTTTGGTGCCGCCCTTCAGGCGGCGAAGCCTTATCACACGCAAGACTTTACCGGATCTTGCGCAATTGTAATGGGCACTGAATCAACGGGGCTGACAGAAATCTGGACATCCCGCTCCAACGCAAATATTATCATTCCTATGGAAGGCATTGCCGATTCCATGAATGTGTCGACGGCAGCCGCCGTACTACTATTTGAGGCGCGACGCCAGCGCGGTTTTGCGACACTTTAAGTGTCGCTTTAACAAGTATCGGTCGACCAAAACGGAATCTTCGGCGAGATGTAAGGTCCGGGCGATTATTGCACTATATCGCATTTAGAGTTATTCTAAATTTACGGTTGCATTCCTCATGAGGCGCGCCCCTACCAAAACGAAAACCTTACAGGACGACAAATTCCTGAACGCCCTGGCGGATGCCTATCGCCTTCAGGAAGCGATCATCAGCGCCACGGAGTTATCTATTATGTCTACCACGATTGACGGGATGATCACCAGTTTCAATCGTGCCGCAGAAGATCTGCTGGGTTACTCCGCGGAAGAGGTAATCGGCAGGTTAACTCCCATTGTATTTCATGACTTGCACGAGGTGGTCGATCATTCGCAACTGCTGTCCGAAGAAATGGGCATGCCGGTAGGGCCGGGCTTTGACTGTCTCGTTGCAAGGGTGCGCCAAACGCGTACCTCGGAGCGAAAGGAATGGACTTACATCCGCAAAGACGGAACCGTCTTCCCTGTCACGCTTTCTGTTGCCGCGTTGCGCGATCACAACGACACGATAATCGGGTACGCCTTTATCGCCTCTGACATCCGCGAACAACGCCGGGCTCATGAAAAGCTGCAAGAGTCTGAGTCCAGACTCAAGGCGTTGGTGAACTCGATGGAGGACGTCATCTACGAAGTGGATGAAGGGGGTCGCTATCTGAACGTCTGGGCGAAGAATGAATCGCTCTTGTTCATGCCCCGTCAAAAAATACTGGGCAGGACACTTCGCGAACTGTACGGCGAAGCTTACGCGAAGCCTTTCGACGAGGCCCTGGAACAAGTGCTTGCTACCGGTGAAACTGTCGACATGGAATACTCCGTCACTGTCGATAACGAACAACGGTGGATGAATGCGAAATATTGCCTGATCAAAAATGAAGGCAAACACCGCCGCGTGGGCATCAGCATACGCGACATCTCCGACCGGAAAAGAGCCGAACTCGCACTCCGGGATACAGAGCGACGCTTCAGATTGCTTGCCGAAAATGTACCGGGCGTCATCTATCTGTGTCGTAATGACGCAGACTACTCAATGACGTACCTCAACGACAAGGTGGTCGACGTGACCGGTTACACCAAGGAGGAATTCCTTTCGGGCAAGGTTCATTTTTCACAGATATTTCATCCAGACGATAAAGAACTTGCATACACGGCCATCAACGACGCGCTCAAAGAGCACCGGAGTTACCGTGTCGAGTACCGCATACGGCACCGGAACGGCAACTGGCGGTGGATTGAAGATCACGGCGGCGGCGTCTACGAAGGAAACAAACAAATATGGCTGGAAGGATTTCTCAGTGATATCACGAGCCGGAAGAAGGCCGAGGAAGAGTTACTGCGGATGTCGTCAGAGAACCTCCACGTGTTCAACAACACCCTGAGCATGAATGCGGTGGCCAGCTTTGAAGGGAAGTTCATCAAACTTAATCCCGCCTGGCAGAAAACACTTGGGTGGCCACTGGAGACGCTCATGTCCAAGCCGTTCACTGAATTCATTCATCCAGACGATCTGAAGCGTGCTGCAAAAGCCTTTGAACTGCTTAAGGCAGGCAGGGACGTTGCCAATTTCGAAAGCCGGTATCAGTGTGCTGACGGTTCCTACCGTTGGCTGTTGTGGGGCGCGGCGTCCGATCCGGCGAACCAGGTGGCGTTCACCTCAGCCGTAGACATTACGAACCGAAAGACCGCTGAGGAAGAGTTGCTGCACTCAAAGCGCAACATGGAATCCATCATGAACAAGCTTCGGGGACAAAATCACCAGCTGGATGAGTTTGCGCATATTATCTCACACAACCTCCGGTCGCCGGTGGGCAACATCCAGGCGTTACTGTCATTCCTGACGCCCAACAGTACCATCGACGATTATCAGGTGATCTTCGAAAAACTGAAGAACACTTCGGAAAACCTGAGCGAGACCATGAATGAACTCATGGACACGCTACGCATTAAGGAAAACGTGCGCATTACAAAATCGGATCTTCGTTTCAAGGATATCCTCGATAAGGTCGTTCAGTCGCTCGAAGGCAACCTGATCCAATGCAGCGCTTCCGTTACGTTTGATTTTAACGAAGCGCCGACGATCTTTTATCCGAAGACCTATCTTGAAAGCATCTTCCAAAACCTTCTGAGCAACGCTATAAAATATCGGTCGCCGGAGCGTCATCTCGAAGTCCATTTCTCTACGCAAATGGTGAACGAACGAATTGAGTTGCGGGTACGCGACAATGGCCTGGGCATCGACATGGAGCGGTACGGCGACAAGTTGTTTGGGATGCATAAAACTTTCCACGAACACCAGGAAGCGCGTGGCGTCGGACTCTTCTTAACCAAGACACAGGTTGAAACGTTGGGCGGAGAAATTTTTGCTGAAAGTGAAGTGAATGTTGGGACTACGTTTGTGATACGGTTTTAAGTATTGAAGACCCCTGAATTTTAATAAAACCAAGAACTTCTATTTTGCGGGTAACTAGCGTCACGCCACCTGTAGCGAAAGGGCGCGTGGGGTGTGTTGTGCGGAGCGTTAAAGTATAAGACCCGGACCTGACCAAAATTCCGCCTATCTGTATGAACAAATCAATCTTCAACACATGGATTCTGTGCGTCGTAGTTATCGGCGTACTTCCCCGGTCTTTGTACGGTCAACAAACCGTTTTCGACGCGGACATCCGGCTCAAGGGTGGACGCGAAGCCTTTACCGTTGTCAACGCCGCTTCGGGCAACACATACCTCTTCCTGGTCGACAAAAAGTCCGTCAGCGCCTTACTGATCGATAAGGAATTTGCGCTTCTGGACAGCCTGGCCGGTGAGCGTCCTGTCAATGCAACTTTTCCTGACATCATTGGCAGCAATCAGTCCGGCGACGTGGTCAATCTACTTTTTGCGTCTGAGTACTACCATCACATTGCGATCATGAGTTTCGATTTCGGCAATAAAAAGGTCTTACAACAGCTCGTCGACTTACCCCTTAAGGGCGAACGCTATGCAGGATCAACAACCCATCAAGGCAAATTTTATATGTTCACCGCCATAAAGTCATCTTCTAAGATTCGCTTGTACACATTCCATGACGGGGCGGAATACTCCGTAGACGACTTCGATTTTGGGGACGAACAATTTGATTTGTACTCAAAGCATTTGTCGGGTGTCTTGCGTAAAAATGACCTGAGTTTCGTAGACGCAAGCCTTCCGGTCTCAGTAGACGAGGCTTCGCAAAAAAACAAATTATACTGCGATGGAAACAGCTTTATCCTGACCTTCGACAATCTGCCGACTTCAACGGAAGTCATAACCATCAACCTGGAATCGAAGAGAGCGCAATTTACCCGCTATCCTCACGCTTTGGAATGCAAGAATGCTCAAAGCTCCAACTCCTTCGTTCAAGACGGGCATCTGTACCAGTTTAAGTGCTGTAACGACCAAATGGAGCTTGTTATAACGCCACTTGGTACCCAGGAGCCGGTACAAACATTTCGCGCCACACGCGACGGAAATATAAAATTCAATAACACCGATATTGCCTGGAAGGGCGGCGTATACTCCTTTAGCGGGGAACGGGACCCCTCAGAAGCAAAAAAGTTCCTGCGTAAGGTCGCTAATTCAAACGCTGGCGTATCCGTTTATAACACTCCCTTGGGAAAGGTAGTTACCCTCGGCGGCTATAAGGAGGTTACGAGTGGGGGCGGCGCTATGCCAATGGGCTACGCCACAACTATATCTACCCCCATGGGGGTCATCGCGGGCGCAAACCCGGTAGGCCATTCATTTGGAGGGTATACATGGAGCAGCGCGATTCAGTTCAAGACGTTGCTGAACCCCCGGACACTTGAACATGTTGAAGGAAAAATCACCGAAAACGTCTTCGACAGGATACATGATTTCGAAGAAGAGATTGAGTTAGACGCGAAGTCGCTTATGGGCAGAACGCTAGCGGCGACAATGTTCAAATACGGCGACGGATGTGTTTATGGTTACTACCACCGAAAAAACCGCCGGTATGTGTTAGTCGCTTTTCCCAATGAGCAACCTCAGTAGTCCGTACGGCCCAACACATTCTACCCCGCCCAGCCATCCCTGTCCAGACTGCGGTATTGTATCGCCTCCGCCAGATGCTCCACGCCGATCTCTTCATCTCCCGCCAAATCTGCGATAGTGCGCGAGACCTTCAGAATGCGATCATACGCCCGCGCTGAGAGGCCAATGCGCTCCATGGCCGTCTTCAGCAGGCTGCGCCCGGCATCGCCAACGACACAAACTTCCTTGACGCGGTTCGACGGCATCATGGCGTTGCAATAGATGGGCTGTCCTTCGAACCGCCGCGACTGAATCTGTCGTGCCTGCACTACCCGCTCACGAATGGTGTCGCTCGATTCCGCCGGCCGTCGTGCGGTCATTTCGTCGAAGCTCACAGGTACCACTTCCACATGCAGGTCGATCCGGTCCAGCAGCGGGCCACTCACCTTACTCAGGTAACGTTGTACTACGCCCGGTCCACACATGCACTCTTTCTCAGGATGGTTGTAGTATCCGCATGGACAGGGATTCATGCTTGCGATCAACATAAAGTTCGCCGGATAGTCCAGCGACACCTTGGCTCTCGATATCGTAACCTTGCGTTCTTCCATCGGTTGGCGCATCACCTCGAGCACACTGCGTTTGAATTCCGGGAGTTCGTCGAGGAACAACACGCCGTTATGGGCAAGTGATATCTCTCCGGGTTGAGGGTTCCCACCCCCGCCGACAAGCGCCACGTCCGAGATTGTATGGTGAGGACTTCGAAACGGCCGCGCCGTCAGGAGCGAGGTTTCGTGGCCCAGTCTTCCGGCCACAGAGTGGATCTTTGTTGTCTCCAGCGCCTCTGAAAGCGAAAGCGGCGGGAGAATGGAGGGCAGTCTTTTCGCCAGCATCGTCTTTCCCGCGCCGGGCGGACCGATCATAATTACGTTATGGCCGCCCGCTGCCGCGATCTCCATGGCGCGTTTGATGTTCTCCTGGCCCTGCACGTCGCGGAAGTCGAAATCGTAATGGTTGAGTCTTGAAGAAAACACACGCTCGGCATCGATTCTCAGCGGATTGATCTCCTCCTCCCCTTCCAGGAATCGTATCGCCTGTTGAAGGTTTGAGACGGGATATACATCGAGGCCTTTGACAATGGCAGCTTCCCGGGCATTGCTTTCGGGAAGGATCAGCCCCTTGAACTTCTCCTTCGCGGCCTGTATGGCGATAGGAAGCACCCCCTTGATCGGACGAAGCTTACCGTCGAGTGCCAGTTCCCCCATGATCACGTACTGGTCCAACGTGGGGGCTACGGTCTGTTCGGAGGCTGCCAGGATACAGAGGGCAATAGGCAGGTCGTATGCCGAGCCCTCCTTGCGGATATCGGCAGGCGCGAGGTTGACCACCGTCTTTTTCCGGGGCATGAAGTAGCCAAAACACTTTAGGGAGGCTTCCACCCGATGCTCGCTTTCCTTCACGGCGCTGTCTGGCAGCCCGCTCATATAAAAGCGTAACCCCTGTTCTACCGTTACCTCTACGGTGATTGTTCTTGCATCGACGCCGTGGACTGCACTCCCGTACGTCTTAGCCAGCATGATCCCGAACGTTATGGCGTTGGGGGCGGCTCCGGCGACGGCCGGTACTCGGTTTTTCGCTGTTCCTCCTGGATGTCGAACAGCTTGGCTTTGAGAACGTTGATTTCATGATTGAGTTGGTCTTTTTCTTTCCGGTGTGCCCGCATATCACGCCAGTCCCACAGCACCGCGACGCCCAGGAGCAGCAGCCCCAGGAAAGAGCCGTATTTTAGCATCCAGATCTTGGACTGGAGGGTAAGCAGGAACTGAACGTTCTCTCTCTGGCTGTCAACGTAGAGACTGAAAAAAAACAGGAACAGATGGAAGGCCGCAAAGATGCAGTAGAAGATGATCCTGTTATTGCTCATGAGGGGCAGATTTGTCCCTTAAACATAACGGAATAATTGCAAATCAAAAAAGGAAGTGGCACGGAAGGTTTAGGTCCGTTGTATTTCATGGAGCTTCCTGTACAGGCCACCGCGTTCGATGAGGTCATGGTGGCGACCGCGTTCCACGATCGTACCATTCTGAATGACAATAATCTCATCGGCATGCTGGATCGTACTCAGCCGGTGGGCGATTACAACAGCGGTTCGGTCCTGCATCAGGTTGGCAAGCGCCTCTTGTACCAGGCGTTCCGACTCAGAGTCGAGCGCCGAGGTCGCTTCGTCAAGGATCAGGATGGACGGATTCCTGAGCACCGCGCGCGCAATGCTGAGCCTCTGGCGCTGGCCCCCAGACAACTTCGAGCCCCGCTCACCGATCATGGTCTGATACCCTTCTTCCATCTCCGTAATGAAGTCGTGGGCATTGGCGATCTTCGCGGCACGGATAACGTCATCGTGGGCGGCATTCTTCAACCCGAAGGCGATGTTATTAAAAACGGTATCGTTGAAGAGAATAGACTCCTGGGTGACGACGCCGATCTGCCGCCGTACTGATTCCAGGTCGTAGTCTTTCAGCGATCGGCCATCAATGATCACCTCACCTTCGCCAGGATCGTAAAAACGGGGAATAAGATCGGCCAGCGTCGATTTACCCCCACCCGAAGGCCCGACGAGCGCGACGGTTCGCCCTTTGTCAATCCTCAGATTAATGTTCTTCAGCACCGGCTCCCGCTCGTAGGCGAAACTTACGTTCCTGAATTCGATGTATTCCCGGAACTCGTCCAATTCAACACTTCCCGGTTTGCTTACGATCGCCGATTTGGCATCGATCACTTCGAAAATGCGCTTTGCGGATATCGCACCTTTCTGCACCGAAGTAATCCCATTGGAAAAGTTTTTCGCCGGCTGAATGAGCGAGGCGAAGATCACCAGGAAGCCAATAAAAACTTCGGGATCCAGACCCGAAGCATCGCGCAACACCAGCACACCGCCGAAGTACATGATCCCGGCCACAATAATAACACCCAATACCTCCGACACGGGAGAGGCGAGTTCGTTCTTACGCGCGATCGACAGGTTGACCTTCCGGTGAAAGCCCGTCTCTGCATCCATTTTCCCCAGGACAAACCGACGCGCATTGAAGGCCTTGATCACCCGCATTCCGCTGAACGTTTCATCCAGTATGTCGACAATCCGGCCCAGCGACTCCTGGCTTTCCCGTGCCCGCCGCTTGAGCCTTTTGATGATTTCCGCCACTACCCCGCCCGTTATAGGAAGTACCAGCAACGTAAACACCGTAAGCTTGGCCGAAATAAAGAAGAGCACGGCAAAATAGATAATGATGGTGACGGGCTCTTTAAGGACGAACTTCAGGCTGTTCATGACCGCATTCTCAACCTCGGCCACATCGTTGGTGAAACGCGATATCAGGTCGCCTTTCCGCTGGTCGCTGAAAAAGCCGATATGCAACCGCGTCATGTTGCGATAAATATCCATGCGAAGGTTGCGCACCACATCCACTTTGAGACGCGACGCTACCATCCGCTCCATATAGCGGAACGTATTGGCGAGTATAATGCTCAAAACAATGGCAAGACATACAAACAACAACGCTTCCAGTTGTCCGTGCGTGACAATGACGGAAAGGAAGTAATGGTTGAAAAGGCCGATCAGATACCCTACTGAAAGTGAAAACTCAGGAAGGGGAGGAACTGTCTCCACCTGCTGTTGATCGAACAGCACGCTGAGCATGGGTATCACCAGCGAGAGGTTCAGCACGCTGAAGACGATGCCCATCAGTGAAAACACGAAGAACTGAATGAACTTCGAGACCAGGTTGGGTGAATACCGGAAAATTCTCAGGTAAGCGTTCATGATCTAAAAATGGTAATCGCGTCGCGCTATGTTCCATCGCAACGCGAGGCTGGCCAGTGTGGTGGTGTTGTCGACGGAAGGCCCCTGCATGCTCTTGCTCCTCCGGGCCAGGAATTGGCCGTCGATAAAAAGATTGTGTCGGACCATCCACGAGGCCGTAAAACTTAGATAATATATTTCGTTGAGATTGCCTTGGGCAATTTCATTGCCATACTCTTGCTCCCTTGTGTTGTTGGGTTTCAGGATGTCGCCGCCCCAGTTTTCGTTAGCGGCGTCCCGGCCCACATGAGTGACAGACATCACGCCTTTCAGCATGAGTCGGGGTATGGGCTGATAGCGGGCGATGCCAATGACTTCCTTCAGGTTAGCGCCAAGGGGATGCGCCATGGGTTGCAGAAAACTGCTATAGCTTCCATAGGGTGTATTGTGGGAATAGGCATAGGGCCGAATGAGATTGCCTTCCAACTGCAGGTCGAGATTGCTGACACCCAGCGCGTCGATGTATTTTGCGCCCAGCTGCAGCGCCCACTTGTTCGCCCACCAGCCGGAGCCCTCGCGAATGTTCTCGAGAAGAAATTCATCCAGCACAAACTGTCCGTAGACCGAAAATTTCCTGATGGCATTCACTTTGAAGTCCAGCCCCAGCAGCACGTTATCGCTGCTGCCGTTCTGTTGTTCAATTGCCCTGAAAAAGATGATAGGGTTGAGATAACTCAATTCGAAATCGCCTGTGCCGATGGCGTCGTCGGGAGAAAAGATGATGGACTCGAAAAGTCCAATATTAACCTTAGAACCAATGTTCACGCTGAGGTGGTGGAAGGCCATGAACTTGTTCGCGTTTCCCAGGAAATTACTGCTGCTGCCGTTTGCCGAGCCGGGTGCCTCCGCCTTTATCTGGCTCAGGGAGAATACGTAGTTAAGCTTCCATACCTTGACGGCGCCTTTCAGAAAAAAGGCCGGCGGTGGAAAGTCTGACAACACGAGCGAACGTATTCCATTCCCGGAAAAGAAGCGATCATAACCAAGCTGAAGGTTAATGTGTCGGGTGGCATCGAAGGTGATATATCCGCGTGCCTGGAGGAAGTCCACCGCCCCGTCGCCGAATCGCTTCCAGAAGCCTTCATGCGGGATCACCCAGTATTGCGACTGGTATTCCTGGACGTAGGAAGGTAGCCGCGCCTGGTTGTCTGCGAAATAGGTATAAAATCCCACCTTCCGGTCGACCATACCGCGGACCTCCACGCCCCTGGTGTTAAAGAAGATCGGCTCATCC
The DNA here is from genome assembly GCA_035304385.1 of Cyclobacteriaceae bacterium. Lineage (GTDB taxonomy): Bacteria > Bacteroidota > Bacteroidia > Cytophagales > Cyclobacteriaceae > ZC4RG29. The sequence continues at coordinate 42,024 of DATGQD010000057.1, forward strand.
AGACGGGAATCCGTACCCGCGCCGAGGTACAGCACAGGGTTTACGTGTAAGTCGAAATCCGGCTCATCAACATAAAACAGGTCGGACTTCTTTTTATACAGCGCGTTAAACCAGGGTTTCCGGCTGTCGTTCGTCTCCGGCCGCGCCCATTCCCAACTGTCGTTGCGGAAGTACGTATCGTTGAATACATCAGCCTGCGATTCGAATACGCCCAGGGCTGCGGCCGTATCCAGGAACTGGATAATATCGGAACGTTTATACGGCTTTGCCGAAGTAAAAACCTCATCAAATAGCCGTCCCGCCTTTACTTCATAGCGGTCGAGCTGGTGGTAATAATCTTCGTTGAGGGGGGCGTAATTGCTTTGGCCCAGGGCGACTGTGGAGATGCCGGCCAGAAAAAATCCGAAATACCTCATTTTCAATAGGTTAGCATAAACTGCGGACGGGCCATCGGCAGGCCAAAAATAAGGAAAACCCACTTTGCTTATCCCGGCAATGTAATTATCTTTGCACTCCCTTTTGATTCGCAAAGTACAAAAATGAAAAAAGACATTCATCCGGAGTACAGAGAAGTGGTTTTCCACGATACATCCAGTGATTTCAAGATGTTGACACGGTCGACGCTGACTTCCAAGGAAACGATCAAGTGGGAAGATGGCAAAGAATATCCCCTGATCAAAGTCGAAGTAAGCTCGGCTTCTCATCCGTTCTTCACCGGCAAGAAATTGTTCGTTGATACGGCTGGGCGTGTTGAGAAGTTCCAGCGGAAGTACGGCAGGAAGACATCCTGACGGTCCGCCACATGATACGGGCCTTCCTGAACAGGAAGGCTTTTTTTTTGCCTGGGATTGTGTCGTGATGTGTCGGAATGTGTGTTGTGTGTTACACACCTTATCCTAATTTTGCCGAATGAATCTCATCCTTTTTGACGACCCCCAGCTCCGCGTCGATCTGTTTCCCTTTACCATGACCCGTCCTACCGGCAACCTCCGGGTGGGTATCATGACGATCGACGAAAAGTGGAGCGCCAGACTTGGCGTACGCTGCTCATTCCTCACCGAAGCGTATTTGCAGCATAAGTTTCCCCTCCAAACCGGCACGGATAACCTGCTCATTAACGGAGCCCTTTGTCCTGACGACGATCTGTTGCAGGCGATCTGCCGGCTCGAACCGGAGGAGACGCTGGTTGCCGGCGATACCATTCTCGCGTCGCGCACGGAAAACGTGGCCTGGCCCGTACTTCCGGCCAGGCGAACGGTAACCTATGGAAACGCTTTCGTACTCATCAGCAAGCCCTGGAAAATTTTCGAGGAAAATGCGGCGCAGATACAGGCCGACATACCCCTGGTTACCCGCGGCCGAAAGTCGCATACCATAGACGACCCCCACACTGCGATATACGGCGCTGAAAACCTCTTCGTAGAGGAGGGTGTCACCGTACGGGCGGCCATCATCAATGCCGAGCGCGGTCCGGTATACCTCGGCCGCAACACGACCATTCACGAAGGCGCAATCATTCGGGGTACGTTTGCAATCTGCGAAGGATCCGAAGTAAACGTGGGTGCGAAGATTCGCGGCGACACCACAATCGGCCCGCATTGCAAGGTCGGCGGCGAAGTCGCTGCGGCCGTCCTTTACGCCCATAGTAACAAGTCGCACGACGGATACCTGGGATGCTCCGTAATCGGAGAATGGTGCAACATCGGCGCAGACTCCAACACCTCAAATCTTAAGAACAACTACGAGACGGTGAAGGTGTGGTGTCACGCTACCAATGCCTACCAGGATACGGGTTTACAGTTTTGCGGGCTCATGATGGGCGACCACAGCAAGTGCGGCATCAATTCGATGTTCAATACGGGCACGGTGGTCGACGTCTTCGCCAACATATTTGGAGAAGGCTTCGTGCGTAACTATATTCCCTCCTTTTCGTGGGGAGGCACCCACCAACTTACGACCTACAAGATTGAAAAAGCTATCGCAACTATGAGGCGGGTAATGGGGAGGAGAAATATGGAGCCGCAGGACGCGGATATTGAGTTGTTAACACGCATTTACGAGCAAACGGCGTCTCAGCGCACCTGGGAGACACCCAATCTTACCTGATGCGGCAATGAAATTCGCACAGATCCCTGGCCTTCACGATACGTCCCGGCTGGTCGCCGATGCCATCCGCACCGACCACCTGGCCCACGCCCAATTGTTTGCCGGCGCGGAAGGATCCCTGGCGCTGCCCCTCGCGCTCGCTACCGCCGCCTATATACACTGTGAACAACGTGGCGACGATGCCTGCGGTGTTTGTCCCGCCTGCGCCAAGAGTATGAAATACATCCACCCCGATACCCATTTTGTGGTGCCGTTGATCAAAACGGATAAGGAGGTAGATGATGACCAGCGTAACACCACGCTCAAACAACTGCGCTCATTCCTGACCGAATCACCGTTTGGGGTTCCCAACGACTGGGCCATAGCGGTGTCGTCCGGTGAGGATAAAAAAAATCTGATCATACCCAGAAGCGAAAGCCGGCACATCGTAAAAACCCTTTCGCTGAAATCATTCGAGAGCCCTTATAAAGTTATGATCCTGTGGCAGCCGGAGCTTCTGCATGATTCGGCCGCCAACGGTATCCTTAAGATACTGGAAGAACCACCCCCGAACACATACTTTATCCTGGTCTCCTACGCGGCTGACCAGCTGTTGCCGACAATCCTGTCGCGCACGCAGATACTACCGGTACCCCTGCTGGACGACGCGGTAATCGCCGATTATCTCAAAGCGCATCATCAACTCGATGACACCGCGGCAAAACGACTCGCATTACTCGCCAACGGCAACCTGGCGCAAGCCATCCGGCTTACCGAAGGCGATGACGAAGATCACTTCGAAGATTTCATTCAATGGATCGAAGCCTGTGCGAACGGCGACGTCGGTGCGCTGGTGTCGATAGCCGACGCCTTTCACGCACTGAATAAAGTACGGCAGCGTAACAGGCTGTCTTTCGCTATGAGCATGATGCGCGAAACCTTGTTAGAGGTATACCAGGCGCGCGACATACAGAGGGCTCAGCCCGCACACCTGGAATTTGTTGGCCGCTTCGCTGCTCTTGCAAACCTGAAGGTCGTGCAAACAGGGTATGATCTGATCAACGAAGGGTTGCTCCACCTGGAGCGCAACGGTAGCGCGAAGATGATCTATCTCGACCTGTCACTGGGAATTGCAGGCGCCCTGCGGCAAGCCCGGAAGGTCTGATGTGGCTGTAATGTTGATTGGGCGCAGAAGGGATTTGACAGTAAAGGAAATTCTATTGCATGAGGGGTAAGACGACAACCGATCGGATCATTCGAATAGGCACACGCGGAAGCAAGCTTGCCATGTGGCAGGCAGAGCATGTGGCGAGCCTGGCCAGGGCTTCCGGTTACGATACTGAAATCATTCCCATCACTACGCGGGGCGACACGCTGCTCGATGTGGCGATATCAAAGATCGGCAGCAAGGGTGTCTTTACTGAGGAAATTGAACAAGGCCTGCTCGATGGCTCCATCGACATTGCCGTGCACAGCGCAAAGGACCTTTCCTCGACGCTGCCTGAAGACCTGGAAATTATCGCTTTTACGGAGCGTGAAAAACCGAACGACGTGGTCATCAGCCTCAACCCTTCGTTCAACCTGCAGAACGAATCCATTGTGGTGGGCACTTCCTCGACCCGGCGCGTGGCGTTCATGCGTCATTTCTATCCGCATGCCAAAATCGTCCCCGCGCGGGGAAACCTGCAGACACGTCTTCAAAAAATGAAGGACGGAAATTTCGACGCGTTGATCCTTGCCTATGCCGGCGTGCACCGATCCGGATATGACGAATTCATCGTAGAGGAGATCGCAACGAGCTACTTCGTTCCGGCTGTCGGACAAGGCACCATTGCGGTTGAATGTCACCGAAAACTGGATTACGAAAAGAAGGCCGCAATCACGCAGTGGGTGAATGACCCGACGACGGAAATCTGTGCGCGTACGGAGCGTGCATTTCTCAAGACGATCGAAGGGGGATGCAGTATTCCGGTCTTCGGGTATGCCCGGGCCAAAGGCGATATCGTCACGTTGAAAGCCGGGATTATTTCCCTTGATGGGAAAAGAGTCGTAAAAGTGAAGCGTTCGGCACCGGCTTCCGAGGCAAAGGAGTTGGGCCGGGGGGTCGCTGCCGATGTCCTGTCGCAGGGTGGAAAAGAAATACTTGAAGAAATTCGGAATAATCTGGGACCTGCTTAACTTGTAAGCCCGTTTTCAGTCCCACCCGAAAATCAATTCTTATGAACAGGTTTGTAGTTGCTGCCACCTTGGCGCTGAGCAGCGTCGTGTCGGGATGCGCTCAAAACAAGGATCACGTTGTTACCATCCATACCAAGTATGGGGATATGGTAGCGCTTCTTTTCGATGAAACACCGGAGCATAAAAAGAACTTCATTAAGCTGGCGGAGGAGGGCTTTTTTGACAGCCTCCTGTTTCACCGGGTCATACAAGGATTCATGATCCAGGGGGGCGACCCCGATTCCCGCCGATCAAAGCCCGGAGAAAAGCTGGGTAACGGCGGCCCGGGCTATACGATACCCGCAGAGATCAACGACCGCTTCATCCATGAACGCGGCATGCTGTCAGCCGCCCGCCTCAACACTGAGATCAATCCCTCCAAGGCATCCAGTGGTAGTCAGTTTTATATCGTGCAGGGACGCGTCTTTACGCCGGACGAACTGACTACCGACCACGACGCACTCAACAAGGGTTTGCAACAGATCCTCATTAAGCCCGAAAATCAATCGTTGTTCGATACACTTTCGCTCCTGTATCAGACAGGCGATATGGACGGCTACATGAAGAAAGTGCTCAGTCTCAAACCGCGGATTCAGGCGGAGACCGGGCTTCAACTTGACATCCCCATTGATCCCCATCGCCTGGAAGCGTACACAACCATCGGTGGCGCCCCGCACCTGGACGGTGAGTATACTGTATTTGGTAAAGTGATCCAGGGGTTGGAGGTGATCGACTGGATTGCAGAACAACCTACGGACGACAATAACAGGCCGATCGAAAACATACCCATGAAGGTAACCGTTCAGCTGATGCCGAAGAAGAAGATCGAAAAGCTGTACGGTTACCAGTACCCGGAAAACATGTAGACAAGCGAGACCCTCAACAAGGTCGCGAATTGCCAGGCGCAGGTACGTCCTTATTCAAATAGCTCTGCGATAGGCTGGCCCGTGCAACCGCTCGGCGGCTTCACCCGAAGGATCATGGCGACGGTCGGCGCAATATCGGTGACGGTATGGTAGCGGACAGTCTCCCCTTTCCTGATACCTGCACCGTAAAACAGTATGGGCACGTGTGTATCGTAGGTGTGCGGCGACCCGTGTGTCGTGCCCACCTTGCCACCCCATGCATACCACCCCGGCTCCAGCACAAAGACCATGTCGCCGCCGCGTCGGGGATGATGTCCGCGAACCACCATTCCTTTAATGCCGGCCTCATCAAAGCGCGCGTTGCGCAGGACACTTTCCGTATAGACATTCGCAACGCCATCGAGTGTCATGAGATACCTTGAGATCAATTCCGAGGCAATGAGAAAATCAATTCCGGAGTTCCGCGGGTTGGAGTCGAAAAGATCGTTGTTGAAAAAGATCTGACTATCGGTGACGTGTTCGATCAGGTCCTTGTCCGGAAAGTATTGCGCAAGATATTTCTTCAAACCTTCACGCATTTGCGACGTCCGGAAGTATCCGGACGGTATCCTGTTGTCTGTGAGTTCCTGTGCCACGTTACTCACACCGTGATCGGCGGTGAGGAACACTACATAATTCCCTTTGCCCACGTGGCTGTCCAGGAATGTCAGCAGGTCTGCAATATTACGATCCAGTCGCAGGTACATGTCTTCGATTTCTACGGCGTTAGGTCCGAGTCGGTGACCCAGCGCGTCCGTCGACGAATAAGAGACCGCGAGGAAGTCAGTTTCACTTCCCTGTCCCAGCTTCTCGCCGGTGAGTGCCGCCTTGGCAAATTCAGTCAGCACATCATTGCCGAAGGGCGTGTTCACCAGTAGCCCGAAATCACCGTTCTCCTTGCGAAGCGCCTTCAGGTCGTACGGGAAAGTGGATGTCGTCTTGCCGTTAAATAGTGTTTCATATGGGCTATCATCCTTGCCACTGGCACTATACTGTTCGATGGGGTACAGGGGTTTCCATTCCTGGTTCAGGTATTTGTCGGCAAGCCCCAGCTTGTTAAAGTTTTGCACCCAGGCGGGCAGCGTCGACATATAGTACGTGCTCGTGATAAAGGTTCCTGTTTTGCTGTCGTACCAGTACGCACCATTGCCCAAATGGCCGGCGGGCAGTACCGCGCCCCGGTCTTTAAAAGAAACGCCGATAACTTTTGCGCGCTTTTGCGTTGCCAGCCTAAGTTCATCGGTGATGGTGGTAGAAAGCATTCGCGAGGGCGACACGTCGCCGTTGCCCTCGGGATTTCCAACAGGTTTCCAGGCGGAATCCTCGACACAGTTAACAGACTTTTTCGCTTTACGGTCGTACCAGCTATTGCTGATGATGCCGTGTACCGCCGGGGTCGTGCCTGTATACACCGAAGCATGTCCGGGGCCCGTTACTGTCGGGAAGTAGTTGTAGTGACCGTTTCTCACGTCGAAGCCCTCCTGCATCATGCGGCGGAAACCTCCATCGCCGAACCGGTCGTAGAACCTGTCGAGGTATTCGCGACGCATCTGGTCGACGACGATGCCGACCACAAGCCTGGGTTTTTTCGCTCCCTCCTGCGCCTGAACCGCCAACATCAGCATGCAGAAAAGCACACTGAATCCTATCCGTATCATAGTTGTAAATTTTCTACAATATTAACATTCCGGGGATCAAATGCATGGAAATTGGATATAGATTACGCGGGCTGCTGTTCTATCGGCAAAATGTGTCGGAAGGTGACAGGCGCTAAGCGCAAGGGTGCAGCAATTTTCAACTATTCAAGTCTCCTGCTCTTTCCATTTTTCTTCGCTGATTGTCATCTCTCGCATACAATCTGATCGAATTCTTCCGGCCCCAGGGTCTGTCGTCGCACAGCATTGCCTTTAGCGTCGTAGTAAATGACGAGCGATACGTCGGCCTCACGCAGGTGTTTCTCCGCGAAGAAGAGCGGGGATTCGGGCGTACCGACGTTAATAATTTCCGTATACTCGATGGGAATCACGACGCCCCGCGTACTGCTTAGCACACCGTAGTCGGTACCCCTGCGCGCGATCATGATGATTTCATCGTTAGATTCGTTAACGATCTCAAACTCCCGAAAGGGTTCACCTTGTATAACGCCCTTTTTCAAATCAACAATCTTCCACACCTCTCCGTCACGCGCCAATGCTGTGGTGTCGTTCCAATACCTGAAGTCGTCGTACCGAAAAGGAATACGCACCCGGTTGTTGAAGTCGATCACCCCGCTCTTTCCTTTTCTCCAGGCGATGAGCAGTTCATTGTTGTAGGGGATGATATTCTTTTGATATGAGGGTCGGATCTCTTTGCCGGTGGCGATGCTGTACATGCCGAAGTTCATGGCACGCAGCAATGGGATGCGATCGCCGTTCACGTCTCCAATGGCATCATACACGATTGGCAGGAGCAGCTTTCCGTCGCTCGCTACAACGCCCTTCTTTTCCCTTCTGTTCACGATGAAGTAGCTTCCGCCTGCATGCTGAATGCCATCGTAGCTCCCTTCGAACAGCAGGTTACCGCTTCGATCAAATAGGGAAAGTCTGTTAGCCCCTGTTTGAAGAAAGGCGTCGGCACCCCGACCCGAAACAAACCGGACGGGCGTTCTTATGAAATCGCGAAAGGTGTCGTTATCGAAAAAAATTCGGGTGGTATCACCCCGGTGGGCAGCTGCGAAAATTCCCACGAACGAAATGCTGTCGTACGGTGCGCTACAGGAGTCGGTGCGATAGTCATACAGATGCCATTTGCCCTCGCGCCTCGCGGCGATACGGCCAGCCTGCACCTGCACGTCCTCGAAGAGCGTAGATGGGCGGGCTCCGTAGAACACGGTGGTACCCTGTTCAGTCACGCACCGCGCGCCGAACACCTCCGGGTACAAGTGATGAACACCTGATGGTATCTCCACGTTCAGGTTCTCATCCAGGACGCTCTCCTGTGCGCCTTGTCTGACCCAAACCCGGTTGCCGGGCCATACATTAATTTCATCGTATGACGTGGGGGTCTCCAGCGGTTGCATGTCAGCGACCCGCCCCAGTTGCGAGAACGTCACGAGGTGCCAACGGTCATCCTTTTTGAGTGCAATTGCCGAACCTGTTGATTTTACTTCATCCCAACCTGACGTGAGCGCCCTGCCGGTGAGCGTAAAGATCGACCAGCGATCGCGGTGGGCAACGGCTACAAAACGTCCTTCGAGTATCCTGGCGTCGCGCAGGCAATTGTTGCCGACTGTAAATCCACTCTTGTGCATAACGCGGAAGCAGTCGGCGTTTTCGATTCCGATAAATCCAAATCCCAGGTCGTGCAATTCAGATACCTGACCGCGAAAGAGCACGGTTCCGTCGCGCGCCATCACTTTGTTGTTGAGCACCAGCACATCTTCAAGGATACCACCGCAGCGGTATTCATCGCCGAGAGACGGAATTTCAGGAGACACAATTTCCCTCCCCGAAGTATCCATAAATCCAAAGCGCTTGTTGCTAATGAAAGGAACCAGGACCGCGGCGTTCAGAGCAGCGATGCGGGTGAGGGAATCGGCAGCGAAGGCAAAGGGCCGGTCTGCAAACGGTCCGGCCTCGAGCGTAAGGTGATACAAGATGCCGGCTGCCTTACGCGCGGCCGGACCCGACGGATACCTCCTCAGAAAGGCGGCATACTTTGCAGGGCTACCGTCGGCAGTAAAGATCTCCATGATTTGCTCTTCGACGACGTGGCGGTAGGGAGATTCAGGGTATTCGCTGAGAAATGTCTCGTAGCTTTCCAGCCGCTGGTCGCTGGTTCGTGTCTTGAACAGCAGCTCTTCCCGGCGAGCTCGGGCTCTTTCTGCGTAGGCTGATTCAGGAAACGCTGCGAGGTATTGCTCGAATGCTTCGGGCGTGTCGAAACCAACGGCATCATGCCAGGCTACCTCGTGCAAGAGCAGTATCGCGGTATCGCGCTGCACCGCGTGTTGATAGCGGTCAAGAAAGAACTGGTACGCATCCGTCGAGTGCAGCGTGCGGGCGCGGATAAATGCGGCGCTATCGATGGCCAGATGGAGTTGCACGAGTGTGAGGCTGTCAGGCCCACGCCGTGCGGGTGGCGCGGCGCGCGCCTTAAGGGCAAAACTGTGCGCCGTGTCCAGATCGTATGCCGGATTGTCGGGATGAAAATAATAGCGGGCCAGCGCGTACAACGTCATCACGGCGGTACTATCCTTCTTCCATGCTTTTTGGACGGCGGCCGTGCTTTTTTCCCATCGTTCGTCGTCAAGTGCGCGCAACGCGCGGTGGGCCGCGGCAGGCTGGGACCAACCTGTGTGCGCTGCAAGCAAAAAGGTGACGACAAGTAGCCTGATCTCAACCATAACGATTGCAACGCAAAACTACAACTTTGGGGCGACAACGTCGGACATGCGTGCAAAAGCATTATATTGAACGCGTGTGCCGAAACTGGCAGTTATTGCGGGCACCAATAATTTTTGTAAATTTTCCGGCGAAAATGCACACCCCGGCTAATGGCTAAACTCAAGAACATCATCAAGCAGCTTTCGGAGAAAGACTTCAAAGCAATCTACGATTCACTGATCGAGAGCAACGCAGAAAAGTCAGCCTACCTGCTGAAGGCATTGCGCGAGCGTCAGCTTTCTGACAACAAGATCATGAGTGAGCTCGACGTCAACGCTAATGCCTATTATACGCTTCGTTCCAGGCTGAATTTAAAGATCGAGGAGTACCTGATGGAGCAGCTCGAAAGCCCGCGTACAGACGTACTCCGCAAAGTGGCCAACATCAATGAGGTTCTGTTTACCAAGAAAAAGGCAATTGCCGTGGCCACCTTGAAAAAGCTGGAAAAAGAGCTTATCGACTACGATCTCGCCAACGAACTGACGGTGATCTATAAGTCGCTGAAAAAGCTGAACACAAATTCACCGGACTACTTCCAGTACTCACAAGCCTATAACCGTCACGTTGCGTATATGCTGGCGGTAGACAAGGCAGAAGATTTACTGGCCGACTATTTCAAGAAGTACGGCGATTACCTGATGACGGGCGACCAGACCGAGAATCTCGGCCTGACACTGCTCATGAAGGAAATGCAAAATGTGGCGAACCTGTACGAATCGCACCGCTTGTATGTTTTTCAGAGCTGCATGTACATTTTCCACCGCCTTTTTGTCGAGGTCGACGATAACCTCAACCAGGACGGTGAATCGATTGAAGATATTTTTGATCGCGTTCAGAAGATTTTCGAAAGCTATCACCTGGACGCCATATACTATCACCTGAACCTCGTATTCGAATTCCTCAAACTGGAATACTACAACCACTACAAGGTTTACCGTCAGGCGGAGAAATATTACGAAGAAGTCAACGATGCCATCGCGAACCTGATGGTAAACTATTCGACATATTGTTTCCCGGCTCAGTTTCTGATCTCAAAGATCGAACGCAATATTCGCCTGGGCATCGAGCACGAATTGTATGCCGACAACGAGAGTTTGTTCATGGACCTTGAGGTCGACACGCAGGACGTGCCCAAGCATATCATCTACGTTACCTATCGTGCGCTGTCCTGCCATTATGCAGACAAGCACGAGGAGGCCGCCAAAATGATCAACAACCTGCTGAACGAGGTGAGCCTGAAAAAGTACCCGTTTGTACAGTTGGAGATCAAATCGCTTCTGGCGCTTCAGTATACCCTGCTTAAGGATTACGAGCTGTTCAACCAGTTATCCAACAGCATTCAACGTCAGATCCGGCTGTTCGGCAAGGACAGTTGCGAGAACATTCAGTTGTTCATCAAGATTTTGAAGATCGCCACCAGCGAGGCGAAAAAAGAGAAAGCCAAGAAGATCCACATGATCATCCCGAAACTGAGCACCATCAAGGTGAATTATTTCTCGCCTACGCGGCTGGTGAAGCTTGACGAAAAGCTGGTGTCAAAGTTGACTGAAGTCTAGACACTCAGCTGCTGAATGCTGTCGTGTGACAGCGGCTTGTTCAGATAGAGCTTAACGTTGTCGTACTTCTTCGACCTGTTGAAGTCCTGCGGGTTGATCGAAGAGGTAAGCATCACGATCTTGCACTTATTCTTCGTGGTTTCGCTGAGTTTTTCGAATTCGTCGAGGAACTGGAAGCCGTCCATCAGGGGCATATCGATATCCAGAAAAATCACATCGGGCAGCACCTGCTCGGCAACGTCGAGTTGCTCCATATTGCGAAGGAATTCAATCGCGCTTTTCGCACCGGTGTGCGTGTAGATGTTGTCGGTAATGGCCGCCGCCTCTATCATCTTCTGATTAATGAGATTGTCTATCTCATTGTCGTCAATGAGCATAACGGTTCGGTACTTTCTTTCAGCCATGGTTATTCGTTGAATGTATAAAAATAAGGTTTTGACAAATATTTACAAATACGGTATCAGATTTGAAACTTAATTCCTTGTGCAAGGGGGAGCGTATCGCCGTAGTTAATCGTGCTTGTCTGGCGACGCATGTAAGCCTTCCAGGCGTCTGATCCTGATTCGCGCCCACCGCCCGTCTCCTTTTCTCCGCCGAAGGCGCCGCCGATTTCGGCGCCCGACGTACCGATGTTTACATTGGCAATACCACAGTCAGAGCCTTCGACAGAAAGAAACCGCTCCATCTGCCGCATATCGGTGGTCATAATGGCCGATGAAAGCCCTTGGCGAACCCCATTCTGATAGGCAATTGCCTCTTCAAGTATATTGTAACGGATCAGGTACAGGATGGGAGCGAAAGTTTCTTCCTGTACGATAGGGAAACTGTTCTCCACTTCAGCGATCACCGGCTTCACATAACAGCCGGATTCATATCCTTTGCCCTTCAATACACCGCCTCTGACCACAAAATGGCCGCCCGCAGCGCGGATCTCTCTTAAGGCCCGCTGATAACCCCGCACCGCCTGCGCATCGATCAGCGGTCCCATATGGGATTCCGGATCCAGAGGATTGCCGATCTGCAGCTTTTGATAGGCGCTCTTTAAACGGTCACGGACTTCATCATAAACAGATTCATGAATAATCAGGCGACGGGTCGTTGTACAGCGTTGCCCTGCCGTGCCCACGGCGCCGAAAAGCGCCGCACGAATGGACAGGTCGAGGTCCGCGGTTTCAGTGATAATAATCGCATTGTTGCCACCCAGTTCGAGCAACACTCTGCCTAAGCGGGCCGCGACGGTGGAAGCAACGGCCTTGCCCATGCGGGTCGATCCGGTGGCCGACACGAGCGCAACGCGCGGATCGCGGGCCAGCTTGTCGCCTATCCGGTAATCGCCGTTTACGATACACGAAACACCTTCCGGAACATTATTCTTGCGAAACACTTCGCTCACGATCTGCTGACACGCAATACTGCATAAGGGCGTCTTTTCCGATGGCTTCCATATACAAGTGTCTCCGCATACCCACGCGATCATCGCATTCCACGACCATACGGCGACAGGAAAATTAAAGGCGGTAATGATGCCGACAGGTCCGAGCGGATGCCACTGTTCGTACATCCGATGATGTGGCCGTTCCGAATGCATAGTCAGTCCGTATAACTGGCGCGAGAGCCCTACGGCAAAATCGCATATATCGATCATCTCCTGTACTTCGCCGAGCCCTTCCTGGAGCGACTTTCCCATTTCATACGACACCAGCGTTCCCAACGCCTTCTTGTTTCGACGCAACGCATGGCCGATCTGACGTACCACCTCTCCCCTGCGGGGTGCTGGCCAGGTACGCCATTCCAGGAACGCCTCGGAAGCTGCCGTAAGTGCACGATCAAGCGCGGCGTCGTCGGCACTCTTGACGGTGCCGGCAACCTTACCGTCTACCGGAGAGACGGACGACAACACCGAACCCTGTGAACGAAGCCATCGTGTGCCTGTTGAAACGCCGGCATTCGTGCGACTGATTCCGAGCGCACGAAGCATTTCTCTAATGTTTTCCCGCCGCATGATGATGCAATTTTATTATATGGCAAAGCTAATGATTGCCGGGGAAGTGCAAGGGAAAAAAAGCGATACGGCGACTGAACTTACCAGTCCATTCCGATAGTCCCCTTCCGACCGTCGCTGAAAAATCCCTCTATCAAGATACCGCCACGCTTGAATTCGAGAATACGGTTAAGGTCCGCGACATTCTCGACGGCGATCTTGTCTATGTATGCGATAATAAATCCTTTGCTGAAACCGGCTTCCTTCCACTTACCATCAGTGACACCGGCGATCCTAACGCCACCGTCAAGACCCATCTCATTAAGTTGTTCGATGGCCACATCCTCGAATGTTGCACCGTCGAGCGTGTAGCTTATCTCGCGTGGTTCTACTGCTGAAGTTCCCGCATAGCTGCGAAGCCGCGGCCGGGTAACCTTTTGCTCTCCATTCCGAAGATAGGTCACCTTGATCTCTGTGCCGGGCCTGTGGCGGGCGACAAACTCCTGCAATTCAGACACTGAATTCACACGATGTTGCTCTATACCTATAATGACGTCTCCGGGTTCTATGCCGGCCTCTTGCGCAGCGCTTGATTCGTGAACCCGGCGTACCAGTACACCCTGGCTTGTGTTCAACTCAAGTTCTTCGGCTACCCGGGCGTCGACGTCGCGAATCTCAATGCCGAGCAACCCGCGTTGCACCTGCCCGAATTCCAGCAAGTCGTCCGCGACCTTGCGCACCAGGCTTACCGGTATGGCGAATGAATAGCCCTGATACATACCGTTGTTTGTGGCGATGGCCGTATTAATGCCAATGAGTTCTCCCTTGAGATTAACCAGGGCCCCGCCGCTATTGCCCGGATTAACGGCTGCGTCGGTTTGAATGAAGGATTCCACCTGCAGGTTGTTGCGATCTCTGAGGATGCCGATATTCCGCGCTTTCGCGCTGACGATGCCTGCCGTAACGGTTGAATTAAGGTCGAACGGATTGCCGATGGCCAGCACCCATTCACCAGGACTAACACGATCGGAGTCTCCGTATTTTATAAAGGGCAGTCCATGCGCCTTTATTTTGAGCAGGGCCAGGTCGGTGGTGGCGTCAGAGCCAACCAGTTTAGCGAAGTAACGCTGGTTGTTGTTCATGACGACTTCTATGTTGGTCGCCTCGGCAATAACGTGATGATTGGTGACCACGTAGCCGTCGTCGGAGACAATAACGCCCGAACCAGACGAGCGTGCAGGTCGGTCGAAATAGAACTGCAGAGGATTCATGCTGAACTCACCCGCGCCATAGGATGTTCGGATATGCACAACGCTGGGGGTCACCGCCTGGGCGGTCTGCAGAAAGTCTAATCCCTCGGGAATTTGATACGTTGTGTCCGGCTTGTAATTCGTCAGGAGAAGTTTCTGCCGATCGTCGATGGAAGTGTACGGGTTAACGCGGTCTGCGAAATATCGCAAGGTCAGCAGTGAGCCTGTGATACCACCCCCGGCCGCACTCGCCAGCAACAAAACCATAAGAACAGAACGCTTCATGCCACTCCCGGGACTATAGTTACCGCAACGATCTTTAGGGAAAATTAGTGCATAATCGCGAGAAATGACAGCGGCCATCAAAAAAGGCGTCCCGGCCTTCGCCGAAACGCCTGTGCTTTGAAAGAAAGCGCCTTAATGCGGTTAGCTAACCTTGATGGTCGATTTCAGGGCTTTCTTCTCATCTTTCGGAATCCGGATCTCCAGGATCCCGTTGTTGTACTTTGCGTTGATCTTCGCACTGTCTACGTCTTCAGGCAGCGTGAACGAACGAGCGAACTTGCCGTATTGCGTTTCTACGGACCGCACGCCATTGTCGCGATTTTCACGCTTCATCTTGCGCTCGCCGCTTATGGTCAGAACATTGTCCTCAAGGTCTACCTTGAAGTCTTCCTTGTTCATGCCCGGCACGGCTACCTGCACATCGTAACCCTTTTCGTCTTCAAGAACGTCTACGCTCGGCACGAACGACGGGGTCGAACCACCATAGCGCACGACAGAATCATTGAAGAACCGGTCAATCAACGAACTGAATGACGTCGGTGCAAAGTCATTCCAAATCGGATTATATCGAATGAGGCTCATAACGTTTTGTTTTTAGGTTTTACATCGAACTTCCACCCTATTCATTATGAAAAAGTATGCCGCACCCATTTTCACGCCGTTTTGACATGTTTTTAAGGGGAAATATCAGTGTATACGCCACTTTGTCATAGTGAATGGATGTCGTTCAGAAGCCAGGCTTTGTGCGGTTCGTACCTACAGGGCGACCGTAAGGATGTTGGTGTTCTGGCAGGTGTACCAACCCTATCAGGGGTCACGGCATTGCAACTTACGCGCTGGCCCATTGCCCTACCGTTGCCTTCTACAGGAAAGCATGGAAACTTTTCCCCATGCAAATCACAACACGAGTGAACCAGGGTTGGAAATTATTTGAGTAACTTCCAACACGGAGAAACAGACATTCTTCATATAACGGCGCATAGCGTGATCGTTACAGTTTCTTCAGTATGGAATTATCCGGTGATCATGTAAGACCTTCACACAAACTATCAACAATTATGAGGACTACGATATTACTTCTTTCGCTGCTGTTCGTAGTACCGGCAGCGTTCGGACAGATTATCAGACCTGACACCACGTCGAACTGGCGTAAACATCTTTCGATCGGTGTCAACTTTAACCAGGCTGCCTTCTCCTCCAACTGGAAAGCCGGAGGTATCAATTCGGTGGGTCTGAATGCGCTCTTCATCTACCGAGCCAATTACAAGAAGGACCGCCACTCGTGGGATAACCTCATCGACCTTGCGTACGGGTTCGTCAACAATGAAGGGCAGGGAAACCGGAAAACGTTAGACCGCATTTTTCTGGATACAAAATATGGATATCAAATCAACACGAATTGGGATGCCTTTGCCTCGCTATCCTTTCAAAGCCAGTTCGCCAAGGGATATCAATATCCCGACGACAATACCGCGGAGTTGATCTCCGATATATTCGCACCTGCGTTTATCACACTCGCGCTCGGGTTCGAGTATCACCCGGTCGACTATTTCAAAGTCCGGCTATCACCCTTCGCTCCGCGCCTTACCATTGTAAACGATCCTGAACGATTTGTTACCACGGTGGGACCTGAACCCTACGGCGTCACACCGCCCGACAACACGCGCTTCGAATGGTTCGCCCTGCAGGTCATGGCCGAGTTCGATAAAGACATCGCCACCAACCTCAACCTGAAGTGGCGTTACGTATTGTTTGCGAACTATGAAACACTGGACCTGGAAACTATCGACCACCGCCTCGATGTGACGCTGACAGCACGGGTCAACAATTTCATAACCACGAGCCTGGGCGGAACGCTGCTGTACGACTTCGACCAGGATTCAGGGCTCCAGGTGAGTCAGGCGTTTGCGCTCGGCTTTGCGTATACGTTCCAGAATTATGAGCCGGAGTAATTTATAGCGATAGAACCTCCCGGACCATCTGGTTGGTGAAGCCCCATTCATTGTCGTACCACACCAACACCTTGACGAGGTCGCCGTCGACGACACGCGTCATGCCGGTATCCACAATGCTCGCATAGGAGCTTTGGATGATGTCGGATGATACCAGGGGTTCATCGGAAACGAGTAGGACCTTGCTATACCGGGGTGTCTGAGACTCCTCCAGCAGGATAGCGTTAACCTCCTCGGGAGTTGTCTTCTTCGCCGTAACGAGTGTAATATCAGAAAGGGATCCTACCGGTACCGGAGTACGAATGGAAATTCCGTCGAACTTGCCTTCCAGCTGAGGTAGGGCTTTGCCGGTGGCTACCGCCGCCCCTGTGGAAGTGGGTATGAGATTTACCGCGCCGCCCCGGCCCATGCGTGGCGACCTCTTTGAAGGAGAATCTACCAGGGTTTGAGAAGAGGTATAGGCATGCACGGTACTGAGAATTGCCTTCTGAACGCCGAGTCGTCGGTCAAGGATCTCCATGACGGGCGCTACGTTGTTCGTTGTACAGCTTGCACAAGAAAAAATAGAAACGTTGCCGTCTTTTTGATTGACGCCATGCACTACGGTAGGTGTATCCTTGCTCTTGGTGGGCGCTGAGATCACTACCGTTTTCGCGCCGGCATGAATGTGCTTTTCAGCGTCCTCACGTTTGGTGAACAAGCCCGTGCTTTCAATGACAACCTCCACGTTGAGTTTCTTCCACGGCAACGAAGCGGGGTCGCGTTCGCTCACGTACTGAATTCGCTTATCGCCCACGACCAGATACTCACCGTCGGCCTTTACGTCGTGCTTAAACCTTCCGTATACGCTGTCGTACTTCAACAGGTATACAGCGTTTTCAATAGGCATAATGTCGTTAATGGCGACTACCTCGAGTGAGGATTCATCCGCCATTACCTTGAGTGCCGCTCTTCCGATCCGGCCGAATCCATTGATGGCAATTCGTTTCATAAAGGATTAAATGGAGTTAGTTTCAATGATACTATAACCGGCAACGAGCGGAAACCGTTCGAGGACAATCAATAATATTGGCTCGTCCAATACATTATTACGTAAAAGACGGCCCAACCGGCGAAAAGAATGACCATAGCCCAGATCCATGAAGGTATAGCCTTGGGCGTTTCGGAGCCTGAAACAATAAAGAAGTCCTTGCGTTCACTGCCATAAGAATTGATAAGTACGGGCACCTTGTCCTCAACCACATCGCCCTCTGCAAGACCGACCACGGTTATGGCGGGACCGTTACGGACCTGAAACTTGATTTCCTTTACACCTTCCCGGCCATCGGTAGAGCGGGCGACAATTCTAAGCCGGTGCTGGCCGTCGGTCAGTCGGGAGGTATCAAGGACAAACCGCACCGGTGCCCTGAATTCAGCGAATGGCTTCGGGTCGTCGTCGAGGAAGACCCGCACGAGATTCTTTTCAGACCTTTCTTCTGTCATGACTCACCCTTAAGGATTAGGTTCTTGATATGTTTAGGATCTCGCTCACCCGGACGCGCCAGGTACCAGATGCTCAGGATCAGCACGGCCAGGACGATCAGCAGTGAACCGCTAATGATGAAAAAGTCCAGCATGCCGGAAGGACCCGCACCGTGTGTGATATCCCGCAGGGGGGCCGGCTGTTGGCTCTTGCAAACAGTGCATGCCATAACCGGAACGAGACCCGGCATCGCTATCGTTGCGAGCATGAGGATAATTTTTTTCATGTTGATAAACTTCATGATCATGGCAGGTTGGTGGCGTCTCTCAGCTTCTTGACATCATCGGAACTCACGGTCGACGCGTGGTTGCCCCAATGGCTTCGCTCAAAGTTTACGATGGCGGCGATCTCCTCGTCGGTAAGCACGTTGGCAAACGGTTGCATCGTTGCATATTCTGCGCGCGCATCATAGCCTTCCAGGATGATTCGAATCATTATCTCCGGATCCTCGTCCGTTACGATGGGACTACCGGCAAGCGGCGGAAACGCACCGGGCAGTCCTTTTCCGTCTGGCTGATGGCATACAGCACAGTTGGCCTGGAATAATGCAGCACCATCGGGCAAGGCGACCTCACCGGAGGGTGCCGCGGCAGCGGTTTCCGTTTCCGCTTTTTTGCGTTTTCTGCGCGACGGGATAAAATCCCGTTCGATGTTGGGGAGCTCGACCTGTTTCAATGACAGGAGATACGCTACCAGGTCTTTTGCGTCATCACTGGCGACGACAACCTTGCCGGCTGGGTTGAGGGCAGGCGGCAGGTTGAGGGCAATGTCGTTCTTGTCCGCGCTGGCCTTCGTTTCGAATAACCATGTGTACGAAGGCATAATGGACTCCGGCACCACGATTCGCGGATTGTAAAGGTGCATGTAATGCCAGGTGTCGCTTGGCAGCCGTTGTCCGACAGAGGTCAGGTCGGGGCCAGTGCGCTCGCTGCCGAGGACGGAAGGACTTTGCCGCCATACGTCCAGGCGGGCTTTGCTGTAGTAGTAATCAGCGGGAATGGACGGGCGGCCGCCCCATACGTTATCCATTTCGATGTTCCTTACCTGTTGCGTATGACAGGCCACACATCCTTCCCGTATGTATATGCGAAGTCCCCGTTGAGCCGCCTCTGACAAGGGGCTGCTTCCGGGGAGCGGCGCGTTATCTTTCTGCATGGTGGTAGCAGGAAAAACGGCAACCAGCATGCTCAGCAGGGCGAACACGCCGAACGACAGTCCGGCTAAAACACGGTGATCTTTTCCAGGATTCAGCATCATGCAGTGGATTTAGCGATACCCCGCGTGCGCGCCGACAGGAACGGACGGCACATGGTATATACATTTATTGCAAACAGTACGTGCGACAAGAACATGAGCGAACCTCCTACCGCACGCCATACCCAATAGGGCATCATCAGTACAACAGACTCAATGAACGGGCGGTGGTCCATCCAGGACAGTCCCTTCATTGTTCCACCGATCATCATCGAAAACATATAAGCCATGAGCCCGAGCAGCGCGAACCAGAAATGGATGCCGACCAGAACAGGCCTGGGCTTTTTACCCGAAAGCTGAGGAAGAATAAAGTATAGACAGCCCCACAGGAAGAAGGTAATGATCCCATACATAGTCATGTGGGAGTGGGCGACATTAAAGTCGGTGAAGTGCCAGGCGTAGTTTGTAAAGCGGAACGCCTGAAAGCTTCCCTGGGAAGAACCGACGAAGTAAAAGATGACACCCACAAGCAGGAAGGGGATTACATAACTGACGCGTATGCTGTCCCAGCTGCCGCGCATGGTCATAAGGAAGTTGGTGGTGCCGGCGATGACGGGAATGAACATGCCCATGCTGAACACGATCGCCACGGTTTGGAGCCACCACGGGAGCGGACTGAAAATAAAGTGGTGCGTACCGATCATCGTATAAAAGAGCATCTGTGTCCAGAAGGCAAGGATGCCCAGCGCATACGAATAGATGGGTTTGTTTAACGCCCTTGGGAGGTAGTAGTACACCAGACCGAGCGTGAACGTCATGAACCACATGCCTACACCCTGGTGCATATAGTATCCCTGAATGACCGTCTCACCCAGCCCTTCCTGATAGAAGGGTAAGTAGCCGATGATTACCAGTACGAGTGTCCATATCAATCCCGCGAGAATATACCAGTTGGATATGTAAATATCCTTCGGCTTTCTGCGGGCCACCGTCTTGTAGAAATTGAGAAGCGTAATAAACAGGCCTGCCGCAAAGAGTGCAGCCACCGGCCAGATGTATTCGCGATATTCACCGCCGCCGTTGTTAATTCCGTTCATGAGGCAGAGTGATCCGATGAGCACGGAAGCGTTTACCAGCCACCAGGCGGCCCATCCCCATCGGATACTATAGATGCGGGTATTGCTGGTGCGCGCGACGACGAAGTAACCGAGGCCAAGCATGGCCATGGACGCCCACCCCCAGAACACCATGTTCGTATGTACCGGCCGTAGCCTTCCGAAAGACAGCCAGGAGACACCGTCGATTTCGGGCCAGATGAATTTCATGCCGAGGTATTGTCCGACGCCGGTACCCAATACCAGCCAGAGAGTGGCCGAGACGGCGAAGGCGGCCACGAGCCGGCTTAGCTCCGGGTCTGTTCCTTCGATAGTGCGCGGCTCCTTTTTCTCTGCGACGACCGGAATGAATTCACCGATCGACACCTGCCGGACGATGCCTCGCGGATCGTCTGCGGATTGTTCACCCGACAACTCGTTGCCTGCAAGGCGGAACTCCAGTGCCTCGCGTCGCTTTTGGAGGAGTTCTGCGACATCCTCCCCTTCCAGATTCAGGATTTCTTCCTTCAACAGGTCGCGGTCTTTTTGGGTCTTTCTTAGCGACAGTACGGTCAGGAGCCGGTTCAGGCGTAGTATGATGAAGACGCATACCAGCATGAG
This sequence comes from Cyclobacteriaceae bacterium, assembly GCA_035304385.1. GTDB lineage: Bacteria > Bacteroidota > Bacteroidia > Cytophagales > Cyclobacteriaceae > ZC4RG29. Next base: position 63,110 of record DATGQD010000057.1, read on the forward strand.
CACGATTCCGGCCAGGACAAGGGTGCCGATAATCCCCGGCTGGCTGAAAACATTTCCGTCGTCGGCTCCGGTACAGCCGGTGACAAAGAGGCCCAACACGAGCGTTAGGGAATATTCAAGAGTTTTCTTGCGACAGTTCATAGACTAGTTCTTGAGGAGAAACGTTTTGCCGCTCACAAGGCCGGCTGCCAGATCTTGTATGGTATTTCTTTTCAACATGCTGTGCGTCTCGTCGCGAATGGACTTGTATTCATTGTGAATAGGACATGGTCGTTTCTCGGAACAGTTCTTTATGCCGAGACCGCAGTTCACGAAAAAACTATTGCCGTCTATCGCAAGCACGATGTCGAGCAGCGGTATTGGAGGGGCTGTTGGGTCGATATAAAATCCCCCGTTACGTCCCTTCACCGACGATACGATACCCCGCTTCGAGAGCTCCTGTAATATCTTGGCCACAAATGGTTCCGGCGTACCCGTGTGTTGCGCGATCTCTTTGATGCCTACCTTAGAGCCATCACGGGTTCGGGAAACAATAAACATCATGGCACGAATCGAATACGTACAAGCTTTTGAAAACATAGGGTGGAGTTTTTGTCATTACTATAACAAACCCAATTCAAGTCGCGCGGCCTCAGACATCATCTCAGGGCTGTAGGGTGGATCAAATGTTACGCGTACGGTGGTGGATCGTACTTCGGGAATATCCTCGACCACGTGCTTCACCGCCCCGGCGATTTCGCTGCCGGAAGGACACCCCGGGTTGGTCAGTGTCATGGTGATGGCCACTTCGCAATTGCTGATGTCGACGCGATATATCAGACCAAGGTCATAGACGTTGAGCGGAATCTCCGGATCGTACACCAATTTGATCCGGTCAATGACTACCTCGGCAAGAGCGTCGTCGTCCGTCTCAATCCAGGCGTTCTTCACGATCTTATTTCTTTTTCGAGTTCAAGAGCGGCCGGGAACAGGATGTTGTTTTCGAGATGTATGTGTACACGCAGGTCGTCATCCAATTCCTTCATCGCATCGTAAGTAGCCCGGAACGTGTTGCAGATGTCGTCCGGTAGTGTGTAACCATTGGTGATGGCCGCCAGTTGTTTGAGTCGTTCTCCGTCATCGTCATGGTCGTTCATCATGGCAGCTATGGGACTTGCCACGCTACCGAACACCGGTGTGCCGGCCTGTTTCCCGGCGGCCACCATCTTGCGTATATAGGGGAACAGCATGAACTCTTCCTTTTTCATGTGAACGACGACGCTTCCGCGCAGGTCGCCAAAGATGTTTTGCAACTCCAGCAATTCAGGGTGTTCGTTTCCATGAAACCTGACGAGTCGGGAGAGGTTATCACTAATGATCTCCACGGCATCCTCCGTGTACCGGTGATGGACCTCTTCAATGTGTCGGGTAAGGGCATCAGGCGGCAGGGCGGAAAAATCCTCGAGCGACTCATGCCTTTTACGTGGGGGCAGTGCCTGGAGGTCGGCAAGTACCTGCTCTATTGAAACGTTCGCGTCGGCGCAGGCCTGTTCGAGCGACTTTTGCCCCTCGCAGCAATAGTCGAGACCGTAGCGACTGAAGACTTTCGCCGCACGTGCATCCTGCGCTGCTGCGGCGCCTATTTTTTGGGATTCCATTTTCTAAGGTGTTAGCTGAAATCGAGGGCAATATAGAGCACGGATTTCCATAAAACAATAATAAGACCTTTTTATCTTTTTAAATGCCAAAATTGGCGATACTAGCCTGAAAAACCCGATAAGTTCAAGATTTTACGGTCTCGTGTTCGGGCGCCTCGCGCTCCTCGACGAGAATATTTTCGACAAACTGGAGGACCTTGATCTGCTCCCCTTCTTCACTGTAAACGTGGAAGTAGCCATCGCGCTCGCCGTTGACGTAGCGGCCCACGCTCATTCGCTGACCGTTTTCGTAATACGATGTGTAGGTTCCGTGTAATTTCCCCTTCACGTAATGCTCCTCGATGGCAAGTTCGCCCGTTTCATAGTAGTATCTCCACTTGCCGTCCTTCAGGTCATTACGATACGTGCCTTCAGCGATCAGGATGGCGTGTTTATTATACTCCTTCCACTTGCCATTCTTGCGCTTCCGGCCAGAGAGCTTATCCAGGATATGTTGAAATATGTTACCCATGCTCAAAACAATCGTTCACCCAAAATGCGTACCACTATGGTAACATGACCTGGGGAGCCCAGAACCATTCTTTCGTCAGTCTGGGTGGAGAAAATCTCCCCATCGGTACAAAATGCTCCAATAAAATTGAAATATGAAACCAATATAGGGATAGATCGCAAATTGATCCTGCGAACGGACGAAAGCCTCCGTGATACGCAGTCGAGGTCAGGATTCTTCCTTCACGATGCGCGCAGGATCCGCGCCGAGATTGGCCAATTGCGATTCCAGCGCGTCCATCATCGGTGGTGGTCCGCACAGGTAGAAGTGCTTGTTGAAATCGCTTACCTGCGTTTTCAGGAAATCTTCGGTGATAAAACCGTGTGCATGGCCGGGGACATTTTCTTCGGAAAGAATATTAACGAAGTTTCTTCCCAGGAGGCGGTCAAATTCTTCTTTGAGAATGATATCTTCTTTCGTCTTGTTGGCGAATATGAGCCTGTTATCGCCGATTTTACCTTCGGCTTCCAGGAAACGAATAATGGAAATGAATGGGGTTACGCCTGCACCGCCCGCGATAAATACGCCCTCACCACGGTATTCGATAGCACCGAAGATATCATTCAGGATGAGCGAATCGCCCGCCGAAAGTGTCCGCAGTTCGTTAGTCACGCCCTTCCGTGACGGGTACGTCTTGATGGTGAATTCAAGGTAATTGTCTGCCGGAAGACTGGTAAAGGTAAAAGGTCGCCCCTCCTGCTCCCATCCGGGCTTGTCAAGAAAGATTTCCGTGGCCTGACCGGGCGCAAATGAAAAGCCCGCAGGCTTGTCCGTACGAATGCGAAGGACGTCGTGGGTGATAAAATCAACAGAGGAGGCGGTGACAGTGAATTTGCTCATAGCACTAATAGGATTTTTTGTGAATAGGTTCGTAGGGTTGGATGCACATCGCCTAAAATAGTTAACGCGTTTGTCAATTTTTAATTTTTCGGCGGCTTGGGTGGGATTGACGTGTTAAAGGGCATTAATCAGAACCCACCCGGGAGCGATGGTGTACAGGACGCACCGCCGTGCGTCCCTACAGCGCGTCAGACACGAATAACGATTGATGGTCCACCGCTATCAATAAACGAAATCATATCGGTTACAAAATAACACGTAAAGGACGCACCGCCGTGCGTCCCTACACAGTGCGGGGCACGGAAATTCGTTTGGGATTCGGTGCACCCAGAAAAGAATCCGATCCGGTTAAATTAAACCCATTCAACCCTTCAACCCTTCAACTCTTCAACCCTTCAATCTTTTCCTTTGTAACTATCCGGCCTTTTGTGTATCTAATGTAAAACCAATATGCCATGGGAGTGCTTTCCTTGGAAGGGGCGTCATCAGCGCGGCTGGAAGATACAGTTGTAGTCCGTCGTGTGCTTGCCGGTGAAAAGGAATTGTTTGAAATTCTGCTTCGTCGCTATAACCAGACGCTGTATCGCGTGATCCGGGGCTACCTTCATGACGAGGCCGATGTGGAAGATGCCATGCAGGATACGTACCTGAAGGCATTCGACAAACTGGAACAGTTCCAGGGAAAGGCGGCATTTTCGACATGGCTTATTCGAATTGGTATCAATGAAGCGTTGTTGCGTTTGCGAAAGCTGAGGCGGGTGCGTTCTTTAGTATCGCATGAAGCCGACGTAGACGCCAAAGCAATAGTACAACTTCCCGACACACGTCAGATGAATCCGGAGAAACAGGCCATCCAGATGGAGACACGGCAACTCTTAGAAAAGGCGATCGATCAACTGCCCGAAAAGCTACGTGTCATCTACATTCTGAAAGAAGTAGAGGGCCTGAAAAATGAGGAGATCGCGCGGTGCCTCGAGATCTCCGAGCCCAATGTGAAGGTCCGGTTACACCGTGCCCGTACCGTGCTCAAGGAAACACTGTACAACATTTCATCCTCCACAGAAATATTCGAATTCGGCAACTCCCGTTGTGACGGCCTGGTAGCGCGCGTCATGCGAACAATCGGTGTTTGAATGGCCTGCGGGACCGAAGATTTCTTTCCTCACTTACGCCTTCGCTTTTAAAAACTTTCCAGGCTGATTTTTCACTGGAGCGGTCGCGTGCGGGAGATTTTTGGCCTACCTGGAATAGGTGGCGGAGCGCTCCTCGGGTTGGGCTCGAACCAACGACCCTCTGATTAACAGTCAGATGCTCTAACCTGCTGAGCTACCGAGGAGTGTGTTTTTAAACGGACTTACCTGCCTGCCACGGTACTTTCAATTGTTCAATCTGAGTATGCAGTCAAGCAGGTTGCAATAATACGGAGTCAGGGGGAGATTTTCTATAGGATACCCTAAAAAATGCCGTTCTAACCCCTATTCGGCGCCCGCTTCAATCCCTTCCCGCCTTCCGTCCCTACGGCCTCCGTGGCGGCGCGCGAAAAGTCCGTTCCCATAAACACAAACACCCCCTGCACGCGTTCTCCCCTTTTTGAAACCAGCCCCTTGCAAGTGTCGTATACTGTACTAACTTTGTAATTCAAAGTACTTTCAAAATGAAGGAAATACCGGAGTATGAGAAGGATCTGGCCTCCATCAGGACGATGATGGAGCGATCCGCAAAATTCATTTCCCTCAGCGGCCTTTCCGGGATCCTGGCAGGCGTATACGCGCTGGTCGGGGCGGCTGTCGCCTACCGCCTGGTCTACTACCCCCAATCGCCCTTCGCCTACCGCATAGAGACAGTACAGGAACTCAGCACCCTCACGAAACTTATTATTACGGCAGCTTGTGTGCTGGTGGCCTCGCTGGGCACCGGGCTATGGTTGAGCCATCGCAAGGCGCGAAAGCACAGCATGAACCTCTGGAACCCCACGACCAAAACGCTGCTGATCAACCTGGCAATTCCGCTCGTAACCGGCGGACTTTTTATCCTCATTCTGCTACAGAACGGCCATTACGGCATTGCCGCACCGGCCTGTCTGATATTTTACGGACTGGCGCTCATCAACGCGAGTGCCAACCTGTATGATGAAGTCCGATACCTGGGATACAGCGAAATCGTGCTCGGTCTTGTCGCCGCCTACCTGGCCGGATTCGGGCTGCTGTTCTGGGCCCTCGGATTCGGCGTGCTGCATATTATATATGGAGCTGTTATGTATTATCGCTACGACAAGTGAAGAACCCGTTCGAACAACTCGATAAAGTATTGGAACACCGGGCGCGACTTCAGATCATGTCGGTACTGGTCTCGAACCAGTCGTACGACTTCAACTCCCTGAAAGAACTCCTCGGCGTGACCGATGGCAACCTCGCCTCTCACATCAAGGCGCTGGAACGGGAAAAATACATTTCAGTAAACAAATCGTTCGTCGACCGAAAACCAAATACCAAATACAAGATTACCGACAAAGGACGACAAGCCTTCAGGAAACACCTCGATGCGCTGGAGGCCGTCGTGCGAAAACAACGACTCTAATTTTTTTGCCCATTCACTTTGTAAATGAAAGTACTTTGAATAGACAATAAACCGGACTAAAAAAACACCATCATCTTTAAATAACATCTGCAATGGAAACACCTCCGACTTTCGCCCCATTCAAGTTCAAGCTGCCCTACGGCGCAAGCGTGACACTGAAGCTGCTATTCGTAGGCCTGCTTACCCTCGTGCTCCTCATACCCGCCCTGTGGATCATGGCGCTGATCGAAGAGCGACAGGAACGCGCGGAAGGCGTTGTCCAGGAAATAGCCGAAAAATGGTCGGGACGCCAGACACTCGGTGGGCCCATCCTGGTTATTCCTTACACGGTAACCCAAACGTTGCGGACCAGCACTGGCGACGAGCGCACGGTACAGCATACCGAACGCGCCTACTTCCTTCCGGAGCAGCTGTCTATTACAGGCCAGGTCGAACCCGAAGTGCTACGTCGGGGCATCTTCGACGCGGTGGTGTACCGGTCCGCAGTATCGACGCGTGCAACATTCAAAACACCGGACCTCGAGGCGCTGGATGTATCACCGGAGCATGTCCAATGGTCGAATGCCCACTTTGTTGTCGGCATTAAAGACCTCGGCGGCATCAGCACAACCCCCGTGGTTTCGTCCGGCGGCATTACGCTGGAATCAGAACCCGTCGGCGACATTTATGAACGAAATAACATCGGCGTTCACAATGCTGAACCGGGCATCGCCACAAACGCCGGATGGTCATCCGCGGCAGACTTCAAACCGGATGTCGAATTCACCCTCAATCTCAAGGGCAGTCAATCCCTGAATTTCATTCCCACAGGGAAGGCCACGACCGTAAAACTCAATGGTGCGTGGGGCAACCCCAGCTTCGACGGCAAGTTCCTTCCCGAGACACGCACCGTGACGGAAAGCGACTTCTCAGCACAATGGAACATCCTCCACTATAACCGCCCGTTCCCCCAACAATGGACTGGTAATCAAAATATACTCGAAGGATCAGAGTTTGGCGTCAACCTGCTCGTGCCCGTCGACCAGTACCAGAAAACTATGCGGACTTCCAAATACGCCATACTGATCATACTCTTCACGTTTGTCTCCCTGTTTATGGTCGAGATCATTCGTAAGATCCGGATCCATCCCTTCCAATATGCGTTGATCGGCGCGGCACTCATCATCTACTACACGCTGCTGCTGAGTATTTCAGAACACCTCGGATTTAACGTCGCCTACTGGATCGCCACGGCAGCCACCGTGATGCTGGTCTCGTGGTACGCGCGCACATTCCTGCACGAGGCATCACACACCATATTGTTTAGTCTGATGCTCACCGTGTTCTATGCCTTCATCTTTGTCATCATACTGCAACAGGACTTCTCGCTCCTCATTGGTAGCATCGGCCTGTTCCTGGTGATCGCCCTGCTGATGTACTTCTCACGGAAGATAACCTGGTACAAAGAAACAGACGCGTAATAAAACTATGTCCAACGCACGATCATCCTGGTGGCCGCCCTTCATCACCCTCCTTCCGGTGGCCATACTCTTCTACGTAAACTGGGAGGCGGTTGGTCTCGTCAGCGACCAACTGCCTGCCCGGCTGCGTGTGGAGTGGATCATCACGGGTGTCGTGCTCATGGGCATCTGGGCAGCACACGCCGGGTATTCGCTGCGGTATCTTTGGCGGAATAAAAACCTGGATCGAGCATACGCCCTGTTCACCATCTGGAGCTATACACTCGCGCTCCTCCTCTATAGCAGGGCTGGCTGTGAAAGTATTCCCGAAGGCATCCAGGGTTCCGTACTGGGTGAAAGGCGGCTTTGGTACGTCATCGCATGCCTCGCTCCGACATTCATCCACGCTGCGATGATCATGCGCGGTCCGCGATGGCGCCTGTTACTCCGGCGGAACGTGATGTTGTCGCTCTCGCCAATGGCTTTGGCTGCCGCTCTGCATCCACACTGGAAAGATCTTTTACTTATCGGTATTGTCGTGGTGGCGCCACTGTTGTCGGCGCGGTGGGTCCGGTCGATATCCATCCGCAAACCGGGCTGGCAACCCTTTGTTTATCTTTCTATACGGTTAGCGGCAGCTATGGCCTACCCACTTTGCGGCATCCTTGCCAACGACGACATCTTTCTCGACATCGCGCTGCAATCGTGGTACCACAAGGGATTTTATTTGCTGGCAACGGTCAACGCATTGGCAATGTGCATACCGGAAGTTCATAACCGTTATGCGCGAATGGGTGTCTTTGTTCTCAGATTAACTACGTCCGGTTTTATGCTGGTTATGATGGCGATGTACCTGCCGGCCCTTCCGCAGTCGGCCATGGTCCTGGCATCGTTCGGATTCGGTTACCTCATGCTGGCGCCGGTGGTGCTGTCCTTTGCCAAAGCGCGGATACTCGCGACCGACATCGCCTTCCTTCGATCACACTTCACAAGGCGACGTCTGATCCTGATCTCAATTGTCACTGCAATAATATGTTCGGTACTCGCCCTGTACGTTTTGCAGCCCGATTCAGCGGATGTTCTTTCTTCGCTATATCATCGCTATGCGTCACCCAGGAATGGATAGCGATAGTCTGTGGGCGGCACAAAGGTTTCCTTAATCGCCCGCGACGACACCCACCTGAGCAGGTTCATGCGCGCCCCGGCCTTATCGTTCGTACCTGAAGCCCTGGCACCGCCGAACGGCTGTTGACCTACCACTGCACCCGTCGGTTTATCGTTGATATAGAAATTGCCGGCGGCGTTGACAAGACGGCGGGTTGCCATATCTATCGCATAGCGATCTCTGGCCATAATGGATCCGGTCAAAGCATAAGGTGAAGTGCGATCAACGAGTGCGAGCGTTTCCTCATATTCCTTTTCGGGGTAAACGTATATGGTGAGTACTGGACCAAAAATTTCTTCACACATAGTAACCGAAGAAGGATCTTCCGTGACGATGACCGTCGGTTCGATAAAATATCCCTTCGACTTATCCGATCCACCCCCCACAAGGATTGTGTTCTTGGGATTTTTACGTGCCTGTTCAATGTATCCGGTAATTTTGTCGAATGCCCTTTCGTCTATTACTGCATTGATGAAATTCCCGAAATCTTCCACGCCACCCATTCGAAAGCTTCCGATGTCAGCCACAAGGCGCTCCTTCACTTCATCCCAGAGGTTGGAAGGGATATATGCGCGGGATGCAGCTGAACATTTTTGTCCCTGGTATTCAAATGCCCCGCGAGCGAGGGCGGTCGCCACCTCATCCGCATGAGCGCTGCTGTGCACCATGACGAAATCTTTGCCACCGGTTTCGCCGACGATGCGTGGATAGGCACGGTACTGGGCGATGTTGTTGCCGATCGTTTTCCAGATGGTACGGAACACTGCCGTACTACCGGTAAAGTGAATTCCTGCAAAGTCCGCATGATTAAAGATGACATCGCCGGCAAGGGGTCCATCCACATAGATCAGGTTGATTACGCCATCGGGAAGCCCGGCCTCGCGCAACACCTGCATAATGACATGGGCGGCATAGATCTGAGTATACGCCGGCTTCCAGACTACCGTATTTCCCATCATGGCCATAGACGTGGGCAGGTTGCCGGCGATGGCCGTAAAGTTGAATGGGGTGAGGGCGAAAGTAAAGCCTTCCAGGGGACGGTATTCCATTCTGTTCCACACGCCGGGCGACGACTCCGGTTGATCGGCGTAGATGCCCGTCATGTAATGCGCGTTGAAGCGGAGAAAGTCGATCAGTTCGCAGGCTGAGTCGATCTCTGCCTGGTACGCATTTTTTGACTGACCCAACATGGTGGCCGCGTTGATCTTATAACGCCAGGGCCCTGCCAGCAATTCGGCCGCTTTCAGAAAGATGGATGCGCGCTGCTCCCACCCCAGGTTTGCCCACTCCGTCCGTGCCTGGAGCGCCGCTTTGATGGCTTGTGTCACATGCGCCACGTCGCCTTCGTAAAAATATCCAAGTGTATGTTGATGGTCGTGGGGCGGTCGTATGGCAACCTTTCGTTCACCTTTTACTTCCTTCCCGCCGATAACCATGGGGATATCCATCGTGGCAGACCGTGCCGATTGTATCGCTTGTTCGAGCAAGCCGCGTTCCGGCGATCCCGGCGCGTATGAAAGCACCGGTTCATTTTTTGGCACCGGCACATTGAAAACTCCTTTGGGCATAACGCATTCGTTTGGTTAATAATGTTTCGTCTGCCAAGATAGAACATATGCCCGAGAAAGGGTAGGCGTTGCTAAGCCCCTACAGGATGTCGCACAGTTCAATAAGGTTGGTGATCTCGTAATGAACCTGGACATCGTGCTGTGTCCGCCGCGGATTGAAGAAGGCAGCATCGATCGACGCATTAAGGGCACCTCCGATATCGGTTAACAGATTGTCGCCCACCATAAGCGCCTCATCTGGTCTTATGGCATTAGACCTGAGGGCGTATTCAAAGATCTCCTTTGCCGGCTTTCGGTGTCCGGCCTTCTGCGATGTGACAATGTGGTTAAAGTAATCCACCAGATTACCGGAAGACAACTTAACCCTTTGAACGTCCTCAAATCCGTTGGTGACGACCGTCAATGCATAGCGTCCCGACAGGTATTGAAGCGTGTCAACGGCGTGTGGCATGAGGTTACAACGACGCGGGCAAGCCTGCACATAATCTTCGGACAGCCGGGCCGCAAGCCTGGCATCATTGATACCGAAGGCGCGGAGTATAGTGACAAACCGGTCATTCCGGATCGTATCACTCGTAATCAGACCCCGGTCGTATTGATACCACAGCTGGTCGTTGGTTTTATGGAACACATCCGCGAAGGCATCGGCATCGGGCACGCCGCGATGTGCGAGCTCGTGGTGTTTGAACATCTCGCTCAGTGTTTCGCGGGAGTTAGTGTCGTAATCCCAAAGGGTGTGATCGAGATCGAAAAAAATAGCCTTGTATTTCATGTCGCTAAAGGGCCAACCGCAAAAATAGCGTATCCTCAAAGAGAAACGAAATCGGCGGAGGGAGCGTCTGCTTTCAGGCGAGGCGGTTGACGCGATCTATCCCGATTGGCGGGCCACTTTGTTTTGCCACTCCTCGCGTTCCACTTTATTGATGGAAAGTTCGCGATTGGAATACAAAGTCTTGTAGATGCTGATATCCCGTTGCAGCTGTTGGTCTCTCCGAACGAACTGCAGTATCTGGTTTACGATCTCGTATACCTCATCCTTGATCTGGTAAAAGATCCAGTTGTTGTAGCGGCGGTGGGTGAGCATACCGGAATTCTTGAGATAGATGATATGCCGCGATGTCTTGGCTTGAGTGAATTCAAGGATTCGTTCCAGGTCGGAAATGCACATCTCGCCATTTTCAAAAATAAGATTCAGGATCCTCAGGCGCGCTTCATCGGCACACGCTTTGAAGATCTGCGATCCCAGTACAAGGTTGAAGTGCTTTAGCCTCATGCTACGGTAATACCCCTCCCGGTGGACTTGCTCCCACCCTAGTCAAAAATACAAAAGAAGCTTAAAGCAAGGCGATATTCATGCGAAAAGGTTCGATGACACTCATTCGACCTTGATAATCGTAGCCTGTCGGGCGATCAGGCGCCAGTTATCATTAAACTGCCATACATGGGTGAAGCGCCGGGTGACTGTCTTTCCCGCATGAGGTTGTGTGCCCTGCGGCTTGATCATTTCGCCGCCCATAACGATCGCTACATTGTCGCTGAACGTTATGGCCTCAATGGTCCTTTCAAAGGCAAGGTAGTTCAGGCCTCCCGACCTCAGGATCGCTTTTGTACCCTCGACGGTCCCGACCCGATTGGCAGGCGTGTTAACGATCATGCGAGGCGCCCAGATGTTATTGAACAGTGTGACGGAGTCGCCCTTAAGTACGGACACCCTTTCGAGGGTTTCCAGGCGCCTGATTTCGGCTTCTCTGCTATCCTGTGCATAGAGAAGAGATGGGACACCCGGCAGCCAGGCCAGGGCGACGATCAGGAAGATGGGGGTTTTCATGGAGTATGGGGGTGATTCGAGATGAATATCGTCAAATATTTCCGAATCATTCAAAGAACAGCCCGCCTGCGTCGTTGCGGGGTTGAAAACCCTTCAATAAAGAATTCACCGTATTTCGAAAGGATGTACTCCTTGCGACGAAGCTTCTTCAGATGAAATTCAAACTCCCTTGCCGCCTCGGCAGTTTGAAACGACCTGATAAAAATATACCGCCAGGGACCCCGCCCTCTTGTTGAACGGTTCCAACCTCGGTTGTGATAGTTTAACCTCTCATCAAGATCCTGAGTGGAACCATAGTACCATCGACCAGTAGTAAAAGATTCGATAATGTAGGTGTAGGGCACTGCCGGAGAAAAGTTGATAGCAAATTCGGAGCAACGGAGGTATTGCAAGATAACCAGTCGGGGCCTGCCCCCAACAAGCCCGCCTTCCAAAAAATCTATTTGGAAGACGAACTGTCAATGGTTTAGCCACACCTGAATCAAAACCAGGCGGGCTTGTTCCCGACTCATCGCCTTCGTCGGGACAAGCGTGGTGAGTAGATTCGAATCGAAATGGAGATATTACGCAACCAGTCGGGGCCTGCCCCGACAAGCCCGCCTTCCAAAAAATCTATTTGGAAGACGAACTGTCAATGGTTTAGCCACACCTGAATCAAAACCAGGCGGGCTTGTCGGGGTGAGTAGATTCGAACTACCGACCCCCACGTCCCTAACGTGGTGCGCTAACCGGGCTGCGCTACACCCCGAACTATGTATGAATTCCCGCTGACGGCCGGAGCCTAACGGGGTTGCAATTATAGCAAAAAGGTTGCAAATCCCCTTATTTCTTCTTTTTCAGCGAGTTGAAAAACTTCGCCCAATTGAATGGGTTCAGCAGCGGATTAGTGACGGGCTGGTATTTGCTGTTCTGCGCATTCGCCCACTGGTCGAGCGAGTAGCGCGCGTTTTGTGGCCCGTCAGGTGGCGTCGTCTTTAGCATTAACGCCAACAATTCCGCGTTCAGATTTTTCTCATCAATGGCCTCCGTCGGCACATTAAGTGCCAGCACAGCCTCCTTAAATACCTCTTCTGTGGGGAACGGCACAATTTCCACTTCCTTCAGGAAGGTGACGTCCTCCACCATAGTGATGATAATTGTCTGGTATTCATTCGCAGAAGGCGGGACAATGTAATGCTGGCGATGGTAGCCCACAGCGCTGATCACAATACTGTCGCCCACCAAAACCGGCATGGAGAAAAAGCCTACCTCGTTGGTAGTAGTCCCCCGCCCTGCTTTGGGAACATATACGTGTACACCGGGGACAAACGACGAACTATCCGCCCCCATCACGATACCCGACAACTGGATTACCCGTTTGCGCGATTGCGCCTGGGCGGGGTCGGAACTCAGCACAAACACCCCCACCAGTACGCTGACTATCAAGCAGAACCCTATATTTCGGTTAACTTTCCGCATCACTGTCAGAATGTCAAATATAACAATAAGCCGATTAACGGCCTAATGAGAAACATCCCCCACAGCGCGCTCACTGGCCCCAAATGTGGCCTGCGGCGTCAAACGGGAACATCCATTTCCTTCCTGACGACGCTCTCCACATCCTGCCCCGAAGAAAAAACATTCTTCATCTTGTGTCGGTTCGATACTATAAATACGATGAGCGGAATCACACCTCCGACGGTGAACAATGCACCACCTACAATTCGCATCCACGTGAGCGTCTGGAACGTGGCGCTATCGACAAATGCGCTGCTTCGCGCATACCAAAGCCCATGCTCCACAACAGCATTGAATTGCAATATGCCGGCAGGAAAAAGGTCCATCACAACCATCAGCAGGAGTCCTATGTTAATAGACCAGAATGCCGTTCGTACAAGCCGTGGATTCCAGGCCTCCGGCTTAAACAACAGCTGACAGCAGAAGAGTATGCCGGCCAGAGAAAGGTTTCCATACACACCCATCAATGCCGCATGTCCGTGATTGACCGTAAGGTAGGTTCCATGCTCGTAGTAATTGGCAATCGGCAGGTTAATGATAAAGCCCATCACACCGGCGCCAAAGAAGTTCCAGAAGTTCACCGCAATGAGAAACAGGAAGACCTCCGCGAAACCAAACGCCACCTTCCCCGGTCTTCCGTTACCCAAACTCCTCGGCAACTTGCTGAACCGCCAGGCTTCAAGCGTCAGAAGGATAAGCGGCACGACCTGAAGCGTGGAGAAGACCGATCCCAACGCCATGGTAAAGACCGGCTTCGCATTCCAGTAGAAGTTATGCGAAATACCCAGAAGCCCGGAGCCCAGAAACAACAAGCATGCGAGGTAAATAACCCGGATCGCTGCGCGTTCGCTGACAAGTCCCATCAGGACCATAAAGTATCCGACGAGGATGGTCGTGAATACTTCAAAGAACGCTTCCGCCCACATGTGTATCACCATCCAACGCCAGAAATCGGCGATTACAAAATTTGTCGTGGGCGTGAATACTAACCCCGAACACAACAGCACCAGGATGCTCGCCGTCGCATAAATGAGCCAGTTTGGTAGCGCCCATGGCTTCTTTATCGTTATCACTGGCCGGAGCCCCCGGTACAACACAAAAACCCAGAGCGAAAAGACAACATACAGCAGGCCTTGCCACACCTTCGCGGGCTCCAGGTACTCCCACCCCTGGTGGCCTATCCAGTACCATGCCTCGCCGCTGATACCCTTCGGGCCGATAAAGAGCCCCACCAATGATCCGGCGACGAGCACGACGATAATAGCAAACACCAGGTTGATATACGACTTCTGGCGGGGCGGTTCCCTGGGGCATAGCATGGGCATGACAAAAAAAGAAGCGCCAATCCAGCATGCCGAAATCCAGAGCAGCGATAGCTGGACATGCCAGCTGCGGGTTACGGTAATGGGGAAGAGCTCGGAGATGTCAAATCCAAAAAAATTGACAAACCCGACAAAATCGTGTACCGTCAGCACACCCGCCAACACCTGCACCCCAAACAGGATAATGGCTGCATGGAAAAATTTGTATGTCGCGCGCTGGGTGGCCGTCGGACGGAACCCGCTGACGCCTGCGCTCGTCATTAAGGGTGCGGCACGGGAGGTGAAGACCGCATCGTTCAACGGCTCCATCCTTCCATAATAATAAAGCACAATACCCAGTCCCACGACGAGCCCTAACGAGCCAATGATACTCCAGATCACCACCGCAGCACTGGGTGCGTTGCCCGCGGCCGGGTCATAGGGCCAGTTATGCGTATAGCTGTATGTCTTGCCGGGACGGCTCACGCCGCACACCCATCCACCCCAGAAAAAAAAGCCCGACAGCTGCCTGATCTCTTCCGGATCGGTAATGTATCCCGAAGGCAAAAACGCCTGCTCGTGTTCAGGATCAGTAAACACCTGGTAGTAATAGGCGGGCAACTGCCGCGCAGCATACACTTGCGCCTCGTCCAGCACGGCCTGGTTTGTTTCGCCGATATATGTGTTGGCCTTTATCGTGGCTTTAACCTTTTCGGCGACGCCCATCTTTGTAATGCCTGGTTCGCCCACGACATTAAGTTCACGGGCGTAGTAGTCAGACATTAGTACGGACGTGAGGTGCAACGCCTCGGCGGAATAATCCGGCCCCCGATACGCGCCGTCGCCGAACATGCTTCCATATTCCATCAGCGCATATTTCTGAAATACCATCTGGCCATTAAGGATGTCGTCACTACTGTACACCACCGCACCCTTGTTGTCGACAAAGTCTGGCACGGGCGGCGCCTCTGTATACGTGTGTAGGCCGATCATAAATACACCAGTAAAACTTACTGTGAAAATGATCAGTAAAGGCAACCACCAATTTTTGGGGTTGAGCAGGTAATCGATAAAACTTCTGGAGGACATAGGGGTTTGAGTATTAATGAAGCCCTCCAAGATAATAAAAGATATATGTATCCTTTATTAGTAATAAAGGATTTCACTATCTTTTTTTCACGGTATGCAATGGTGTTATAACACTAAATTATCAGCGTTGTAACACGAATAGAAAGTATAGGAATATCTAACGACTGGATTTCCGGCGTCTTTCGTTTTTCAGGAACGTGCGTCCCTTCGCGAGATCGTTGACCAGGCTTTGTACGGTGGTGTTCTTCATGACGGTCCGGACATGGTCACGATATCCCTTGACCCGCGCATGGATCGGGCACGGATACTCGTCGGAGCACTCCTTCAGACCGAGCACACAGGTGTGAAGCACCTTGTCGCTGCCGTACATAGCCTTCACGATATCGGCAAGGGTAACCCTGGCTCGCGGGTCGACGAAGAAGCCACCGTTCGGCCCCTTTATCGATTCGATTACACCCTCGCGCGTTAGCGTCTGCAGGATCTTGGCCGTGTAAGGAATTGGCGCATCGATTTCCTTTGCGATTGCCGGAACGCTCAGCCGAACACCATCTTTCGCTTTGATATAAATAAAGATAACTGCCCGGAGGGCATACTCGCATGATTTCGAAAACATATCAGGTTACCGCCGACGTCTAATTACGAAATTTTGGGCGACTGAACAACCTGTGAAGGCGATGTAACCCATTGAACTTGTTGCATAAGTTCCTCCAATTGCTGTTCCACCGTCTCCAG
Organism: Cyclobacteriaceae bacterium; assembly: GCA_035304385.1. Taxonomy (GTDB): domain Bacteria; phylum Bacteroidota; class Bacteroidia; order Cytophagales; family Cyclobacteriaceae; genus ZC4RG29. The sequence continues at coordinate 79,333 of DATGQD010000057.1, forward strand.
TCCGTCGTTTAACTTATCTCGTACACAAGCCCATTCGCCAGTCAGCTTTGCGGCGAGCTTCCTGTAATAGGCAACGCCGTCAGACAGATTTGAAAAGAATACTTCGATGTAGGACCTGGTCCGGTTGTCCGGCGCATTTCCATTCTCCCCCAGGTATTCACGCAGGTAATCGAAGTACAACTTCAACTCTTTTATAAACATATGCGGCCGGCTGCTGCTCATAATGAGGTTTACGCGACCGTAAATGTGATCGACCATCTGGCGAAGCGAAGCGATGTCGCCGAAGTAAGCGATATTGGGCCCGGGGCAAATATTCACCCCGGTGAGCTTCTTGAACGGCTTCAAATCATAGGCCTTAACGGCGGCATTGCTCAGACCCACACAAAGACACTCTTTCTCAACAATGTCACGATATCTGCGGTTGTGTTCCTCTTCCGAAAGCTCGAGCGTCGTCAATTGCTCGATCTTTCGCTTCTGATAAGCACGCGATGCGGTACATATAGGTTCCGGACCGAATTCCGTATTGGATACAAGGTATTTCTCAGTACAAGGACTTCCCGGAACTCCCCTGGCGATACGGTCGAGACGCTCCGCCTCTGCACTCGAGTTTCTGAGATAGTGAAATCGTACGCCGAGCGGCGACTTACGACTCAGAACCACGTCCTCCTCGCGGGCCTCTTTCAATTGCCTTAACGTTTTATCATCGACGGTTGTCGCCTCAGGCACCAGGAGAAAGGGCGTACCCCACCCCGTTCCGTCCACCGCATAGAAAGATCGCAGAAACGCGTCTTCCCTGGACGTTCCGATTCCACCCTGTACCGTAAGTCGTATCGCGTGGGGTTCATCAAAGACAGGCTTATCCTTAGCCTTAAGGGCGTCGTTATAGGCCGCAAACAATCCGTCAATAAGTTCTGCCTTGCGATCCCGGAATTCTTCGAGAATCGGACCAAGCAGGTATCCGTCCGTAGGAAAGGCATGGCCACCGCAATTGAGGCCCGACTCAATCCTGAACTCGCTAACCCAAAGCCCCTTCTTGGCAAGCATTCTCCCTTGCACGAAGGCAGATCGGAAATCGGACACCTTCAAGCATATCCTCTTCTGGAAGGCACCGGAAGCATCTGCATCGAACTCCGATCTCCGCGACATATAATTAAACAGCCTCGGGTTCATTCCGGCCGAAAGCACGAGCGTCGAATTGCAAAGATCACTTTCGGCGTAACCACGAAGCGCTGCAAGCGCATCGGATCCGTCTTCGATGACGCGTCCCGATACATCGCGATTATCCTTGTCCACCTTGGTCATGATATTCACATCAATGCTTCCCGGCACGATCTGCTCACGAAGCCAGCACTGAAGTTCCTCCTTCTCTTTGCTCTCCGGCAGGCCTTGCATCTTTGAAAAGGCTTGCGACAGCGAATGCGTGTCGGGGAGCAATTCAAAGTACTTGCAGATGTCGGAGCCGGGCTCGAAAGGCTCCGATTTGAGTACGCTTACCTGGTCAGCAACAATGGCCTTTACCAGGTTTAAATAGTCGGTAATTCGTCTGGCACGGTGGTCCTCATCCCGCGACGTAATGGGAAAATACGTTCGGCCTGTCGTCGGATAATAATGACTGCGCATTTTCTCGATCAGGTTATCCTGGATTATGGAGATAACCGAGCTTATCCCGAAACGCGCAACTTTCAGCGGCGTGTCGATGGTATAGGCCAGTCCCATAACCGGTATATGGAAGGAGTGTAAAGGTGTGTCCGTCATGATGTAAACTAGTTGTGCCAAAGGTAACGTAATATCGGACATTCTTGTCTTTTATTACGATGAAATTTTCAGTCACCCCGACAAAGTCATGGTATCGTCGCTTGAGTCGTCGGAAAGGAAGGGCAACGGCCCGTTGAAATATCCTCCGCATCAGGCCACAACGGAGGGACAGGCGCCAAACGTGAAAAAATGCCGCGTCTAATGCCTGGCAGCTGCAGAAATCCTTTCGGGGTCATAGGCCACCCGGGCTCGACCGTAACCGCAGACCCTGGCGCCGGCGAGCGATTCGTAAGGCACACCGACACATTCGCCGGCGATAATGCGTCGTACGCATTCAATTTGTTCGCTGATGAATTCGCGGTCGAAGGGAAGGTCATGTCCCGGATAAAGGGTATGAAATTCAGTGCGGTTAAGAAGCTTCTGAAGACTTTCCATGTATACCTCGAGGGGAAGGGCGTCCGGCGGGTGGAGCCAGCTCAGCCCGTTATTCGTATCTCCGGAGTACAAGACCCCGTCCTTATGGTCGAGCAGGCAAATACTTCCCGCGGTATGACCCGGCGTATGGATCACCTCGATTCTCCGCTGACCCAAATCGAAAACCTGGCCGTCGCGTACCGGTAACAGAAAAACATTGAATAAGCTATCCGATACCGGAAATTTCAGCGAGTCCGGAAGGTTAAACTCCGGCAGGCTCGCCACTGTATACTTCCGAAATTGTTTCTTGCCGAAAAAGCGGATCATATCGAAATCGTCCGGATGGGCATACACCCTCGGAAACTGAAAGCTTCCCCCTGTATGATCGAGATGAGCGTGCGTGTTGATGACGATCAGCGGCAGGGACGTGATCGTCGTCACGAAGTCCCTCAGGTTGGCGACACCAAGGCCGGTGTCGATCAGCATGGCGCTGTCACGACCGGCGACAAGGTAGATGTTGTCAATGTCTCCTTCGGAAATGCGCCATACGCCTTCGCGCAACGTATCCACCTTAAACCAGGAATGAGGACGAGAAGCTACGGAAGATTGGCCAAAAGTCTGGCCGAGGATACTCAGCAACAGGAGGTTGCTGAACAGTATTGTGGTGGATCTATTCGTCATAGCTGGTTTCTTCATTCAACGACATGCATTGAAGGCGGATACCGCTGGCAATGTAAGGCTCTTTAGGTAAAGGCACCGTGAGATTCAGGCCTTTCTGTTGCGGACAAAGACGAATGAACATCTTAGTCCGCTAACAGCACGCTCTCCCACTTCATAAGGCAGTCCCAATTTGTCCCCGGTGTGGACATTCGTCATCACTTGTGATAACAACGATGTTACCTGCCGCATCGCATACCAAACCTGTTATGTCCTGGCATTGCGAATACCAGGCAGAAAAAACCCTTTCATAGTTGACCTGACAACGCCACGCGTATCAGCGCAAGAATGGCATGTGATTTTCCGCAAAAAAATGTAACCCTGTCGACAGACACAGGTGTTTGATGTATCACCAACCCAATGAAGTCATGAATCCCGAAAAAGAACCCGCAATTGTTCCGGAACAAAAGACCGGAAAAGAAATAGACGCAACGGCGTCGATATTGCTGGCCAACGACACGGTTGCCAGAGAATACTTTACCACTGCGGTGAACCGCTTGCAAACCATTAGTGAATGGGCCAGGCTCGCGGGCGAACCTACCGCTGAATTTGCGTTAACCGACGCGGCGGGAAATATCGTGGATCGTCCCGTGCAAAAAGGCGATTATCTACGGATCAAGATCCCGGGACCCGGCAACACCGAGGGTGAAGGTTATGATTGGGTGACCGTTGAGGAGGTTGAAATCATGTCATCCGAAGACACCAACCGGTACGCATTTCGTGTGCGGCCTGCGCGAAACCCGAAGGAACCGCAAAGCCAGGTTGCGCATTTCTACTCTGAGGCGTCGACCAGTACGTTCAGTGTCACGCGCGATAAGAATGTAGTTACTGCGGCGATCTTTGACCGAAATACAAAACCGAACACCGATGCGGACACCGCGGCGGGTAAAATTCGCGATGCCCTGGTAGGTACTGCGGGCATGGTCGCCTTTTCCCGCGTGCAATGGCAAAACCTCGTCAATGGTATCCTACAACGGGATGAGACGTGATCGGTAAAGCAGCACAACGGTGTACCTTAATACACACCTGGTGGTTGACGCCCGCGCCTCTATCAGCACGGGTCTCTGCGACACATTCATCTATGCCAAGAATCAGATCACGGGCTAACAAACGTCATAGCGTCGCCCCGCGAATGGTATTAGTTTGCAACTATCCAGCAACTCAACATTGACGGCTATGAATGAATTACAAGACAAACTTCTTCAAATACGGGAGCGTCCGTGTCTTTCGGTTATCGTTCCCCAATACAGAGTAGCACCCGAGCGCACGCAAAACCCCGAAATGCTTCGGAAGGCGATCCAAAAAGCAAAAACCCTCATAGAGGAACATAAGCTGCCCGGCGAATTCAGTGAAGAATTGGATCGCCTCACCCGCAAGCTTTCGTTCCCCGACTTTAACCGCGACGGTGTGGGAATTTTTATTTCATCGGAGGTCTCGGGCATCGTGTCATTTCCTTTTCCTATTGAGGAAAGGGTCGTCGTCGACGAATCCTTTGTGACCCGCGATCTTTACTACCTGCGGCAACTTCGCGAACCCTACTATGTGGCCTCGATAGGCAAAAAGCAAATCAGGCTTTATTCAGCCCGGGCGGATGAACTTACGGAGATTACAACCGATGACTTTCCACTCACGTTCGAGGATGAGTTCGAGTACGCCCGCCCGGCACCTGCGATGGGGCCCAGGCAGGAAATGGGAAAAGAAAAAAGTACGATGATCAAGGTAAGAACGCAATCTTTCTTTCGCGACGCGATCAGCAGCATCGCACAGATAATGGGTACTCCGCTCCCTTTGATCGTAGCAGGTACTGTAGAAAGCATTGCCGACTTCAGACAACAAGACACCGATCAACTCATCCGCGGTGAAATAGTAGGATCTTTTGACGAATACAATTTCCAGGAGCTCAGGTCTAAGGCTTTCGAAGCCTTTCTTGAACACCGGCAGCGGGTTATTGCCGATAAAATAAAAGAGCTTCAGGAAAACGATGTTCCGGAGCGTACGGCCAAAGGAGTGCAGGAAGTATGGAGGGCTGCACAAGACGGACGCGGTCTTGTACTGTTGGTCGAAAAGGATTATGAGCGTCCGGGCTATGTCGTGGAAGGTGATCCGGTATTATACTTAAATGAACCTCCCACTGAGCATACCACCTTTCCGGCTGCGGTCGATGAGATTATTGAGACGGTAGTTGCCAAGAGTGGATCCGTACTTTTCGCAGACAACGATTCGCTGTTGTCGTTCGATCGCATTGCACTCCAATTGCGTTACTAACAGGTAATCAAGCCGGAGCGTCGATACGATCAGGTGTTGAGTATCTCTCCACCATTCGGATGGAGAAATTGTCCGGTCATATAGGTGGAATCGGCACTTGCCAAAAACAAGAAACAGGGAGCGACCTCCGCGGGTTCTCCGGCCCGCTCCATGGGCACATCGCTCCCATGGCTTGCCACCCGATCGGCGTTAAAACTCGATACAATGAGCGGCGTCCATATGGGACCCGGCGCAACGCCATTCACCCGAATTCCCGTTTTGACGAGGTTCGCCGACAGGCTTCGGGTGAAGGCCACGATAGCACCCTTCGTAGCTGCATAGTCGATCAAGTGTGGACTTCCCCGATACGCCGTCACCGACGAGGTGTTAATTATGGTACTGCCTTTCTTCATCGAAGGCAACGCATTCTGGGTAATCCAGAACATGGAGAATATGTTCGTCGCGAAGGTTTTCTTCAACTGGTCCGTAGTGATATCGGTGATCGACTTGCTTTCATAGTGGATCGCCGCGTTGTTCACCAGGATATCGATGCGACCCAGCTTTTTGACGGCCGACTTAACAATCCTTTTGCAAACCGCCTCAGAAGAAATGTCGCCACCCAGCAACACGCATTGCCTGCCCAACTCCTCGACTTTCTCTTTCGTCCGCTCCGCGTCCTCATGTTCGTTGAGATACGACAGTGCTACATCGGCGCCCTCTTCCGCGAAGAGGATGGCAACGGCTCGACCGATACCGCTATCCCCGCCTGTAATGAACGCAACCTTATTCTGCAGCTTGAAGTCACGCTGCGGACGTTCTGCCTTCGGCCTGGGTTTCATTTTCGCCTCGCTTCCCGGACGCTGCTGGGTTTGCGATGGATGTATCTTTTTCTTCTTCGCCATACTGGAAGTAGGATTTGCCAGGATGTTCTAGCTCTTCTTTTTCTTCTTCGGAACTTTCGCGCCCTTCTCACGGGCCTCTGAAAGGCCGATCGCTATTGCTTGTTTCTTACTTGTAACCTTGCGGCCGCTGCTCGACTTAAGGGTACCCTTTTTCCTTTTGCGCATCGCACGCTTTACGGACTCCTGCGCCTTCTTCGAATACTTTGGCATAACTGCAACACTTTTGGTTCTTTGAAGGGGATCGAAAAACCATGCCGAAAGTACAAACAGGCGCTGCTCTCAAGACATCAATGCGGCTTGCTGCAGATATGGATCGGAGTACCCGCGCAGCCTGGCAACGCATGGCAATTCTATCACCGATACAAGTCAGGTTGAAGTTTGATTTAGCGCGCGGACAAACCAGGTTTGGTACCGGTCTATGATGGAATAAAAGATGGCAACAGGTTGTGGAGTTTTCTAACCATGACCAATTACAAAAGCCCCCTATTGTCGCCCTACCGATGTGGCACGAAATTTCCATTCATGTATAATGCCTGTCGCGTCTCGATATCCTGAACGGGATTAAGACCAATCACACTCCTTTCGATTGATGGACGCCGACCCGGCCATTCAGTTGAAAGGCAATCAGAGACAGGCGGGGCTCTTCGGAGCCCCTCATCTTCAACTTAAAATGAGGTTATACCTATTATGGACAATTCAATCACCATACGTGCGGAATCCTTTCAGTTCAAGGATCTGAAGGAAGGTAATCCGTTGCAGATGCGAACCACCGTGCCATCGGAGAAGTTGCGAAATCTTCAGAAAGGATCACGGGTGCGTGTCGTGCATGAGGGTTCCGATTTGGAAGCAACGCTGATAGACGATCCCATCCTCGTAAGTGAGGGTATGGGTGAACCGAACGACGCGGAGGTTTCCATTGAAGTGCTGAAATCGACAGAGGCATAGAAGACTCCCGAAGCTGACGAGTTGTAAAAAGTATTGTACAGTTCCGGGGAATAATTTGCCGTCTGTTGCTTGTCGCGTGCTATCAAATAGAATCTGAATCGCGCGCGGTTGATCGAAATCGAAAGGTTATGGGGTGGCACGGTTTTCAAAGCTACCCAGAGAAGAAAAAAAATAGAGCGAACGTAAAATGTGAAGATCATGGAAAATGAAAAATTGGTAGAAGTGTTGAATGATCTTATTCGGATCAACAACGACCGTATCGAAGGCTACACCAAAGCCACTGAAGAATTAAGTCAGCCCGGTTACGACAACGCGCGACCGATGTTCCTGGAACGTACGAATGAAAGCGGTGTGTTCGTAAACGAGTTGTCGTCGGCAGTAATGCGTCTTGGCGGCGAGCCGGCCGAAAACACAACCACTTCGGGTAAGTTGTATCGGACCTGGATCGACCTCAAGACTTCGTTCACCGGGGGCACCGCAAAATCTGTTTTCGAATTATGTGAATTCGGCGAAGATGCCGCCCTTAAGGCGTACGACGAGGCGCTCGACGAAGATGTTGCCTGGCCAGATGAGCTGTACAACATGCTGATCCGGCAGCGCCAAATGATCCGCGAATCTCATGATGCCATCAAGAGATATCGCGATCAGTTAAAGGCCGCCGAACGGGTTCAGTAGACGAAAAAATAATATGGCGGGGGACGGCTCAATACGTCCCCCGCTCCTCTCCCCGCTCCAATAAGTATTAGCAGCCATTCCCAGGGAAAAAATTGGGGAAAACCTTTTCCTTGTTGTGGAAAAATATCATCACAATACGTATGTTTAAACAAATTTCTAGCCATTAGCAGCCCTTCCCGAGGTTTGGCTTGAATGTTGGCACAAAAAGAAATGAGGCTTTGCTGACCGCGGGCCTGTTTCTTACATTGCCGTGTCTATAGTTAGATTTCCTGCCGTCCACATGCGTAAAAAACTGGATGAATTTGCATACCTGGCTTCCCACGATCTACAGGAACCGTTACGGAAAATCGCCACTTTGAGCGAATTTCTGCGGCTGCGTTATAAGGAAGCATTGGGCAAGGACGGCGGGCAATACATCGACATGATTCTTTCATCCGTAAACAATATGCGAGGGATCATCGACAGTCTTTTGCAGTTTACGAACCTCGACCACAACACACCCCGATTCGAGCAACTGGATATGGACAAGATTTTTCAGGATGTGATGTCAGATCAGGATTTTAAGATTCATGAGACGGGCGCTGTCATTGAGGTTCGCGACCTCCCCAGTGTGGAGGGTGTGGCTTCTGAGATCCGGCTCCTGCTAAACAATCTTATCGGCAACTCATTAAAGTTTGTCTCCAACGTCAGGCCACACATCCGGGTCACATCGTGTGTGCTTACCGAGGATCAGAAACATAAGTACAGTATTACAAAACCCGGAACCTATCACAAGATCTCTATCACGGATAACGGAATTGGATTTGAGCAGGAGTATGCGGAACTCATCTTTGGTGTGTTCCAGCGTCTGAATGCAAAGAGCGATTATGCCGGATCAGGCATTGGACTGGCCACCTGTAAGAAAATCGCCGACAGGCACGGCGCCTTAATCTTAGCGGAAAGCCAGTTAGGCGAAGGAAGTACCTTCACGCTGATCATGCCCGAACGTCAAGTGATCCCGCAACATCAATCCGCCTGAATCCGATGAGCCGACATAACACCCCCGTTCGCATTCTTGTCGTGGATGACGACGACACCGACTTCTTCATCATCCGGGAACACATCAAGGGCATTCCGAATCAGAATTTTCTGGTAGAACAGGGCCGTTACTACGATGAGGCGTTGAACCTGATCCGCCACAAGAAATACGATCTCTACTTCATCGATTATCGCCTGGGCGCCCACACGGGTCTTGACCTGCTGCGGACTGCGCTGTTCCAGGGTTGCGAAGAGCCACTCATCCTCCTTACGGGTAAGGGAAACAGCGCAATAGATCATGAGGCGATGGAATTGGGGGCTGCCGACTACCTGCTGAAATCTGAAATCAGCAGTGAAAACCTGGATCGGTCCATACGGTATGCGCTTTCGAGGGCCACCGTGCTGAACGCCCTTCGCACCAGTGAACGAAAGTATCGGGCGGTATTCGAACACTCCCGCGAAGCCATCCTGATCGCCGACGGCGACCTCAACCTCAAGGATTTTAACGGATCAGCTTCGCGTCTTTTCGAAACGTCCGCAGATGTACTGCTCCGGCGCAACCTGTTCGACTTCATCACCGATGCCAGTACAAGAGAGCGAGTGCTGCTCGATCTCGATGAGAGAGGAGAGGTTAGCGATCTTGAATTAGAGCTTGTCGACGCAAAGGGTGAAACCAAGTACTGCCTCCTTTCACTGTCGCGCGACAGTTCATCACCGGATGAAATCAACGTGTACGGGATCATCCACAATATTACCAGTCTCAAGAAAGCGGAAAAGGCGATGCTCCAGGCAGAAAAACTGGCCGCCACCTGGCGACTGGCGAGTACGCTCGCTCACGAGGTACGCAACCCGCTGTCCACTATTCAAATGTCTGTCGAGCAAATTGACCCCTCCACAATAGTGGAAGAAGACAAAGTTCTCCTGGAAATCATTTCCCGAAACGCCCAACGGATCAACACGCTCATCACCCGCCTGCTGGAGTCGTCACGACCGGACGAGATGCGGTTGGAGGCCGTCGATATCAGGGGTATCCTCGAGGACTGTGTTGGGGTGGTTCAGGACCGCACTCAGCTAAAGGGTATCGCTGTGGCCCTGGACGTCCCGCCGGACACCTTAATAATAAGGGCCAATACTGAACGACTCAAAATGGCCATCCTGAACATCCTGGTCAACGCCATCGAAGCAGTGGATGCAGGGAAAGGCCGTATCGACGTTCGCGTGAGCGCAACGCCCGACCAGTGCATTATCCACCTTGCCGACAACGGTTGCGGCATCCCCAAGGAGAATCTGCCCAATCTTTTCGAACCCTACTTTACGTCCAAGAAAAGCGGCATAGGGCTTGGTTTAGCCGCGACGCTGAACATCGTCAGAGCCCACGCCGGCGACATTGACGTCACCTCCATACCCCGTAAGGAAACCGTTTTCAAGATCACGCTGCCCCGGGTGGCAGTCGACGTTGAGGCCGCTCCCGCCACCGGAAATAATGGTCGCTTACAGTAAATAGTGTCGTTTTGCGGCATGCTGCAAAATGTCTTTTTACGTAACCATTTGAAAATCTATCACTTAACAACCCGGCCTTCGGTTTGCATCCCCGATCCATCCAAACTTCTATCATTTTCAGTTTGTTATGTGACTCAGGTCTACCTAGAACCGCAAATATTAATTAACTTATCTCAAAAATCTCTCAAATGGTATCCGGGGTGCCTATGGTAATTATCGCGGATGACGATATTGACGACAGGTTACTACTAACTGAGGCTCTGGTTGAGAATGGCGTGGAGCGCAATAAGATTCTTCTTGCCTGCGATGGCGAAGAATTGCTGTCCTTGCTCGCCGAGTACTCTCAAACGCCGTCGATCATCTTCCTCGACCTGAATATGCCCAAGAAAAACGGGCTGAAAACACTTGAAGCCATTCGGACAAACCCTACCCAGCGCCACATTCCGGTGTTGATCTTCACCACCTCCAATTCCCGAAGCGATATTCTCACCAGTTACGATCTGGGATGCAACGCCTATTTCGAAAAACCATACAGCTACAGTGAACTAGTGGATATGGTGGGAGTTATAAAATCCTATTGGTTCGAAAAGGCTACGCTCATCAAACCCGACTTCGCTGAACTACCGAGAAAGAATTGACTTTATTCAACGACCTCGTTCGGTTCAGATCACAGGCGTTGACGGAAAGGGTTATCTTCAATCTTTCTCCATCGCGGGCAATGTAACGTAGACCACTGTTCCCTTTCCCGGGGTACTCTTCGCGCTGATGGCGCCATTGTGATTTTCAGCAATCTTCTTACATAACGCAAGGCCTACGCCATTTCCCGGATAGGCCTCGCGGGGATTCAGGCGTTGAAAGATATTGAAGATCTGATCGGCGTACCGCTGCTCAAAGCCGATACCGTTATCCTGTACCATTATCTGAACGTACTCTCTCCCCGGCTGCAGCGTGGGAAGCGCTACGACTTCATCCTTGGGAACCTCACGGCAGGTGATGTGTACTTCAGGTCGACCGCGAACAAATTTTAATGAATTGCTGATCAGGTTGGTCAACAGCTGCCCCAGTTGTCGTTGAATGCCCATGACATCCGGAAGTTCGGTACTGCTGACCGTGGCACCCGTTTCAGCAATTAACAATGACAGGTCTGCTCTTACCTCGTCTACCACCTGGTTAAGATTCACTTTGGAGAATTCGGGAATGGCCGACAACCTGGAGAAGGTAAGGACATCGCGAACGAGAGCTGACATGCCCTGCGCCTCATCACGCACCTTGGAAAGGTATTTTTTGCGGCCCGCCTCATTGTCCACATTTTCAGCAAGGGTGGCGAAGGTTTGAATTTTCCTCAGCGGTTCCTGAAGATCATGAGAAGCGATGTAAGCGAATTGCTCGAGGTCATGATTTGACTTTTCGAGGAGTTTGTTGAGACGGGTCAGCTCTCTGGTCCGGCGGGCCACCTTCTGTTCCAATTGCTCGCTGACTTCTCTATGGGGTGTAATGTCCAGTGTCGTCCCGATCATGCGGGATGCATTTCCATTGGCGTACAATGTCACGCCGTTCACCCGTATCCAGCGTACGCTTTTGTCCTGCCGTACAACGCGGGCTTCAAAGAACAGGGTGCCGGACACCAGGGCACGGCTGAACAGATCATTGACCATGGGTTTATCATCGCGATGTATGATCGACATACAATCCTCCCTGGTCCACAAGCCCTCCTTTTCCAATCCCATAATCTTTCTATGACGGTCCGACGTAACGATCTTTCCTGAGGCCACATCAAGATCCCAGGTGCCCAGCTCGGCGGCATCGACCGCGAGGTTGAGGCGGTTGACGCTTTCCTCGAGGATCTGCTGGGAACGTTTTTCATTCGTGATGTCGATCAACACATTTACGGCCCCTTCAAGATTTCCCGCAGGATCGTAGAGCGGTCTGGGACAGGGCAGAACATGAAGCATAGTGCCGTCGGCTTGCTCCAGCAGGAGCACTTCGCCATCAACTGGCCGCCCCAGCTTCACCGTCCGGGCCATCGGACAATCGTCGGGTAAAATGGGTGTACCGTCGGTAGTGTAAATGCGCAACGATCCGCACCACCTGTCGTTTTGGGAAGGTTCGCGACTCCAGAGTCTGACGGCGGCATCATTATATAAAGTGATGCGTCCCTCCAGGTCGCACACGTAGGCCGCCACCGGCAACGATTTGATAAGCGTTCGGTAACGCCGTTCACTATCCGTAATAAAACCCTTGGTTGCGGCCTTTTCGTCGGTAATGTCGCGGATCATGGCTGTGGCGCCGATGATGCTTCCGGTGTCATTGCGAAGAAGGTCGATCGTGATCCCGGCAAAGTACCGGTTGCCGTCTGGTTGTTCCACCCACATCTCGAGGCCGTGAAAAGTCCGGCCTTCGCGTAAGGCGAGTGCCATCGGCGAATTTTCCGGATGGATCTCTTTTCCGTCTGGTTGCCAGGATTTGTGAAATGCCCAGAAGCGAACGTCGGATGGAGGCTGATACCCCCACAGCTCAACAGCTCGTTCGTCGAAAGATGTAATACCTCCTTTTAAGTCACAGGTATAAAGGCCAACACGCAGGTTATGGAGGAGCGCCTCATAGGGCAAATCCCGGCCAGTCGTGAGCGAAGGGTCGCGCATCCGTGCAGAGTTAAGTTCAGGTGGCTATTTTCCAAGCCATTGCATTGCCCCCACACGTATATCAGTCTACATCCGACAGAACTCGCGCGGGAAGAAACGCCTCGGCTGCCGGAGCCCATGCTTCTCCGACTTGCCTGCAAGCTGGATTCTCACACAACAAAGTCGTATAAAAATAAACATTTCGGGATATTGCGGGAAGGATTACCCGTGGGAAACAAAAAAATTTGGGTGGTGGTCGTTTGCCGACGATAAGCGGCTTTGGGGAATTCAATTCACATGCAAGGGGGCACGGACAAAGACTAAAAAAACAACAGGCTGTCATCAGACAGCCTGTTGTTTTCAGAAACTACTCCCGCGGAGCCATGGATGGCGTTCCGTTCTTATCGAAGTAGTATTGCTTGGCATCTGCTCCCTCTCCTATCTCAACGAGATAGAGGTCAGAATTTTCATTCCGGTAGAAGGTACCCTGCTCCCAGCCGGTGTAGTTTGCGCTCCTCAGGGATTCCTGAATGGGAGCGGGAACTTCGCTAGCCTGAATTTCGACCATACCTTCGGGTACGGCCTGTTGTTGGGTGTTGGTTGTGTCACGCTGCTGCGCAACAGCAGCTGTCCATCCGAAGAGCATCAGAACAGCAAAGATTAAGAGTGATCGTTTCATTGTTGAAAAACTTTTGATTTAACATGATTTCACGGAATGCCTTCGAAGGTTTGTGCCAAACTTTATTTGCGCACAAATGGTATCCAATTGGCCTGATAACAACTTTCTATGTCCATTCTTTTCCTCGCGGGTGTAGAATGAAACAACAACTTCCGGAAGGTGTTGGACTACAGAAGCCACGAACCGTTCTAACCCAGTACCCGCCCAGTACCCGATGCCGGCACGATTTTGGTCATTCGTTGAGATGATATGGCAAAGACAACAGACAAAAAGCAAACCCAGCCCGAGACTCCGGAGCCTCCTCAGATCATGGACCCTCAATCACTTGAGGAACGCGAAAAGAAAAAGCAACCCCTCTCCCAAAAGGAAAGGGGTGCGCGAGCGGGACGGTCAAAACGCAAGAAGAGCTAGCGATGCGCTACCGTCGGAATATCGACAGACCCAGCACGAGCGTCAGTAGGAACAAACCGATAAAGATGTAGAATAACACCTTGGCAATTGAAGCCGCGCCTTCCGCGATTCCTCCAAAGCCAAACAGCGAAGCGATGATCGCCACTACAAAAAAGATTAAAGCCCAGCGTAACATGATTGTGTGATTTAAGTGAAAACTATAATTAATTGATTCATTTCTTTATCGCTTCTGCGCCCCATTCGCCTTGCGCTCCAACATCTCCAGGCATTTTTCAAGATCGATGCGTTCTTTGAGAACACCTTCAAACAGATCGCCGAGCTTGTCCAGACGTTTAGGCACCGTATGTATGGTAAAATCCCGGGGACTCGCACCGTGGCGTAGTTCCGGCCATTGGAGGGGCGTAGAGACCCGGGCCCCCGACACGGGACGTGCGCTATAGGGCGCCGCAAGCGTTTGACCCCGACTGTTCTGGAGAAAATCAACGTATACGCGACCCCTCCTTTCCGACAGCGAGCGCTCAGTCGTTGCCGTCTCGGGGTGCTTTGCAGCGACATACTCCGCTATTGCTTTCGCGAAAGGCCTGACCGTCTCATAAGTGTGGCGGGCGCCAAGCGGGATATACACATGTAACCCCGTTGCCCCCGAAGTCTTGCAATAGCACGGCGCTTCCATGGAGTCCATCAGATCTTTTATCGTCAGGGCGATTTCCACAACCCGCTCAAAAGAGTCGTCATCCGGGGGATCGATATCGATGACCATGTAGTCGGGCTTGTCGAGATGTTTTATTGTGGAATTCCAGGGATTCAACTCGATGCACCCCAGATTATTGAGATACGCCAGGGTCGCCTGGTCGTTGCAAACAATGTAGTCCACATCCTTGCCGGTGCTTTCCGCATGGATCGCGACACTTTTGACCCAGGAGGGCGCCTCGTCACCGGCATCTTTCTGGTAGAAACCTTCGTCGCGGATGCCATCCGGGTTTCTCTTCAGATTCTGCGGCCTATTGATAAGGTAGGGCAGAATAAAGGGGTGAATAGTCGTATAATAGTAAATAAGGTCTCCCTTGGTAATTTTTTCATCAGGCCAGTACAGTTTATCCAGGCTTGTCAGCTTTACCTTTTTACCTCCCAGGTTAACCATGTAGTCTTCCTCATCGGACGAAGAGGAAACGCGCTCTTTTTCTTTCGTCTTGCCAGCCATATCGTTACTTGGTTATGCGTCGGTCTTTTCCCGCGACGCCTTCGTTCTAATCTTCATAAAAAGCCATTGGTCCTTGCCTTCGTTTGCAAACCGGGTGAGCAAATACCGTCCCTTCAATCGTCGCCCGTGCAAAATCACGTTCAGTTTGCCCTTATCCAGGTCATCCAGGATGTCATCGTCGGTTGACGCATTTTCGGGTTCATACCATCCTTCATCCCAGATCTCCACCGTCCCCGCGCCATAGTTTCCCTCGGGAATCGTGCCTTCAAACGATGCGTAAGAGAGCGGATGATCCTCTACCTGGATGGCCAGGCGCTTTTCACCCAGCTTTAACGGAGGGCCTTTCGGTACAGCCCAACTCTTCAACACACCGTCTGCTTCCAGCCTCAGGTCGTAATGCAAATTCTGGGCTTCGTGCCTTTGCACGACGAATCGCCTTTGTGCCGGATTTGACGATGATCTCTTCCCCAAGCCTGAGGGCTCCGGCGTCTTGCGGAAATCGCGCTTCGCGGTGTACGCCTCAAGGTGCTTCGAGTTCTCCTTTGTCTCCATTCAACCCTTCCTCACGATCTGACTTCTTGAAAAACTATGCCCGTTCCTGATGGGTCATAATTGGCCTCCTGGCGAACATCAAGTGTGGAAATTCCACGGCCCGAGGGGATAAGTCTCCTCATTACTTACGGTAAAGTATCTGTCGCGCGGTTCAATTTTTTAAAGGATACGCGGACGCACGCATGCCAATTTTGTGCTGCTTACCGGTTGGTCGGATGCATCAACGTGGAACACTAAACTTTCAAAGCCACGATTACTGTAAGATGTCATTGTCAAACGCATCCCGTGCAAACAGGGCACGTTCTTTGACTTGCCACTTCGTATAGTAACAGAAACCAAACGATATCTCTTATGAAAAAGGCAGCATCAAAAACAGGAAACGGACGGACCAAAACCGCCGAAGAAGATCACAACTCTAAGCTTCAGAAACTCTTCACTAACGAACTCAAAGACATCTACTGGGCGGAAAAGGCCCTTGTTAAGGCTATCCCCAAGATGATCAAGAAGGCTACGTCCGAGGAACTTATTGAAGCCCTCGAATCCCATCTGGCAGAGACCGAGGAGCACGTTAGCCGTGTGGAAGAGGTTTTCGCCGAGTTGGGAATGGAACCGAGAACAAAGAAATGCGAGGCTATGGAAGGTCTGATTTCAGAAGCCGAGAGCGTTATGAAAGACTCTGAGGATGGCGTAATGCTGGACGCGGGAATAATCGCTTCTGCGCAAAAGGTTGAACACTATGAGATTGCCTCCTATGGAACGCTTCGTACGTTCGCACAGACCCTCGGACTCAAGACCGCTGCAAAGTTGCTCGAACAGACGCTTTCCGAAGAAAAGGCAGCCGATGAAAAGCTGACCGAGGTGGCGGAGTCCTCCATCAACATGCACGCCGCGACAGAGGAATGACCGGCATAACAAACATCACAGCAAAAGGGAAGCGGGCAGATTCATGCACCGCTTCTTTTTTTATTGTCCCCCACCGTCAACTCTCCCACAGCAACACCGTTTTCCATTTCGTGCAGGGATCGCAAATCGAAAAGTCCACGACGAATCATGCCCATCAGTACAAAAATCCACACAACCAGCGCCACGTAGATAAAGTACTGAGGGATTTTCATCAGAAAATCGATTTGCAACGCCTGTGACAAACGATAGGTACAAACGGTATACATGCCCAGGGGAAAGACCATTCCCCAGTACGCCGGGCTATACCCGTGCGCCGTCGTAGGCAGCGCCACTTTCACGACACCATGCCGCCACGTTCCCAGAATAATCAGCAGCGGTATCCACCAGGTACCCGCAAACCAGAAGAACAATGTAAGTCCTTTTACGAACGGAAGTATATCCGTCAACAGCGACCATGCGTGTGCGTTTAACATCAACATGGCACCCGCCAGCGTCGTTATCGCCGTAGCACCCATATTAATCCAGTAAGGCGCACCGAGCTCATTGGCCGTGAGGTCGAAGAATGACAACCGATAAAAAATCAGCGACATAATATAGATGTACAGAATCCCGCCCACGAGGTGAAGGCCAAGAGCGAGAAATAGCAGGACCTCCCGGTGATCCGTGATCGTGGGAACCATGAGAATTATCAACACCGCCACCGCCTCGGTCGAGACAATGGCCAGCAGCCATGACCCATTGATGCCCTTATCCAACGAAGGCTTGTCCTTCCGAATCGTAATCGACATGAAAAAGGAATAAATGAAAATCACCCAGCACACGCCGGCAAAGACCAGCAGCACCTTTGCCGGAAAGGCCTGGTTGAACAGGACCATAACCTGGTTGCCCAGTATGCAAGTGCCCGCTACCAGGGTGAAATGACCGGGACCCTTCTGATGATCTCTGAACTCTCCGGCTATGCGTGGCAAGAAATACACCACCCGAAGCAGGAATATTGTGAGTAGTACACAGTAGAAAATGACATTCAGCCAGAACAGGCTGCGCGCCACCAGGGGCATCTGCAAAAGATGCGCACCGATGGAAATGATGCCCGTGGCCATAACCAGCGCAAAATAGCCGGGAAAAAAATTTTCTATATGAGCCTTCAACCTAGTCATGGCATATGTGCTCGGTCGAAGGATGATTTTCAGGACACCTGTATCCGCTTACCAAAAATGTGCAAGCGCAATCGTTACCAGAACAGGTTCGGCCCGTGTGTGTCTGCAAAGATTCAACGCAACTCGACACGAAAACACCGGGCATGCTGGGACTTTGCCTCAATATAAGGCACTGACATCATACTCTCGCTACCAACGGAAATAAAAATTAAAGGGACGTCACACGTGACGTCCCCTGGGCTCCCCTACCCTCCGGCATAACAATACGCAAAGCCGTGCTCCTGCGCGCGGCCAATAGCCCATACGCCGGAAGGCACGACTTGCACGCCGGGTTGCAGGCCGCTGACCCAATCCTTTTTCACTTCTTCAGGATTCAGTCCGCGAGGTTGGGCAGCCACCTGGCTATACACCGTCAGCGCCATGTCGCAGATACAGAACATCGCACCGCGTTCCTGCAGCCTTTTCATACCGTCGATACCCGGGAAAGGGAAGTCGCCCTCACGCGGATCATAGTACGGATTTCGTAAAGCAGGGGCCTTTGTCGTGTTGTCGGTGACGCCGAACATCTCGCCGAGTTTGTATTTTTCCCACAACGAATCTTTCAAGGCAAAAGGTATCGCATTGTGGCGCAATACGACCATCGCCGTCATATCGGAATCCGGTGTACCGCTGTTGTTGCTGGTGACATAAAATACCCATGACCATATAAACGCCCATCCATTGTGTGGCTCGGGGGCATCGTATACAATACGGTGCGCACCTTTGGCTTTCTTGAACCACGCGTCCGCTTCCCCGCTTGTCCCCGTGACAATGCTCGCACGCGAAATTAGCGGTGCCGACAAAGTGGTAAGACCTGCCGCGGTTCCTGCCACGACCTTGCCGAGGAAATCTCTCCTCGAGTTCTCTTTTACTGGGTTGTTCATGATTAAAATAGTTAGTTAGACGATTTGTAAATTCATTGATAGGCCTCACTACTGAACACGCTTGCGTTCATCTTCTGACCCGGACCTGACATCCACTTCTTTAAGCTTTCGATTCCCGAAGGTGTAGCTGTAGGTGAACTTAAGAAGGCGTGTACCCCAGTCGTACCGCGTGTACGACTGAAAGTCTACTTCGGGCGCATCCGTTGTGAAACGCCATTGCATCCCGTTATAGATATCGCTAAACACAAGTGTAAACGCACTGTTGCCAACCTGCTTCTTAACACCCAGGTTGACTTGTGAGCGAGGCTTGAACTGGGATATGCCCGCCGGAGTTTTCGACTGATACGATCCGGACAGTTCAATGGAGAAGTCGGAAGGGAGAAGAAAGATATTGGTCATTGTCAGCTCCACGCGGTTCATATGGCGTCGCACGTCCGGCCCCAGGTACTCGAGCGCGTACCATTGCCGATACACGGACGCGTCGACTTGCGCTTCCCACCACGACCAGGGACTCCACGGCATGCTGATGCTCGCACCGAGCGTACGGCTCAGCGACATATTTACAGAATGGATGACCAACGCCTCTTCCTCCTCGTCGTAGGCAGGTTGGAATTGTGCTATCTCATCATTTACGTTGTTAAAGCGCACTGCCAACCAGATATCACCCAACCGAAGGCTTGCCTCGACGGCGTCGGCAACAGAAGGACGAAGGGAAAGGTTACCGGAGACGAACGTGGAAGGCCCGATGTAGAACACAAAGGGCGCCATGTCATTGAAGGTAGGCCGGGTTATCCGTCGGCTGTAAGCAACCTGTGCCTTTCCGTTAGCGCCTATAGCACGCGACAGGCTAAAGTCCGGAAACAGATTCCCGAACGAGCGGTCGACCAGGACGCCCTCCGAAGGACTCGTCAGATAACTGTCGGTGTGTTCATAGCGAAGCCCGCCCTGAACTTGCCAGTCGGACGACGGTTCCCACTGCACCGAGGCATAGGCGCCGACAATCTTTTCGTCGAGCGTCGCGGCATCCAGGTCAACATCGCCCACCAGTGGCCGATCAATCCGCACCGTGTTGGTGAAGTTCGAGAGTGTTCCCTTGCCGCCAGCTTCCAGTGTTAGTCCCGGTCGTAACGCATTCGAATAATCGAAGCTTGCGACCTTGAAGGTGATGGGTGTGACCTTGTTTACGAGGATGATATTTTCAAGATCCTCGCCTATTGTTTTATTGTGATAGGAAGAAGGATTGTCGTTGTCGTAACGCAGGTAGTCAAAAGAAAAACTAATTTCCTGTTGTTCGGTGAGGCGGTGATGGATGCCCAGGCTTGCTGTACCGCTCTGCCATACATTCACTTCCCATATCGCCATGTCGGTATTTACGGCAGGTGCTCCGCCCTCTTGATACGTGTTGATCGTTCGCGCGGCCATGTCCCATTTCCTCCGATATCCCGTCAGCAACAACGTAGCAGAAGTTCGCTTGCTGAACCGGTATTCAGCGCCGAGACTCAGATTTTGCACCGTCGTGAGCGGGGTCCGCCTGCTGTCGCTCCAATTGGATATTGCCACACCGTTCGGCACGACCGAGTATTCACTTGCCCAATAGTGAATGTTGCGCGTACGGTCCCACGAATAACCAAGTGAAGAGCTGAACGCGCCCTTGCGGTGATTTATGCCCACATTGCCGGACATAGACTCACGTCGTGCCAAACCCGCACCAACCGCAATGTTTCCATTCGTTCCTTCGTCCGTATTTGCAACCGTGACAATGTTAATGACCCCTGCCCCGCCTTCAGCCTCATAGCGGGCGGGTGGTGTGGTGATGAGTTCTATCTTGTCTATACTGGTCGAGTTGAGCCCGTCGAGCATGTGCATTAAAGCCTCAGGCGGCATGCGAGAGGGCTTCCCGTTGATCATGACCTGCACGCCTGATTTTCCGTTGAGGCTGACTGTTCCGCTCTGCCGGTTGACCACGACACCCGGACTTCGTTCGAGGATAGCCAGGACGCTCGTCCCGGTACCCGCAACGCTGTTGGCTACGTTTACAATGGTACGGTCAGGCAGTTTCTCCACCCGGGGTCTGAGGGCGGTTACTTCGACGGCCCGGAGCTCGGTGATATCTTCTTTGAGGTATATGTCTCCCAGCATCACCTCTCTTGGGGCCGAGTTGATTTGTAGGTGAAAGTGTTCCGGCCGATATCCGGTCATGGAAATGGTCAGGAGAAACGCACCGACGTTTGAGGACACGGTGAAGGTTCCGGAGTCATCGCTCATGGTTGCGGTGACCAATGTCGAATCCTGCATTTGCCGCAGCACTACATGGGCAAAGGGTACGCCCAGGCCGTCGTCGCCCCGGACCGTACCCTGTATAGACACCTGGGCAATGGTTATCAAAGGTGTCAGACAGAAAAAGAGGCATATCGGGGATATCAGGGATATAATATTTCGATATCTCCGTAAGGATGGCTTCTTAAAAAATGAGAAAAATAGGGCCGGTAGTTGTTGTTTCATCGTGATGGGGTTATGCCTGGTTGATCATCACGATTGATTCGGAAAAAAGAGAGGCCTGGTTGCGGAGGACGCTATCGGAAATGTTGCAGAACCTTTAAAGTTTGTTGTAAAAGGCGAAAAATGTTACGGCCATTGTAGTAAATGTGACATTTGTTAGCATGCGCGATCACCTAAACGCTATCTGTGGCGGGCACTTGGTAGGGACGCACGGCTGTGCGTCCATTGAATACATAAACCCTACACATCAGCACCGGTGTTCTATGTGTCCTATTGTGCCCTATTGTGTTCTATTGTGATTCAAAACCCGTCGCCACCAGGCGACATCCCCTTCAACAGGTATTCTCCCATCAACGCGGCTAAACAATTTTCAAACACTAACCCCTCACGGGAGGAAATTTCATGCGTGCGACGAGTTCACGAAACCCCGGTTCGTTATGGAGGGATTTGAGTTGGGGTTCGGATGTCAACCAGGGCATCTCCATCTCATGGGTGGCATAGGCCTCTTCCAGCCAACGCACGGCGGCATCCTTGTCGCCGAGGGCGGCGTACACCACGGCAGTAAAGAAGGCAAGCGATCCTGCCGTGCTTTGTTCGCGTCGTTCGGTAAGCTCTTCGATAATCTTTCGGGCTTCATCGGCCTTTCCCGCATGTGCGTACGCCGCACCCATCCATCCCAGCATACGGGGATATCGCATACCCACATTGGTCATATAATTGTCGAAAACAGAAACAGCCTCCTCGTAATGGCCCGTATTCAGTAAAAGAAATCCGTACAAATCAAGACTGAGGTAATTGTTGAGTAGCTTCATCCGCGCCTGAGCCTCTTCAAAAGCGTCTTCCATGAGGCCGTTATAGTACAACGACAGCACGAGCCGGCTACCGGGATAGAACGGATCTGTTTCATTTAATTTTCTCGCCATTGCCAACGCTTCTTCATGCCGGCCCATAAAATTCAACAAGTCCGCATACAAACCCAGGGCGTCGGGATTTCCCGTCTTGATGGCTTTCTTGTATTCCGCTTCGGCACCGGCAAAATCCCAGTCATTATAGAGTAGGTAAAACCCTTTCCATGCGTGCGCTTCCGGCAGCTCCGGATCGAGCGACAACGCCTTATCCAACAGTGGCCGGGCCAGCGCCATCGCCTGAAGCGCATCCAACTCCGCACCGAAAATACTCGCCTTCAGCGTATAGCACGCCGCCATGCCGGAGTAGGCGAGCGCGAAGGTCGAGTCGAGCTCGATGGCCTGACGAAAATATGCCAGGGCGTTTTGGTGTCCGCTCGTGGTGTAGGTGCGATACTCGTACAATCCCCTGAGGTATAGATCGTATGCCGCGGGATTAATGGCGCCCTGCCGGTTCAGGCCGGTAATCGCCTCAGATGAAAGGGTTGCTCTCAGGGTAGTGGCCACCCGTTCGGCAATCTCACTCTGCGTTTTAAAGATATCTTCAATTTGTCGGTCGAAGTTCTCGGCCCACATCTGGCTTTCCGTAGCTGCATCTATGAGCCGGACTTCAATCCTGACCATATCGCCGGAACGCTGTATGCTCCCCTCCAGCAGGTTCGACACATTTAAGTCGCGTGCAATCTCCGCTGTCGACTTGCTGCTTTCCCGATATTGATCGGTAGAACGCAATGAAACAACCCGCAGGTCGGACATGCCCGATAGGTTCCTGTTGATCGCCTCGACGACGCCATCACTGAAATATGCATTCGACGCATCGTTATTGAGATTCCGGAAGGGAATCACCGCGATGGACTTCTCAGGCGCTGCCGCCACCTCAGGTTCCCGAAATAAACGCACATAAATAACCAGCGTCAGGGCCAGTCCCAGGACTACATACCCTGCAAAGGCAAGGCGACCAATACGTACGCGTTTTTCGGTCTGCCCGACGGCGGTGACACCAGAGGCACGTGCGGGCACCTCCCCCACCCTTTTCCTCACCTCTCCAGGGGGAAAGCCAAAGTGTTCTGCAAAGCAGGCGGAAAAATAGCTCGGACTTCCAAACCCCACGGCGCTCGCCACCTCAGAGACAGACATTTCCTGTGTCTCAAGTAACTGCATGGCCCGCCCTAAACGGTATTCGCGGATATACTGATTCGCCGATTTGCCGGTGTCTTGCTTGAGTTTTCGATGGAGTTGGGAACGGCTTATACCCAACTTTTCGGCGAGCATTTCCACGCCAAATTGTTCATTCCTGAGGTTGGTCTCTACCTCTGTGAGGATTCTCCGGACCAACGGGCTGTCCTTAACTTGTTCTCCGGGAGGATTCGCTTCGGATACCATCATCAATGTGGATGAAACGGAATCGGGCAGAATCGGTTTTGCCCGGACGCCTGGTTTTTGTAAACCTTTCCACCGCGGACGTCAGTGTAATTTCGGTATCCCGGAGTAGCGGGACAAGAACTATAACAGAATACGTAGTCAGCCATTGATTTACATGGTTAAACAAACATCAAAGTATTAGGCCGGCCCGATAGCGCTCAGGGCAATTTCGCGCTCCCGGCCACGAAGTTTGAGCGTTCCCAGTGTGCGGACGATGTATTTATCGGCCACGCGCAGTTCGTCCAGCAAGCTGGACGATGCAATAACCTCCTCGTTAAACCGGTGGCACATGCGCTGAATGCGGGAGGCTGTGTTGAGAACGTCTCCCGAATAGGTGATGTCTCGTTTGATAATACCCACCTCACCGGCCACCACGGTTCCACAATGGATGCCTGCCTTGAAAGATGGCACGAGGCCGTAGCGCGATTGGTACTTTTCGGCGGTATCGTGGATACACTTTTTGATGTCGAAAAAGCACCGCACGCATCGTCCGTGCTCTGTTCCATCCGAATAATTCCATGCAATCACAACTTCATCACCAACGTATTGATAGATCTGACCGCGGTTATCGAGAATAGGGTTTGTGATATCGGCAAAAAAATCTTTCAGCAGCATATGATACCGTGCGTCACCCAGGCGTTCGGCCATGGTGGTCGATCCGTTCAGGTCGAGAAACATAAAGATGCGCTTCTCTTGTTTCGGAATTTGATACTTACCCCGAATAATGTTGACGAAGGTCCCTTGCCCGAACTTATTGTTGACCTGTAGCACGAGTTGGGTGAACGCCACCACGACCGACCAGGTCATAATATTTTTTATCCGGGATGTATCTGAAAGGAAAAGTCCGAGTGCCTCTTGCGTCACCGGATCCGAAAGCGGCCTGCCCGTGCGCAGCGGAACGAACACGGCGCCAAGGACGAGAACAATCAAGCCAATGACGGCGATGTATCCGACTGCAACCGCCAGTATCGTTTGCCCGTATGGCTTGTCGCGGTATTTTACGTTGATATAGAATACCATTAAACTTCCGCCGAACGCCGCGCCGATCAGCCCTGAGCCCATGTTCATGGCCAGGGAAAACCAGAAGGAGTAGTCATCTGAAGTACCCAACGAATTCCGCGAGAACAAGACCAGGTGATCATACACGGTCATGAGTACACCGAACAACAACCACGCAGCGAGGATGATCAGAAGTTGACCCAGCCTTATTTGCGCGGTGCGTGTCATTACCAGACCTTTCATGGCTCGCGAAGGCGTTGGGACTTTCTACACTAGATTTCGTGCTGTCGCTGTCTCAGGGGTAGCAAAAGTCGTAACGCACGATCGCGGAGATACAGTCCGCCCCAAATCATCAAGGCAATGTACACGGGAAACAAGACGTGCGAAAAGAGCGGATTCCCTAACCGAACGTGCGTGGCAATGGCGCCGCCCAGGTAACCCGATAACAGCACGGCGCCGAGCACGGCTGTTCTTGGGATGGTGTAGAGAATCGTACAAATGAGCGCAGTTAATCCTATGCCGACCACGGCACTTGCCGGGTACCCCAACTCCACGGTACCCTCGACAGCCACGTCGAGTTTAAGCACCTTAATGATACTGTCGAAGAGCAGGAAGAGAATGGCCAGGCCACTCAGTACGTAGCCGCCCCAGGGACGCTTCGGTTTTTGTGTTATCTGATTGTTCATGGGAAAGTAGGTTAGCGTTAGTTTTTATTATCGCACAGCAGGTTGCTTTTCAACAATGCGTCGAAGATTTTCAAGGCTTGCTTCCATATCCCTGCCAAGTGCTCCACGGAACAACAGGTGCATCGCATTCAACGGATAAGGATTTCTTCCCGACATGGACCAACTGACCCGGGTATCGCCACCGGAAGCGTCAGTGGTCGACATGTTGACGGCGGCAACTCCTTTGAAGGGGCGCTGAAACCGCACTTCAATGTCCACACCCTCGTTTTCACGTATCGCCATAATTTCCTGTTCGCCCTTTCCCGCCTTGTCGTCGCCCTCCCATTGGTACACAAATCCGGGCTGACCATCGATACCAACGAAAGTCTTCTTCATGTCGGGGTCTGCCATCACCCATTTGCTGTACAGATCCTGATTTCTGATATAGCGAATGAAGTCAAACACCGCCTCGCGGGGTGCGCGAACGATAATGGTTCTGTGGATCATATACTCCCGGCTGACAAATGCTGCCAGGATGAGTATCAGTACCAGCAGAACAGCGACAAGCGTTACTACAGTCAATATAATGTCCATCGGTTGAAGTATTGATTGATATCAAAGATAAGGCGACCGAGCGTGCTTCTCAGGTGGTGAACACGTCATTTAGCGGCGGTGCTTGCGACAATGAGAAAACGCAAGGCGTCCCAAACCCGGTCGGTTTCTGCCCGAAGGGTTATGAACGGGAACCGCGTTCAGGCCCCGATGCGATCTCGTCTTCGAGGACCTCAGCTGAGAACCCGAACTTTTCGACCACCCGGATGATACGTGCGGCGTCGACCTTACTGTTGCCGCTAATGACGCGCAGTATGCGGTCACAATCGTCCAAATCAAAATTAGCGGAGTATTCCGAGCACTGGGAGCAAATTTCCCGAACCAGCAACTCGGCGTATCGTCGGTCGCAAACATCCGTTTTGAAAACTTCAACCATCGTGAATTCCATTTAGGTTCGCAATCATCGGGCTCCGAGTTTATTGTTACGAATTTTTAGCACCGAAAGATTCCTGATATCCTCGACAAGTTCCGGAAGTCCGGACGTGAAAAGATGTCCTCGGTTTTCAAAAGCCCGGCTGACCGCGTACGGCAGCCTGTCGGCGAACTGGATCAGGTGATTGAATGGCACGACATCGTCGTTGCGGCTGTGGTAGAAGACGATGCGCGGTATGCGGTGGAGGTTTCTTTCAAAGCCAGGTCTCAGCACATACTCGTCCACTTTCCACCCTCTCATGCCGAAGTACACCGGTGCCACGAGAAATAACCCTATAATGCTTTTCTCACACGGTTCTTCGGAAAGGAATTTGAGCAGCACGGAAGCCCCGAGCGAGTGTCCCACCAGGATTACCTCGTCATCCAGGGCGGCGAGTTCCCGGTCGATCGTGAGCTTCCACAATTCATACTCGGGGTTATCGGGCTCGGGCATCCGGGGATACAATACCACATGATCGTTGTGAAGACCTTTACGCATGTGCCGTACCAGGTCGTCGCTCCCCTCATGGAGACCCTGCGTACCGCCGCTGTGAATAAATAGTACAGGTTTCGCCATGGCCATTCCCCTTGGACACAATATTACCAGAGTATTTCGCCATAGACGAGGTGTAAATACGGCAATTTGAGGGGTTGATCGCGACATCCATGTTCGCTACTTTTGAACCGACATCAGCGACTTGATCGATTGTGTTGGCCTTTGCGCCAATGCCGGGTATATAGAATAGAATTATAGTCCAGCAGAATATGAAACATATCTCGATCCTCGTGCCGGAAGGCGCTCTCCTTGGAAATGTCGAAGGTCCACGCCAGCTGTTCAGTTGTGTAAATGATTTTCTTGCCACCCAGGGCCGCGACCCGATATTTGAAGTACATCTCGTGGGAATCTCATCGGATACGCGGTTGAACAATGGCATGTATACCGTTACGCCGAACCGACTGATCGGCGAGGTTGAAAGAACCGATCTGATCATTGTGCCCGCTGTGGACGGAGATCTGAAGCGCGCCGTCGAATTAAACCAGGCGTATATACCCTGGCTTTTAGAACAATATAAGAACGGCGCCGAAGTCGCCAGCCTCTGTGTCGGCGCATTTCTTCTCGCAGCCACCGGTTTGTTCAACGGCAAGAAGTGTGCGACCCATTGGATGTTTGCTGATGAGTTTCGCATGATGTATCCGGAGGTAGATCTCGTCGTGGAAAAGATCATCACAGACGAAAATGGATTGTATTCGAGTGGCGGCGCCTTCTCGTATTTGAATCTGATACTTTACCTGATAGAGAAGTACGCAAGCCGTGATCTGGCCATTGCCTGTGCGAAAGTATTCCAGATCGATATAGACCGCAACAGTCAGTCACCCTTCATCATCTTTAAAGGGCAGAAAGATCACGAAGACGACACCGTACTGAAAGCACAGGAATTCATTGAGAAGAATTTCCAGGAAAAGATCACGGTAGACCAGCTGGCGTCTATGCTTGCACTGGGGCGACGGAACCTGGAACGGCGTTTCAAAAAAGCGACGTCGAACACTGTGGTGGAATACATTCAGCGCGTGAAGATCGAAGCCGCCAAAATGCGATTGGAAACCTCCCGTGAAAATGTCAACGAAGTGATGTACCAGGTGGGATATACGGACACCAAGGCGTTTCGCACGACCTTCAAGAAGATCACCGGTATGTCGCCGTTACAGTACAAGGTAAAATACAGCCACCAGGCTACATGATGTATAGCGGGTGAACGGAATCGATGGTTTCGTCCGGTAGGGACGCACGGCGTGCGTCCCTTAACAATAACCCGATCAGCGATCGGAACTCTGTAGGGACGCGCCGGCGTGGCCACGCGACCGTAACCTTAGCCAGTCGTAGCCGGCCTTTTCATACTCCACCTCATACTTTGGCAGGTTGGACTTACCTGCTCTGGCAACAGCCGGCCTAGATTTTCGTGAGGCGGGTCTTTTGATTGCAGCCATTACCCGTACTGATTACCCAACACGGCCAGCCGGCAAAAGTCAAGGCAGTCGACTATATTTGCCGCACCAATCCAAGAACCTTGAAGGTCCAACGCATTACCGTTTCCGCATTCTTCTTTTTCAACGGCTTTCTCTATGCCAACTGGGCGGCGCGCCTTCCCGAACTGCAGGAGTCATTGGGAATCTCCCACTCATCGCTGGGAACGATTCTGTTTATACTGGCGCTGGGTGCGGTCATCGGCATGCCCTTCACCGGATGGCTTGCGGTGCGCTATGGTAGCGCGTTTATCACCAAGCTGTTTGCGATCGTCCTCTGTACGGCCATCGCGATGATCGGATTCCCCTCAAGCATGGCTGTCGAAA
The DNA here is from genome assembly GCA_035304385.1 of Cyclobacteriaceae bacterium. Taxonomy (GTDB): domain Bacteria; phylum Bacteroidota; class Bacteroidia; order Cytophagales; family Cyclobacteriaceae; genus ZC4RG29. Next base: position 107,811 of record DATGQD010000057.1, read on the forward strand.
GTATCGTCTTCTTCTTCATCGGACTTTTCAACGGCGGCATGGATGTTACCATGAACGAGCAGGCTGTGTTGGTGGAACGGCAGTGGAAAAAACCCATCATGTCGTCCTTCCACGGACTTTGGAGCGTAGGCATGGCCGTGGGCGCCGGAACCGGGGCTTTGTTTTCAAAGTCGCAGACGGACCTCAAAATACACTTTATCGTCGTCGCCGCGATAAGCGGTCTCGCCCTCGTGTGGGCATCGCGCTACCTGATCAAATCTAAGCCGGAAAGCAGCGGCAAGGAAAAGACCTTTGTGCTCCCCACACGCCTGATCGCCCCCCTGGGATTCATCGCATTCTGCGGAATGTTATCGGAAGGGTCGGTGGGCGACTGGTCCGCGATCTTCATGAACAAGATCGTCGGCGCGACGGAGTCCTTCAGCGCGCTGGCCTTTGGTGCATTCGCTGCCGGCATGACAACAGGGAGGTTTACCGGCGATTACTTTACCATGCACTACGGAAAGAAAAAACTCCTGATCGCCGACGGGCTCCTTGCCATTACGGGTCTCGCGATCGTATTGGGGTTTGCCTCCGTATGGTCGACCTTCCTGGGATTCTTCCTGGCAGGGCTGGGGCTGGCTACCGTAGTTCCCGTCATCTATACGACCGCGGGCAATGCCCCGGGTGTCTCCCCCAGCGTCGGCATCGCCATGGCCACGACTATCGGATACTCAGGATTTTTTGTAGGCCCTCCCGTCATCGGCTACCTGTCTGATAGCTTTGGCCTTCGTATTGGAATGACCTTCCCCCTGGTGCTGTTGGTGCTTATGGTGGTGATAATAGCGAGGGTCGATTTTGGGAAATTTAAGCACACGACTGAACCGCATAGAACATAGAACACATAGCGGGCACATAGAATTTATTCCCATCTCGGTATTTATAACGTTGTGGCTATTTGCTACAGTTAGAGTAAAAAAAAAGCCTGCTCCAATGACACCCACAAAGAACCTTGACGATCTCACGTACGACGTCATCGGTTGTGCGATAGAAGTTCACAAGCAACCAGGACCCGGACTTCTATGTGTGTTCTATGTCGTTCAAACCAAAAAAAATGTTCGTACATTGCACACCACTAAATTCTCAATGCCAGAAACATGAAGAACACCCTTTACTTCCTCTTCGTCGCCCTCCTCCTCGCGGGCGTATCAGCAGCTTTTGTTATTCCCAAGAAAGGCCACGTCCGTCACATCGTGGTTTTTAAATACAAGGCTTCGGCGACGCCGGAACAGATCAATGAAGTCACGACGGCGTTCAGAGACCTAAAGGATAAAATTCCTGGTATTGTTTCCTTTGAACACGGTGTAAACAACAGCCCTGAAAACCTAAACAAAGGCTTCACCCATGTGTACCTCCTGACGTTTGAGAATGCGGCAGCACGCGATGCCTACCTGCCCCATCCGGAGCACAGAAAGTTCGGCGGTCTGCTGGGCCGCCTCGGGATTTTGGAAGAGCCGTTCGTCGTGGACTACGAGGTGGAATAAGGCAAAGCTGAGATTTATTAAGTGCCCGGCACTTGTGATACCAGCGAAGGTCTTTCGACTTAGCCTGCGAAATTTTCCATGTTTATCCTATGCCCCTCCGGGCCCATGTGGTTCAGGGCCTACGGTAGCGCGAACGCCACATAGCTATCCCCTTTCTCCGCCCCGAGCTTAGTGCCACCGCAGGCAAGGACGATGTACTGTTTGCCATTGACTTCGTATGTGGCTGGCGTGGCGAATGCAGCCGCGGGCAATTCGGTCTCCCATAAGAGTTCACCGGTCTCTTTCCTGTAGGCTCTGAACTTTTTGTCTTTCGTACCGGCAATAAACAATAAACTACTCGCGGTAATTACGGGTCCGCCGTAGCTCTCGGAACCGGTCCGAGGAATGCCCTGGTCCATCAACTCCGGGTATTCGCCATAGACAATCTTCCAGAGGTATTCTCCAGTATTCAGGTCGATTGCATTCAGCGTTCCCCAAGGTGGCGCAATTGCGGGATAACCGTCCTTGTCAAGCCACTTCGTATAGCCTGAGATCTTGTATTCATCGATAGTCTCCTCGCTTGTGATTTCCGTTCGCACGTTAGCAGCACTTTGCTGCGCAGTAGTCTTATCGCCAAAGAGAAACGCGACGATGTCAGCCTTCTGCGCGTCAGTGATCCCGGGCAAGCCAGCCATCCTTCCTTTGCCGTGGCTGATGATATCGGCAACCGCGTCTCGGGTAAGGCGTTCTTCAGGGTTGAGAAGCGACGGAAAACCGCTTGCCGCGCTACCGCGTCGGTTAGCGCCATGACACGATGCACAAAATGTAGTGTAAAGCTGAGCGCCCGTTGCCGCCGCATCGGGTCGTTGCGCCTTGTCCAATGAGATAAGCCACGACGCCTCGTTGCTGTTAATGTACATGATACCCTCAGGATCCACTGCGGCACCACCCCACTCTGCCCCGCCGTCGAGTCCGGGAAATACGATACTGCCATTCTTCGACAGGGGCGTAAACGGACCTTCAAAGCGACTGTTCCGAAATGCAGTCAGCAGTGAGTCGCGATGTGCTGAATAGGGGTTGATGTCGTCCTCGGTAAGCGTTTGTCGCGCATAAGGGAGCGGCAATACCGGTCGTGGCTGTGTCGGCCACGCTTCTTCGCCCGGAACATCCGAGGGTGGTGCCGGCACTTCTTCGATGGGAAACAGAGGTTCTCCCGTTTCACGGTTAAAAAGAAACACATACCCCTGCTTTGTCACCTGCGCGACGGCATCGACTTTCTTCCCGTCGCGTGTTACCGTAAGCAAGTTAGGCGGCGCCGGTGCGTCGCGGTCGAAGATGTCGTGATGCACGAATTGGAAGTGCCATAACCTTTCACCCGTCTTCGCGTTCAGGGCGAGCAATGTGTTTGCGAAAAGGTTACTTCCAATGCGGTCGCCGCCATAGAAGTCGAACGCCGCCGACCCGGTAGGCACATATACGATTCCGCGCTTACGGTCGACACTCATGCCGGCCCAGTTGTTTGCCGCGCCTACCCGTGAATTTTCGTGGGTGGCTTCCGGCCATGTATCATAACCCAGCTCGCCGGGGCCGGGAATGGTTTTGAACACCCATGCCAGTTTCCCTGTCACAATGTCAAATGCCTGGACATGCCCCGGCGCGGCATCGGAGCCTTCGGACAAACTCAGGGGCATTATGATCAGGTTCTCATATACCGTTCCCGGTGTGCGGGACTCAACGTGCTTTGTTTTGGCTGTTTCACCCAACCCGGCCTTCAGGCTGGTTTTGCCACCCTCGCCAAAAGATGTTATGGGATTTCCTGTCAGCGCCTCCACCGCACATAGCCACTCTCCGCGCGTGTAAAGAATTCGTTTGTCGTCACCATTTTGCCAATAGGTGACGCCCCGTATGATCGCACCGCGACGCGTGGTGTCCGGTATGCGCCAGAGCTCTTCTCCGGTGGTAGCGTCGAGTGCAAAAGGCTCGCCGGTAGCTGTTACCGCATATAACCTTCCATCGACGATGATGGGGTTGCACTGAATTTGTCCGCTGTCGCCGGTATGATACTCCCACGCGATCTCGAGTTGCGCAACGTTGTCGGGATTGATCTGCGTGAGGGAAGAATAGTGGTTGCGATCGGGACCACCGAGGTATTCCTCCCATTGTGTCGAATCGGAATGCTGGCTACACGAAAAGGCGATGGCTGCGAGAACCAGTAATGCTGCAAAGTATTTAGGCACGATATTCAAGTATGGACAGATTAGGTTCAGGGGTCATTTGCCAGGCGAAAGGCATTCGTCTTTGCCAGGTTTTCCCTTAAAGTATGGAATAATCCCAGAAAATGGGACAAAGTTGGTGTTTGCCCTCAAAATATGCCACACGCGGACGTGAGACCGTATAGGTCAATAATGTACGCACAGCCGTGCGTCGGGCGCTGACCCGCAGGGTGGTAGCGTAGGGTGTATGAATTCATGGACGCACAGCCGTGCGTCCCTACAAAGTATCAGCCACAGATTGGGTTTAGGTGATACGCGACAATCAACTCTTCACTTCCTGCCCAACGTGCATCAACGCATCCCCCTGGTGCACCACGGGATTTTGGTTGAGGCCGATGACGTAGCCGGAGGTGGTAGAGCGGATGGGCTGGCTGAAGTCGCCATAGGGGTCGTTGAGGGTTCCCAGTTCCTGACCACGCGTGATAGCCTGTCCCGGCGAGACGCGGGTCAAAAAAATTCCCGAATAGGCGGCGCGGACCCAGGAGGTGTGCTTGATGATGCGCGTGGGGGCTTGTGCGGGTGGGGCGTCGTCGCGCATGTTCAGATAGTGCATGAGCCTGAGCGTGCCGTCAATGCCTTCCTTGATGGCGAACTCGTCGAAGCGTCCGGTTTCACCGCCCTCATACACGAGAATCTTTTTCCCCTGGCGGGCAGCCCACTGGCGGAGCGAGGCCGGTCGGTAGCGGGCGTCAATCGTAAACGGTGCATTAAACGCATGTGCCATTGCCGTTACATCCGGGTCGCTGAGCACGCCCCTGATCTGGGGATAGTTGACACGCGTAGCGCCGCCGGTATGGAAGTCGATACCATAATCGATCTTCGGCACGATATTGCGCGTCAGATAATGCGCCACCCGCGACGCCAAAGAACCGCGGGCATTGCCCGGGAAGGAACGATTGACATCCTTACCGTCAGGCACGTAGCGGGAAGAACTGATAAACCCGTAGATATTGATGATGGGTATGCAAATTGTTGTGCCGCGTGTCGGGCGGTGCGACTGACTTTCTATGAGACGCCTGACCACCTCCGTGCCGTTGATCTCATCACCATGCATTGCACCCATCAGGAGCAGCACCGGGCCGTCGTGCTCCGACCTCGACACCGTAATATTGATTTCCAGCGCCGATCGCGAGGGAAGCTTTGCTATGCTTATGTTTATCTTCTTCTCCTCTCCGGGAAGAATTCGGGTGCCGTTGAGCATCATCGTGCAACACCCATCCATATGGCTATCCGCTTTCGCTTCCAGGTATACGTTCCGGCGATTGTATCACCGAAGTGTAATACGGAAGGATATGAAAATTCGTCGCCCGTTGTTCCGGCGTCGATCGTATCAGGGTCCGACCACGTAACACCATTATCGGACGACACGGCGGTGGCGAGTGGTGTACGTCCACCCCAGTTTCCTTCCACTGGATTATACACCAGCACCAGCCTTCCATCGTCAAGCTGTGTTAAGTCGATGCCGCTATTGTTGTTTGGCAAGGTCGTTTTGTATATGGGCGACCATGTCTTGCCATAATCCTCAGAGTCACTCCTGCAGATTGCACCGGAAGAGCTGCGCAGCAACATATGCACTTTACCCGGCGACGATTCCCAGAGTGCCGGTTGGATCACGCCCTCACCTGTGATGACATCGCGGTCCATCGGAATAAACTGAGTGGCGGTCCAGGTTCTTCCCTGGTCTTCGCTGCGATCCACGAATGCATTCCAAAGGCCTCCCTTTTCATCGGACGCCGGCGCCAGCCAGGTTCCATCCGACAAGACGATCGGCCTGTTACGCACCGGACCTCTGCCGCCCCTGTCGCCGGGCACGAGTTCCTGCGCTCGCGACCACGTGTTACCGTCGTCGTTGGAAACCATATACCACGTCTCCCACTCGCCGATCGTCTCCCCTACCTTAAAGAACAGGATCAACCTGCCGCCCGGAGTGTTGAACAGGACAGGATTCCAATGCGGATGCTGCCGAATCTTCGCTATTTCAACCGGTACGGACCAGTAGTCGGGCGTTCCTTTGGAAATCCAAATACCCACATCGTCATGCCTTTCGTGCGTACCGGCAAACCATGCCACGACAAACGCGCCGTCGCGGGTCCGTGCAATAGTGGATGCGTGACATTGCGCGAAGGGCTCCTCTTCGCCGGTCACAAACCCCCTGAACAAAATATCAATACCCTCTTCTTCTACACGCGTTGCGACCACGCCGTACTGCTGTTGCCGCGAACATGCGCATATCACGATGAGGATCAATGTCAGGGAAGGGCCAGACAAAAAAAATGCGGTCTTCATTCGGGGTCGTCCAAAAATACACGAATCGTAAACAAGATAAGAAAAACCCGCCAACGACGTCCATTGCAAATCCAGGTTGCGGGAAAACCGGCTCATGGGAAGCATGACCGTGCGTAAGAAATGAGTCGGGATGGTTATCGAACCAGCCCATTTTTGGAACCATGCGAAAGTTCTCCGAAACGTCGAAAAAGCCGGTCAACGGAAACTCTTTTAGGAACAGTGTGTTGCGCAATTTCGTTAAGTCAGGATAGGCAGGGTGTGGACGGTCCGCCACGTTGGCTTGAGTGTAAGATTTGAGGCGAGTTCAGCCGTTTCCGGCGACCATTTTTCTTCACCTTTGCAATAAGGTAATAGCATGGCGTAATGAATTGGCGTGGGGGATATATACTGATCACGTTCCTGCTTTCGTGTGTGGCGATCCAGTCAGCGGCGCAGGACAGCGACACCTTGCTTACCTGGTACAGAGGCTTCTTCTACAATGTACCCAAACACGACCCCAATGAGCGCATCGCCCACGCGGTTCAGAAGCTCGAAGACGCCCAATCCGCCGGCGACCCGGCGCGAATAGCCCGGGCGATGAAAGAAGTCGGGCTCGTCAACCTGACCCTCGTCCGTGACCTCGATCAGGCGATGGACTACTTCCTGCAAGCGCTCACCATTGAGGATTCGCTCGGGCTCCGGGAACGACAGACATTTACCTATATCGCCATAGCCGACGCCTTCGAGCATGTCGGCAATCACCAGCGCAGTGCAGAGTATTTACAGAAGGCCCTGAATCTCAATGCCGAAACCGGTAATGTACCGGTCTTTGCCTTCATTCTTAACAAACTCGGCAAGGTCAACGCCGCCCTGGGGAACATTGATCAGGCATTCGCCAACTACGAACTCGTACTCGCCAATAAAGAACGACTGAATCGACCCGCGCTGGAAGCGGAGGCGCTGTTCAATCTCGCCATCCTCCACGCAAGCCAGAGCAATTATCAGGATGCGTTACGCGACCATTGGAAGGCGCTGTCTATATGGCGATCGCTAAACGACAAGAAAAACGAAGCGATTTCATTGAGCAGCATAGGGGAACTGTATCACCTGATGAAGAACGACGCACGCGCCCTTGCCAATCACGTCGCGGCGTTGAAAATCAGACGTCGTCTGGGCGACAAGCGCGAGCTCGCGGAATCGTACAACAACATCGGCATCATTTATTACTTCAGGGATAACTATGAACGCGCTATCGCGAACCTGGAGTTGGCGCTGGTATCCGGACTGGAAAGCGAGGCCAAGCGCGAGATCAGCCGGAGTTACGAGTACCTTTCTAACGCCCACCAAAAACAGGGCGACTACAAGCGGGCTTTGGAGTACAAGGAACTCCATCACGCTATATTGGATTTTATCCAGACCGAGAAAAACGAGCGCGCCCTGCTGGAAATCCAGAATCGCTATGAGATGGCGCAGAAGGAGTCACAGATCGTGAAGTTGGAGTACGACAGCCAGGTAAGGGAACGGGAGTTGCGCACACAGAAATCGATCCGAAACTTTCTCTACGCACTCGTAGCCCTGATCCTCATTATCGGGGTTCTCATCCTGTACTCCTACATACAGAAACAGAAATCCAACCGGCACTTGCAAGTCGCCCACAACCGTGTGCAGCACAAGAACGAGCAGCTGCAGCGACTGAATGCCACCAAGGACAAGTTCTTCTCCATTATCAGCCACGACCTCCGTGGGCCATTGAACTCGCTGACTTCCTTTTCGGAATTGTTGATCAACCACATGGACCAGCTCACCCGTTCGGAAATACAGAGCCTGGCCCGCGATCTCGACTTGTCCGTGAAAAATCTTTACGGCCTCCTCGAAAACCTGCTCGAGTGGTCGCGCTCGCAGACCGGTACAATACAGTTTATGCCGGGGCCGTTCGACTTGTCGGCGCTGCTTGAAGAGAATCGCTCCCTGCTCAGCCAGCAGGCGCAGAGCAAAAGGATCACCTTGCTATCGGAAGCGCAGGAGGGCATCATTGTACGCGCGCACAAACATTCCGTGAGTACGGTGGTCCGAAACCTTATCTCCAATGCAATCAAGTTCACTCCCACGGGTGGTGTTATTAAACTCGACATCCGGACTCAATCAGGCGAGGCGATTGTCTCGGTGGCCGATACGGGAGTGGGCATGGACCAGGAGGCTATCGAAAAGATCTTTCGCATTGACGCAAAGCACACCACCGCAGGTACGGCGAATGAAAAAGGGACAGGCCTGGGCCTTATCCTCTGTAAGGAATTCGTTGAAAAGAACCACGGTAGAATATGGGTGACGAGCGAACCCGGAAAGGGTTCCGTATTCTACTTTTCACTTCCCGAACATGTGGCGACAAAGGAACCCGTCGTGGAAGGTAAGGTCAGTGCGAATTACTGAGTACCTGTGCGGATCCCTTTCTCTTCAACGAGGTAATCGATCAGCCCGTCGATGGATCGGTCCAGCATTTCGAACACCTCCTGAAATCCCCGCTCCCCGCCAAAGTACGGATCAGGCACTTCCTCTCCTGTTCCCATGGGATCGAACGCCCGGATGAGGTCAATTTTGGCGCGGCTGCTTTTCCCTTTGGCCAGCCTGTTTATGGATTCACGATTCCTGTTGTCCATGGCAAACACGTAATCGTACCTGTCCAGATGCTCGGAAGTGAACTGCTGGCCGTAGTGGTCGATGGTTATGCCGTTTTTTCGCGCGTTGCGTATCGTCCGTTCGTCGGGGGGCTCACCTATGTGATAATCGGAGGTCCCGGAAGAATCCGCCGACAAAACATCCTCCAGGCCACGCGCTTCCACTTTATGCTTAAAGATGGCCTCTGCCAGGGGCGACCGGCAAATATTCCCGAGGCACACAAACATAACTTTTGTCATTGGTATTCAGTCAGTTAAAAAAAATTTGCCCTAAAAACGCCATTTCCGCGGAAAAATAAAAAGGCAGAGGTTACTTCAGGCGCTTCAGGACGATAAAGAAATGCATAGCACACTTTAACCGCCTTTTGGTTTGGAAAGTCCCACCGGTTCCCGCCGGTGGGCTTTCTTATTTTGGGGAGTGCGGAAGACCCGAAGGGATTTTCGATTGATGATTTTCGATTTATGATTATCGATTTGACAATTATCGATTTGGGGATTATCGATTTGGCTACTGACGCTTACGGCGTACTTTCACTTCCTTACCATTCTCCGCTTCTTTCGTCTCGCGGTCCCAGCTGTAAGCAATACCTAGGGTCACGCCGCTGCGCCCCTGGTAGGAATAGTCTCCGAAGAGGCATATGTGTCCGAACTGGAGTTGGCCGCCGACGGTGACACGCATGCTGTTCTCACGGAAAGAAAGATTGAGAGGATCGATGAGAACTACCTCGTCGTCCGTCTCGTCGCCATAGATCACATAACTGCCCATTACATCTGCTGTCGACCGCGACGTGTTGTAGCCGATACCACCATAGAAGGTGATTGTCTTGATTTGTTTTGAGAAGAGCGCCTGCACAAGAAACGCATGCACTTTAAAAATAGTCTCCTGGGGCTGCGTGTCACCTGCCCGTCGGGGGATGTCGCCAATCGACGTCCTGATTTCACCTGCCACCCGGGTGTATCCTGCAAAAAGGGAAAGGTCGAAAGCTTTTTCGTCCCATGCGCGAATATGTTGCTTGATGTCGTGCTGAAACCCTAACCCTACCAGTCCGGCGCGGGTAACAGATCCCAGTCCTACCGTCGGCATAAACCGAAGTTTAGCGTCCGTTTTTTTTCCGATACCTACCGAAGCCTGAAACATGGGGACCGTCATGCCTTGCACCAGCCACCGGTTTGCAAAGTCCATACCTTCCGCCCCCTCGAAGTTGATAGTCTCGGGACCGCCAGGCGTACTGATCGTGCTTTCATAGGTGGTCTGCGTTTCACGCCCTATCATCGTTGGTGCATAACCGTTCCCCCCAACCAGAACGGTGTTGTTCAGATCGAGCTGATCCGGCCGGAAGGTCAATGCCGACGAGGGAAAGAAAACACCTGTAGCCGTTATGGATATATCGAAACCCAGACGATCGTGGGTACGCGCGGTATGATACCATCCTCCGTTGACACCATAGGTAAAGCCTTCCATCACCGGGTGAATGAAGGCACTGGTAAGCTTACCTCCATCCGGGGCACCGGCCTGAAGGAACCTGATAAATTGGTTTGCCTGCGCAGCGGCATCATAGGCCAAAGCGAAGAGGAGAGACAAGACAGGCAAAAGGCGGAGGTAAAAAAATCTCATAACGGACTAACGGTTAGCTAGTGCCAATTTACGGCATTGGGTAGGTATTTGAAACCTTGTGTACCTTTAAAGCGATTTAGGTTCTTACATGGGGTTTCTGTACGATTGTTTCATCCTCACCTACCGAATGCTTTCCCGGGTGTTTGCCCTTTTTAGTCCGAAAGCGCGGCTGTTTGTGGCAGGGCGCGAGGGGTTGTTCCATCGGCTATCGAAAGCGCTTGAAGGACGTAGCAAACCCGTGATCTGGTTTCACTGCGCCTCTCTGGGGGAGTTTGAACAGGGGCGCCCGCTGATTGCCGGCATTCGCGAGTCGCACCCCGGCCACCTTATCCTGTTAACGTTCTTTTCGCCTTCCGGCTATGAAAGGCAGAAGGATTATGATAAAGCGGACATCATTTCTTACATCCCCCTGGATACACGTTCCAACGCCCGTCGCTTTGTTTCGCTGGCAAAGCCCGTCCTGGCGGTGTTTGTTAAATACGAGTTCTGGCATCATCATATTGCGGAGCTGGCACGTCAGCGTGTGCCTTTGGTTTCGGTGTCGGCCATCTTCCGGCCGGACCAAATTTTCTTTAAGTCGTACGCCGGCTTTTATCGCCGCATCCTTCAGCGGTTTACGCATTTATTCGTACAGAACGAGGAGTCGATAGCCCTTCTTCAAAGCATCGGCATTACACAATGCACGAGATCGGGTGACACCCGGTTTGATCGTGTGTTTGAAATTGTGAAAGGGGCCGAAGAGATACCGGTGGCCCGTATGTTCAAGGGATCGTCGAAGACGATGGTTGTCGGGAGTTGCTGGCCTGACGACATGGACGTACTTACTCCTTTTATAAACAATAAGGCGGCTACTGGAGAGTTAAAGTTCATCCTGGCGCCGCATGAGATCAGTGAGACCTTCATTCAGCGCATAATCGCCTCGCTGAACGTTCCGGCGGTTCGGTTCTCTGAGGCTTTGAATGCCGATCTCGAATCTTGTCGTGTCCTCATTATAGACAACATCGGTATGCTGTCCAGGCTGTATCGCTACGGCGAGTTTGCCTTTATTGGAGGCGCCTTCGGGGATGGCCTCCACAATGTACTGGAAGCGGCGTGTTATGGTTTGCCGGTATTTTTCGGCAATCGTAACTATCGCAAATTTGCCGAAGCCGTTGAGCTCATCCACCGTGGCGCGGCGTTTGCGGTGGCGGACTACCCCGAACTCCTTGCCCGTTATGAGGCGCTGCGGCCGGAGGACGACTACCGCAAGGTTACGGGGATAGCGGAAGCTTACGTGCACGAAAATTTGGGGGCGACAACGATCATTTTGCAATATCTGAACGCAATGCTCAGCAAGGTATGAAAGGCACCGTGATGCGCTCGACAGGGTCATGGTATGATGTCCGTGGAGAGGATGGCAATGACTATGCCTGCCGCGTCCGGGGAAGGATACGGCTTGAAGGCATCAAGGAAACGAACCCGGTAGCGGTGGGCGATCGCGTTGAATTCGACGAGGGGGATAACACGATCACGGCAATCCTTCCCCGCAACAATCACATCCTCCGCGCGGCCATAAAAAAGAGCGGGTATTCCAATGTGTTGGCAGCCAACGTAGACCAGGTGATGATCATTGCCACCCTGGCGTTTCCACGTACGTCGCTGGGATTCATCGACCGCGTAACAGTAGCGGCCGAGGCATTCCGGATCCCTCAGCTGATTGTTTTCAACAAAGCCGACATGTTGGACGACGAAGGGCGTGAAAGGCTCGCCGAGTATATGGGAATTTACACGCCTATTGGTATCAGGTGCTTCTCGCTTTCCGCCCTTCATGATGATATCGATGCGCTGATGGAGTTACTAAAGGGAAAGGTCACCCTGTTCACCGGCCACTCCGGTGTGGGCAAGTCGACCCTTTTGAACCGCATTGCTCCCGATATTGGTCAGAAGACCGGCGAGGTATCAACTTTTTCCGGAAAGGGTATTCACACGACAACCTTCGCAGAGATGTTCGAAGTGGGTCCGGATACCTTCGTCATTGACACGCCCGGCATTCGGGAGTGGGGGCTTGTGGACATGACGCCGGAGGAAATCTCTGATTACTTTCCGGAGATGCGTGAGCGTCGTCTTGACTGCCGTTTTGGCCCCCGCTGCATTCATGTTCACGAACCCGCCTGCGCGATCCGCGCCGCCGTTGATAGCGGCGACATTGCCCCGAGCCGGTATGATAGTTATGTGAGTATGGCGACGGGGGAAGATAGGAAGAAGTAGGCAGAGGCAGTCGCAGAGGCAGAGGCAGGGGCGGAGAATCAGTAATCGGAACTTAGTAAGCCTTCGGTTCGATGTTCCGTCTTCGGAATTCAAATTCAAAAGTAAACCGGAACGTCACCTTGTTAAAATCGAAGTTCCTGGACACATCAAGGAAATCGTAGAGCATCTCGGTATTGCCTCGGAGTCGCCGACCCAGTCTGTAGGATTTCATAATGCCAACGTACGCCATAGGCACCCACAGCGGTTCGCCGGTATCTTGCAGCCCTGCTTTGCGCGAATGCCATGCAGGGATGGTAGTCTTTAAGGCATCAACTTCAAGATGAGCGAATAGGCCATTGAAAATCCGATAGTTTCCGAAGGCTCTGTATCCGTATGCTCTGTCATGGCGCGACAACTCAAAATGCTGCACGTCTACCGCTACGCGATACGTTACGCCGGCACATGCCCTGAAACGGTCGGAGAACTTG
>DATGQD010000058.1:0-111438 GCA_035304385.1 Cyclobacteriaceae bacterium
CCCAAATCACGAATCGACAATCAATAATCGAAAATCGATCCCGGTCCCAGCGGGACCAAATGTTTGTAGCACTATCCCGGAACGTGGACACCCGTCCCGTAGGGACGGAATGTTTATCCTGACCTGGCACATATGATTGACAGGACATTACATTAGGTACCCAGACATAACATTGCGTCCCTACGGGACGCGACACCTTCACGCACACGGTTTCTACAAACATTGCGTCCCTACAGGACGCTGGTCCTACGATCGAGCGTCGGTGATCCCTCGGTTTCACCCCCAACGGTGTTCAACCCAAATCAAAAATCCCAAATCGACAATCGATAATCGAAAATCAATCCCGCACATCTCCCAACTGCGGGCGAATCACCAGATCTTCCACGACGGCACCGGGAGAAAGGCCGTGGGCGCTGAACACCGCCTCGGCGATATCACTTGCGAGGATAAACCGTTCCTGGGGGAGTCCTGATGCCATCCAGCTGTCCGTCCACGTCGCCCCCGGCATAACGGACGTGACACGGATTCCAAAACTTTTCAGCTCCTCGCGCAAGCACCGTGAAAACCCTAACAAGGCGAACTTGGAGATGGCATACGACCCACCATTGGGATATGCGGTAAAGCTGGCGATGGAACACATATTGAAGATATGACCGCTCTGCTGCCGCTTCATCGTATCCACTATGCCCCGCGTTACATGATATGCACTGTACAGGTTGGCGTTGATCATCATCTCCAGATTGCCATCGGGCTCGGTGCTGAGTGCGCCGGGTACGAAAAGGCCGGCATTGTTTACCAGTACCTCTACAGGCCGTTTGAGCGCTGTGACAAAGCGGGCAAAGCCCAGTGCCTGCGACTTATCCGAAAGATCTGCGGCATGGATATGGACATCTACCTTGTATTCTGCTTCTATATCAGACTTGAGTGCCTGGAGGTCGTCTATTGTTCTCGCGCACGCTGCGATGTCAAATCCTGCCGACGCGAACCTGAGGGCGATGGCCCGCCCTATCCCCCGGCTGGCACCGGTCACCGCGATGAGTTTGCTCATGAAATGGTTTTATTCCATTTTTGGGTATCTTTAGCAAGATAGTAATTGACCCGGAAACGCTGAACTATGCTCTTCAAAACCATCGGCCGTTACTTCATATTTCTGGGTGCCCTCTTTACTAATCGCGAAAAGTTCAAGACCTACTACAAACTCGTAATGGAGGAGTGCGTCCTGATCGGGATCGGCTCCATATTTCTTGTCGTGCTGGTATCCACCTTTATGGGCGCCGTGACGACGGTACAGACGGCGTACAATATGGTGAGCCCGCTCATTCCCGATTATGTGATTGCACAGGTGGTACGGGAAATGACGGTATTGGAGCTGGCGCCCACCGTCATCGCGATTATCTATGCCGGGAAGGTCGGGTCAAGTATGGCCAGCGGGCTGGGCACTATGCGTATCACCGAACAGATCGACGCCCTGGAAGTAATGGGGATCAATTCCATCTCATACCTTGTACTGCCGAAGATTGTCGCCTCCATGCTGATGTATCCGCTGCTCGTCATCGTGGCAGGCGTATGTTCCCTGGTAGGCGGGTATTTGGTGGGCACGCTGGGCAACTACATTACCGCTACGGATTATGTGTACGGCATTCGCTTCGTGTTCCAGGAGTTTTCCGTTTTCTTTGCGCTGATTAAGTCCGTCGTGTTCGCCTTCCTGGTGTCGTCTATTTCCTCCTACAAGGGCTTTTACACCCGGGGTGGCGCGCTGGAAGTTGGTGTTGCAAGTACGCAGGCGGTAACGTCGAGTGTCATTGCTATTCTTATTGCAGACTATTTGCTGGCACAACTACTGGTAGGCGGCTAATGATCGAGATCAAGAACATATCGAAGTCCTTCAACGGCAAGGAGGTCCTGCAGGATATCAGCGGGACGTTTCACTCGGGTATTCCCAACCTGATCATCGGCGCCAGCGGTACCGGGAAGAGTGTGTTGCTGAAGTGCATCGTGGGGTTGATCAAACCCGATACGGGCAAGGTATATTACGATGGCCGGAACTTCACCGACGCCGACATAAACCTGAAGACGGAGATCCGGCGGGAGATCGGTATGCTTTTTCAGGGTGGCGCATTGTTCGACTCCAAAACTGTGGAAGAAAACGTACGCTTTCCCCTTGACATCCTTACGGGAATGAGCCCGCAAGAAAAGCTCGACCGCGTCAACTTCTCGCTCAATCGCGTGGGCCTGGAAAACGTCAACAAAAAAATGCCTTCCGAGCTGAGCGGTGGAATGAAAAAGCGGGTTGGCATTGCACGGGCGATCGTAAACAATCCCAAATACCTGTTCTGCGATGAACCGAATTCCGGTCTGGACCCACAGACGGCAATCCGTATCGACGACCTGATCGGCGATCTCACGGAAGAATACAGTATGACAACGATCGTGGTGACGCACGACATGAACTCCGTGCTGGGGATCGGTCAAAACATACTGTTCATTTACCAGGGCAGGAAGCTCTGGGAAGGAAGCAACAAGGACATTATGCATTCCGGAGTGAAAGACTTCGACGACTTCGTCTTTGCCAACAAGGTGATGAATCAAATCCGGGAAAAGTAACGTCTGCCTTATGGCTTAATGACGGGTAGCTCGACAAAAAATGTCGTCCCTTCGCCCGGCGTACTCGTAAAATGAATAGCACCGTTCATTTGCTCGATGCCCTGCCGCGAGATGGCCATCCCAAGACCTGAACCCGACCTCTTAGTGCTGAAGTGCGGCACAAAAACACGATCGGCTACTTCGGGATCAATACCCCTGCCATTATCGTGGAAACTGATCCGCCAGATATCGTCCACCCGCTCAAGGGTGATGTCTACTCTGATGGGCGTACCGGGACGCGCCGCCTGAAAGGCATTAAGAATAATATTCGAAAATACACGCCCCAGCAATTGCGGATCGCCCAGCACTTCCACATCCTCTTGCGGGTGCCTGAACCTTAGGGCACCCGATTGACCGTGCAGATCCACAATACGCTTGAGCAGGCCGACCAGCTCCACGCGCTGAATATCGGGCGCGGGCATCTTAGCGAACGTGCTGAAGGAAGATGCAATTTCGTTTAGCGTATCGACCTGCGACATCAGCGAATCAAGTGCCTTCGGGATCTTCTCGCGCACATCGTCACCGTTCTTCATCTGGCGTTCCAGCTGTTGAAGGGTCAGCTTCATCGGCGTAAGCGGATTCTTAATCTCGTGGGCCACCTGCTGGGCAATTTCACGCCAGGCACGCTCCCGTTGCGACTGCTCCAGTTCGACCTTACTTTCACCCAGCTTGTACAGCATCTGATTATATTCCTTCACCATCAACCCGATTTCGTCGCGCGCATCCCACCGCAGCGGCTCATTCGTCTTTGTCAGGCTTGTACGGCTCAGCGTACGGGTAATGAAATGGAGCGGGAACGTGAGCCATTCAGAAACGAAGTATGAAAGGACTATCAGGACAATAAAGATCACGGCGAAAACATTGAGAATGTTGGCCAGCACGCGAATCTGAATGTTCTCAAGCGAGGCTTGCGATTGAAAAAACGGAACACCAAGGATGCCGATGAGCGAACCGGTTACGGGCGATTTCAGCGACACGTACGACACGTTGTACTGCAGGCTGCCCACCTGCTCTGTGATGATCATTTGGTTCTCCCCTTGCCGGATACGTCGCACCGCATCGTCGTCGGAATAAGGCGACGTGAGCCCGTTGGTGAAGATCGCGGGTTGGCTGCTCGCGAGAAGATGGCCGTCGGGATCGTACACATTGGCATCCAGGTTGAACATACGCGCCAGGTCGGCCAGCTGATTTTCGAAATTCAACGCACTCCGCTCTTCCGGATCTGTGTATTGGGTGAGCATGACTTCCAGCTGCGTACCGAACGACCGCGACTTGCCCAGGTATTCAGAGTTCAACTGTTCCTGACTTGCCTGGCTGGTCAGTCGCAAGGTGGTTGCACTCACGACAAAGAGCGGAATAAAGAATGCCAGGTTGAGCATGAGCTGTATCCTCGCAGAAAAGAACAAGGTGCGTCCGCTGACCAGGGTGATGAGTCCCTGTATCAACACGAAGATGAGCAATACGGACAATCCCAGCACGAGCAAAAACGAAAAATTAGCCAGGATGAAAGCCGGTGGAGAGACCGGCGACGATACGACGGCAACCCGATTGTTGCCATCCTCCACCGCCACGTGTACGTGGTCACCCAGCACCATCCCCTGCAAGTGGATGTCAGGATCGCCCAGGTATTCGCGCCGGAACATCCGCTCATAGTTGAACGTGCCTGAACTGTACAACAGATCGCGCCCGTATACGGCATAGGATATGTCATGTGTACGATAGTACTGTTGGAACCGGTTGTCGATAAGCAGTTCCGGGTATACGCTTTCCGGTATGATCTTCTTCAATAACAATTCCAGGACGACATACCCTGCCGGGACGCCGGACCGTACGATTTCCGACACGACGAGATACCGTTGGGTGATGTCGGACGCCGGATTGCTGGCATAATACACGCCCTCACGCGGCGCAGATGCATCCGCGTCATAGGCGCTCAGCAGTTCCGTAAAGGCAATCGGCGTACGGTTGCTTATTGGCGTCCCACCGGGACCGAACAGGAGGATCTCTACATCGTACTTGTTAAAATAACTGGGCAGAAACACCTGACGCACCTTCTGCCGTATCGCCTCTTTGCCGAGAAAGGGACTCGCGATCCGCGATTGAATGAACGCGTCTGCTGCAATCTTCTGGGCGGCGTCCTGAAGCAGGTACTCGGCGAAATAATCCCGATCGATCAGGTAGTTGCTGGCGAACCGGAATTGGTTTTCAATCTTTTCCTTGCGGGTAAAGTGGTGGACGGTCACCGTGCTCGCAATCGCCAGCGTGACGATCGCGGTAAAAAGGTAGGTGAAGGTCGCATAACTCACGCGACGGAGTCGCCTGTAGAACCGCGTCAGGTAAATGATCAGGAAGTAGACCACGCCGATGAGCAGTGTCGGCCGGTACAGCTGGCCGGATATCTCGTTGATCAGCGTAAACACCACCGCGCCCGCGATGAGGTAGATGAACACAGTATATCGTGCAGACGACGCGATCAGCAAGCGCATGCACACGTGCGCAAACATAAAAGCACATATCCACGACAGGATCAATGTTACCTGTGCGGTCACGCGCAGTGCGTCAAAGCGCAGCGACTGTGCGATATCAAGAACGATACCCGAGTTGTTGTAGATGGTCTGGATAAGGACGCTGGGGAAAAGGAGGCTAAAGAAAAAAAGCAGCGTTGAGATCATCGCAACGGCGGGGCGGAACGAAGCACGCGTTACCAGGAGGCGGATCGACTGAAAGCGAAAGTAATTCCGGAACAGGTAGTAGCATACCGAGAACAGGGCGATCACGTTGAGCAGGAGGTCACCCAGCGACCGGTTCAGGTCGGAAGAAGCAAAGTATTGCGGATCGAACAGGTCGAACCGGATGAACATGCCGGGGAAGTCGAGCTGGGTCATCGCAAAGCGGACGAGCCAGGTGCCGACGAGCAGCAGCACGAACGCCAGGTCCGGACGGACGCGCCCGATCAGTTCAGTTCGTCGCCACAGCAGGTAAAACAATCCGCCGATGCCAATTGCAATGCATGCGATGGCGATTCCGCGCATATGTTCATTAGCGCCGGGTTCGTCAGGCAGGATGCTGATCCTGAAATAGCAATCGTCCGAAACACATACCGGCGTACCGATGGATGCACTGGGTTCGAGAATGCTGATATTGGCCCGCGGAAAAATGTTGCGGTTCCACTCGGGATTCAGGTAATCGTTTCGGATGGTATACTGCCGTGCCAGTGGTATTTGCCCGACGAGATGCGTACCATTGTTCAGCGTCCATCGACGAATGATATAGTCTGCCCCTGAGACTTTTACGAGGCGTGTATCCGCTGTTTCGCGCATGAGGCGCAGCGGCGGGATGAGTACGTTATCAGACCAGAGGAGGAGGCGATCGCCGTAAAGCAGATAGAAATGGTGGCGGTCTGTGCTGACGAGCGAGGAGTCTCCCGCTAGCAGCGCCGCGGCGATACGGTCTGCGGCGTCGTCAAGCGCTTCGAGTTCATCCTGAAGATTTGCGGCAATACGCGAAGCCACCGACTGCGGCGCGGCCGGGCGCAGTGCGTACGTACCTATCCCGATGCCTGCCAGCAGGACAAGTATAGACAGGATAAGCAGAATGCCTGACCTCACGATAACGATAGTATTGGATTTCCCCTGTTGTCAAAGGTAACAAATAGCCGGCTCTTACAGGGATGCATCAAATTTGATGCCGCCGAACAGGTGGAGGTAAACGATGCGGGAAGCCCGGTAATTGAATGGCGCGAATAGTATAGTAAGGGCGATGATGGAGGTGATGTAAACCCATTCCGGTGGGTCGCCGGTCAGATACAGAATGACGCCAACCCCCGTGATCAGGGCCACTACAAAGGCATAGCTTACATACATGGCACCCTGGTAGAATCCGGGTTCGGGTTGCAGCATGACATCGCAGTGCGGACACCGCGGGTTCATCACGTTAAACCGTGACAATTTTGAGATGGGATACGTGAAGATCTTCCCCTGGCGGCAACGGGGGCATTTACCCTGCAAAATCGCGCCGAACCGACTTGTGGCCGCCATGCTTACTTGATTTGTACCAGAAATATCCGATGAGGATAACAGCCAGGTAAGGCATGGCAAGCAGGTAAAGGATACCTGTATTGATGCCGGCTGCAATCCCGGGATCACCGTTGCTAAAATTGTTCTCCAGTTGTGTACGACACATTGCACATTGAGCCCAGACAGAGCCCATGCCCGCTGTCAGGAAGAGTATGGCCGTCGCTAAAAATCGTCTTATCACCACTGACTTAAACACGTTACGGACCCTATCAATTCCTCGAAAGCGAATTTTTTTCACGAGTAGAAGGGGCTAATCATGAGGTATACAATGACCCCGGAAACGGCTACGTAAAGCCATACGGGCAATGCAAATTTAGCTAATGCGCGGTGCCTTTCAAAATTGCCCGAGAGCGCCCTGGAGAAGGTAATGAGGACGAGCGGCACGACCGCGACCGACAGCACGATATGGCTGATCAGGATGAAATAATACACCCCCCTTATCCAGCCGGTCCCTTCGTAAGGGGTCGAATCGCTGGTCATGTGATAGATGACGTACATGATCAGAAAACTGGCCGAGAGCGCAATGCAGGATTTCATAAGCCTCCGGTGGAGGACAATCCGCTTTGACCGGATCGCAAGGTAGCCCGCCACCAGGAGGAGTGCGGTAATGCCATTGATGGTAGCATATATCGGTGGCAGAAACGATGTATCGTATCCCTCGATCTTAACCCGGAATAACGCTGCAATCGTGATAGGGATGAGCACCGACAGGGCGATAATCAGTTTGCGATAGGGATCGTGATTGTGTGACATCAATATTTGTGCAACATGATTTTAAGTTCGACACTCAGCCGGTCGGCATCTTCCAGGTCCGAAAGTGTGTACCGGCCCCGTATGGCTCCATCCCGGTCGACGGCCACAGTAGTGAAAGATTCGTTGAGAAAGTACACACATTCCCGCAGGCGCTCATTGCCGGTATCAGGAAGACGTACAAAGGCTACAGGATCGTTCGCAAACGTATCTTCAATACGCCGGAGATGTCGTACGACCGTCCCCACGCTGTCTTGATCAGGAAAAGCGACTACCACTATGGCGTTTGATTCGTCAAACGGCAGTGTGTTCCTGACTGAGTCAGGTATGCGATATGGGAGTTGGTATGTGCCCTCGCAGGTAGTTTCCGGCACGGCCTCTTGATATAGCGGCGCCACAGCAAATTCATTGCTGCCAAAAAATTTAAGGAACAGGAAGACCGCGGCCGGCGCCGCAAGCGCCGCGATGAGGATGATCAGCTTCCGTCCCTTCATGACGATTTAAAAAAAGAGGCTTAAGTTTTCACCCAAGCCTCGATATTTTGATATCTCCATCTCAGAATAACCTCATTTCCGCAATCGCCATGCCCTCGTAAATGAAGGCGACGATCATCCACACCACAAATATCATTGGGATCAGAATCGACCAGAACAGCACTTTCACTTCGTAGCGCAAGTGCATAAACTCACCGACGATGTACGCCGCCTTTACGATTGTGAGGCCGACGAAGATCGATATCTTAAGTGGCCCATGATTCATCGTGAAGGCAATGAGGAATTCAACGGCCGTCACCGCGGCCAGATAGCCCGCAACCGTCCATAGCCTTTTGATCTTCTCTTTGTCCGGCGGCAGTACATTTATGTTGTCTTCAGCTTGTTCCATAGGTAGTCGCGTGATTTTCTTATCCGTAAAGGTTTAATGGATTATACCAGGTAAAAGAACGTAAATACAAATACCCAGACCAGGTCTACAAAGTGCCAGTACAGACCTACCTTTTCCACCATTTCATAGTGTCCTCGCCTCTGGTACACTCCAGTAACGGCGTTATAGTAAACCATGAAATTGAGGCATACACCGCTAAAGACGTGAAAGCCGTGGAAGCCCGTTATGAAGAAGAAGAAGCCCGCAAAATCGGGTGGACCATACTCATTGAAGCTCAGCGACGCGCCTACCCCGCTTCCGTGAATGAAGTGGGTCCATTCCCAGGCCTGGCAGGCAAGGAAGGTCAATCCACCGACGATGGTCCACAACATCCATTTTTCGACAGCCTGCCGGTCCATCCGGTGTCCCGCTTCCACAGCAAGCACCATAGTGACGCTACTCATAATGAGTATGAATGTCATGATACCCACAAAGACCAGCGGCAGTTCTACCCCATGAAGGAAGGGCACTGCCTGGAACACCTTTTCGGGTATGGGCCAGTACTCCTGGGAGAATACAAAATCGTCGAAGTTGCCGCTGAAAGTGGGGTGGGACGAACGGACCAACCCATAAGTAACCAGCAGCGCTGAGAACGTGAACGCGTCAGACAGCAGGAAAAACCACATCATCAGCTTGCCATAGCTGGCTCCCATCGGGGAGACTCCGCCATCCCAAACTGATTTGCCGGGCGCCGGCACGTTCACACCAGTAGTACT
Source organism: Cyclobacteriaceae bacterium (assembly GCA_035304385.1). Classification (GTDB taxonomy): domain Bacteria; phylum Bacteroidota; class Bacteroidia; order Cytophagales; family Cyclobacteriaceae; genus ZC4RG29. Next base: position 9,107 of record DATGQD010000058.1, read on the forward strand.
TGCCATAGTCGATTTGAACTCGTTAGTTAATTGTTATCATCCAGCGTCCCTTTTCCGCCATTCGCGTTATCGGTTGAACAGCAAAAACAGGAACAAATATAGCCAAAGCACATCCAAAAAGTGCCAGTATGTTACGCACATTTCCATCCTCGTAAGGTTTTTGGAATGTATTTGATATCGGAACGCTGACACCAGCACAACCACCAATACGATCACGCCACTCACAATGTGAAGGCCGTGCAGCCCCGAAATCACGTACACAAACGAACCGGAAACCGCGCTGGCGCGGTCACCCACGAAGTATACATTCGCTGCCACCATCTGTTCCCAGGCCAGCCACTGCCCTACCAGGAAGGCCACACCCAGAATCGTTGTAATTCCGATGGCCAACTTCAGCGCGTCGAGGTTATCTCGTTTCGCCGACACATAGGCCCAGTGCAGTGTGACACTGCTCAGCAGGATGACGCCGGTGTTGACCCAAAACAGCGACGGCAACTCGAATACCATCCAGTTCCCTTCTCCCTGACGAACCATATAGGCACTCGTCAGCGCCGCAAATATCATCACCACGCTGGCCATAAAAAGCCAGAGCGCGAATTTCTTCGGGTGCATCGAAAGCGGCTTCTTCGCTTCCTCCACAATCTTCATATCGACCTCCATAAGACCCTCTTTCTACACTTTATCCAACAAATAAGCAATCTGCACAATCGGCAGATACAAGAACGACCCGAACATGATCCGCAGGGCGGACTTATGGTCGGCGTCCTTCATAAGCGCAAATGTCTGGGCGAAAAACAGTACGCCGCATACAGTCGCGACAACCGCTGAATATATACCCGTGATTCCGAACGTGGCCGGGAGCAACCCGAGCGGGATCAGGAACATGGTATAGATCATGATCTGTATTGCGGTGTTCAAATCCTTTCTGCCCCCTGAGGGAAGCAACTTGAAGCCCGCCTTTTTATAGTCGTCATCCGCCACCCAGGCAATCGCCCAGAAATGAGGAAACTGCCAGATGAACTGTATTCCGAATATGATCCACGCCTCGTAGGTGATGGAGCCTGTCGCCGCGGTCCAGCCCAGTAGTGGCGGCAGCGCACCGGGTATGGCGCCCACAAACACGGCCACGGGCCCTACCCGTTTTAGCGGTGTATACACAAAACTGTACAGCACCATCGAGAGGATCGAAAGGCATACCGTAAGGATGTTGGTATATGCCAGGAGCAGACCGGTGCCGGCCATCATGCACAGCCCGGCAAAGATCCACGCTTCCTGAACAGTCACCCGTTGTGTCGGGAGCGGCCTCCGCATGGTACGCCGCATGATTTTGTCCAGTTCACGTTCAAAGATCTGGTTCAGCGTTATCGAGGCCCCGGATACGAGGAATCCTCCCGTGAAGACGAGCAGCAGCGCGGCGATGTTCACTTCGCGCGAAGCCAGCACAAAACCAAAAGCACAGGAGAACGCTACAAGCAGGGAAAGGCGTGGCTTGAGCAGCTCGGAAAAAGCGCGTAGCCGGGCGGTTACCGGCAACGTGTTACCCAATTGGCCTGCTATCATGCTCATGTCTTCAGCGTCCCTTCTTTATTTACCTTATTCGTTTCCATCAGCAACTGCACCAGCGTTCCAAATGTCACCGATGCCAGCACCAGGTGCGTTGGTTGCAATGCTGCCGGCACACCCCAGTATGCCATGGCGGCGCCACTCAGGATCGTTACCAGCACCAACCCGCCGAGTATTGCGGCAAACGACCGGTTGACCTGCGTAAGCCACAACCGCACCACCAGGGCGCCCATCAGGATCAACACCACCCACGAAAAAGAGCGGTGGATGACGAAATCCCGACCGATGTTAGCGATCCATTCGCTGCGGTCCATCCGGACGGCAAGCGCGTCGATCACTTCGCGCACTTTGGTGCCCATCAGCACCTGGATGAGTAACACGCCCAGGCAGGCAAGCACCAATCCCTTCGATACGGGTGCCGAGAGGATTGTACTCCCTTCGCGGCTTTTGCTCACCAGGTAGACCAGCAATCCGATGATGACCAGCGCCAGGAACATGTGCAATGTGATGGTCCATGGCGTCAGGTTGGACGATACCACTACGGATCCGATCCATCCCTGAAAGCCCACCAGCAGCAACGTGCCTACCGCAACAACGGTTAAGCGTGGCTGGGTGTTCCTGAATCGCCAGGAAGCGACCGCCACAGCGAATACCAGAATTCCGATGGTCACGCCCGTCAGCCGGTTGAAGTACTCAATCCACGTTTTGGTGGCATTGAACTCCGTTTCCTCCCGGACCGCCTCATCCGTGATGAGCCGTTGCGCCGTCTCCTCGAGGCCCAGGGCCGTCAGGTACCGCGCATATCTCAGGTTTTTCTGGTGGCGGTACTCGGAATAATGCGCCTTGTAGTCCTCGGGAAGCTGTGACACGTCGGTGGGTGGGATCCAGCTACCAAAACATTTCGGCCAGTCGGGACACCCCATCCCGGAACCGGTAGTCCTCACAATTCCTCCTACCGCAATCAATACATATACAGCGATCAATGTTGTCAACGACAATCTGTAAAATGATCGCCTGGTTTTTTCCATACCTTCAGCTACTCATCCGTAGCGTTTCAGTGTGCAGGTGGCTTACCCTCCTGTACATGCCCTGACGCCCGGTCAGTCTCCAGTTTGATCAGCTCGTTTTCGTGAGGCAAGTTCGACTCCGGTGTTTCCGAGTACGGTATATGCTGCGGAATGTAGTCTTCCTTTGCCCCCGGCTTGCTGTAGTCGTACGGCCAGCGATACACGGCCGGTATTTCTCCGGGCCAGTTCCCGTGTTGCGGGAACCGCGGCGTCGTCCATTCCAGGGTGTTCGATCTCCACGGGTTGAGCGGCGCCAGCTTGCCACGGAACATGCTGTAGAAAAAGTTGAACAAGAAGATGAACTGCGCCGCCAGCGTGATAATCGCCGCGATACTCACCAGCTCATTGAGGTCGGTGAATCCACTAAACGCCTGGAAGTTGGTGAACGAGTAATACCTTCTGGGGAATCCGGCGATACCGATGTAGTGCATCGGGAAGAAGACCAGGTAGACACCGGCGAACGTAATCCAGAAGTGGATGTAGCCGAGCCTTCGGTCCATCATACGGCCGAACATTTTGGGGAACCAGTGATAAATACCGGCGAGCATCCCGAAGAAGGAAGCGCTTCCCATAACCAGGTGGAAGTGCGCCACTACGAAGTAGGTGTCGTGCAATTGAATATCGATCGCCGAGTTACCGAGGAATATCCCGGTAATACCTCCCGTAAGGAAGAACGACACCATCCCGATTGAAAACAGCATCGCTGGCGTAAATCGTATATTACCTTGCCAGAGCGTAGTGACATAGTTGAATATCTTAACCGCCGACGGAACAGCGATAATCAGCGTCAGCAGCATAAAGATCGATCCCAGGAATGGATTCATTCCGGTCACGAACATATGGTGTGCCCATACCACAAACGAGAGTATGGCGATGAACAACATAGAGCCCACCATGGCCTTGTAACCGAAGATAGGCTTGCGGCTATTCGTCGCGATGATCTCGGATGTGATCCCCAAAGCAGGGAGCAACACGATATACACCTCAGGGTGACCGAGGAACCAGAACAAGTGTTGGAACAGCACCGGGCTGCCACCCAGGTTGGGTAGCGCCTCGCCTCCAATGTAGATTTCTGAAAGGAAAAAGCTCGTACCGAAGCTGCGGTCAAATATCAGCAACAACGCGGCTGCGAACAGCACCGGGAATGAGAGCAAACCCACGATGGCCGTAAAGAAGAAACCCCAGATCGTTAGGGGAAGCCTCGAGAACGACATACCGCGCGTGCGAAGGTTGATGACCGTAGTGATGTAGTTGATCCCGCCCAGCAGCGTACTGATAATAAACAGCGCCATCGCAACGAGCCAGAGCGTCATACCGGCACCCGACCCTTGTATCGCCTGCGGCAATGCACTCAACGGCGGATAAACGGTCCATCCACCGGCGGCGGGTCCTGTGCTGACAAAGAACGACGAAAACATCAGCGCGCTGGAGACGAAAAAGAACCAGTAGGACAGCATGTTGATGAAGCCCGACGCCATGTCGCGCGCCCCGATCTGCAGCGGAATAAGGAAATTGCTGAACGTTCCGCTCAACCCGGCCGTCAACACGAAGAAGACCATGATGGTACCGTGCATGGTCACCAGGGCCAGGAAGAATTCCGGATCGATTTTTCCGTCCGCGGTGATCCAATCGCCCATAAGCGGCCGCAGCCAACTCACGTCCATATCGGGGAAACCGAGTTGCAGACGGAAGATCACCGACAGGGCGCCGCCGAGCAGTGCCCACACGATGCCTGTGATCAGGTATTGCTTTGCAATTACTTTATGGTCTTCACTGAAGACGTATTTCGTCCAGAAATTACCGCCGTGATGCTCGTCATGTCCGTGGTCGTCGTGGGAATGAACATCCTGCGCTGCGTGAATATCCGTAGTTGCCATGTCTTGAATGTCTTAATGTGAGCCCATTGTCGTCGTCGACGCCGCCGCGGGCAAATCCATTACCGTTTCCGCCGAAATACCGGCTTTAATTATCGCGGTCTCCCGCAATTCTAAAGGGACTTTGTTCAGATAGTCCGGATTCTGTTTCAACCAGGCCTGTTGCTCTGACTTCCACTGTTCGTACTCCTCAGGTTCCACCACCACAACAGGGAATCGCATGGAGAAGTGGCCCCGGCCGCAAATCTCCGCACACGCCAGTTCATAGTCGAAATTCGGGTTGCGCAATTTCTTTCTCATCTCCTCCGTTGTCACCGTGGCAACGAATTTGAATTGGGTAGGCATCCCCGGAACAGCGTCCATCTTCAGCCTGAAATGCGGAATGTACACACTGTGCAGTACATCCTTGGCGCGGATCATCAGCAGAACTTCCTTACCCTTCGGAACGCGCAACTCCAGCGCTTTGAAGTCGTCAAAAGAATTCTTATCGGTGAGGTCAAGGCCGAACTCGTTCACAGCGTCAATTTTCCGGAAGTCGTACCTGCCCAGCTTACCGTCACTCACGCCGGCATAGCGGGCCGTCCAGGCAAACTGCTGGCCTATGATCTCGATGACTTCCGCTTGCTCGCTGGCCGGCGAGGTGATGCTGTTCCACGCGCGCAGACCGGTGAATATCAGGATTGCGAGCACCAGGGCTGGAATGATCGTCCATGCCAGCTCGAGGTGGTGGTTGTCAGGGTAGAATTTCGCTTTCCGGTCATCGCGGTACTGAAACTTGTAGGCGAAGATGCACATGATAATGCTGATGATGACAAACGCCACCACCGACAAGGCCATGGTAACCCAGAAGAGTGTATCCGTCACCGCGCCGTGCTCCGAAGCGACGGGCGGGTTGTAGGTATCGAAGTAGGTAAAGGAATACCAGAAGAACAGACCCAGGCCGGCCACCATAAATACAAGGAACAGGAAGGCATTTACCCTGTTCCCTCCGGTAACCTCCACATCATCGTCCCTGCTTGTATCCCGGGCCAGGTTTACCAGGCTGCTCAGCCTGAATATCAGGTATAGAATTCCCAGCAGAAGCAGGACACCCAGACCAATAATCAGATTTATCATTTCTTTTCCCGGTTATTAAATATGGTGATGCAGACTTTCTTCAAGCATGGGGTGGTTTCTTCCAATCAGCGGCATCCTGGCAAGCGCACTATACATTACCAGAACGAATGCCGCCAGGAAAATCAGCGTTGCGCCAATTTCCAGGAATCCAATCCCTCCCTGTTCCTGCATAACTGCCGGCGTCACCATGTTATAGAAATCAAACCAGTGCCCAACAAGAACGAGGGGACACACCAGCTTCAACGTTGCCAGGTGGCGTTTCGAATCCCTCGTCATGAACAACAGGAATGGTAGCACAAAGTTCAGAATAAGATTCGCATAGAATATCCAGCTGTAAGGGCTGGTCGTCATGCGCTCGATGAAGTACACGGTCTCCTCCGGAATGTTGGCATAATAGATCAGCAGAAACTGACCAAACCAGATGTATGTCCAGAAGATCGAAAAAGCGAATATGAACTTACCAAGATCGTGGAAGTGGTTGGCATTCACGATCTTCAGGTAGCCGGAGGTCTTCAGGTTTGCGACAATCAGCGTAATGAACGCCAGGCCTGTCACCCACCAGCTCGAAAACACATACCAGCCAAACATAGTGCTGAACCAGTGTGTGTCGATGCTCATGATCCAATCCCAGGCGGCCACTGAAGAGCTTACCGCAAAGAACACCAGGAACCAGGCCGACAGCGACCGGTTGCGGAACCAGTACGAAGTTGACGGATCCAGGTCTTCGGCCAACATATTTTTGCGGATCTGGATAAAGAACCAATACCACAGGCCGAAGAAAAGTACCATGCGCAGCAGGTAAAACAAAGGGAAGGTACCCACCGCCAGCGGCCAGTAGAAATAGGGACCTTTTCCGTCGATGATTTTGTCGTACGACGCGCCGTCCTTGACGTAAAGATCGGAATGCGTCCAGTGGAACAGGTCGCCACTGGCCAGGAACCAAAGCACCAGCGTGAGAATGCCGGCGATTGGAAGCCATTGTGCCATGGCGAGCGGGATCCGAAGGATGCCGGCCGACCACCCGGCCTGGGCTGCATACTGTATTGCGACAAAGAACAATCCGATAATGGCGATACCCACAAAATACATATTGTTGGTCCACAAACTGGCCCACATCCGCTTCAGCCAGAGGCTGCTACCGTGGTGCTCTCCCGCTTCGGCATGCGGCGCCGAGGCGTGGTCCTGCAGCGAGGCGACCATTTCCTGAGAAGCCGACACTGCCGCATGGCCACCCGCATCGTCATGACCTCCTCCTGACATAGCAAGTACCAGTCCCACGATAAATAAGACGATTCCCGCTCCCAGGAGATAATACACCTTCTTCTTGAGTTCAGGTGTAAACTGGTATCGTTCTTCTGCTACGGTTATATGCGCCATTTTTCTATCTATTTCTTTACCGGCTCTCGAGCCGCGCTTATTTCAATGTCTTGACAAACTTTGCAATCTTCCACCGGTCCTCCGGGCTGATCTGCGAACCATGCGCCCACATCAGTCCTTTGCCGTGCGTGATCACGTGGAAGATGTGGCCCTCGGAGATTCCGATAAGCGCTGCGCTTGTCAGGTTTGCAACGCCGGCGTACTTTTCAGCCACAGGGCCATCGCCTTTGCCCTGGGGACCGTGGCAGTGCGTGCAGTATACTGCGTAAAGTGCCTTTCCCTGCGCGATGATCGCGGCTGTAGAGTCCAGCGGGTTCTCAATCCGGTCGGCAAGTTCCACACTGTCCTTATGGATCCGGTAGGGCGTCCAGCCTTGCGGATTTCGTTTCACGGTATTGGCGGGTGGCACCCTCATGTTCATGGCATGGGGGTTTAGTTTGTTCGAATTGTAGAATTCGGCGTGGCCATCTGAATACTCAATGGAGGTGAGCCACCGTCCGGCATCTTCATCGGTTATCTGGGTAAGGGGGTCATAAGGCACAGAGTGATACATGTTCGGCGAATACTCCAGACCCGGATTTTCGCCGCCGGCCTTACAGCCAGCCAACGCGATGGCCAATGATGCTCCGACCGTCAAACTTCTGATCACGCGCATAATCCTGTTAGTCAAAATTCTTTTCGTTAACCTCTTCGGCTCCGGCGTCACGAAGCAGCCGTGCCAGATCGTCCTTACTCTTCCCCTTGTTCACTGCCAGATCAATGGCCATTACATGCTTGTCGTCTGTGCTGCGCACATCGAATTGCCGCGGTTTCTTGTAGGGTTTCATGTCGCTGACGATGAGGAAGGTCGCGACCATCCCGAGGGCCGACAACAGCACCGTCAACTCGAAGGTGACGGGGATAAAAGGCGGAAGTGACGCAAAGTTCTTCCCACCGATGATCATGGGCCAGTCGTACCCCAGCATCCATATCTGCATGACCAGGGCCAATGCCGTTCCGGCAAGTCCGAAGAAGAACGCTGCAATCGGCAGACGCGTCCTCTTATAACCCAGCGCCTCATCGAGGCCGTGCACCGGAAAGGGCGTGAAGACCTCGTGAATGCGGATGCCACTTCCACGGACTTTCTTCACCGCGTCCATCAGTACGTCTTCGTCGTTGAAGATTCCAAGAATAAAGTGTTTGTCTGCGTTCATGGTCATTTGTCAGTCGTTACAGGAACCCCCTTATCAGCGGTTTCCGCGTGCGTCACCCGTTCGGAATGCGCTTTGAGAATGCTCTTCACTTCGAACATGTTGATCACCGGGAAGAATTTGGCGAACAACAGGAAGGCCGTGAAGAAGAATCCGACGGTGAGAATAAATTCACCAACATCGTACAACGTAGGGTGGAACATAGTCCAGCTCGACGGCAGGTAATCGCGGTGCAGCGAGATCACGATGATCACGAACCGCTCAAACCACATTCCGATGTTCACGATGATGGAAAGGATAAACGTCGCCGCGATGCTCGTCCGGATCTTCTTAATCCAGAAGAGTTGCGGAGATATTACGTTGCAGGTCATCATTGACCAGTAAGCCCATGCATAAGGCCCCTGGATCCGGTTGTAGAAAGCATATCCTTCGTATTCGACACCGGAATACCATGCGATGAACAACTCCGTGATATAGGCGATGCCCACGATCGAACCGGTGATGATAATAATGATGTTCATCAGTTCGATGTGCCATATGGTAATGTAGTCTTCAAGCTTAAATACCTTCCGCGTGATCAACAGCAGCGTAAGCACCATGGCGAAGCCACTGAAGATGGCGCCGGAAACAAAGTACGGCGGAAAGATCGTTGTGTGCCAACCCGGGACCACCGAGGTAGCAAAGTCGAACGATACGATCGTGTGAACGGAAAGTACCAGCGGGGTTGAAAGGCCTGCCAGGATGAGCGCGACAGATTCATAGCGCATCCATGTGCGGGCGCCGCCCTCCCATCCAAAACTTAATGCATTATAAATCGCAGCGCGTGTGGTGGCACCCTGACGGATAGCGCGGTCGCGTATCGTAGCGAAGTCGGGAATAAGTCCCATGTACCAGAACACCAGCGAAACCGTGAAGTAGGTCGAGATCGCAAATACGTCCCACAAGAGTGGTGAGTTGAAGTTCACCCAGAGTGAGCCGAACGCGTTCGGAAGCGGAAGCGCCCAGTAGAAGCCTAACCAGAGGCGGCCCATGTGAACCAGCGGAAACGACGCGGCACAAATCACCGCGAAGATCGTCATGGCTTCCGCAGCGCGGTTGATCGACATTCTCCACTTCTGGCGGAACAGCAAAAGGATCGCCGAGATCAGCGTTCCGGCGTGACCGATACCGACCCACCAGACGAAGTTGGTGATATCCCATGCCCAACCTACGGTTTTGTTAAGACCCCATAGGCCGATCCCATGCCACAGCAGCATGATCATGCAGTATACGCCGAACGCCAGCAAGGCCAGGGATACTGCCATCGCCGCATACCACAGCTTAGCGGGCTTGTTCTCCACATGTCTGCTGATATCGTGCGAAACGTCTGCTATGGACTTACCCCCCGTTACCAGCGGATCGCGTACTGAAGAAGGCTGATGCATATCTTGCGCTATTCTTTAATTCTCTTTTTCTGAAATTCCATTCCTACCGCTTACGTCAGGCCGGGTTGACGTCTTTGTTCCTGATCTTGGTGAGATACCAGATGTTCGGCTTCACACCAATTTCCTCAAGTACGTTATACGCCCGGGGATTGTCAGCGATCTTGTCAACGCGATACGGCCGCTCGGGATCCGCCGGACGGATCTTCAGCAGCTTCGAAATCTGAGTTTCAGGATTGTTGATATCGCCAAAGACAATTGCTCCCGTCGTGCAGGCCGCCTGGCATGCCGTCTTGATCTCACCATCCTCAACCGGTCTTCTCTCTTTCTTTGCGTTGAGTTTACCCAACTGGATGCGCTGCACGCAGAAGGTACACTTCTCCATGACACCACGCGACCGAACGGTGACGTCGGGATTCAATACCATCTTACCCAGCATGGTGTTCATGGCAGGGTTGACATCCTCGAACTGACGGTTGTCGTGGTATTTGAACCAGTTGAAGCGGCGTACTTTATAAGGACAGTTGTTTGCACAATAGCGGGTACCGATGCAACGGTTGTATGTCATCTGGTTGAGCCCCTCGGTGCTGTGTGTGGTGGCCGCCACCGGGCAGACAGTCTCGCACGGTGCATTATTGCAATGCTGGCAAAGCATGGGCTGGAATACCACCTCCGGATTCTCAGCAGCATCCTCAAGTTCCCGCCAGTCGTCCACAGGCGCATCGCTGCTGTAGTAGCGGTCGATACGCAGCCAGTGCATTTCACGGCGGTTGATCACTTCCTCGCGGCCCACGAGAGACACGTTGTTCTCTACGTTACACGCCACCACGCAAGCGCCACATCCAATACAGGTATTCAGGTCGATGGCCATCGCCCAGTGGTGGTCGCGGTACTCGTGGCCTTTCCACATGGAAAGCTCACCCGGAGCTACTTTCTTGTCGGCCGACTTCCACGTGGCCACATGAGGCTTGGCCTCGTGCTTTACAAAATCAGGATCATTTCTAAAGGTCTCCAGCGGATACTCCCGTATCACCGAAGTGCGGGCCATGTAAGTATCGTGTGTCTGCGTTTGTGCGAGCTGGTACCGTTCATCGGTAAGTTCCAGCTTCACGTTGACCACATTATAATTAAGTGACCCGTTTACCAGGGAAAGCAACGGATAGACGTTGAGACCGCGGCCATCGGCTACCTTACCTGCTCTGGTCCGACCATAGCCAAGAGGAATACCGATCGTACCGGGAGCCTGGCCGGGCTGTACCAACACCGGCAACTTCAAAGTCTTGCCGTTGGCGTTGATCGACGCGTATATGGTCTTGCTTTCCGGTGTCTTCAGACCGTTGGAGTCTTTCGGAGATATCGTTACATAGTGATCCCACACCACTTTAGTGATGGGGTCAGGCAATTCCTGCAACAGCGGGTTGTTCGCTTGCGAGCCGTTTCCGACGGTGCCGTTTTCGTAGATCACGAGCTCCATCGGAGTTTCGGTATAGTTTTGACCTATCGCACGCGCGGCGGCCGAAACGTCGCCGGAGAAAGTTACGGAAGAGGCTTCGACAGGCAATTCATAAACGCCGTCGTACAGGCATTTATCCCAGAAGTTCTGGAATCCGCCAGCCTGTCCGTTATAGAACCACTCCCGCCAGTTTGCCTTGATGTATTCGAAATAGTTGGGGGCTTCCACGCCCGCCCACGTGAGGAAACTTTCCTGTGCGGCACGAGAGCGGAAGATCGGCGTGATGGCAGGTTGCCCTACGCTGAAATGGTTTCTCTTCGGCTCTGCGTCGTTCCACGCCTCGAGGTAGTGGTGATCAGGTGCTTTGTATGTTGCGCCCGTGGCTGTTTCATCCTCTTTGTAGGATGTCGAAACCGACAACGCCACGCCCTTGAGGCCGGCCTGAAGTTGTTCACCCATCGGGTGATCATACACCGGGTTACAGTTGTAGAAGATCACGCCAGCGATGCGCCCTGAGTGAAGTTCGTCGACGAACCTTACCATAGAGACATCGTCGCCCTGACGGTAGTTGACCGGCAGGTGCGGCAGGATGGTTGAGCCATAGCTGCCCAGCATACTGTTGATGCCGTTTACTATGATCTGGATAGCCTTATCGTTAGAACCGGCCACGACCAACGCGTTGCCTCGTGCTGCCCAGAGATCATCGGCTGCCTTTTGCAGGTTCGGTACGTCCACCCCGCCCTGCAAGGTAGGTTGTCCGGCTTTCGCTGCGATCAGGTTATAGAGCTGAACGGCAACCGCGCCTTCCTGCGAAGGCTTGATCATGGTGCGGTAATCGGCGTTCGCGCCGGTAAGCGAAAGAATGCTCTCGAATTGATAGTGCCGCGACATGGTCTTCTTGTCCTCCCCTACCGCGCGGGTTTGCGCATATTGACGGGAGAACTCAATCGGCGACAGCCAGGTCGACAGGAAGTCGGCAGCGATGCTGACCATCACGTTCGCCTTGCTGAAATCGTACGAAGGAATTATTGCGGCGCCAATCGATTCTTCGTTGGCTTTAAGCATTCCATAAAAAGAATGCTGATCATAGACAACATGCTGCGTTGTGGGATATGCGGCGCTGAATTGTTCTATCACACGCCGTGTGCTCGGACTGAGTACCGAATGGCTTACGATTCGAATTTGTCCTCCCGAAGCGGCAATCTCACGCAGCTTCTCAGTGACCTCGCGGTCGAGGTCTTCCCACGTGATACGCGCGTTTGCTTTTTTGGGTCCCCTCAGCCGTGCGTTGTCATACAACGACAGCACGGAAGCCTCCACCTGGGCGCTGGTTCCGCCACCCGTAACGCCGGAAAGCGCATTGCCCTCGATTTTTATCGGTCGGCCTTCACGGGTTTTCACGACGACGCTGCAATAATCGCCGCCGTTGATATACGTGGATGCGTAATAGTTAGCAATCCCGGGATCGACATCCTCGGGTTTTATAGCGTAGGGAATCGCATGCCGGACTGGTGCTTCACACGCGGCGAGCGCAGCAGCGCTCAGACCGAAGCCCATCATCCGGAGAAAATCCCGCCTGGAATGGCCCGGATCCTCCTCCGGCGCGGGCGCGAATTCGTTCTGCGCATGCTTCACGAAGGACGCATCGTTCCGCAGTTGTTCAAGACCCTTCCAGTAAACCTTTTTTGTCTCTTTCATATGATGACTAAATATCCGCCCCGTGCCAGGCGATCAAACTCATTAATAATGGCATTTGCTGCAGTCCAACCCACCATTGTCCATCACTTTCATGGCGCCCTCCGACGCCTGACCATGCAGTTCTACCAAGCGGTCGTAGTAGGCATTACCCCGGGTGTTGAGTTCAGTGGTGCGATGGCAGTCAATACACCAGCCCATAGTGAGGAGGGAGTGCTGGCGGACGACATCCATGGTTTCGATCGGACCGTGACAAGTCTGACACTCCACGCCACCAACATTCACGTGTTGGGCATGGTTAAAGTACGCCAGATCAGGAAGGTTGTGAACCCGCACCCACTCTATCGGGGTGTTGGTTTCGTAAGCCTGAATAATCTTGGCGATTTCCGCTTCGCCGGTAAGCGTGCCCTGCTTGATCTGGTTGTGGCAGTTCATGCAGATATTGGCAGAGGGGATATTGGCGTTCTTGCTCGTCATCACGCCCGTATGGCAGTAGTTACAATCGATCTGAAACTGCCCTGCGTGTATCTTGTGTGAGAAAGCAATTGGCTGTGCCGGCGCGTATCCTTGCTGAATGCCTATGGAATACAAGCCGTTGATCACTGCTTTAAAGCCCAGAGCCGCCACGACGAAGACCACGATAAAGATAAAGCCGCGGCTTCTCATTATTGAACCCATCGTGAAGGGTGCACGCACCACTTCACGCTGTTCCGGCGTAAGATCCTTCTGATCCAGGAAGCGCTTTACAGCGGATACCAGGAAAATCAATATAATAAGGAGTAGCACCAGGATGACGACCATCCCCAGGAGAATGAGGTTGAGGTAAGTGGCAGGAACGCCGCCCTCACCTCCGCCAGTCGGCCCGCCGTCTGCAGGAGCTGCGGCTACTTCCGGTTCCTTTGCTGCCTCTGCTTCGACATAAGCCAGTATGTTGAGAACATCCTCGTCTGAGAAAGTCGAGAATGCCGTCATCTGAGTTTTGTTGTATTCGTTGAATAACGCAACGGCGTATTCATCGCCGCTTGCAATCAGTGCAGCCGAATTCTTTACAAATGAAATGATCCAATCAATCGAAGGCGCTCGCTCAGTAACACCGGCAAGCGGGGGACCGATTAGTTTTTCTTGTACACGGTGACAGGCCCGGCAGTTGTTGTTGAACAACGCTTCACCCGCACTGATGGCGGCGGGCTCACTGGGTATTTCCTGACCATTTGATACGAAAGATGCTACTAAAAAAAATATAAGGAGGGGAAGGGTTCTGGCCGGGAGCGAAAGCAGGTCTGTCATGTGTGGCTGAGTGTCCGTTTTTGCGACATAGTGGCCACAAATCTACTATCGGAAGTCATTTTTTCAAATTTATTTGCCTGTAGGTGAAACATTTTTATCAGGCTATTTGCGCTTATTTCTTACGTCACCTTCGAGGCCGATTGTACCCACCATCAACCGCACACAAATTCATCACGTAGTAATTTAGAAAGAGTTTAAATTGTTGGACGTTTTCTTTCAACAACGCCGAGACCGAACAACGCAAAGTCGTATCGAACCGGGTCTTTTGAGTCGAATTGTTTCAAACGGTCTGTAAGTTCGAGTGCAGTCTGCCAATCCGTCTGCTTTCTTGTGATCAACCCGAGCTTTCGCGCCACCCGATCGACATGCACATCGCACGGACAGATCAGGTTTGCTGGCGAGATGTTATTCCACAACCCGAAGTCGACGCCGCGGTCGTCACGGCGCACCATCCACCGCAAATACATATTGAGCCGTTTGCAGGTCGACTTTTTCGCCGGTGTCGATATGTGCTTACGCGTTCGGGGCGGATATCCCTCCAGGGAAAAGAACATTTCCTGAAATTGCACAAGTCCGGCTTCTATCGATTCTCCGGCGAAGGCGGTTTCCAGCGTATCATGGCGATTGTAATACCAGCGCAGGAACGCAACGAAGTATAAAAGATCAGTGTCGTTGAACGTGCGGTGGCGGAAACCGACAAGCCGACGCAAATCGGAATCACTGTGATTCCTGATAAACGCATAGGGTGTGCGGTCCATACGGTCCATCAACTCCCGGCATTTTTTTATGATCGTTCCACGCTGCCCCCATGCCAGAACGGCGGCAAACAATCCGGCTATTTCTATATCCTGCCTTTGTGAGAACTCGTGCGGTATAGACACCGGATCGTCATCAATGAACCCGGGCACATTGAACCGGTCGGCCAATTCATCAAGATACGCCTTCAACGCCTTCACATTCCTCCTTTTTGTATTTTGCCGGGCCATGCGACAAAGTATTCGCCATTTCCTGAGTTTAACAATTTTTTCCGTTCTTCCCATAACCACTTCCTAACCCCCTGTAAAAAGTAGTCTCATGAAGATCGTTCGCAGAATCCTCGTGCTTGCCTTGTGCGCTATCATCTTGTACGCCGTTACTTACGCGTGGCGCGCCGCACCCATTCTCACCGCTTACGGCGCAAAGATCATGTGTTCATGTGTATTTCTTGGAGACCGCGATGCGCAGAGTGTGCGCGACTACGAGCTGAAACGCTTTTTGATATCACTAGGAAACTATGAACTTAACGCCGACGACTCATCGGCAACAGGAAGTATCCTGGGCCTGGCCCGCAAGAAAGCAATCTATCGCAAAGGGCTGGGCTGTACAATCGTGAACGGCATCGCCGAATCGGAATTGAGAAGTCAGAAGCTACGCGTCGTTGCACGTGGTGTACCTTCAGACAGTGTGCCGTGGCCATTGGGCGACAAGCAGCCTGCGACACTACCCGAAGGTGTGGACATGAAACGCCTGGAGGCGGCTGTCAACGACGCCTTCACGTTCACCGGCGCTGAGAACCTGCGCAATACGCGCGCGATCCTCGTCGTGTATCGCGGCGCAATCATCGCCGAACGCTACGCCGACGGTTTTGACCGCCACTCCAGACATTTGGGTTGGTCGATGACCAAGAGCGTAATGAACGCGCTCGTGGGTATCCTGGTCCGGCAGGGAAAGCTAAACGTTGAAGCGCCCGCGCCCGTGCCATTCTGGCAGGAGGACGATCGAAGCGTGATCACGCTCAACCATCTTATGCAGGCGTCAAGCGGTCTCGATTGGGTAGAAGACTATGGCGGACCCAGCGATGCCACTTCCATGCTGTTCAAAAAGAAAGACGCCGGGCTTTTCGCTGCACATCATCCCCTTCGGCATCCACCCGGAACTGTATTCCAATACTCGAGTGGGACTACCAATATTATCGCCTGGATCATACGACAGACGGTTGGCGACGACGACTACTACCAATTCCCCGTAAGGGAGTTGTTCAGCCCGACTGGAATGCACAGCATGGTCCAGGAAGTCGATGCCGGCGGAACGTTTGTGGGTTCTTCGTTTTCCTACGCGACAGCGCGCGACTGGGCGCGATTCGGTTTGCTGTACCTGAACGATGGGGTCGTCGACGGCCAACGCATCTTGCCTGAGGGATGGGTCCGCTATTCAACCACGCCGGCCCCGGCATCCAACGGAGTGTATGGTGCACAATTCTGGCTTAACGCGGGTCCCGCAGACAATCCCGATGCGCGCCCGATGCCGGACGTTCCTACCGATACATACTCCGCCGATGGCTTCGCGGGACAAAACGTGTTTATCATCCCCTCAAAAGAACTTGTTGTCGTCAAGCTCAGTGAATCCCGCGGCGACTACCTGGATGATAACCGTTTCCTGGCAGAGATCATTGCCGCGCTGCCATAGACGAAAATCGGCAGAGACGCAGCATGCGGCGCTCCTTTTTCATTCCGGGGAAGCAGAGACATTTTTCGGTTCAGACAATTCGCTATCGCGTGTGGCAGCGAAGACGATGCGCGCGGCGCCGTCGTCATAGCGTGTCCATGCGGAAACGATGAGGCCGTTGTGCGCATCAACACCGATCTGATGGCCTGACGGCAGCGGGGAAGCCGGCTGAAAAGGTCGATCTGATATTCTGACGTTGGTGAATTTGGCGCCCTGATCGCGCGAGACGGCCAGGAACACTTCAGTCTGATTGTCGTCGAAGTTGCGTCGGTCGTAGTATAAGACGTACATGTTGCCGTTCGACTGATCGATGGCGGCGGCGGGGGTATGCTGGTGTTTACCTTTTGCATCGTCGTTGACCCGCGTAGCGGGCGTCCAGTTGTCGCCATAATTCACGGACCGGGCGTACCAAATATCCGTATCGTTAGTCCCGTTGCGCTGGTCGGCCCAAAAAAGGTTTAGCGTACCTGCATAACGGCTAGAAGTTTGGTTCATCAACAGTATGGGAAGACCGCCGCCGTGGGAAAGGCCCGGAACGACGGGGTGTGTTCCTCCCGGGTGCTTTTCGACTTCGATATCGTTTGACAACCAGGTGCGCCCTTTGTCGAATGAACGGTCGGCATAAATTCTTTCCTGGTGCGACCAGGTGCTTATTCTGTAGCCATCGCGAGAGATTACCGCCGAGCCGCCCCTGGGGGTTCCATGGCCATCGCGACAATCACCCGGCGGGCTTAACGCCAATGGCGTCGACCATTTCTTGCCGTCTTTGGATTCCGCGCTCATGATCGCGCTGCGTTTGGTGGCGTCGTCGCTGCCGAAAGCATCATACTGCGTCCACAGCAGGAGGAATTCTCCGGACCGGGGTTCCATAGCCACGGAAGGGTAACGCACGTCGCCATCGACTTTCATGACGCCGGCGAGGTTCCAGGTGACACCGTAGTCTTTTGACACCTGGCACGCTATGCGGTCGCTGCGCGTGTCCGACTCGCCTGACAAATGGAAAAGGTATAGGTCGCCTTTCCTGTCTGACACCACCACGTTGTCGCCGTGGTTTGAAACGTCCGGACTCAACGTGCAGGTTTCCCAGGTAGCCCCGCCGTCTGACGAGCGGTATACATGCCGGGAAGCGGCGACAATTATGTTTTGCGGATTCTTCCGGTTGATAACGATGCTGGGGTCGTACTCGGATTCGCCTTCAGGTGTGAGCACGACGTTGGCAGGTTGCGCTGCTGCCGTGCCCGCTACCATCACGGCGGCGGCCAGGAAGGACACCAGCCGACCTTTCGACACAAAACGCAAAAACAATGTTATATCCATGTGGCTACTTGCTGCTGTGACTGCGCCCCCTTAGACTCCTTATATATATATAGGTATATATAGTAATAGTGTCCCATAGGTTTCGCCGAGGGGGCCAATAACCTAAAATAAGAACAAAATAACCAGAAAATAGGGGAACTCGTCCCGATACGGGGTTTGCCATCTTCCGGGAGAAAGAAAAATTACTACATTTAGCCATTGAACCTGCCTACCTGTAGAACGCCCCATCTTGGGGCACCCGATTCGTTAGGTCATAATGTTTTGCGCAATGGAAAAAAAAGATCAAGACCCCAGCATGGTCGTATTGTTCGTCAGGCACTGCCTGCTCTTTCGTTCCAAGGAAACGCTGTTCCGTTTCTTCGGAGTTTTCGTATGGGTTGATCTGTTCGTCCTCGTATACGCCCTTACACGGCTGGTTTCGTCATTTTGACGAAAAAATCGACGTGATTACCCAATCTGTGGAATAAAGGGACAATACGCTTTCAGCCGGATTTTTATCCAATTAACTATTTAACTGCTAAATATGTCGATTCGGCGACCAATTATGCCACTTGTCGACCGATACGGCTGTTTAAGCCCACCGGCGCATCCGTTTTGACGTAGGGTGCGAAACGTTTAACCGAAACCGATCATGGTAAAGAAATTCTTATTTGGGCTTTCTCTGGCCGTTTTGGCCTGGGGATGCGATAGTGGCGAGAAAGAACGTCTCCGTTCGCAGGTAGACTCCCTGCGCACTGAGCTTCAGACGAGCCAGCAAATGGCGCAGTCGTTACAGGAAGTTGGTGCGTTGATTGACTCGATCGATGCCAGCCGTAACCTACTGCGGACCGATGTAGTCGAAGGCACGAACTACGCAAACTATTCAGAGCGGCTGAAGAACATCAACGAACACATCCGTCAGACGGAAGGCCGTATTGCTGAGCTGGAAGAATCGCTGAAAAATTCCAAGGGTGCAGCATCCAACTACGCCGCCAGCATCAAGCGTCTTCGTGCAGACCTCGAGTCGAGGACACAGCAACTTGCCGCTCTCGAGGAAGAAGTGGAGAAGATGCGTACAGAAAACGCGACTCTTGCCCGGACTGTCAACGAACGCGACTCTGTTCTCATAGTGAAGAACGACCTGATCCAAATAAAGGAACAGGACATCGCAGCGCTTGAAACCCGCGTCGAAGAAATCAACACCGCTTCGCGGATGAGCCAGGCCGATCTCTACTTCGCTCAGGCCCAGGCGCTGGAAACGGCAGCAGCACGTACCAAGTTTGCTCCGCGCAAGAAGAAAGAAACACAACGTGAAGCGCTCGAGCTGTACAAGCTGTCGCTCTCACTGGGTAAGGAAGAAGCTCAGTCTCGCATCGACGAGCTCATGGAAGAACTTTCCTAATATCCCAATAATATAAGTCTTACCTGTAGCAAAGCCAGGCCCCGTTCAAGGGGTCTGGTTTTTTTGTGCCACCCTGAAAATATGTACCTTGAAAAGGAACGGTAGGAGAAGCTCTTCTCACAGCACCACTCCTTTATAGATATACCATGCTTCCGCAGGCCAAAATTCTTCGGGTTTTTCAGCTAATCGCGCTACTCAAAGGCGGTGGACGGACGGTCGGCCAGCTGGCCAGCCATCTGGAAACCACCGAACGCACAATCTACCGGTACTTCAAGCTACTTGAAGAGATCGGGTTTATTATCGACCAGGACTTCAACGGCCGCTATTTTGTACACCGCGACGAAGGCGAAAACCCGGATGACCAATTTACGCTTGAAGAGGTAAGCATCTTGCGCCAGCTTATTCAAAGCGGCGCCGTCGGCCATCCCCTACAGGAGGACCTCCTCCGTAAGCTCGCCTTTCACTCTGAGGCGCGCGACCTTCCCGAACAGTTTCTGAAACTCCGTGTAGCCAAACTTTTTCGAAGGATCAACGAGGCCATCGAAAACAAACGCCAGGTGGTGCTGAAGCACTACCATTCGGCCAACAGCCAGGAGATAACGGACCGGCTGGTAGAGCCTTTCCGCTTCGGCGAAGGCTTTCAGTCTGTTCAGGCGCTCGACACCAAAGACAAACAATGCAAGTATTTCAAACTTGAACGCATTGGGGATGTGGTGGTGCTCGACAAGCCCTACAAGTTTGAAAAGCTCCACGAACGTACCAACACCGACGTGTTCGGCATGAGTGGGCGCCGCGAAATCTGGGTTACGCTCAAACTCAGCCTGCGCGCCTACGTATTGATGCGCGAAGAATACCCGCTCACGATGCCCTATCTCGAAAAAGACGAGTCGACGGAAACGCGTACGTACATCTTCAATGGGCCCACGCTCAACTTCAAAGGCGTCGGTCGCTTCGTCATGGGGCTCGCCGACGAAATTACCATCATCGGCCCACCGGAGTTCAAATCGTATATTAAGGAGAAACTCAAACAGCAAACACTGCTGAAGTAGAGAAAGAGGATGCAATTCAAACGCTTCACCGTCAGGCATGATCGGGTAGCAATGAAGGTGGGAATGGACGGCGTCCTGCTGGGGGCGTGGACCTCGGTAGAACAGGTCGGCAGCATTCTCGACGTCGGCACCGGCTCGGGCGTTATCGCACTCATGCTCGCACAACGCACGCCCGCCTCCGTAAGCATCGATGCGGTGGAAATCTCCGACGACATTCACCAGGCCGCCGAAAACTTTAACGCTTCACCCTGGAAACAGCGGCTGCGTGCGTTGCACATGCCCGTGCAGGATCTGAATGTACAAGTGGCGTACGACCTGGTCGTGACCAATCCCCCCTATTATGCCAATGCGTTAAAACCGCCCGACCCGGCACGCCAAAGAGCCCGCCATGACCGCTCCCTCCGCCACGAGGAAATCGTAACTATCGCCAACCGCCTCCTCACCTCGCAGGGAAGGCTGAGCCTTATCCTTCCCTCCGACGCAGCCCAAGCGTTCGAAACCACCGCGGCCCGACACGGTCTATATGCTTCCCGCGTTTGCGATTTGCACTCGACGCCTGCCAAACCGCCTATAAGGCGATTGATGGAGTTCAAGAGAACACCCGCACCTCCTCACCGGTCATCCCTTTGCCTTGTCGACCCCAACGGCCACCCCTCCGGCGAATACCGCTCGCTTGTAGCCGATTTTTATCTTAATTTCTGAGGCATAAAAAAACTACTTGTTTAAACACGTATAGTTTTTACATTAGTGCCATAAATCACCAAACAACCTCATATGAAAAAAATGAACATCTTATTGATCGCCCTGCTCGCTTCGGGCACGGCGTTCGCACAAACCTCCTGGACTATTGACAAGGCGCACTCCAGCATTGGCTTTAACGTCATTCACATGGCGGTAGCGGAGGTGGAAGGCGAGTTTACAGACTTCGATGCCAAAGTCACCAGCACCAGCGACGACTTTCATAACGCCGATGTGGAGTTCACTGCAAAGGTTACCTCTATTAATACAAAGAACGAACGTCGTGATAACCACCTGAAGTCGGACGACTTCTTCAATGCCGAAAAATTTCCGGAAATTAAATTCAAAGGGAAGCTTGTAAAGGAAGGTAATGCCTATAAACTGAAGGGCGACTTCACCATGCGTGATGTAACCAAACCGGTGGTCTTTGACGTTACCCACCGCGGCACAATAGATACCGGCCGTGGCGTAAAGGCCGGATTCAGGGTGAATGGAACCATCAACCGCAAAGACTACAACCTGAAGTGGGACAGCCGGCTGGCAGGTGGTGAACTTGTCGTCTCCGATGATGTCGACATCGTCTGCAAGATTGAAATGAACAAAGCCTGAGTAAGAATCACTAACAAGCCCCTGGTGTATCCCGGGGGCTTTCTTTCTCTTCATGAAGATCGAAGACGAAATCAAACAGAAGGCCTTCCACAGTGTCCAGCACAAGGCAGTGGTGAACCTCATCTATACGGCCAACTGGCTTCTGGGGGCACAACAGAAGTTCCTTTCGCTTTTCGGCATCACCACACAACAGTTCAATATCCTCAGGATCTTACGGGGACAGCATCCCAATGGCGCCTCTGCCACGACAATCAAATCGCGTATGCTCGACAGAAACTCCGATGTGTCACGACTGCTCGACAGACTTGTCAAGAAAGAACTGATCGTAAAGAGATCATGCCCGTCCGATAAACGCGCCACCGATGTCTTCATCACCGAGCGTGGGCTGAGTGTTCTGGATGAAATCAGTAAGGAGCAAGACAAGATCTACAACGTCCTGTCGCTCTCCGATGCTGAAGCTGAACTCCTCAGCGATCTTCTTGATAAAGCCCGCGGAGAAACACCCGGTCGCGGAGACGCCTAGATCCAGATCACTGGTCTGAAAAAATCGCCCTACACCTTCGCCAATTCCTCCCGAACAAAGTCCATAAGCTCGCGAATGTAGGCCGGACTAAAATCAAAGCGAATGCCTGCTGCCGCATACACTTCAGGAATACTCTTCATGTATCCGAGCGCGAGCGCTCTCCGGTAACCCGCCAGGCCCTCCTCCCGGTTGCGCCGGAAGTTGCGCCACACTGCAATGGCGCCCAGTTGCGCCATGCCGTATTCGATATAATAGAAAGGAACCTCGTAGAGGTGAAGTTGCTTTTGCCAGAAATAATCGCGTTCTGTTTCCAGTCCGCTCCAGTCGGTCACGCGATCTGAAAATCTTCCATAGATCTCGTTCCATGCCACCCGTCGCTCGTCAAGCGTGTGTGTGGGGTTCTCGTATATCCAGTGCTGAAACTGATCGATCGTTGCTACCCAGGGCAGCGTCTCGATAATATCTTCCAGGTGTTCCCGTCGCGCCCGCTTCAACTCGGCGGGCTCGTCGAAGAATACATCCCAGTGATCCATCGACAACAACTCCATCGACATCGACGCAAGCTCGGCCACCTCCGACGGTGTCGACTTGAAGTCGTTGAGCTCAAGATCGCGCGTGAGGAAGTTGTGTATCGCATGACCGCCTTCGTGCATGATGGTGACCATGTCGCGAAGTGTCGACGTCGCATTCATAAAGATGAAAGGTACGCCGATCTCAGCCAGCGGGTAGTTGTATCCCCCCGGTGCTTTTCCCTTTCTTGATTCGAGATCGAGATGCCCCATTTGACGCATGATTGCGAGACAATCGCCGAGGTAGGGATCGAGGCGTCGGAACACTTCGATGGTTTTCTCGGTAAGCTCTTCGCTGCTGCCGAATGGTTTCAGGGGTGGTCGAAGTTCGGGGTCGACAGCCTTGTCCCACGGGCGAAGCGAATCAACTTTCAGCGTATCTTTTCGGGCCTGCGCGAAATCGTTCAGGATGGGAAGCGTTTCCGATTCGATCGCCCGATGAAATTCGAAGCAGTCTTGTACGGTATAATCGAAACGACCCAGCGCCTTGAACATGTAGTCGCGGAAATTTGCGAATCCGGCGTTGTCCGCAACCTTGTGCCGCAATTCCACGAGTCGCGTAAAGGATTCGTTCAGCGCGTCCTTATCGGCCAGACGCCGCGATGAGATCTTGCGAAAAACATTTTCCCGTACAGCCCGGTCCGTCGACATCAGGAGCACCGCCGCTTGTTGGAGCGTCAACTCTTTGCCGTCGATCTCCACGGTCATGGCGCCTGAGATCTGTCCGTATTTTTGAGTTTCGGTATTGATGGCGGTAAATAGCGGTACGTTTTCCTCCCGGAAGATTTCAATGTCTTTCCTGAGATTTCGTATCATGATATCATAGCCCGGCAGTTGAGCCACATCGGAAAGAAACG
Source organism: Cyclobacteriaceae bacterium (assembly GCA_035304385.1). GTDB lineage: Bacteria > Bacteroidota > Bacteroidia > Cytophagales > Cyclobacteriaceae > ZC4RG29. Next base: position 32,677 of record DATGQD010000058.1, read on the forward strand.
GCGAGTCAGCAGCCTTGCGGTTCAGGCGATCGGAAACCGGTGCGATCTTCGGCTGAATATTTTCGATAAAATCCTGGTAATGGTTCCTGTATTCCTGGTTTTCCGTGTAGCACGTCATACGGATGTATCGCCAGGCCAGGTCTTCTGAGATCACCGACTCCAATTCACTTCTGTCGCGAAACCATTTTTTCAACTCCTCTGCGGAGGACAGCTCGCGTTCCAACAGGGCGTCAAAGTAGGGTTTGACGTCGTCCCAGGTCGTTACGGTGAAGTCTTCCGGAAGAAATTTGCGTTCAGGCCGCGTGATTTTCTCTACTGTTTCCATTGCGCTGCGGTTTTGGTTTCAAATCGCAGCCCAAAAATAACCCGAAAGGCCCACGTTTGTGTAAAAAAGAGCAATTATTGGCACCCGCTCATCAACCCAGGCGGCGGTAATCCGAAGGAAGGGCGTTCAGAAACAGTGCTAGCGCAACTTTGCCGCACCCTCCACGAAGGATTGCTTCACGTGATCGACAAAGTCGTTCCATTCCGCGGGGGAAGGTGGACCGTATCGGAAGAGATCGATCAGGTGATCGGCGAGCTGTGGTCTGAAGTTGAACGCCCGGATAGCCATGTCGAGCATCAGTTTCTCACGCGCATTTACGGAGCCGTCGAGGTAGGCAAGCACCATGAGGTCGTGCAACAACCCCATACGGTTGCCAAGTCCGTCAGGAACAAACAGTGCGGTGTCATCATTAGCCACGTTCAGCAAGGCGTCTACACGCGAGGTGTCTACGGCGCGTGATGTCGCTATCTTTCGGATAACGCGACGCGCTTTGTCGTTTACCGGGCCATCTACTGCGGCCATCCGGACCAACGTTCGCATATGACCTAATTCATGATCAGGCAATGGTTTCATACCGTTGCAAAAAGTATTCTTATCGAGCAATTGATTCACTTTCCTTGCACCATCAAAATTCCTTCCAGTGGGCCATCGGGTTCATTATAAGGCGACGAAGTAACAGAAAACTGCGATTTCCGGCGAAACAGGCCATTTTTGCCCCGTCGATCGTCAGGCCCCATTTTTCAAAATGGGACGTTGTGTCCAATTTTTCGTATCGACGGCTATCATCGTATTTTGTTATCTTAATCGCCCCTAAACCATGATTTGGATGAAGCTACCCCGGAAACTATCTATTGCCTCTGTCTGTGCCCTGGTGGTGTTTTTCGGCTGCAAACGAGGACAAGAATCGACAACGGACCAGCCCACTGCATCTTTTGGTATCATTGAGCGACTTGATCCCTCGCTGAACGAGGTCATTTCCGAAACCGCGGAGATCGAAGTCATCGCGGAAGGTCATGCCTGGACCGAGGGTCCGTTGTGGGTGCCTGACCATAACATGTTATTGTTTTCCGACATACCGCCCAACAAGGTGTTTAAATGGACCGAAACCGGGGGTGTAGAAGAATACCTATTTCCCGCGGGCTATACAGGGGAAGAGCCCTCGGGGCGTGCAGAGCCAGGTTCCAACGGGCTGCTCCTTCGTGCCGATGGTAAGTTGGTTCTTTGTCAGCATGGCGACCGTTGCATTGCCTTGATGGATGCCCCGCTCGACCAACCCGCTCCGAAGTTTATCCCCTTGGTGTCATTGTATGAGGGCAAAAAGTTGAACAGTCCCAACGACGCCGTATTCGACCGCGCCGGCAATCTCTGGTTTACCGATCCGCCGTACGGACTTCCCAGGAATGTAGATGACCCAACCAAAGAGTTACCCTTTCAGGGCGTGTTCCGTGCCACACCCGCGGGTGAGGTGCGACTGTTAACAGATTCCATTACGCGTCCGAACGGGATCGCCCTGGCACCGGATGAGCAAACGCTGGTGATTGCCAATTCAGATCCACAAAAGGCGGTGTGGTATGCCTACAATGTCAGCCCCGAAGGCACGCTTTCCGGTGGAAGGATCATTTATGATGCAACTGAAGAAGGAAAGACCACGCCTGGTCTGCCGGATGGTCTCAAGTTCGACAGCAGGGGTAACTTGTTCGCCACCGGCCCGGGCGGCGTGTGGATCTTCAACGAGGATGCAAAAGTCATCGGAAAAATAAGACTGGAACATCCCACTTCCAACTGCGCGCTCACCCCCGACGACAAGGTGTTGTTCATCACGAACAACGACCGTGTGCTCCGCGTGCGCTTACGCGAGTAAGCGGCACCGTTGAAACATCGCCGCATCAGGGGAATGGCTTCCTTTTTGCGGCCGAATGGTAGTGCCGATAATAACGGCACCCCGACCAACGCATGTCAGACTTGAATCCGGCGGAAAAAAATATCCAGGTACAGAAGTGGGTCGCGGCCTTGTCCGTCTTCCTCTTACTCATCAAACTGTACGCCTGGTATCAAACCGGGTCGGTCGCCATCCTCGGCGATGCACTTGAAACCATCATAAATGTTGTGGCAGGATTTATGGGACTTTACTCCCTCGTACTCGCTGCCAAACCCAGGGACGAAGACCATCCCTACGGCCACGGAAAGATTGAATACATTTCGGCGGGAATTGAAGGAACCCTGATATTCATTTCCGGGATCTGGATTATTTATCAATCGATCCGGTCACTGCTCACATATTCTGAAGTGACCATGCTGGCCACAGGGATCATACTCATCTCTTTGAGTGCCGTACTCAACCTCATCGCGGGTACCGCCTGCCTTAGGATCGGCAAGAAGAACAGCTCACTGGCCCTTGTTGCGAGCGGCAAACACCTCCGCACCGACGCCGTTACCACGGGGGGCATATTGATCGGTCTTATCGTGCTGTACGTAACCAAAATCATGTGGATCGACGGCGCCATCGCCATTCTCTTTAGCTTGTGGCTTCTGTACACCGGCGTGGGCATTATCCGAAGTTCGGTGGCGGGCATTATGGACGAACGCGACCTTTCACTCCTTCAGGAGGTGGTGAGAATTGCCAACGCCAACCGGCGGGCTTCGTGGATCGACTTACACAATGTGCGTTTCATCAAGTATGGGCGCGTACTGCATTTGGATGGCCACCTCACCGTGCCGTGGTACCTTAACACGCGTGAAGCCCACGAGGAAGTAGAAGCCTTCCACCGACTCATGCGGGCGCACTTCGACGTTCCGCTGGAGTTTTTCATTCATGTCGACCCCTGCATGGAGTATTCGTGCCCGATCTGCAGCAAGTCAGACTGCCCCGTGCGCCGCCGGCCGTTCGAAAGACGGGTAACCTGGACGTTGGAGAATATCACAACGGATAGCAAGCACGGAGCGGATGCTAAAGGCCCGCCTGCCCCCATAGCGTAAATAAACATCAGAGCCTCGGTGGACAGTCGGGCAGGTTGAACAGCGTGCCCTACCCGATTTCGATGACTACGTCGTCGGTTAACGGATGCCCAACGCAGGTGAGCACGTAACCTTCAGCGCGTTCGGAGGCCGACAGTCCTTCCTCTTCGTCGAGGCGCACTTTTCCGGAGATCGCTTTTCCACGGCATGCGGTGCACAGGCCACTTTGACAGGAGTAAGGCAAGTCGATGCCCGCGTCAAGCGCTGCCTCCAGGATACCCTTATGCGGCGGAACCATCACCTTGTATTCTTCGCCGTCAAAACGGATGGTCACTTCGCGTTCGATGATTTCCTCTTCCTCAGCTTCCTTTTTCGACGCCTTGTCGATCGTGCCCTGAACGAAACTTTCTTTTCGGATCTTTTCTGCAGGAATGGAGTATGCGCCAAGTAGTGACTCGACGTTCTTCATCATACCTTCCGGTCCGCACATCAGGTAAAGCGTATTTTCAACGCCCCAATCCGGAATCCTTTCGAACAGCTTTTTAAGCATAGCGGGATTGAGAAGTCCTGAATATCCCTGCCAATTCATCGGCGCGGTATCGAGGATGTGGATCACATGAAGACGGCCCTCATGTTGTGCTTCCCACCGGGCAAGTTCTTCTTTGAAAATCACGCTATCGATATCGCGGTTGCAGTAAATCAGCGAAACGATACTTTCCGGCTCCTGGGTCAGTACGCTTTTTGTAAGAGAGAACAACGGTGTGATACCCGAACCGCCCGCAAACATCACAATGTGTCTCCGGTTTGCCGGCGCATAGTCCAGCGTGAAATTCCCCACCGCACCCAGCACCTTGAGCTTGTCGCCTTCGCGAACGTTGTCGGCAAGCCAGTTCGACATGAGGCCGTTTTCGACACGTTTTACGGTAACGGCCGCGAACTCATCCGTTGAGGGCGTCGTACACAGCGAATAGGCCCGCCTGACCTCCTTACCCTGGATTGGCGCGATCAGCGTCAAAAACTGGCCGGGCTTGTAAGTAAGCGGTCCGGAAGTGGGCTTATCGAATACGATCGTGATCGTATCCCGTGTTTCGTGGATAATTGACTTTACCGTAAGCTCCAGATACAGCGGAGCGCTGTGCGTTGCCTCTTTTGCAGGCTGCGGTTTCGGTTGCGACCTTTTGAAAAAATTAAATGCCATGTTCAGAACGTACCTAAATAACACCGGGCACAAGCATAACGTTGCCCGAAAGGCCGCACAAAAGTACAATCTTTCGATTTTCCCTCCATACGGTAATTTGCTTAATTTAGCGCCGTAAATTCCCACGGACTGTGCCTCTGACACCTTTAACTGCAATTTCCCCTATTGACGGCCGATACTTCCGGTCGGTCGAGTCTTTGTCACAGTATTTCTCCGAATACGGACTGATTCGTTACCGGATCCAGATCGAAATCGAATATCTCATCGCCCTATCGGCAGCGATACCCGAGATGATGGATTTTCCGGTGCACAAACTCAATGAGCTGCGACGGATTTACAAGGATTTCTCGGAAGCAGACGCAGAGGAAGTCAAGCAAATCGAGGCGGAAACGAATCACGATGTGAAGGCTGTCGAATATTTTCTGAAAAAGCGTTTCGACGATCCGCTTCTCGAACCTTTTCGCGAATACATCCACTTTGGGCTCACGTCGCAAGACATCAACAATACGGCTATTCCCCTGCTCATGCGCGACTTTATGCAGCGGGAATATCAGCCCCAGCTTACCAGCCTGATCAGCCGCCTCAGCCAGATGTCGAAGGAGTGGCAAAACGTGCCGATGCTGGCGCACACCCACGGGCAGCCGGCCTCTCCTACCCGATTGGGAAAGGAGATCATGGTTTTTGTCTCGCGACTTGAAAAGCAGATGGGCCTGCTGAAAACCGTTCCGTTCTCAGCAAAATTCGGCGGCGCCACCGGAAATTTCAATGCGCATCACGTAGCCTATCCGGAAACCGACTGGAATAAATTCGGGGACGAATTCTGTAAACACCTGGGCCTAAGCCGCAGCATCCCTACCACGCAGATCGAACACTACGACAATCTTGCCGCGCTCTTCGACAACCTGAAACGCATCAACACGATCTTGATTGACTTCAGCCGTGACATATGGCAGTACATTTCAATGAACTACTTCCGGATGAAGATCACGGCCGGCGAAGTGGGCTCTTCCGCAATGCCGCATAAGGTGAACCCCATCGACTTTGAAAACGCGGAAGGGAATTTGGGCTTCGCCAACGCGATCTATGATTTCATGTCATCGAAGCTTCCGGTTTCACGCCTTCAGCGGGACCTGACGGACTCGACGGTACTTCGAAACATCGGCGTCCCGGTCGCACACAGCATCATCGCATTTAAGTCGCTGGAACGGGGCATCCGCAAACTGGAAATCAACGAGGGTAAGATCCGCCAGGATCTTGAAGACAATTGGGTGGTTATCGCCGAAGCGATCCAGACGATTCTCAGAAAAGAAGGCTTCGAGAATCCGTACGAAACGCTGAAGGAGTTAACGCGCACTCATGAAAAGATCACCCAGGAGACGATCCACAACTTCATTGATACGCTTGACATTAAGCCTGGTCTGAAGACCCGACTGAAACAAATCACCCCTTTCAACTACACCGGCGTTTAAAACGATCACTCATCTCCCTCGCGGATGTACAGCGGCCTGTCGGTGGAGAAATCGTACAGCGTCAATCGTCTGAGATCATAGTACGCTTGCCAGAACGACTGGAGCGCCAGGATGTAGCTGCGCTTCGCGTCGTCTTTTTCTGTCAACGCGATGTTGAGATTGGTGATGTCAATCCGGCCGATGAGATAACGGTTTTGGGCGACATTGTAACGTTCCTGGGCGACTTCATCCGACTTGCGTGTGATGTCTATCTGCAGACGTAACATTTCAAATTGACGGACCTGCGTGAGGATCTCCTGCTCGAAGTTCACCTCATCCTGCGCGATAACGTAATCTGTAAATTCCTTGTTGGCCATAGCGGTTCGCAAGCGGGCCTTGTTCCGACCCCAGTCGAGTACCGGCACGTTAAAGCCGATATTAAAGCGCTGTTGTTGCAGCGGGTCGTGATAAATGTCGGAAAGTACCGAACCGGAATTGTTAAGTCCATACGAGGCGGTTAGCGTTGCTTCGAAGCGGTCGCCTTTTGCGCTGGCCACCTGACTCTCGGCTTCCAGCCGCCTTCGTTCGAAGGCAATAAAGTCTGCCCGGTTTGCACGGGCCCGCTCCAGCGCCTCTTCCAGCGATATTTCGAATTGCGGAATCTCTTCCGGAAGTACCAACTCGAACTCTTCGGTGTTACTCATTCCTACGAACGAACGCAACCGCAGCCGATTCGTTTCCTGGTCGAGTTTAGCCTGCGCCACATCCTGCCGTGAGCGTAGAAGTTGGAGTTCTACCTGAAGAAGTTTGTCCTGCGAAGTGGTACCTATGTTGTATCGTCCCTGTTCGATCTTATAGATCGTGTCGTTGTTGGCCAGGTTGAATTCGGCGATCTGAAGGTTGATCTGCGACGCCATAACAGAAAAGAACCGCGAGACCGCCTCTCTGGCGATGAATTCCATTTCTTCGACGTATTCCCGGCGTGATTCTTCGTAACGGAGGGGTTCGATCATCCTGTCCCAGCGAAGCCGGTTGAATGAGAAGAGCGGCTGATCGAGACGGATGTTCATCGGCACACCGCTCCAGTTGACCACTTCCCGTTCGATGTCATCGACAACAAACACTGACGAGTTTACGGAAATCACACCTCCCGTCCAGAGTATGGGTTGCTGCAGGCCGAGTGTCAGCGCCGAGTTGGTCTGTCGCCGCGATCGGAATTCGATAGAGCCATCGGGTTGTGTTACCGGCGTAAAGTCCTGGCTATAATTGGGAAAGTTTCCGCTAAGTCTGAGTTGCGGATTGTAGTTGGACCGATAATAGCGATAAGTCCAATACAGGTTTTCTTTACGGGTTTCCGCCTGTTTTGACCGTGGCGATTGTGCACGGGCCATGGCAACCACATCGTCAAGCGTTAGCCGGCGCACCTGCGCATGGCTGTCGTGCCACGCAGACAAAAAAAATCCGGCGACAACAAGAAAACATGCCTTCTTATTCATAACGAAGTGAGGTAATAGGATCCTGGCTGGCGGCTTTTCGCGCGGGGGCAATACCAAAGATGAGCCCTACTGTGGCCGCCACGCCAAAGGACAAAACAACAGACATAAAACTGATCACAGTCGGTATTTCGGCGACATAGGATATGAGGAACGCCAGGCCTACACCCAGGATCACACCTATGAGGCCACCCGAAACGCTGATCATCATGGCTTCAAAAAGAAATTGCTGGGTGATGTCGGACTTCTTTGCGCCGATAGAAAGCCTGAGCCCGATTTCCTTGATACGCTCCAGGACGGAAGCCAGCATAATGTTCATAATGCCGATGCCGCCCACGAGCAGCGAAATGCCGGCGATAGCGCCGAGCACGTAGTTAAAAATATCATTTGTACGCTGCTGTTGCTTGAGCAGCAGTTCCGGGATCTCGATCTCATAGTCGACCACCCCGTAATGTCTCCGTTCGAGCAGGCGCGAGAGAATTTCCGCCGTTGTCTGAAGATACGGCGTCTCAGCCACCTGGAGTACGAGTCGGTCGAGTTGATGATAATTTTTCGGAGCAGTCGATGCTTCGGGTTCAGCGTCCTGTACGGTCACACGTCCACGGCTATACTGTCCACTCGTATTGGTGCTGGCAAGTTGGGAGCGCGTGACAAGGTCCCGATTCTCGTAACGGATGAGCATGGTCTGCAGCGGTGTGTACACATCCATATTGTAATCGCGAATGCCGAGCTTGGTGATGCTCGCCTCAGAAACAAGACGTTCCCTCATGACGCCCACGATGGTCAACCAATGCGGGCCCACTTTGATGGGCTTACCCAATGGATCCTCCGTAGGAAAGAACTTGCTCTTTATGGAATTGCCAATGATACACACCGGCGCGCCGGTAATGCGCTCGTCCTCGAGGAACATCCTGCCTTCGGCGAGGCTGAAATCAAAAATTTCAAAATAGACCGGCTCCACCCCCACGAGCTTGGCAGAGCGGCGGATCCCACCTTTTATGATGAATGTTTCCAGCAGTATTTCAGGACTGATCTTGCTGACGACAGGGATGTTAGCCTCTATGCTGCTGACGTCGCGCATGGTGAGACCGGGTGAAAACTTGCGCTTCTCTTTCAACCCGGCTTCTTCGATCTTTTCCTCCCGCTGTTCTATCGTAGGTTTGACGACGATATTATTTACGCCGACCAGGCGAATTTGCTCCAGTATTTCCTGCTGTGCACCGTTTCCTATGGCCAGCATGGCGATGACGGCCGCTACACCGAAGATGATGCCCAAGGCGGTAAGGAGCGACCGCATCTTGTTGGACAATACGGCGTCAACGGCGATGTAAAGGTTTGCCAGCAACCGCTCTCTCATGGCTGGGAGGCATTCCGTGTTGAATCGGTCCGCGCCACACCGGCGCGAGCGCCATCCGGACGACGTACTCTGCCTCGCCGCTCATCGCGGGCCGGTTGTCCGCCTCCCTCGAGAAGGTCAGGGGCGGTTATCTCGGGTTCTTCGCCAGCGGGCTTCTTCCGCTTACCGTTCATTTCAGGAAGGAGGTCGATAGGATCGTTCTCCATTCCGGACGGCACAGAAAGGTACACCCGATCACCCTCGGAGACACCCGCCAGTATGACGGCGTCGTTCGCGTTGGTCAACCCCACCATCACCTCTTTCTTCCGTGTGTCAAGTCCTTGACGAAGATACACGTACGTGATCGAATCGAACTGATTGTGAAGACACTCGAGGGGCACGAACAGCGCGTTGTCCACCATAGCGGTGACGATTCGGTTGGATGTCGTCATCGCGGGCCGGAGCGTAGGGTCGGTACCATTGATCGCGATGTCCACCTGGAACACCTTGGCGTCGCTGTTCGGTCGCTGTTCGCCAATATTGGCAACGCGCGTGACAGAGCCGGTCAATTTCTTATCCGGGTAAGCGTCGAGCCCGATTTCTACCGGTTGCCCGACTTTAACCTTCCTTACGTCCACCTCGTTGACGAATGTCTTCGACATCATTTGGCTTAGGTCGGGAAGCGTGGCCACCGTAGGATCCCAGGTGTTGATTTGAGAACCCGCCTTGATCGGCTTGTTGTCCCATCCCTTGGTGTAAATCACCATGCCGTCTTCCGGGGCGATAATGGTAAACGCTGTCGCGAGCCGCTGGATGGCAGTAAATTCGTTTTGGGCCTTTCGCAGCTCGGTGTATTGCTCCTTCATCCGCTCGGCATTCTGCCGCTGCCGAATCTTATAATTTTCGAGCGCCTGTGCGTATTCGCGTTCGGCGCGTGCGAGGTTAATCTCTGCTTGTTTAATCGTTGCCGGTGGTTCGTACTGCGATTGCTCAAGAACGATGCGTTTCTCCTCCACCGCGTACTTGAGGTTGACGAGTTCGTCACGGGCTTGCCGCAACTGCAGGGTCGTATCGAGTTCGGTCTGCACAAATTCCGCCTGTTCCCGTTCAAGCGCGAGCTGTTTTTCGTCGAACCGGTTTTGAAACTCCGAGCGGTCAAGCGACGCCACCCAGTCGCCCTTCTTTACAATCGTGCCTTCATCGACGATATCCTGGATGGTCACGTTGAATATTCTGAAATCGCGAAGAGCGCTTGGCCCCTGTATCTTCACAGAATTCCGCGCCTCGAGCTCCCCGGTGGTCTCGATCTCTACTTTGAATGGTCCGCTCTTAACAGATGTTAGGATTTCGACACTGCCCTTGGTTCCTCCTCCCCTCAACAGAAAAAATGCCGCCAGTGCTACCACCACTACAACTGCCGCAATAATCAGGTTTCTTTTGCCCATGACACCATTTATTTAATGCACATTGACACCCATACGAACAGGGTGCCATCGTTGCAGGGTAAGCATGGAACGAAGGGGACTTTGAAATGATTGTGAAGTGATTCCGCCAACCCCAGGCAAAGGTAGGCAAATCCCCGGCCCTGGTGAAGCCACTGGAATAATCTTAATCCCCACGGTGTAAGCAAATGCCCTATTGGCGGCGAAACGGGCTGAGCACGTGATGCAGCTGGCTACTGGTCGGGGCCTCGCCGGGAAACGATCCTGGAAAGCGCCGTTTTCTTGTCGGTCTTCCCTTCATTGTAGGCCTTAAGATCGGACCCCTGGATGGAGAGTTCCAGTGTCGATGGAATATGGCATTGAATGCATTGTGTGATCGCCACATTGAAGACCAGTTGTTCGTCGTCATCCAGGCTCTTCAGCGTACGGCCGTATTCGAGAATGTTTTCCTTGAGCTCGGATTCGAACCGGGGGTAGAGTTCTTTCACCTTGCTGTCCCGCTCCTGCTGATTGATATCTCTAAGGCCGACCGTCGGCATATCGTAGGTGCTGTTGAACGTCCTATTGGCAGAGAAGACGCGCATGTAATACACCACGCCAAAATCTTTCAGGCGTTCATAGGGAATCGTGCCGTCGACAAAGAATGTAGTTGAGAGATCCTGGCGGTATAACCTGCTGAAAATGGTAGAAAGAAGTTCCAGGTCGGGTTCGACGTCGCCGGTGACTTCAGCCGTGGTCGTCCTGATCCTTTTAACAAATTCATCGCGGCTGATCCGCGCGTTGCGCAACGCATTTATATCATCCGTAGAGGCCTCTACTGACAAGAGCATACGACTCGGCGCGGGCACGAGGGAGCCCACCCATTGACGGGGTTGGTCGCCGCGGTTTGTAATGACCACACTTTCTCCCGACGGCAGTTGGCTCAGCAAGGAACCGTAGTCGGCAAGGAACTCCCGGGCTGCCTCGATAATACGTTCATTCGAGAGATCGCGAAGGCTGTCGAGATTGAGTTGCTGACGGTCCTTAAGGCGCCACTCATCGCTTTCCCGCTCTACGGGCGCCTGTTGCCGCCGTACTACCCCACCACTCACACCCTGAACGCGCTCGTTCCATGTGTTGACATCATAGCTACGAGCGGGAAGGCCAAAGGCGATCGGCGTGGTGTAATCGGCAGGAAGTGCAAACGTAACGCCAACGCCAGGCTGATATGATCCGGTGACGCTAAGCGGAAAGAACATGCGATTGCCTTCCATCTTTTGCCGGATGAGTGTGACCAAAACATTCTCAGCAACGCGAAGGTCGCGGTTCATCCGCTCCCGGTCGACCTCCTGTGCGAGGCTCGCCTGTGTAACCAGGATCATGAGCGTGAGAATCAGCGTACGTGACATGGGTCGTGTCTATCTTGAAATTCAGTTTCTTATAACAGGAACAGAAGCGTTGGAGATAATACTGGCGAGGATCTGTTCCGTCTCCTGCCGATACATATCCGTGTTCTGCTGCAGGTCATTTAAACGAGCCTGCAGAATCAACAGGTCGTCTTCGCGTTGCTGCTGAAGATACTTTGCAAAATCGACCAGCAACTGTTCAAGTTGTTCCTTCTGATCTTCGGAAGTCATCTTGTAGTAGTCTTTGATCATCCGGAGGTTTTCAGCTTGTAGCGTCGACACGTAGGCGCTGATCTGCTCTTCGGATGCAGCGGCGGCCTTCGTCACCAGCCGGTCGATTTGAGACGAATTCTTCTCCAGGCTTTCACGCACGTTTGCGTTAAAGGCCTCTTGCGACTTCTTCCATTCTTCCTGCAGTGCTGCATTGTTGCTGGCCAGCCGCGCGTCAACAATACTTTGCACGTCCATGACGTCCAGCGAAGGCGTTTCCTGCGCTGGACGCGGCGTGCCGAATGTTAGCTTGAGTTCATTTCCAGACGCAGTGACCTGCACACCCGTAAGCTTGCCGACGACCATCAAGAGTACAAGCGATGCGGCGATAGCCAGCGCTGTGCGAAGGACCGGTGATGAAAAATTCAAGAAACGCGTACGGTTGTCAATGACCAGGGGTGGGGCGATCACTTCCTTGTCGCGCACCAATCCCATCACGTCGCGCACTGCCTTTAATGCCTCGAGCTCACGCCGCGCGTCTTCGGAGCCTGCCAGGTAGCGCTCCACTTTCTCCCTGGCGGCGCCGTCGAGCTCACCATACAGGTAGGCAATCAGTGCGCCTTCATCAGGTTTATAGCTCATAGTTTATCGTGTCTTTGTTGATGTTTTTCTTTTCCAGTATTCGTTTCAGACTTTCCAGTCCGTAATACATTCTCGATTTCACTGTATTTTCGGAGATGTTCAACACCTCCGCGATCTCCCGGAATTTTAGTCCTTCATATTCTTTCATAATGACTACCGCACGCTGATCTTCATTGATGGCCATGAGGGCAGTGTGCAGAATGTCCGCTATCTCGTTGCGCTGATACTGCCGGTCGGGATCATCGATCCTGCTTGCGGACGTCTCCCACCGGGGCGACTGTTCTGATTCTAAATTCCAGACCCGATCGAACGGCGTTGAGCGGCTGTTCTGCTTTCTGCGTGCCTCCTCCCTGCAGTAGTTCATGGCGATCTTGTACAACCAGGCCTTGAACTTCCCGAGGTCTTGCAATGAGGGCAGGTTTCGGCACATGGAGATAAAGGTTTTTTGCGCCACCTCCATGGCCAGGTCGTGGTCCAGAAAGAACTTAAAACCAAAATTGTAAATGCGTTTGTACCATAGCTGGACCAGCTTGCCCTGGGCTTTCTGGTCGCCCTGCGCCGCGCGCTCCAACAGAGCGTCCGAATGCATCATGGCAATGTCCTGTAAAGTCTCCGCATGCATGATCGGTCTCAAATCCCTGGTTCTCGCGCGATTTTCAACCTTAAAGATGCCCAATGGTGACGAATAGTTTTAGCCGTCAGGCCTTTTTTTGGCGGTCGGGGCCTGATTGACGAGGTGCTGAAAGGCCGCCGCAAGCGCATTATGCTATCTTTGTCGCTCGATAATGAAGAAACTGATCTCCTTGCTGATCCGGTTTGTCCCACGCAAGTACCTGCAACGTGTGGCGAGCCCTGGCATGCGACTGGTAGGGCTGTTCTACACCGGCAACAATGTCGCCTGTCCCGTATGCGGGCGTCGCTACAGAAAATTTCTTCCGTATGGCCGCGTAAGACCCCGCGCCAACGCGCTCTGTCCCGGATGCCTTTCGCTCGAACGCCACCGCCTGATGTGGTTGTACCTTGAGCAGACAACCGATTTCTTCAAACGCCCCTTGCAGGTATTGCACTTTGCTCCCGAGGCTTGTTTCGTCAATCGCTTCCGGTCGATTCACGGCGAAAGATACGTTACCGCGGACATTGAATCACCCCTCGCCCAACTCAAAATCGATATCCATAAAATACCGTTGCCTGACAATTCCTTCGATGTGGTGCTGTGCAACCACGTTCTCGAACATGTCGACGACGACATTCAGGCTATGCGCGAATTATATCGTGTACTTAAACCGGGAGGGTTTGCCATCCTGCAGGTTCCTTTCTTCAACCCGATACCTGATACCACGACCGGCGACGCTTCGGTTACAGATCCCGCCGAACGCGAAAGACGCTATGGCCAACGTGATCACGTGCGACGTTACGGTAAAGACTACCCATCGCGAATAGCAAGCGCGGGCTTCGTACCTGTCGCCGATGATTTCGTCGACCACCTTCCGGAAGAGACACGACGCAGGCATGGTTTGGTTGGCGGGGAAACGATTTACAGAGGAGAAAAAACCGGGATCACGGATCGGTAATTCCCTTATACTTACCCTATGTCTCGCAAAGAACCCGGCACGCCGTATGTGCTCATAGACCTGGATAAGGTTGAAGCGAACATTCAACGGCTGCAGCGGTACCTCGACAATCTACCCTTGTTTCTCCAGCACTTCCATGACTTCGCGCACCGCCTTGCGGCTCGCTTCCAGTAGTGCCTTTTCCTCTGCGTTAAGGTCGAGTTCGATGATTTTTTCGATGCCGTTGCGCCCCAGGATCACGGGCACGCCCAGGTAGCAATCGCTGATGCCGTATTCGCCTTCCAGCTTCACGCATACGGGGAATACCCTGCGTTGATCGCGAACGATGGCTTCCACCATCTGTGCTGCGGCGGAGCCGGGTGCATACCATGCCGACGTTCCCATCAACTTGACCAGTTCGCCACCGCCGACTTTCGTACGCTCCAGGATGGCGGTGAGCTTGTCTTTGTCGATAAGTTCTGTAACCGGAATGCCACCGACAGTGGTGTAGCGTGGTAGGGGCACCATCGTGTCGCCGTGTCCTCCCATGAGTACCGCCTGAATATCCTTCGGTGAAACATTGAGTGCTTCAGCAAGGAACGCACGGTAGCGAGCGGTGTCCAGAATACCGGCCATGCCCATCACGCGTGCGCGCGGGAAGCCGGAAGTGATGTGCGCCTGGTAGGTCATGACATCAAGCGGGTTGGACACCACAATAATGATAGCGTCGGGAGAATGCCGAATTACGTTTTCAGTAACCGACTTCACGATACCGGCGTTGGTGCCGATGAGGTCGTCTCGGCTCATGCCCGGCTTACGCGGAAGACCGGACGTAATTACGACAACCTCAGATCCTGCCGTTTTTGAATAGTCGTTGGTAACACCAATCGTGCGGGAATCATACAGGTTAATCGGCGCCTTCTGCCATATATCCAGGGACTTTCCTTCAGCAAGTCCTTCTTTAATGTCTACTACAACGATTTCATTGGCAATCTCGCGGTAGGCAAGTACGTCAGCGCAGGTTGCGCCCACATTGCCAGCACCGACAACTGTAATTTTCATGAGTGCACAAAATTTAGGTAAGCGGATAAGGTCTTTTGAACGGCCGCCAATTTAGGACAGCCCGGGGGAATATGGAAATTAATTTTGCAGTCACTGACCGGCCGATTGAACACGAAGCACGAGAGCCCGCCGGGTACCATCAGTTACCTTCACTTTGTCTGATAACCGAAAGCCGGCAACCCAGACGATCTCTCCCCCCGATTCCACGACGGTCACATCGTGTTTAGCCGCCCGGGACACTTTTTCGTCGACCAGGAAATCGCTAACCTTTTTATGTTGCTTCATTCCCAGGGGGACAAAACGGTCGCCTTCACGCCACCTGCGCCAAACGAGAGGAAAGGAGACCTTCTCGAGGTCCATCATCGCAATTGACGGAGGCGTTCGCACATCATCACCGGGCTCTGCAATGTCCAGGGTCAGCGTCTGACGGGCCAGATGGGCTACCCGGGTGTCTTCGCCAACCGTTACCTGCTCTTCTTTTTCGCCCGGCGGGACACCCACAATAAGTTCATTGCGTCCTACGGTAACCTGGTGCGTGCGAGACAGGAATATTGCACCGGGTTGACGTACTTCTGCCATGGCCCTGCACTGATCGAAATTGAAGCCGAGGTCTTTCAACAACTCCCAGATCACCACCGGTGCATGGGGTGTCTCTCCCAATTCCGTAAGCCGAATATGAACATGGGTGCCATCGTAATACATGTTGCGGACGCTGAAATCGTGCAGATGGGTTCGGGCAAAACGATGTGCTCCACGAAGGCGCACAAGGGTATCGGAGAAGGTTGCTTCCAGGTTAGGGTTTATCTCACGCAATACCGGGATAACGTTGTGCCGGATCAAATTGCGCTGATAGTCGTCCGTTGCATTCGACGCATCTTCACGCCACTGTAACGATGCGCCGCGGGCAAATGCTTCCAGTTGTTCACGGGAGGCAAACAACATAGGCCGAACAAAGCGATTCTGACGAAGCGGAATACCTGTGAGTCCGTCGATGCCGGTTCCTCGTGTAAGATTGAGTAAGATCGTTTCCAGGGCATCGTTAAGGTGATGCGCCGTCGCGACAAAATCGTATTGGTATTCGCGAACAACTTCTTCCAGCCATTCGTTGCGGAGGCTGCGTGCAGCCATCTGTATGGAGATACCTTGAGCGGCGGCAACGCTTTCGGTGGCGAAGCGGGTAGTATGGTACGGCATCCCCAGATCGCTGGCAAGCGCCTTCACAAAGGCTTCATCTCCATCTGACGCCTTACCTCTGAGGCTGAAGTTACAGTGCGCGATGCCGGCGGAGAATCCGGCCTGATGGAACAAGTGGGCCATCACGGTAGAGTCGAGCCCTCCGCTGACGGCAAGAAGTATCCGGTGTTCCTTCCGGAACAGCTGGTTCTTGCGTATGTGCTCCAGGAAGCGTTCCAGCATGGCCAAATGTACCAAAATACAGGCGTGCGCGGCCCAAAATTTGCATGGTAACGCTGCGGACACCGGCTGTCCTGATTTCTATATTTACCAGAACACCGTAGCTTGCGCTGAAATGAAGGCGACTGCCGAGATACCTTTTTTATTTGCCGGGGGTGCCGCCCGCCTGGCATTCACGGTCGCGTGTCTGCTATGGGCCACGACAGCACTTGCGCAGCAGAACGTTAAGCTGGAACACGCCGATCAACTGAGTTTCGAGCGGGAGAAGGGCTACCAGAAGCTTACCGGCAATGTAGTCTTTACACAAAATCAGACGACGATCTATTGCGACTCCGCGTACCTGTACAAGGAGCAAAACTCCGTCGAAGCTTTCGGAAGGGTTCGTATCACAGAAGGCGATTCGGTGACGGTTACGAGTCGCAGGCTGGAGTACGATGGAAACGCCAAGAAGGCCCGGCTGCGCAACAATGTTGTATTCGTCAAGCTGGGAACAGCGACGTTGTACACCGACCAGCTCGACTACGACCGACCCGCCAACATCGCATACTATTACGACGGAGGAAAACTCGTCGACTCTATCAATACGCTTACGAGTGTCAGGGGTTACTATGACGTAAACAGCAACCTCGCTTCCTTCAAGCGCGACGTACACGTGGTGAATCCTGACTACACGATGACATCGGATAGCCTTCAATATAATTCGCGCACAAAGGTGGTTTACTTCCGAACGCCGACAACGGCGGTAGACAAAGAAGGACGCACCTTTATCTATGAGGGTGGAGAGTATAATACCATAACCAAACACTCGGACTTCAGCGAAGGCGTGGCCGAATCGCCCAGCTATCAACTCAGCGGCAACGACTGGCGGCTGGACCGGGCCCGACAGCTCTACCAGGTGCGCGGCGACGTGGAGATGGTGTCTAAGGATGAGGATCTCATCATCTATTGTCAGGCAGCCGATTATTACAAAAACGAGGAGATCACCAAGGTGTACGACAACGCGTGGGTCGCCAAGGTCACGAATGACCAGGATACGCTCTTTATCACCGCCGACACATTGGTTTCCATCGACAGCGACATCCCCGAAAACAAGCGGTTGCTGGCCTATCACAACGTGAAGATCTTTAAGAAGGACATGCAGGGCGTGGCGGATTCACTGGTGTACATCTCTGCCGACTCCACCATCCATTTTTATCGCGATCCTGTGCTCTGGAATACGGGGAACCAGATGACGGCGGATTCGGTCAGCATGCTGATCGAAAACAATACGATCAGTAAGATCTTCCTCGTGCGCAATGCCTTTGTGGTCTCCGAAGATACCCTGGGCAATTTCAACCAGATCAAAGGCCGTGACATGACCGCTGGCTTCGATGGGGGTACCATTCAGCAAGTGATCGTCAGGGGTAACGGGGAAAGCCTTTATTTTGTCTTCGACGAGGATGACCTGACCTTTACAGGGATCAATCGCATCATCTGCAGCAATATCCTTATCCGCTTCCAGGAGGGCCAGGTATACGACCTCAACTTTTACGTGCAGCCCGACGCCAGCTTTATCCCCCCGCACGAGCTTAAGGAGGACATGAAGACGCTCAAGGGCTTTTCATGGCGGGCAGACGTGCGCCCCACGCGCGACGATGTCGTCCCTGTTAAAAAAGCCGCCGCCGATACACGAAAATCACCGTGAACGGTATTGTCGCTGTTTTATTGCACTGCTTTTGTGAAATATCGTAAGTGGACTATGATTTTAGCCCGGAACGTGCTAAATTTTGTACCCTACGATTGACTTTCCTATGAGAGGTGCCGTCCTGCTGGTATGGTTGTGTGCGATGAGTTTTGAGCTGGCTGCCCAGGCTTTGGAAATAACTGGCATTCAGGATACTTACAAAGGCACAGTCGGCGAAGTCATCCACGCTCCGCTGCGGTTTGTGAACCGCTCCGACAGGCCCATCACCGTCTATTTGCGGAAATCGGGGGGACAGATCGGGACATCGCAGAAGAATTATTTCTGCCGGGGGGGCAATTGCCTGGATGGCGCTGTCCAGGATATGGTACTCAAACTTGAACCGGGCCAATCCCTCACCGACCTGGAAGTAATCCTGGAGGGAGGACTTGTTCCGGGGGTCAGCACCATCCATTATACGGCTGTCAACCGCGCAAATCCCTCCGAAATAATAGAGTTCGACCTCAACTTTGACGTCGGGGAACGCGAACGACGGTCGACCATATACAATTCCCGATATATCACCGTACAGGATGTATACCCGAACCCCGCGTCGGATCACGCCTTCGTCGACTACCGCCTCCTGCAGGACCAGGTAGCTGCCCGCATCGTGGTTCACAGCGTTCTGGGCAACATTATGGGAGAATACGAGCTCTCGACGTTTGAAAGCCAGGCGAAGATCCTTACCGGAAACCTCAACGCCGGGATTTATTTTTACACCCTGTATGTCGACGGCGAGGCCGTAATGACCCGTAAGCTTATCGTGAAGCGCTAATTTTCTGCTGGAAATACACCTTTTTCGCCATTTCAGCCATCATTTCTTGAATCCCGGCCCGTTGATTTGCGTTTTACAGAACCGGTCGGAACCACTATATTTGCGGGCTTATGCGTAAAATTTTCGGCTTTTTACTGGTAGTTGCCATCCTGGCGCTTGCAAGCGGATGCGGACAGTTCAGGAGAATTGAGAAAAACCCCGACTGGCGCGTGAAATACGAGGGTGCCATGAACTATTACGCGAAGGAGGACTACTACAAGGCCGCCACGCTATTTGAACAGATACTTCCCATCGTCCGGGGGCTGCCTGAAGGCGAAAAAGTGCAATTTCACCTGGCTTACTGCCAGTATCATGAGAAACTGTACCTTCTGGCCTCAGACCAGTTCAAGACCTTTTATGAGACCTATGGCCGCAGTCCCATGGTAGAGGAAGCCCGTTTTATGGCCGCCTATTCGCTGTACGTGCATTCCCCATCGTACAATCTGGACCAAAACAGTAGTATCCAGGCGATGACGGCCATGCAGGAGTTTTTGAATCGCTACCCCGACAGCAAGTTTCTCGATCAGGCTGTGAAAGCCATCGAGGACATGCAGCAAAAACTCGAACGGAAGGGCTTCGAAAACGCCCGGCAATACTATAAGATGCGGAACTATAAGGCCGCCATTGTGGCGTTGGGCAACTTCAAACTGAATTTTCCGGACTCAAAATACCTGGAAGAGGCCCACTACCTGATCGTAGTATCGCAGTATGAACTCGCTGAACAGAGCGTATACAGCCGTCAGGAGGAACGATATGGTGAAGTAATCGAGTTATACAAGCAGCTCGTCGACAAGTACCCGAACAGCACATTTCTTCGCGAAGCGGAAAAAATGTACAGCGACAGCCTGCAAAAACTGAGTAAGTTCAAAAGTCAAAATAATTCCTAATAACAAAAAAGCATATGGCCATTCAATCGTCAATTGTTACAAGAGACATCGACAAGCTCGCAGCGCCCACTGGAAATATATACGAAAGTGTAGTCGTCATCTCCAAACGCGCAAAGCAGATTGCCGTTAACCTCAAGGAAGAACTCAACAACAAGCTGGCGGAGTTTGCTACAACGGTGGATAACCTGGAGGAAGTATTCGAGAACCGCGAGCAGATCGAGATCTCTAAGTTCTACGAGCGCATGCCGAAGCCGACCAGCACCGCGACGGAAGAATTCCTGGAAGGCAAGCTGAACTACCGCTACCGCAGCGAACTGGACGAAATCCCTGAAATCTGAAGGCGCACCCGCCTTTGCGCATGAGCGTTCTCGATGGCAGAAAGATCGTTCTCGGCGTATGCGGCAGCATCGCTGCATACAAGTCCGCAATGCTCACCCGCCTGCTGGTAAAGGCGGGCTGTTCGGTACGCGTAGTTATGACGCGCTCCGCCATCGACTTTGTCACGCCGCTCACCTTTTCAACGCTGTCGAAAAATCCGGTCGTCCACGAATTTATAAGTGACGAGGACGGCGGCTGGAACAACCATGTAGAACTCGGTCTATGGGCCGACGCAATGGTGGTGGCGCCGTGCAGCGCCAATACCCTTGCAAAGTTCGCAAACGGAATTTGCGACAACCTGCTCACGGCTGTATATCTCTCCGCCCGCTGCCCTGTGTTCCTGGCACCTGCCATGGACCTCGACATGCTGGCCCATCCTTCCACCCGGAGCAACCTTGACCGATTACGATCTTTTGGCAACCGTCTGATCGACACCGCCTTCGGCGACCTCGCCAGCGGCCTTACCGGCGACGGCCGTATGGCAGAACCTGAGGACATCGTAAAAAACCTGGAGGACTTCTTTTCACGCGAGCAAAAGCTTCATGGCAAACACGCCCTCGTCACGGCGGGGCCCACGCACGAAGCCATCGACCCTGTGCGCTATATCGGAAACCGCTCTTCCGGCAAAATGGGCTTCGCCATCGCAGAAGCGTTGGCACGGCAGGGTGCAAAAGTAACCCTTGTCACCGGCCCGACCGACCTGCATACCAGCCACCCCCGAATTGACGTTACTCATGTGGTGTCGGCAGAGGAAATGTACGGGGCATGTGTCTCGGTTTTTCACGAAATTGATATCGCCGTATTGGCTGCTGCCGTGGCCGACTATCGCCCTGCGGTACAGCACGACCAAAAAATGAAAAAGACAGCGGACGACACGACGCTGTCTTTGGTGCCTACGAAAGACATCGCAGCAACGCTGGGTGGAATGAAAAAGGATGGGCAGTTTGTTGTAGGATTTGCACTGGAAACCGAAAACGAGAAAGCCAACGCCATCGGCAAGCTTTCGAGCAAGAACCTGGATATGATCGTACTGAACTCGCTCCGCGATGAAGGAGCCGCGTTCGGTCATGACACCAACAAGGTCACCATCATTGACCGGCAGCAAAAGCCGGTGAGTCATGAGTTAAAGAGCAAAAAAGAAGTCGCGGAGGACATCGTCAATGCTATTGTTGAAAGGATCATGGGCTAAGTCGGGCTGGTTGCTTCTGCTGGCGCTTGCATCCGGTGTTGCTCAGGCCCAGGAGCTGAACTGCATCGTAAATATCAACGCGGCACAGATCGCGACTTCAGATCGTGGAATTTTCGACGACATGAAGGCGTCGATCGAGCAATTCATGAACGGAAGGAAGTGGACGAACGATGCGTTCAGAAATCATGAAAAGATCGACTGCAGCCTGCTGATCACCATCACCAAGATGCCGGCGGTCGGCAACTTCAGCGCGTCAGTGCAAATTCAGTCGGCCCGACCCATTTACAATACCAACTACACGTCATTGGTGTTCAATTTTGCCGACCGGGAATGGGAGTTTGAATACATCGAATCACTACCCCTGGAATACAACGACAACGCGTTCACCACGAACCTCACTTCCATGCTGGCATTCTATGCGTACATAATCCTGGGGTTCGACTATGACACATTTAGCGACCTGGGCGGCACACCCTACTTCCAACGCGCGCTGATGGTCGTCAATAACGCACAGCAATCGTTGCGGCCGGGCTGGCAGCAGCTTGGCAGCAACCGGAACCGTTATTGGCTGATTGAAAACATTATGAACCCGCAGATGCTGGAACTCCGCAAGGCGATGTACACCTATCACCGCCTCGGCCTCGATACGTTCACCAAAGATCCGGATAACAGCAGAACCGTAATTCTGGACGGGCTGCGCAAGATTCTCGAAATCCGGGAGGTCAACCCCAACGCCATCCTCCTGATCAGTTTTCTCGACGCGAAGTCGAAGGAAGTAGCCAACGTTTTCTCTGATGGCAACATCCAAACCCGACGGCAGGCCTACGATGTCATCACAACCATCGACCCCACCAACAACGCCCTGTACGCTAAAATCATTGAAAACTAGCCTTTCAAATCGCCCGGTTTACGCTTATTTTTGACTGATACCCGTCGACGTGAGCAAGAAGCAAATCAGGATTTCGGGCGCCGACGAGGTAAAGAAACGGCTGCCCACTCTTACCAACGAAAGCGTAAACCTGGTACTACGCAATAACACCGTCGTATTCGGTATCCTCGAAGAGGTTCGCGACGATCATGTGGTCGTTTCGAATATGAGAAAGAAAAAAATGAAAGTTCCCCTTGACGGCATCGTCGAGGCATACACCGATGTCGATCCCTGATGCTCAAGCGGCTTACCATAAAAAATTACGCACTCATACGCGCTCTTGAGATGGAGCCCGTTGCCGGGCTTAATGTGATTACAGGAGAGACCGGCGCCGGTAAGTCTATTATGCTTGGCGCCATCGGACTGCTCACAGGAAACCGCGCCGATACGAAGGTCCTTTGGGATGCAAAACAAAAATGCATAATAGAAGGGGTTTTCGACATCGCCCCTTATGGTATACAGGAGGTATTCGATCGCTACGACCTCGATTACGAAGACTTAACCGTAATCCGAAGGGAGATCAGTCCCGCAGGTAAATCGCGCGCCTTTATCAACGACACTCCGGTAACGCTTGACATTATGCGTTTCATCGGCAGCCAACTCCTCGACATTCACTCACAGCATGAGAATTATGTATCGGGGCAACTGGGCTTCCAGCTGAAACTCATCGACACTTATGCGGGCAACGAAAAAGCGCGCAACGACTACGAGGCCGGCTGGAGCGCCTACGTCGATGCAAAAAAGCATTATGAGAAGCTGTCAGAACAGGCGGCAACGATCCGAAAGGAAGAAGACTATGTCCGTTTCCAACTCGACGAACTGGTAAAGGCGGACCTTCAGGAAGACGAACAAGCTAACCTCGAAACGGAGTCGCAGGTGATGGATCATGCCGCGGAGATTCGGGATAAGATGTCGCAAGCCGCCGAGCTGCTCTCACAATCTGAATACGCAGCCGCCACGTCATTGGCAGCGGTACGCAACCTCCTCCAGGGCATCGCGTCGTACAGCGAAGCATACGCCCAACTCCTGCACCGCATCGACAGTTTGAGGATCGAACTCGACGACATTGCAGAAGAGACTGAACGCATCATCGAACAGGTAGACTTCGACCCTGAACGTGCGACGATAGTACAAGAACGCCTCGATCTGATCTACAGACTGCAGAAAAAGCATGGCGTACAAAGTATAGCCGAACTGATCCGGCTACAGGAAGAACTTCAGCAACAGGCCGACCAGGCCGTCAACCTCGATGCGGAACTTGCGGCAGCAGAGGATACGCTGACAAAGGCCACAGAAGCGCTGCGACAACGTGCCGCTGAACTTTCGACAACACGCAAAAAAGTGTTCGCGCCGCTTACGCGGGAGCTCACTGCTTTACTGGTGGACCTTGGTATTCCGGCTGCCCGGCTGGAAGTAGCGCATCGCAATAAGGAACCTGATGCGTCGGGGAGCGATCACGTAGACTTGCTTTTCAGCGCTAACAAAGGGATCGCACCGCGCCCACTCGCCCAGGTGGCTTCAGGTGGGGAGTTTTCCAGGCTCATGCTCTGTATCAAGTACGTGCTTGCGGAAAGGGCGGCCATTCCAACGCTCATCCTGGATGAAATCGACAGTGGTGTTTCAGGTGAGATCGCGATTAAACTCGGCGCTATGATGAAGCGCATGGCCCGACAACATCAACTGATCACCATCACCCACCTCCCTCAGATCGCCGCTCGCGGAAACGTCCACTACCAGGTGTACAAAGACAATGCATCCGAAAAGACCTCAAGCAACGTTCGTCTCCTGAACGACGACGAACGCATCCTGGAAATCGCCGGCATGATCGGCGGGGCAAAGCCTTCCGCTACGGCGATCGCAGGCGCACGTGAACTTTTCCGTGGCGACACGTGACCTACTGCCTACTGTCCACCGACTATTGCCTCTTCAACCTCCACGTTTCATCATACCGCACCTCACCTTCATCGACCAGCTCACGCACCACGTCGATAAACAGTTCATGATCTTCGGGCGCAATGTGATCTTCCAATTCTTCGACACTCATGACACGATCGCTGAGGACATGCAGGATCTCAGCGCGCAATCCTTCCATTTGACGGAGGCTGTCTTTCTTTCGTCGCGCCACGCATACATCACATATACCGCAATCGGCCGCGTCCTCTTCACCGAAATATTCCTGGATGAAGACCATCCGACAGACCGTAGATGAAGTGATGAACGCCCGTATCGCCTCCACTTTGGAGAGGGCAAGTTTGCGGCGTTGCTCAAGGCGTTGGCGGTCGACCGGCAGTCGCGCGGCATCCTGTCGCGGAAGGAGGAATGTAACCTGGGGACGGTCTTTCGCCGGACGGTAGCTGATTACCCTGAGCTCATCGAGTCGGTGGAGTGCAGTTGATACCTCACGCGGCGTACTTTTCAATGTACGCGCAATAAGCGGTTCGGAAATGCTCACGTACGACGAAAAAAGTTCTCCACCGTACATGCGGAGGATCGTCTTGACCAGGGGGTCGAAGGCGGGATTGGCCACCTGGAATTCATACACCTTGACAGCCTCGATAGGAACATGCAACTGCGACGGTGCGTAGAAGCTGTCGCTGAAGGCGATCAGCCCCTCGCCTTCCAGGGTCCGCAATGCGTTGAACACTTCTTGTGGAGCCAGACCAAATCGCGATGAAAACTGGTGGAGATCGAAATCAAAGCTCTCGCCCTCCGCGCTTCCCTGGGCGAGCTGATAGTAGTTGGCAAGCGCCTGGTACACCTGCTTCAGGTATTCTACCGGGGGGTGTGCTTGCCGGACCTTGCTCTCCAGTTCTTCAAGGTCCGCGTCCTGATAGACTACTGCGGCAAACGATCGGTGCCCGTCACGGCCCGCCCTGCCGGCCTCCTGGTAATACGACTCCAGGTCTTCGGGCAGGTCTACATGCAGCACCACCCTCACGTCCGCCTTGTCGATGCCCATCCCAAAGGCATTGGTCGCCACGATCACGCGCACCTTACCCGACGTCCAGGCCTCCTGCGCCTTAGTGCGCTCATCGTAGTTCATCCCCGCATGATACCAGGTGGCGGCAATGCCCTTGCCTGTGAGGAGGGTAGCAAGTTCTTTTGTCGCCCTCCGTGAGCGAACATATACAATGGCCGGGCCATTAACTTTTCTGAGCACATCGAGGAGTTTGCGAACCTTGTCGTCAGCTTTGCGCACGACAATAGAAAGGTTATCGCGGGCGAACGTCCGCCGGAATACGGAATAAGGATCGCGGAACCCCAGGTAACGGATAATATCGTCACACACTTCACGGGTCGCCGTCGCCGTGAGCGCTATAATCGGGACGTCGGGAACCAACTCGCGCAATTCGGAGATCCGTAGGTACGGAGGGCGGAAGTCATGTCCCCACTGCGATATGCAGTGCGCTTCGTCTACCACGATGAGTGAGACGTTCATGCGCGTGACCCGCGATTGAAACATCGCTGTTTGAAGACGTTCGGGCGAGAGGTAGAGAAACTTTACCGAACCAAACATGCAGTTGTTCAGGTAAAGGTCGATTTCGTCACGACTCATCGCGGAATGTACGGCCACCGCCTGGATGCCGCGCTTCTTTAGCTGGGCCACCTGGTCGTTCATCAGGGCGATAAGCGGCGTAACCACTATGCAGAGGCCGTCCTTCATTAAGGCAGGAACCTGAAAGCACACCGACTTGCCCCCGCCCGTCGGCAACAGGGCCAGCGTGTCGCGTCCTTCCATCACGGAGCTGATGATCTCCTCCTGCAATGGACGGAACCGCTCGTGTTTCCAGTACCGCTGTAGTATCGTTAGCGGTGTGTCTGCTGGATGAGACATGTCCGGCATCACGGTTAACTTGGGTTATTTGCTCCAGTCGACCTTCTCCTTGTTAAGGAAGGAGGAGATACCCCGCCTGCAATCCGCTGTTTCCCGGGCGCGGGCATTAGCCGCCGCGGCGAGATCGAGCGATGCTTCCAGGGTAAGTGACTGCATTTGTGCGAGCAATTGTTTAGTGGTCTTCATTGCCTCAAACGAATTTGCCTTGATCAGAGATGCTGCGAACGAGGCGGCGTCACGGGTTAGCATTTTCTTTTCACTCACGCAATTAATGAGTCCCATACGATACGCTTCCTTCGCATCGATCACAGTACCCGCCAGCACGAGTTGTCGCGCGCGGCCCTCTCCTATTTTCCGGATAAGAAACGACATGACGATGGCCGGCACAAAGCCGATCTTGACCTCGGTGTATCC
Source organism: Cyclobacteriaceae bacterium (assembly GCA_035304385.1). Taxonomy (GTDB): domain Bacteria; phylum Bacteroidota; class Bacteroidia; order Cytophagales; family Cyclobacteriaceae; genus ZC4RG29. The sequence continues at coordinate 59,301 of DATGQD010000058.1, forward strand.
GAAGCTGGCATTTGCCGTTGCGAAGGAAAAATCACATACCGTTACAAGGCCGCATCCTCCCGCAATGGCCGGTCCCTGTACGCAGGCAATTACCACTTTGGGGTGGGAATAGACCTGCCAGAAAAGGTCCCGGAGTTGTGTCGAGTCGTGCAGGTTATCGTCATAGGAAAAGTCCTGCATACGTTGCAGATAGGCCAGGTCGGCACCCGCACAAAACGCGTCCCCTTCAGCGGCCAACACGATGACCTTTGCCTGCGTATCGGCTTCGGCACGTGTGAATGCGTCGCGGAGGGCGGCAACCATCTCCGGGTTCAAAGCATTCCGCTTGTCCGGGCGATTCATTGTAATGGTACACACGTTTTGTTCGACGGTATAGCGTACGAGTTCCATTAGTTTATTGGATTTTCTTGATAAACGCGCCAGATCTACCTGTAGCATGGAAAGGTATGCGCTTCGCTGCGGCTTCCCGTTCCAGGCGTCCGACTATGAACGCGCGATTGCTCCCATCTACAACCAATTGAGACACCAAAATACCTTCCGGCAGGTCGTCGAGGGTACGGAGCGCATTCCGGCTGACCACCATGCAATCTACGTCTAAATCTGAAGGCCATTTGGGCCCATCGCTAAAAATATGAATTATCGTGTAGCCGTTCCATCGCATTAGCCGCATGCCCTCAAGTTCACGTACAAAGGGTCGCCCCATCACCGGCTCTACATCCTGGATGCCGGAGGCAAGACGATAACCGGCGGTATGGAATTCCAGTGCATCAGCATTCTGCGACAACGTCGAGTCGCCAAGAAAGTACGAGTGAAAAGCGTCTCTGAATTCCATTGCGTATCCATTGCGAAGCTGATAGACCAGGAGTTCTTTTTCGGATGCATTGTCCGCCGCTCGAATCCAGCCCTCCGCGGCGAACGCAATACACAGCACCGCGCAGCCACAGATCAGACCATAGCTCCGGTAGGTAACGAGTGTAGCGATTATCGCAACGATAGCCACCAGCACGCCACATTGAAATGGCGAAATATAGATGCCGTCGATGACGCTGAAGGGAAGGTCTGCCGTTATTTCTACCGAGCGGTTCAGCAGCCATACCGCGGTGTGCAGCAAGTATCCACACACTACAGCTGCAGCGGGCCACACGGCAGCCGCCAGCGTGACTAGCCCCGCGAGAAGGATAACGAACGAAAGGGGGATGGCGACCAGGTTGGCCAGCAGGAACCAAACGGGAAATTGGTGGAAGTAATACAACGCCAGCGGAAATGTCGCAATCTGCGCAGCAAGCGACACGCAGGACAGTTGCCAAATCCTGGATACGATCCACGACGATGGCGTCCACAGGCGCACCAGCGAAGGGTAAAAGCGCACAATACCAAACACCGCGGCATACGACAACTGAAATCCGACGGAATAGACCAGGTTTGGATTATGTACCAGCAGGACAAACGCCGATACCGCAAAGGTGTTGTACATACTCGACCGACGGCCCCACGGCCCGGCCAGGGTCACCACCGAGCACATCGCCGCCGCCCGTAGCACCGACGGTGAAAGCCCGGTGATAAACGCGTAAATCCAAAGTACGGCAATGCCACACAACGCAGCAACCCACTTCCCGCCCCGCATGCGTCGGACAGGCTTTAACACTAACATGACGATCCCGTACAGTATGCCGACGTGGAGCCCAGAGACCGCAAGCACATGCAGCGTGCCCGATGCTGCGAAAGCGTCGGACAGCTCGTCGTCGAGATTTTCCTTGTATCCCAACACCAATGCGGAGGCTACGGCGTGTTCATTGCCGCCACGTACGTACCGTCCGAATACCGATACGGCCCTTTCGCGGGCTGCAATTGCGACAGCCATTATCTTCGATGGCGGGTCGTGGCCGATACGTATCGCTCCTCCCTCGCGGAGGTAATGTTGATTATGAATATGACGGAGCGCCAGGAATCTTCGGTAGTCGAATGCCTCGGGGTTGGCCGGCCCAGGCACCGGTTGTGGTCGTCCTGAAAGCAGCAGCACATCACCATATCGGAATGGCGTCCGGTATGCGCTCGTATCGAGATAAAGCATTACCCTTCCGCTTGCGGAGGCCCATCCCGTGTCGCTGTGTATACTTTGTACGTCGGCCACCACCTTCCAGGTTCGGGGCGACCGCGCGGGATATGAAACCACCACCCCCGTGTAGTGATCGACGGTATCGGTGTGTCGGGAAATGTGATCATCGGCCAGTATCTGCGTCCGCCCGCCAGATACGCACCCAAGCAACATTATCGCCGTCAGGCCCAGGGCGCCGGAAACCATTCCTGAAGCCCGCTTCCATTTCACGGCCATTGGCATCACATACGAGAACGACGCCAGCATCACCCACGGTAGCCAGCGGAGCGGATCCAGGGGAAAAGATTGCCCGATCAACACGCCGGCAACGTAGAATGCGGTGATGCGAACAAACGCATAGGGGGTCCATTGGATCATGGACAAAAGGTAGCCAATGCCGGCTAACGACGGAAGAAAAAACAGCTAAAAGTAACGGCTACGCTATTGGTCGAACTTCAACCACAGCTGATGATCAGCGGTTACCCTGGTTATTGGTGCTGGCCTTATGATAGGCGTCGATGATGTCGCGAACAAGCTTGTGGCGGATCACGTCCTTTTCGCTGAGTTGGAGGAATCCGATTCCCTTAACACCGTTCAGGATGCGAATGGCCTCCCGCAAGCCGGACTGCTGACGGGCCGGCAGGTCGACTTGAGTGGCGTCGCCTGTGACGATCATCTTTGAATCCGGCCCCATGCGGGTGAGAAACATCTTCATCTGCATGGGTGAGGTATTCTGAGCCTCGTCGAGCAGAATGAAGGCGTTGTTGAGCGTCCGGCCGCGCATGTATGCCAGGGGTGCGATTTCGATGATCTCCCGCTCCATGTAGTACCGAAGCTTTTCGTATGGGATCATGTCGTTGAGCGCGTCGTATATGGGTCGAAGATAGGGGTCGATCTTTTCCTTGAGATCGCCGGGCAGAAAGCCCAGGTTCTCTCCTGCTTCTACAGCGGGACGGGAGATGATGATTTTCTTGACCGTCTTATTTTTGAGCGCCTTTACGGCAAGGGCTACCGATATATAGGTTTTGCCAGTACCCGCAGGGCCAAGGGCAAACACAAGGTCATTTGCTGCGACGAGATCAACGAGCTTCTGTTGATTTACAGTCTTCGGCCGAATAGGCGTACCCTTGCTACCGAAAATGATGACATCGTCAAGTCCGCCGGGACCTCCGTGGATGGGCGTCTCCTGTTCGCGGGAGATATATTGTTGTACGTTCTCTTCCGTGATCCTGCCGTATTTGTGATAATGTTCTATCAGGGAATTCAGGATATCGTCGATCCGCACGATCTCTGCTGTTGAACCCTTAATGAGAATCTGATTACCTCGCGAAACAATCTTGCTTTTTGGAAAAGCTGCTGCAAGTGAATCGATGGTCTTATTTTCTACTCCAAGAAACTCTAAGAGCGAAATATTATCCAGTGTAACTACTTTTTCTATCAAAGAATGAATCCGAATTTTTATTTGTAACTATTCCAACGTTAAAAAAATTTGATTTAACTATACAAAAATAAGTATAATCCGGGAAAAACCGGTTCGGCCGTATCTCAGCTTTCATGGCAATTGTAACACTCCTTACCGATTCCGGCGAAATCGATCATTACGTCGCAGCCATCAAGGCCCGAATACTTCGGGACAATCCCGCCACTGTCGTCGTCGACCTCACGCACCGGATTGCTACCTGCGATATAGCTCACGCTGCGTTCGTCCTTCGCTCCGTTTTCCGGGAGTTTCCTCCCGGCACGGTGCATCTTGCCGGCGTTCACGCCACGGGTAACAGGGATGACCACGCTATTGCACTGCAATTAGAGGACCATTTTTTCGTCGGTAGTGACAACGGGCTGTTCAGCCTGATTTCCGATACTCCACCGCAACAAGTTGTCGTTCTAACCAACGACGCCGTCGAAACGTTCCCCGAGCGGGACGTGTTTGCCCCGGCGGCCGCACGTCTTGCGGCAGGCGCCTCCCTGCAGGAATTGGGAGAACCTTTGGAATCGCTCAAACGGATGGTTGACCGCCACGTGAAAGCGACGCGCAAACTAATTTCGGGAAATGTCATTCACGTCGACTCATTCGGCAATTTGATCACCAACATTCCGCGAACCACCTTTGAGGCGGTTCGCCAGGATCGACCCTTCACTATTCAATTTGGCGGAGAAAAGTTCCGCCGATTGCACACACGCTACAACCAGGCCGAAGAGGGCGAGTGCGTACTGCTCTTTAACAGTCTGGGACTTCTGGAAATCGGTATTTATAAAGGGAACGCCTCTGAATTGCTCGGGCTCACGTATGACAGCATGGTCAACATTTCCTTCCAGGAATAGCCATTCCCAAACGAAATAGTAAATTTAAGTATGTTACCCGCTATCTCATGATTATACGAATCGTTAAAATGCATTTCCACCCCGACGCCGTAGACGACTTTCTCGACATCTACGGACGAACCGAAGCCGCCATCTTGCATATGGAAGGCTGTACCTATCTCGAACTTATGCGGGTTACGGACGACCCCAATGTTTTTGTTACGATTAGCCACTGGGATAGTACAACGGCGCTCAATAACTACAGGAAATCGGAACTGTTCAAGAATGTGTGGCGCCGTGTCAAACCGCATTTCTCCCAACGACCCGAGGCATACTCGCTGGAACGCTTTCGCGGCATCGGTCATTGAGGCACAGCAGCAGTAGCCGACGATGGTCGATATTACACCACCGCCCTGTCCTGCAGCCGCGCCCGATACACCATAAGCATAGTGAACGCCACGAGCACCGCTGACATGACGATGCCCGTTGTGTAGGAGATACCCATAGGCAGCTGGAATCCTTCAGGAGCAAGAAGCAGGTACGACACCACTACGGCGGTCATGAATGCCGATGGAATCAAGGCGATCCAGTAGGGCTTCCGTTCCCGAATCAGGTAGGCCGTGATGGTCCACAGGACAATGGCAGCCAGCGTTTGATTCGTCCAGGCAAAGTATCGCCATATGATGGCAAAGTCGATACGGGTGAGCATGAACCCTACCAAAAACAAGGGAGCGCTGAGGAGCAGGCGGTTCTTAACCGGACCCTGACCCAACCTGACAAAATCGGCAACGATAAGCCGAGCACTTCTAAACGCCGTATCGCCCGACGTTATGGGCGCGGCAACAACGCCAAGCAATGCCAGGAAGCCGCCAACGGTTCCCAGCAGGGTATTGCAAATTTCGTTGACGACGACAGCTGCGTTGCCCTGGTTCGCAAGCATGGTTTGATTCAACGCACCCACACCTCCATAGAAGCTCATTCCGATGGCCGCCCATATCAACGCGACTACCCCCTCAGTTACCATGGCGCCATAGAAGATCGTCCTGCCCTGCTTTTCATTGGTCATGCACCGGGCCATCAATGGCGATTGCGTAGCATGGAAGCCCGAGATAGCCCCACAGGCAATGGTAATGAAGACCATCGGAAAAATGGGGAACCTGGCCGCATCGGCATGTTGATTAGTGAAATTCGCCCAGGTAAGCTCAGGGATCGGCAGACCGCCTCCCACCATAGTTATTGTTATCCCCAATGCCATGAACAGCAGGGCGATTCCAAAGATGGGATAGACACGACCGATAAGCTTGTCGATGGGTAGAATGGTAGAAGCGATATAGTATGCAAACACGACCGAAACCCAGGTAGTCATCCCAGCAAAATTTCCGGTCATGTCATCGATGATCTTCGCAGGACCCATGATGAATACCGCTCCCACGATGACCATGAGTATCACGGTGAAAGCGCGCATGAATTGCTTCACGCCATTCCCAAGATAATATCCCGAAATTTCCGTAATGCTCTTTCCTCCATGGCGGATCGACAGCATTCCGGAAAAGTAATCATGAACAGCGCCCGCGAAAATCGTTCCCAGTACGATCCAAAGGAACGCCACCGGTCCCCACATGGCGCCGGCCACCGCGCCGAATATCGGACCAAGACCAGCGATATTGAGAAACTGGATCAGGAATATTTTCCATACCGGCATGGCGACGTAGTCCACCCCGTCTGCCTTTGCAACAGCAGGTGTAGGGCGGTTGCCGTCAACGCCGAATATTCTCTCCGCAACACGCGAATAGAAGAGGTAGCCGGCCATTAGGGCCGCTACTGAAATAAGAAAAGTTATCATAGGCGTCGGTTCAGGCCAACCATACAATATTAGCAGAAGGCAACTTTATCTACAATTCCTTAACGACGGTAAACCAGGGTATCGGTTGCCAACACGGGCAGGTTATAGCCGCCCAGATCGACCTCCAGGGCAGGATTTTGTGCTTTGAGTGAAGACACATGATCGGCCGTCGCCCTGGTCCCGAATAGGTACAGCTTCTTCAACTTCTTCAACTCGGCGAGTTGATCAAAAAGATCCGCTTCCACCGCAGTGCCGGCAAGATTGAGATACACGAGATCGGGCACGGAAGAAAAATCAATTCCGTCCACGCTGAACGTCGAATTTGCCAAACTCAACTTACGCAGGTTTTGCAGGCCGCCAACAGCGGCGGTCACCGAATCAGGCAACGACTTTCCTTCTGCCCGGAACTCCACTACCTGGTCGCGGAGTTTCGTCAACGGCCTGGCGATGCCGTCGAAGTCGCGAATATTAAGAAAGTCGACGATAAGGTAATTGCTGTTTTCCTCGACAGGCATGACGAGCGCGCCTGCCGATGTCAGTGCAGTGATCGACGCCTCGTCGCCCGGACCTACCTCTTCTTCCGGCAACCATGAGGGGGTGGCTGCTGCCTGCAGGATGTTCCAATAGCTTTTGACCAGTGCAGCGTTCTCCAGCGAGCCTACTTTTGCAGTGAAGTCGGCGCCGGATTCCACCCAGGCCACGACCAGTTCAATTTCGGCAGACGCTGGCTGCTCGCGTTCAATGGGTGGCATATGATCTTCATGCTCGGCCGGCAACAGCAGGCGGCGGCAGAGTTCCCCGGTTCGACCTTCCAAAAGCGAACCGCTCTCCCCGCCCTTGCGCATAAACTCCTCACCATCGAGGCGTAAATCCCCTTTTTGTCTCTTTTCACTGTGACAGGAATAACACCGGTGTTCGAGGATAGGCTGAATCATCTCTGTATACAACACGGCCTCATCGGGGTTCGCAATAGCGGGCAATACGAACGGCGTCTCAACCTGGCGGTTCCACGGCGCGTATTCGAGAAGAAAATCTTTTCCGTGGGTAAGTCCGGCGCCCAAATGACCCGTGACGACGACAAGCATGGTGAGGATAATAAACAGCGCTGCGATCAATCCGCCCTGATTGCTATTCTTCCACTTGGCGATCGTGGCAATCGTAGCCACAAGGGCTGTAGCGATACCCGCCCATTGATGCCGTTGCAGCGTTCCCTGATCGTATCCACCCTCCTGAGAAATAAAGTATCCCGTCAGCGCCGACAAGATCGCGCCTGCGGTACCCAGCATCAATAAGGGCAGCACGCTGAACTTCAACCCCCTGAAGTGATGGCTCCGCCACATCACCTCGAAGACAAAGGCCGTCAGCAACAGCACAATGGGGAAGTGCACGAGAAGAGGATGGAAACGCCCGAGGAACAGCATTACACCGATAATCTTTTTCTGCGCGTTATCATGCTACGATTTCCGTAATCACCTTGCCTGCAACGTCCGTCAACCGGAACGGTCGACCCTGGAACTGGTAGGTGAGCGTTTCATGATTCAGACCAAGCTGATTGAGTATGGTCGCCTGCACATCGTGAACACTCACTTTGCCCCGTACAGGATAATATCCTATCTCATCTGTTTCTCCCCAGGTCACACCTTGTTTTACGCCACCGCCGGCCATCCACATCGTGAACGCCTCCAGGTGATGGTCGCGCCCCATAAAGGGCATCTCTTTGCCGTCGCGATTTTCTTTCATGGGCGTGCGTCCGAATTCCCCACCCCAGACCACCAGCGTTTCATCAAGCAGGCCGCGTTGCTTCAGATCGAGTATTAGCGCGGTCATGGGACGGTCGATCTCACGGCATTTGTTTCGCAAGCCGATGTCGACCGCTGTTGCCGCGTCGGTTCCGTGCGCATCCCATCCCCAGTCGAACAACTGCACATAGCGCACTCCTTTCTCCACCAGCTTGCGCGCAAGCAGGCAATTGTTGGCAAACGACGTCTTACCCGGAGACGTGCCGTACAGCTTGTGGATGTACTCGGGTTCATCATTGATGTTCATTACCTCCGGTACCGAGATTTGCATCCGGTAGGCCATTTCATACTGCGCAATGCGCGTCAGCGTTTCCGGATCGTTAAACATCTTGTAATGCTCCGCGTTGACTTCATTGATGGCGTCAATCATCTCTCCCTTCAGCGCCCGATCCACACCTTCGGGATCGCTCAGATACAATACCGGATCACCTTCCGAACGGCACTGCACGCCCTGATATACAGACGGCAGGAAACCGCTGCCCCAAACGCTCTTGCCTGCATCCGGCGTATTTCCGCCCGACGTCAGCACCACGAAACCCGGCAGGTCACTATTTTCCGACCCGAGTCCATAAGTCACCCATGACCCTATGCTGGGCCGCCCCAACCGCGGCGACCCGGTGTGAACAAATAACTGAGCCGGCCCGTGGTTGAACTGATCGGTATGTACACCTTTCAAAAAGGAGACTTCATCGGCGATGGTCGCAAAGTGCGGCAGGCAGTCGGAAACCCATGCCCCAGAATCCCCCCGTTGATGAAAGGTCGCCTGAGGTCCCATCATCTTCGGGACGCCACGGATAAAGGCAAACGTCTTTCCTTCAAGGAGCGAAGGCGGACAGCGCTGATCGTGCAACTTCATCAGTTCGGGCTTGTAATCGAACAACTCCAATTGAGAAGGAGCGCCCGCCATATGCAGATAGATCACGCGCTTCGCCCTGGCAGCAAAATGCGGGGGGCGGGGCGACATGGGATTCAGCACGCGGTCAAGTCCGCGGAGCGCTTCCTCTTTTCTGCTCCCACAACCCGGGACCAGGGTGCCCAACGCCAGGGCACCAAGCCCCAGCGCGCTTTCCATGAGAAAGTGACGCCTACTTACATTAAGCAAATGCCTTGGGTCGGTCATGCCTTATTCATTATTGATAAATTCATCCAGGTTCAGAAGGGCTGTCGCCACGATCGTCATGGCTTCATGCTTGGGATCACTGCTTCGCGCGACGCCTTGTTGGTCTGCCGATGCGTAACGATCGATAGCCTTGCCGTAGAGCGATTCCAGTATTGAAATTTTTTCCGCCGGGGGATCGCGGAACAGCGCCAGGCTGTATCCGGCCCGAATCTGCTCGCGTATGTCATCGCCCGCATTCAGCATTCGGCGCGCCAAATGTTGTGCGGCCTCAACGTAAACGGGATCGTTAAGGGTTACCAGTGCCTGCAACGGTGTGTTTGTCGGGATTCTTCTCACCAGACAAACCTCACGGCTCGACGCATCGAACATAAGCGCTGAAGGATACGGACTCGTGCGCTTCAAAAACGTGTACACTGCCCTTCGGTAGCGATCTTCGCCCTCGCTCATGACCCACTGCTCGCTGTTGTATACGGTTTGCCAAACTTTGTCGGGCTGGTACGGCATAACGCCTGGGCCATACATCTTATCGCTCAGCAATCCGCTCACCGCCAGCGCCTGATCGCGCACCTGCTCGGCCGATAACCGAACTCGCGGACCTCTGGACAGCAACTTGTTCTTCGGGTCTGCCGCTAATTTCTCCGGCGTCATCCTGGAATCCTGACGGTAGGTAGACGACATGACGATCTCTTTCAGCATTTGCTTGATACTCCAGTCGTGATCGCGCATGAAGCGAAGTGCCAGCCAATCGAGCAGGGGTTGGTTGACGGGCAGCTCTCCTTCTGTGCCGAAGTCTTCCAGCGATTCCACAATGCCGATGCCGAATACTTGCTCCCACAGTCGATTCACCATCGTCCGTGCCGTAAGCGGATTGTCCTCGTGCATCAACCACTTTGCAAACCCCAGGCGGTTGCGGGGCAAATCATCAGGCCAGTCGTTGAGCACTTCAGGAACGTCCGGACTGACCTCCTCGCCATGTACGAGCCAGTTGCCCCTTTCGAATACCCACGTTCTCCGACGCAGCTCGTCCGGGTTTTCTACCATCACCGGTGTGGTCTCGGCCTTCGCGTTAATGACCGCCATAAATGATTTGGCGATCTCGCTATCCGATCCTCCGGGCAAGTCATCCCTGAACGCAAGCCATTCCACCATGCAGACAGCCTGATCGGGCTTGAGCGAAGGATTTTTGAAAACAAAGTAAACGTCGTGGGTACCGCTGGTCGCACGCAGTGGAATGTCCATCCAGGTAGCGCCGCGCGTACGTGGAATCGGGAAAGTGGCTATCCGCTCCCCTGTAGGACTGCCGAGTCGAAGTTCAAGGGTTCCTCCGTCGTGATAGGACCAAAACCTGATCAGGAGGTGATTCTTTCCGGTAAGGTTAACCTCTTTGATCCGACAACTTCCTCCATGTCGTACACCCATCCATTTGGTGTCGACGAGGGCGCCGTTCACATAGTTGTCGGCGTCGTGCGCATGTCGTTTTGGTTCAAGCGTGCGAAGGAACCGCTCGAGTTCCGTTTCCTTTTCAGCGTCGGCGTTGCGCTTCGCCCAGTCGATAATCTTCTCCACCTTCTGCTGGTCATCTTCGGAATAGAACCGCAGGTTAGGTTCTTCGCCGGGCGTGTCCTCGTCGCGCGTATTGTTGAAGAACGCCATCACCTTATAGTATTCTTCGTGACGGAAGGGATCGTACGTGTGGCTATGACATTGCACACATCCGAAGGTCGTACTCTGCCAAACCTGCATGGTCGTATTTACGCGATCGATCACACTGGCCGTGCGGAATTCTTCGTCGATGGTCCCTCCTTCATCGTTGTTCATGGTGTTACGGTGGAAGCCTGTTGCGACCAGTTGATCGTCGGAGGGCGAGGGCAGCAAATCGCCAGCAAGTTGTTCGATCGTGAACTCATCGAAAGGCTTATCGTCGTTAAACGCCCTTATCACCCAGTCGCGGTACCGCCATATTGTTCTTGAAGCATCCTTCTCATAGCCATTCGTGTCGGCATAGCGCGCCATGTCGAGCCACCAGGATGCCCACTTCTCACCGTATCGCGGCGATTGCAACAACGCGTCGACGACCTTTTCATACGCGTTCGGATCAGTGTCCGCCTCGAACGCCCGGACATCTTCCAGTGTAGGTGGCAAGCCGATGAGATCAAGGTAGACCCTTCGGATGAGGGTAGCCCGTGGCGCTTCGGGTGCGGGCTGCAGGCCATAGTCCTCTATGTTGCCGAGAATGAATTTGTCAATTTCGTTAGTGGCCCACGCTGTATTGTTTGGCTCAGGAATTTCCGGCGCGCGGGGAGCGATGTACGCCCAGTGGTCTCCCCATTCGGCACCCTGACGGATCCACCGGGTCAGAAGATCAATTTCCTCGGCCGACAGCGGGTCTTCTTTGTACGGCATTCTTTCCTCCGGATCGGAGGCCGTAAGCCGGCGGATCATTTCACTTTTTTCGGGGTGGCCCGGGACGATGGCGCGCTTTCCTGATTCGGTAGTATCCAGGGCATCCTGCCGGAAAAGCACGCTAAAGCCGCCATTTCGCTTGACGCCACCATGGCATGCGATACAGTTCTTGTTGAGGATAGGCTTGATTTGCGTGCTGAAATCGACTTTTTCTTCACGGCATGCGCCGAGCGCAAGGAGCAAGATCGCTAGGGTAATCGCCTGTAATTTGCAGGTCAGTTTCATTGGACAGGTTCTCACTCCGCGGCAGGTCTTTCAACATTCCACACTGTCTATGAAATTTGACAAATTCCGCAGCGAAATGCAAACCCGACTGGCTTAGTGGGGCGTTTATCCATACCTTCCACGTTCTATGGAAGAGGTCATTTTGGTAGATATCCACGACGAAGAGATCGGGAAGATGGAAAAGATCGAAGCGCATCGCATCGGCGCATTGCACCGCGCATTTTCCGTTATGGTCTATAATTCCAGGGGCGAGGTGCTCCTTCAAAAACGCGCGCAGCGTAAGTATCACAGCGGAGGATTGTGGACCAATGCGTGTTGCAGCCATCCGGCCCCTGGCGAAGACATCGACGATGCCATCTCCCGCAAGCTCATGTCGGAGATGGGATTGACGCTCACCCCAACGTACGCTTTCAAGTTTCTATACCGCGCCGACGTGGGCGACGGCTTGATCGAACACGAGTACGACCATGTTTACGCAGGCATCAGCGACCAAACACCTACGATCAATCCGCAGGAGGTTGAAGAATGGAAATACATGACATCGGAGGCGCTATTTGCAGACGTCAATGCCTTTCCCGACGCATACACGTCGTGGTTTCGTATTATCCTCAACCACCCTGAATTAACGGGAATAGCCAAGTAGGTGTATTTGCGATTATTCGTTTATCGGCGTAAAATGGGTCACGATTTGCCAAACCTAAAGATTTGACGTCGTCATTCCATTACCTGTTACTCGACCTGTTGTACCTGGGCAGCGCTCTCGTGCTGAGCTTTGTCGGCAAAGCCCCTTTGTTTCGTAAATGGAAATTTCTTCTGCCGTCCGTCATTGCCACAGCCCTCCTGTTTTTTGTTATCGACGCCGCGATCGCAGAGAACGGAAGCCTTGAGATCAATACGGGAAGAGTTATCGGAAAAGAAATATTCGGTCTTCCTGTAGAACATCTGCTCGGATTTCTGTCGGTTACCTATGCCGGCGTTTTTATCTATCACACCTTGAACCACCTCTTCGAGCGAGACTACATTTACTTTCATCATGAACTGATCTCGAGTGCCTTGAGTGTGTTGTTCATGGTTGTGGGAATCTATCAACTTGACAAAGCCTTTACCGGCGTGACCTTCCTCGGTATAGGTATGTTCCTTGCGTTTCAGATGATCGTTCTGAAACCACGCTATATGAGTCGGTTTTACTTTGCCACACCCGTCATTCTCGCAGCGTTGTTTCCCTTTTACCTTTTCCTAACCGGCGCCTTCACCGAGCAACTCATCACATGGCACGACGCCGATGAGACGCTCGGCATCAGGCTTTCAACCGTACCGCTGGAAGTCTTCCTGCACGGCTGGTTTGCTGTGCTGGTAGCCGTTACAGGATATCAATGGATTAGGGAAAGAGCGGGGGATTGGGATTGAAGACAATGAGTGAATGAGTGAATGAGTGAATGAGTGAGTGAGTGAATGGGTGAGTGAATAAATGAATGGGCGAATGGGCGAATGGGTGAATGAGTGAGTGGGTGAATGAATGAATGGGCGACTGAGTGGGTGAAACGTCGCGCGCACCTGACTCGAAGCGTAAAGCGGTCACAGGTCTGCGTTACGGCTCCACGTGCGCAGCTTCATGTTTCGCCTCCCCTGCCAACAACGCGGCGGCTTGTTTCCTGGCTTTCTTTTTTCCGATAAGGACGTCTTCCACGTAGGTCAGGTCGGCGGCGGCCTTTCGGGCTCGTTTTCTTTCAGCTTTCTTTTCGGCCTTCCGCTCCGCTTTCAGCAACTGCTGATATTCGGCAGCAATTTTCCGGGCGCTCTTGTCCAGCAACTTGCGAATCTTCTTTGAAGTTTTCGGCAGCCGAAGACCTTCCAGGGCCTCGCGCATGGAACCCGTCACCATTTCGCGGAGCTCCTTCTTCGAGATCTTGTTCTTAGCCATGACAATGGGTAGTTAGGTACTTCCAAGGTACTAACGATCGGCCAGACTTCGAAGCCGGGATAAAAATAAATGCACGGTTAATACACGCCTATTTAACTACCTATGATATAGACACTTATCATTCGTACCGCAAGGCGGTGGCTGGGTTGGTAGAGGCCGCTTTAAGGGCCTGAAACGCCACCGTGAGCCAGGCGATCACCACGGCTGCCACGCCGCTCAGGATGAACAGCCACGGACTGATCGACGTCCGGTAGGCAAAGCTTGCCAACCATTCGTTGACGACCCACCAGCCGATCAGGGCGCCGGGGATAAAGGCCATCAGAACCAGCAGTGTAAACTCCCGTGACAAAAGATACACAAGACCAGAAACGGTAGCGCCCATAACCTTGCGGATGCCTATCTCACGGGTTCGTTGTTCACCGGTGAACGAGGCAAGTGCAAACAGTCCCAGGCCCGCAACAAATATGGCCAGGCCGGAGAGGATGGTGAAAATGCTGCCCAGCCGTTGTTCGGCGCGAAACAACTCGTCAAAATTTTCGTCGAGGAAATAATATTCAAACGGTTCACTGGGAGCGTAACCCTTCCACACGTTTTCGATCTCGCTAACGAGGTCTGCCGGGCTGCCGTGGTATCGGACTGACAGATCGCCACCCCAATTGGCAAGTCGTATAGCCAGTGGCCGGATCTGCTCCTTAAGCGATTCGAAATTGAAATCCTTCATCACCCCTATTACCTTCAATCGCAGGGGTGCATTCTGATTGTCCAGGTAAAGGATTTCCTCGTTAAGTGGATCGTCCCAGCCAAACTCCCGGGCTGCCGCTTCATTGAGGATAATGGCCGTAGAGTCGGAAGGGAAGTCGCGCGAAAAGAATCGTCCTGCTACCATCTCCAGGTGAAGCACATCCGCGTGTTCGTGATCAGCATAATACACGCCCATGATGTGATCCTGATCGGAGTCGGCTGCCTTGAACACCGTAGTATTGTTCACGCCGGGGAACGTGTTGTTTGCAAAGCTGGTCTTCTCGACGCCGGAGAAGCCGTCAATCGTGTTCCTGAACGCCTGTCGGTTATTCTGCAAGCGCCAGGTATTGCCGACGACAAGCACATTGTTCTTGTCCATACCCAGGTTGCGCTCCTGCATATACTTGAGCTGGAGGTATACCGATGCCGTGAAAATGATCAGGAAGATGGAAACACCGAATTGAAAGACCACCAGGGCGCTGCGGATGCCTTTCGATTTCATTCCGGCGCCAAGTTTGCCCTTCAATACCTCTACCGCTTTGAACGACGTAAGGTAGAAGGCGGGGTAGCTTCCTGACAGCACCCCAACGAACAACACAAACACCACCAGCCCTCCAATGAAATAGGGATGCATCAGGTACTCGGCGGTCAGATTTTTGCCGGAAAGTTCGTTGAACGCCGGCAATAGCACGTAGCTGATGGCTACGGCAAGAACTACGGCGAAGAAACTGTATAGGATGGACTCGGCAAGAAACTGTCCGATCATCTGAATACGAAGCGACCCCAGTGCCTTCCTCAAACCCACTTCACGGGCGCGGCCAGCGGACCGCGCCGTGGCGAGGTTCATAAAGTTAATGCAGGCCAGTACGATAATGAAGAGTGCGACAGCGCCGAAGAAATACACGTAGACTATATTCCCTCCGGGTTCCAGGCCGTCGCGGGTCGTCCCATGAAGCCTGATGTCGGTAACCTTCGTTGGAAAGAAACCATACTGGCCACCCTGTTGCGCCATCTGATCCATGGAAACGCCTATAAAGCGTTCAACTTCCGGCCCCACATACTTTATGACCAGGTCGGCAAGGCGTCGCTCCACGTTTTCGAGCGACCCATGCTCGTTGAGGATGAAGTACGTATAGAGGTAATTATTGAGCCAGAGTTGATCCTGCAGCCGCACGACCGAAGAACTCGAAACCAGCATATTGAATTTAAAGTGCGAGTTGCCGGGCGGGTTCTCAGCGATGCCGGTAACCTTGTATGCAACAGTATCGCCGATGATCATCAGCTTGCCCAGCGGCTGTTCCTCACCGAAATATTTTGTAACCATATCCCTGGTGAGGACAACGGATTGGGGCTCTTTCAGCGCCGTACGCGGATCTCCGGAAAGCAACTCGAACGAAAAGAAGTTGAAGAAGTTAGAGTCTGCGTAATAAACACGGTCTTCATTGAAAGCCTGGTCGCCATATTTGACAACCGACCCCCAGAACTCAGCGATACGGGTAGTCGATTCGACGTCGGGGATTTCATCAGCCATAGCCCTCCACAATGGCGGACAGGTATTGGCGGTGCGAATTTCCTGTCCCCCAATCTTGCCATGGAGGCCGACGTGGTACATCCTGTCAGCGTTGACATGGAATCGATCGTAGCTCAGCTCATCGACCACATACAACACGATCAGTATGCATGCGGTTACGCCGATCGTCATGCCGAGCACGTTGATGGCAGAGTAGAATTTGTACTTCAGGATGTTCCTGATCGCAACCTTGAAATAGTTTCTCAGCATATTCTGATAATGCTATAGTTTCTCATGCGCTTGCAGACTGCTTCTTACTCACTACGCAGCGTGTTCACGGGGTTCATCGTTGCCGCGCTAAACACTTTGTATCCGATCGCCGCGGCAGAAATCAGGAACATTAACAACACCGAACTTACGAGTGCAAACACAGTGGTATCAAGGTAGTACCGCCAAATGGTACTCATCAGCATGCCTGTGAGATAGTAACCGAGCACACATCCCAGCACTGAGGCCACCACGAGTATGAAGATGAACTCCGTATTGACGATGCGGGCAATGTTTGCGACGGAAGCGCCGAGTACTTTGCGCACACCGATCTCTTTCATGCGCCGAATAATATTGAGCGACACCAGGGTAAAGAGTCCCGTAGCTGACAGCATCATCGCGATAACGCCCAGGAACGCATACATCCGGACAAGGTTGACGTTGACTTCCGTAGTAGCCTGGTATACATCCGATGCTGGCATATAACCGTTATACACCCGGTTAGGAAATACCTCCTTCCAGCGGGCCTCCATAAATTCATTCAGTGCCAATAGCTTTTCAGACGACGTGCTCACCACGATCTGGGAGTAGCGCTCCGGACCAACATAGCGGATCATCATGGGCTCCATCTCACGCCATAAGCCCCTTGTGTAAACATTGCCTACCACGCCGACGACATACAACTTTATGGAATCCTGGTACACGAGCTCCTTACCCACAGCCTTCTGCCATCCGAATTCATCGGCCATCCGCCTGGTGATAATGACGGACTCGCGGCGATCCGTCTCAGAGTCCTCAATAAAATCACGGCCTTCAATGAGCGTCAGCCCCATTGTTGTAAGATAGTGGTCGCCCACTTCGATAATGTCTGCCTCAAGTTGCTTTGTGCCCACCTTCAGTGTGCCACGATCCCGGTTCGAAAATATTCCGCTTGCCGATCCGGCCATCGAGATGATATCCGGATTTTGACGGAGCGAATTGCGGTAGGTGTCAAATTCCGATTGTCCGTTCACCCACGCAATGACGGCACGTTCCACATCAAAGCCCAGGTCGTAGTCCTTTTGATATTTCGCATTCTGAATGAATGCCAATGCACTGACAATTGCGACAAGAGATATTGCATACTGCAATCCCAGCAAGGACTTCACAAAATAGTTAGTGCTACCAAATTTCAACTTGCCTTTGAGTATGCTCACGGGCTGGAACTTACTGATATAAAAGGCCGGGTATGCACCGGCTGCAAGTGCGCTAAAGATGAGTACACCGGCGAGGAAGGCCAGGACCGTTGGATTGTCGAGGTAGTGCGGCAAAATTTTCATGTCCGCCCACATCATATTCCAGCCATCTGCGAGCAATTGTGCGAAAAAGAGTCCCAGGAGCAAAGAGAAAAAGCAGATCACCAGGGTTTCGCCTATAAACTGGAGAATGAGTTGGCCACGTACACTGCCCATCACCTTACGAATCCCTATCTCCTTCAGCCTGCGCGACGAGATGGCAATGGTGGTGTTCGTCAGGTTAAAGCAGGCGATGAGCAGGATAAACACGCCCATCATCGCAGAGCCGGGTACAGCAGCGACGGGGGGTGCGTCCCAGGTCCAGGTATTCGTTTGCTCGGCGCGGTCTTTAAAAGCCATCTCGGGAAAGTGGTCGAGAACGAATTCACTGACCACAAAATCTTCTCTTACCTGGTTGTTATTCGCTACATAGTCCTGAAGTCTTTCGAGCACAGCGGGTACCCGGGCGGGGTTGTCGATCGTGACATAAAGGGTGCTGTTTTCCCGCCAGTCGTCCTCTCTTACATTTTCGAATTCGTCGAAAAAGTTCTCGAAATTCATGAACGACTCCCGGTAGTGGAAGCTGGAATTCTGAGGCTGCGATTTGAATACGCCCGCCACCCGTACTTCCTTGAGTTTCTCGCCGACCACCTGGGTGAGCGTGCGGTCGACCACGTCAGTCGAGCCGAACAGGCGTGTGGCCAACTCATCGCTAATGAAGACGGCAGTCTTATCGCCCAGGTCGGCTGGATTGCCACTCAGGAACTCAAACGTGAACATTTGGAAGAAAGCAGGGTCGACGTATGCCATCGATGCCCGAAATACATCTTCCTCATGCCTGAGGTCGGACCATGAATAATTATACCGCGTAGCCCTGCTGACATCCGTTATGTTCTCCTGGACGGCGCGTCCGAGCGGAAGCGGCACCGTACCATACCGGGTGAGTTGATTCTCAAAGTCGCGAACGGAGGACACCCGGTAGATGTGATCCCCGTTTGTATGCATCGCATTGAATCCACTATCGAATTCGTATACGAAATACGCGACAATACAGCACGCAATCGCGACACCCATGCCGAATACATTGATGGCGATGAAGAGTTTGTTCTTCATCATGCTTCGGAGGGTCACATACAGATAATTCTTGATCATTGTCAGTTGGAATGCACAGTGAACCCGTCTCGCATAAGTGTGCGGCTAAAACGGGGCAAAAAAGATTCAGAAGAACCGCATACAGGCTTCAAACGGCCATGATCAGCCTGTATGCGGAACAGACGAGGGGCGGCTATCAGATGTGGAAGTGTTCTTTGATGTTTTCGGTCACTACCTTACCGTCAAACAGGTTCACAATCCGATGTGCGTAGTTTGCATCATAGGGTGAGTGTGTAACCATGATGATCGTGGTACCTTCCTCGTTCAGTTGAGAAAGTAGCTTCATTACTTCTTCGCCGTTGGCGGAGTCGAGGTTACCTGTCGGCTCGTCCGCAAGGATAACACGGGGCTTGGCAACGATCGCGCGGGCAATGGCAACACGCTGCTGCTGGCCACCGGAGAGCTGCTGCGGAAAGTGATTTCTCCGGTGCATGATGTTCATGCGTTCGAGCACTTCTTCCACGCGTTGTTTTCTTTCGGACGAGGGGACCTTCAGGTAAAGCAACGGCAGTTCCACATTTTCGAAGACGGTGAGCTCGTCGATCAGGTTAAAGCTTTGAAAGACGAAGCCAATAGAGCCCTTTCGCAGTTGGGCGCGCTGGCGTTCAGAATAGCGGGCCACCTCGTGGTCGCCGAAGTAGTACTCGCCGGCGGAAGGGTTATCGAGAAGACCGACAATGTTCAGCAGTGTCGATTTACCGCATCCCGACGGTCCCATGATAGCGACAAATTCTCCGTCCTTGATCTCTAAGTTGATATTGTTCAGGGCGGTGGTCTCCACTTCTTCCGTGGTGTATACCTTTTCCAGATTAACAAGTTTGATCATGGCTGTATTTTGTTTGTTTGAGGAATTTCGCATTTGATAAATAGGCTACTAATTGAGAATTAAGACTTCATTGTTGCCGAAGTTCTCATAGGATGAAGTGATAACCTTTTCGCCGGGTTCCAGTCCCTCCAGTACTTCGTAGTGCTCCGTATTCTTACGGCCCAGCTTGATGTTTCTTTTGACGGCCTGTTGTCCGGATCCGTCAAGTACGTATACCCAGTTTCCACCTGTGTCTTTGTAAAATCCACCCACAGGGAGGAGGAGTTCTTCAGACGACTGTCCGAGTTCTATCCGAAGGCGCAACGACTGGCCGCGCCTCAGGCCCGGCGGCGTTTCGCCAAGGAAATGCATGTCCACTTCAAATCTTCCCGCCTGGATGGTCGGATAGATATAGGTGATCTCCAGTTCATATTCCTTGCCCGCTAGCGGGAAGGTAGCGTGTAACCCCTGTGAGATCCGGGGCAGATAAATTTCATCGATCGGGACACGCACCTTATAGCTTCCCACCACGTCGACCTGTCCCAGGCTCTGACCCGGCGACACGGCCTGTCCTACCTCCAGTTGCGGCCGCGATAATTGGCCGTCGATCGGCGCACGAATGATGAGGTTATCCAGGATCTTCCCTACCCCCTCAAGACTTTCGGTCATCCTGGCCTCTGCTGCATTCAGCTCGCGTATCTGCCGGATCCGTGAGATGGAGTCCAGCCGATACGCCTCATAAGTGATCTTGCGGCGCTGCACGTTATACTGGTAGTTTGCCTCGGTCTGCTCGAACTCCTGCTTTGAGATCAGCTTTTTCTCATAGAGCTCCTTCTGCCGCTCGTACTGGGGCCCATAAATGGCCAGCTGATTGTCGATGAGCGCCAACTGGTTTTGCTGCTCCAGGTCGTTACGGGTAATATTCAGACGCGTGTCGCGAATACGGGTAATGCTTTCGTTGAACGATGCTTCCTGACTAAGGACTGCCAATTCGCGGTCGAGGTTGCTTAGCTCCAGGATGATATCTCCTTTTTTCAGCATTTGTCCGCTTTCGGCCACCACCCTTCGTATCGTACCTCCTTCCACCGCGTCGAGCATTACCGTACGGCTCGGCTCCACGATACCGGTTTGCGGAATGAATTCCTGGAATATCCCCCGTCTCACTTCAGAAATGGTAACCTTGTCACGATCAATTCGAAGGCGGGAACGTCTGTCGGCCCATATTAACTGATAAAGGACAAATCCAGCAAACAGCGCGATACCTCCGTATGTGGCGATGCGCTTGACCGTCCACTTTTTCTTCTTAATCTTCCTGTCCATTACAGATTGTTCCATAGGCTCGTTACAAAAAAGGCACGCGACCTTTTGTGGATTTCACTATCGCCAATTAGTGTGCCAAGCGGATTCCGGCTGCAATTTCGGCGGAATTGGTCGATTTTCCGTCCATCTTTGAACGGGAATGTCCGATAATGGACGGCCTGGCCCTATCTTAGCGGGTGCGATCGCCGGAATTGGCCTGAAATCGCGATACGGGGCTTTCGGTATAGCCTTTGCCCGTTACCGGACAATCAGTACACAAAATCGAAACAAGTCTCCTGCGTATGGAACAGAAATCTGGCAAAATTTTGATCGTCGATGATAACGAAGACCTTCTGAAGGCCGCGCGCATTCACCTGAAGCGCCATTTCGCGCAGGTAGATACGGAAAAGAATCCTGAGGCACTCCCCTCACTCATGGCCAACGAAGATTACGACGTCATTTTGCTCGACATGAACTTCACAAAGGACGTGAGCAGCGGCAGTGAGGGTTACTACTGGCTGGAAAAAATCCTGGAGCTGGACCCCTCTGCGGTGGTGGTTCTCATCACCGCGTACGGGGACGTGCAGATGGCGGTGCGTGCGATTAAAGCAGGGGCCACCGACTTCGTCCTTAAGCCGTGGGAAAATGAAAAACTGCTGGCCACCATCTATTCAGCCATGCGCCTTCGGGAAACCCGCGATGAGGTACAAAACCTGAAGATCAAGAACCAGGAAATCAACCAGGCGCTGAACGAACGCTATAGCGAGATCATCGGGCAGAGCGCTACCATGCAACGCATCTTCCAGACCATCGACCGCGTAGCCCACACCGACGCCAACGTGCTGATCCTGGGCGAAAACGGTACGGGAAAGGAACTCATTGCGCGGGCCATACACCGCAACTCGTCCCGAAAGCAGGAAAGCTTCGTCACCGTCGACCTGGGCTCCATTACAGAGACGCTGTTTGAAAGCGAGCTGTTCGGCCATAAGAAGGGCGCGTTTACCGATGCAAAGGAAGACCGCGCCGGACGCTTCGAACTTGCCAACGGAGGCACGCTGTTTCTGGATGAAATCGGGAATTTGTCCATGCCGCTACAGGCGAAGCTGCTGACTGTCATCCAAAACCGCAGGGTAAGCCGGGTGGGCTCCAATAAGGAAACGCCGGTTGATATTCGTCTTATCTGTGCTACAAATATGCCCCTCTACGAAATGGTCAAAGAGAATCGTTTCCGGCAGGACTTGCTATACCGCATCAACACGATCGAAATTGAAGTGCCTCCCCTGAGGGAGCGCATCGAAGACATCCCGGTGCTGGCCAACCACTTCCTCAAGCATTATAACGCGCGGTACGAAAAGAGCATTTCCAAGATCAGCGATGCGGCGCTCACGCGGATGCACAAGCACACCTGGCCGGGCAACATCCGAGAACTGCAGCATGCCATCGAACGCGCGGTCATCCTGAGCAACGGTAACGTATTGCAGCCGGAAGATTTTAACCTTTCGCCGGTAGCCGGAAAAGAAGACGGACACCTGAACCTCGACGCCTACAACCTGGAAGAAGTGGAAAAGCTGTTGATCCGGAAGGTGCTGAAAAAATACAATGGCAACATCACCCAGGCGGCTTCAGAATTGGGACTGACAAGGTCGAGTTTGTATCGGCGGCTGGAGAAGCACGGGTTATAACGTGTTGAACACATCGACACTTAGTTAAGCAATGGCTTTCGGATTCAAGGACTTTCGGGCGCGTGTTTTGTTTCGGGTGATCGGATTGGGTCTGACCATTGCCGTTGTGGTCTTTATGCTGAGCCGACCGAACATGCTCTTCGGGGCCATCCTGATGATGGCCGTAGTCTTCGCCCAACTCGCCGAACTCTTTCGGTTTGTCAGCCAGACGAACAGGAAGCTTACCCGATTCCTCGAATCGGTCCGCTATTCCGACTTTATCTCCGGGTTCACGGCAGACAACAAGCTAGGTCGCTCATTCAAAGACCTCAACATCGCCTTCAACGAAGTGCTTGAGGCATTTCGGAAGGCACGTTCCGAAAAAGAAGAACACTGGCAATATCTCAATACCGTCGTGCAACAGGTGCGTACAGGTATCCTGTCGCACGATGTAGAAGGCAACGTGCAACTGATTAACGCCAACGCGAAGCGGTTCCTCGGTGTGCAGAACCTTCAGAACGTGGAAGACCTTCTGGAGGTAAACCCCAAATTGTACAAGGCGATCTTTGACACCGAACCCGGGAAGAGCAACCTGTACAAGGGCCATAACGAATTGCACCTCACCATACAGGCTACCGAGTTGCGCATACGCGGCAACACAGTAAGACTGATCACCCTGCAAAACATCCAGCCGGAATTACAACGCCAGGAACTCGACGCCTGGCAAAACCTGACCCGCGTACTGCGTCATGAGATCATGAATTCGATCACACCGATATCATCTCTGACCTCGACACTGCGCGAAGTGCTGGAATACGACCTAATAAAAAAGAACGGACACTACGAACTCAAAGAAGAAGGGGCGGATGACCTCCGGGAGGGTCTGAGTACTATTGAAAACCGTAGCAAAGGGCTGATCAAGTTTATCGATGCCTATCGCGAGTACACTTCCCTGCCCCAGCCCCTCATCCGCACCGTATTGCTAAAAGACCTGATTGAAAAGGTAGCACAGTTCATGAAACCCGAGATACGAAGGCGCAACATAGACTTCGTATACTCCTGCGCATCGGAGTACCTTACCATTCAGGCCGACGACGACATGATGGAACAGGTGTTAATCAACCTCATGAAAAACGGCATAGAGGCAGTGGCAGATACACCTAACCCCCGTATTGAACTCGCCGGTCTATACGATGAAACAGGCGTGCGCATCGAGGTATCCGACAACGGGCCTGGTATTATACGGGAGGCGTTGGAATCGATCTTCGTTCCCTTTTATACAACAAAACGATCAGGCTCCGGCATCGGACTCAGCCTCTCCCGCCAGATCATGCAGCTCCACAACGGGACACTAATGGTGGAGTCGGAGCCCGGCGTGAGGACGGTGTTTACGTTGCGATTCTAAATCTTCTCTCACTCCCTCACTTTACGGAATACCACCGAGGCATTATGCCCGCCAAACCCAAACGTATTGCTCATAGCCACATTGACGTCCTTGGAGATGGCGTTTTTGAGTACAACGTTTAGTCCGGCCGGCATCTCAGGATCCAGGTTGCTGGTGTTGATGGTGGGCGGAATCCTTCCTTCGCTGATGGCTTTGATGCAAATGATGGCCTCCGCAGCGCCCGCCGCGCCGAGCATGTGGCCGATAGCAGACTTGGTGGCACTGATGTGCAGGTGTGTGGGATTGTCGCCAAATACTTTTGTGACCGCCTTCATCTCGCTGACATCGCCCAGGGGGGTGGACGTGGCGTGGGGATTGAGGTAGTCAACATCGGCGGCTGTTAATCCCGCATCGTCCAGCGCCCATTGCATGCCCAGCATGGCGCCTTTCCCCTCCGGGTGCGTAGCGGTAAGGTGGTACGCATCGCCGGACATGCCGCCACCGGCGACCTCCGCGTAGATGCGGGCGCCGCGTCTTTTTGCATGTTCGTATTCTTCAAGTACCAGGGCACATCCACCCTCGCCCATAACAAACCCATCGCGGTCGGCATCAAATGGCCGGGATGCCTGTTCAGGGTTGTCATTGCGTGTCGACAGCGCTTTCATGGCAGCGAACCCGCCTACACCCGCCTCGTTGATGGGCGCCTCGGAGCCACCGGTAATGATGACATCAGCCTTGCCCCACTTAATGTAGTTCATGGCGTCGATGATGGCGGTTGACGAGGTAGCGCAGGCCGAGACGGTTGAAAAGTTCGGACCCATAAAACCATATCGGATCGATATCCATCCTGCGGCGATGTCGACGATTACCTTGGGGATAAAGAAAGGGTTGATCCTGGGCGTGCCATCACCGCGGGCATACTCCATCACTTCCTGCTGGAAGGTGAGAAACCCTCCGTTACCCGATCCCCAGATAACACCGACACGCGTCTTGTCAATTGCATCCACATCGATACCACTATCCGTTATGGCTTCAGCGGATGACGCAAGCGCATACTGCACGAAGGGGTCCATCTTACGGATCTCTGATTTTTCAAAATGGTCGGCCGGATTAAAACCCTTGACCTCGCACGCGAAGCGTGTCCTGAATTTCGAGGCATCAAATCTTGTGATGGGTCCGGCGCCCGAGGTGCCCTTCACCAGTTTATTCCAGAATTCGGGAATGGAGTTGCCCAGGGGCGTGATGGCTCCCATTCCGGTCACTACCACTTTCTTCGTCATATTCATTCGTTGAGTTGGTCGATCATTTACCGGCAATATTCAGTTACAAGTATCGGATTCGTGATACCGCTCGGCCCCGCGCGTTTCTTGCCGCACCTTCATGGAACAAAAAAATACGAGGGCCAGTGCCGTCTTCCAGGGTATACACGAAAAAACTAAAATACCGATCGGCATATTTTGTGGAAATGCACGTATCGTGTGCTCACATCCGGCTCGCAAGCATTTATCCCTGGCGGGCAACCTGGCGTTGCTCCCCCAGCCCGTCGATGCCCAGTTCGACAACGTCGCCTTCCTTGAGGAAGCGCTGCGGGTTCATACCCATACCGACGCCAGCCGGGGTACCTGTCGAGATGACGTCGCCAGGCAGCAGCGACATAAAACGACTCAGGTAGCTGACAATAAAAGGAACCTTATAGATCAGATTGGCGGTGGTGCCGTCCTGTTTGATCTCACCATTGAGTTTCAGCCACAGCCGCAAATTGTCGACGTCGCTTATTTCATCCCTGGTAGCGAGGAAGGGACCCAGCGGCGCGAACGTATCACAGCTTTTTCCTTTTACCCACTGACCGCTATGCTCCAGCTGAAATTCCCGTTCACTGTAGTCGTTATGCAGGCAATACCCGGCGACATAATCCATCGCATCCGATTCCTCGACGTAGCTTGCGCGCTTACCGATAACCACGGCAAGTTCCACTTCCCAATCGGTTTTCTTGCTGTTGCGCGGAATCACCAGATCGTCGTCAGGTCCTACCAGTGCCGATGTCGCCTTAAAAAAGATCACCGGCTCCGGTGGAACGGACGCTCCGGTTTCGCGCGCGTGGTCCGAATAGTTGAGCCCGATGCATATGATCTTCGAAGGTCTTGTGACAGGAGGTCCAAGCCTCACTTTCGAATCTACTTTCGGGAGTGTATCCAGATTATCGCGTACCCACGAACTAAGTCGTGTCAGTCCGTCCGTCTCGAAAAAAGCTTCGCCAAAATCTTCGCCGAATGCTGAAACGTCAAATCGTTCTCCTTCATGAATGATGCCCGGTTTTTCCATTCCCGGCGAGCCAAAGCGGATAAGTTTCATTTTGAATTGTGTTAATGTGTTGATGTGCCGTAAAACAGGCCGATAGCCGCTTCACGGTCGATTGTGTGCAATATATGCCTGCATTGTCATACTCCCAATGTGTCTGCTAGGTGTTAAGGCGTTCGAAGCCGCCGTCGATGAAGTAATCGGTGCCGGTGATGAACGACGCCTCGTCAGAGCAAAGGTAGAGCGCGAGCGTTGCGATTTCGTCGGGTTTAGCCATTCTCCCTATGGGTTGGGTTTTGGAAAGCTTTTCAAAGATTTCCTGTTCCCGGCCGGGGTAGTTCGCCTTGATAAATCCATCGACGAAGGGCGTGTGTACACGCGCCGGTGATATGCAGTTGCACCGAATGTTGTCGTTGATATAATCACGGGCCACAGAATAGGTCATCGTAACCAAAGCGCCCTTGGTCATCGAATAGGCGAAGCGGTCGGGGATGCCGAGCGTAGCGGCGATCGATGTCATATTCAAAATAACGCCACCGCCCTGCTCCTTCATAGGCGTAATGACGTGCTTCATCATGTTGTAAGCGCCCTTCACGTTGACCTGAAAGAGGCGGTCGAAATCCTCCTCCGAAGTCGACTCGAGTGTGCCGATATGCGCAACCCCCGCATTATTGACCAGGACGTGAATGTGCCCTGTCTGATCAAGAATCGACTGGACGGCTTCGCGGGTCTGAGCATGGTTGGCAACGTTGCACGGCACCACCGTAGCTTGTCCTCCTCCCGCGCGGATTCGGTCGGCGGTTTCACGGCCGCCGGCCTCATTCAGTTCGACGATAAACACGTGTGCACCATGCTGAGCGAAACGAAGGGCCATAGCCTGGCCGATGCCGCTACCTCCGCCGGTGACAATAATAGTCTTACTTGTATAATCGAAAAGTGTCGCCATGATCTACAATGGTGGCCTATCAATATTCAATATTGATGGCCATTCAAAAATGCATCCCACTCGTCGGCCTGGCCGTTCAGCTGATCCTTGAGAAAGATCGCGTAAGAGGGTTTGAACGGTTTCCTTCGCAGCGTCATTCGGGCTTCCTCGGGCGTGAAGTCCCCCTTCTTCGCATTGCATTTCTTGCAAGCAGTGACGAGGTTGGTCCATGTATCGCGTCCACCGCGTCCCCGGGGGAACACGTGATCGATAGTGAGGTCGCGTCGCGTGCCGCAGTACTGGCATTCAAAGTTATCGCGTTTGAATATATTCTGCCGGGTAAGCGTAACGCCCTTGTAGGGGGCGTTAACGTATCGGTTGAGTCGTATGACGGAAGGCATCGGGAAGCTCTGCGAGACGGTATGCAACCGATGCCCGTTCGCCGGTTTGACCATTTCACTTTTTTTAAGGTATACCAGCACAAATGCACGCTCTACGGAACACACCATGAGCGGACTAAAATCCTGATTTAGTACCAACACTCTGCTGATCATGCTGGTAATATAGAATCAAACTTTCAAGTTACAAAGCAGGCGGTTGCCGTTTTTACGCTACCATTTGATCATGGGATTCACAGCAATATGCGCCGTGCCTGGACGAATTCGTGGGTAATCCGGCCGGTGTCGACATTCAGAATTCCGTCCGGCGTCAGGGTGTCTATCCGCACCTTCCCCGACGCATGGATAATTTTTTCCTGGCCCAGAACGATGCCCACGTGGTTGACCTGCCCGGAGTTTCGGCTGAAGAAAGCCACGTCGCCGGGCTGGCAATCCTTGATCCCGTCCAACGGCCGGCCTTGCCTGACCTGCTGTATGGAGTCGCGATCGAGGCGATAGCCGCAGATCCGGAAAACCATTTGAACAAATCCCGAGCAGTCGATACCGAAGGGACTCTTGCCGCCCCAATGGTAGGGTGCGTTAAGATAAAGCAACGCCGTTGACCTTAAGAATTCGTAGTCTCGCTTCTGACCCAGATTCTTCGCCTCTCCGTTAAATGCGAACTGCTCTTCCATGCGGAAGAGCTCCGAGCTGGAAATCGGAATGATACTTCCCAGGAGAATGAATTGCGTTCGCTTGTTGTACAGGATGCTTGTCGTCAGCTCTGTTGTGATTTTGAACTCGGCGTGATTGCTGTATTCGAAGTATTCTCTCGACACCGCGTGATGTTGTATTGCGCTGATCCATCCTTCATATTGGTCGAGGCTGTTCCGGATGCGCAGCCATTCGTCATTCCCCTCAAGCACTTCGTAATGTTCGCCGAACAATAATTGGGTGACTTGCTCCGACCGCTCCGAAGGTTCCTTTCGCACTGGCATCAGGCTCAGCCGGGTAACGCCGTAATCCATCGCATTCTTCATAGTCGCCTCCTCCATTTCACCGTCAATCACAGTTTCATCCGGTCGAGTTCCCGGCTTATGTCTTTTTCGCGGATCGACTGCCGTTTGTCGTGCAGCTTTTTACCGCGTGCAAGGGCGATCTCGAGTTTAGCCAGGCCCCGATCGTTGACAAAAAGTCGGGTGGGGATCAATGTAAGACCTTTTTCTTCCATGCGCGATGCCAACTTTCGGATTTCCGATTTCTTTAGCAGCAGCTTCCGTTCCCGCGCCGGCTCATGGTTGTAGTGTGTACCCTGCGCATAGGGGGTGATATGAATTCCTTTGACAAAAAGTTCTCCGTCGTTCACATAGCAATATCCATCCTGCAGGTTCACCTTGCCTTCCTTTATCGATTTGATCTCGGTGCCGCGCAGCACCAGGCCGGCGACGTACTTGTCGAGCAACTCATACTCGTACGACGCGCGTCGGTTCTTTATGTTGATGTTATTGGAGAAGCGTTGACCGGCCATAAACTTCCTGCACTCTGTGCAATCAATGTTACAATATTGCGTCGATCATTCAAAACGGCATTCGCGCCAGCGGGACGGCACTCAGATCGCTAAACTCGCCTGCCAGAAATTTAAAGTGCGCGGCCATGGCGATCATGGCGGCGTTGTCGGTACAGTACTGCAATTCGGGGATAAAGACGTTCCATTGCTCGTCCTTTGCCATCTCGCCAAGACGATTTCGCAAACCCCGGTTGGCAGACACGCCGCCAGCGATAGCAATCTCCCGTATGCCTGTGATGTCGCTGGCTTGTTTAAGTCGCGATACCAGCATCTCGACAATGTGAGCCTGAAGACTCGCGCACAGATCGGGAAGGTTGTTGCGAATGAAATCGGGATCTTGCTTTACGCGATCACGCAGGAAATAAAGGAACGCTGTCTTGATTCCGCTGAACGAAAAGTCGAGGTCCGGCATGCTGGTAGCAGGAAAAGTAAACGCCTGCGGATTACCTTGCGCTGCGTACTGATCGATCAACGGCCCGCCGGGATAGGGTAACCCCATGAGCTTTGCAGCTTTGTCGAAAGCTTCGCCCGCGGCGTCGTCCTGAGTCTGGCCGATCACCTCCATATCGAGGTGCGAATTCACGCGGACGAGCTGCGTGTGTCCTCCGCTCACCGTCAGGCACAGAAACGGAAAGGCGGGACGGGGTTCGGCGATGAAATGCGCTAACACGTGCGCCTGCATATGATTCACCTCAATCAGCGGGATGTTCAACGCTACCGCCATCCCTTTAGCGAAGGAAACCCCCACCAGTAGAGCGCCCATTAGTCCGGGGCCGCGCGTGAAGGCAATCGCATGTAAATTACGGGGATGTACATCGGCTTCCGACAGTGCCTGGTCCACTACCGGAACAATGTTTCGCTGGTGTGCGCGCGAGGCGAGCTCAGGTACCACGCCGCCATATTTCTGGTGCACATTTTGCGAGGCAATAATATTATTAAGTACCTTGCCGTTACGGATTACGGAGGCTGACGTTTCATCACAAGAAGACTCAATAGCAAGGATGACAGGACCCATGTGCGGTATTAATGAACTTGCAAGTTATCAAAAATAGGATTCAGAAAGTATTGGCCTATTCTCTGGCCGGATTCCTCTTTTTGCTCATCACCGTTTTTCTGATCCTGCAGATGCCGCCGGTGCAAAACGCAATCGTGGGCAGGATACTTCGCAACTTTTCAAACGTTAGCGGCTTCACCTCACAGATCGACAACTTCCGCCTGTTGTGGTTCGACCGCCTGGAACTCGGCGGACTTTCCGTCACCGACCCGGAAGGCAACCGCATGCTCAGTGCCGGAAGCGTGCTGATCAACTTTAACCTGGCGGAATTGCTAAACCAACGCGATATTAACGTCGACGCTATTGTACTCGACAGCGCTGAAGTACACTTCTCCCGGCTCGCCCTGTCTGACACAACGTCTGATCTCAACATTAACATCTTCATCTCCGAGCTGAACAAATTGTCACGCGGAGAAGGTGACGGGCGGAACCCCCGCGTCAACATCGGCGAAGCTATCCTGGCAAACAGCGTGTTTACGTATTCCGATCCGTTTCGCGACAGCATCGCCCACGGGTTCGATTACAACCATTTTACACTCAACGTGGAAGAAGGTCAGATCCAAAATTTTCTGGCAACGGGTGACACCGTACAGTTCGACGTGCGCACCTTGCTGCTCAAGGATCAGAAGACCGGCTTTCCGATTCACCAGCTCTCTACATCATTCCGCATCTCACAGTCGTCGATGGAATTCAACGGACTGTACCTCAAAGCGGGGCAGAGCTTTATTGCCGATACCGTGGCCTTCGCCTACGACAGCCAGCGCGACCTGCGCGACTTCGTCAACCGCGTGAGAATACATGCACGACTCGATAGTACAATCATCCATCCGCGCGACCTGGCAATTTTTGCACCCGGCACAGAAGCCATCGAAAGTCCGCTACGATTCAGCGGAACCGTCGACGGGAGGATACGCAAATTTATGGTCCGGGATATGGACGCCCGAATCAACAACACCAGACTTGCCGGTACGCTCGACCTGGACGGCCTGCCCGAAGTCAATGAAACGTTCATCATCCTCAACGTGAACAACTCGTACCTCAACTTCGAAGATCTGAGGTGGCTCTTCAGCGAAGAGGCGATGCAACGACTCAGACCTTTCGGTCGCATTGCCATGAACGGGCAGTTCCTGGGGTACCCCACCGACTTTGTCGCGCACGGCGCCTTCAGTACACCGCTGGGTCGGATAAGCTCCGACATCAACTTTAAGATCAATGAAGACGATATCGATAAGTCGGAGTACAGTGGGAAACTGCGGATGGATAATTTCGACCTCGGCCGGTACCTGGGCGATACCGTGCTCTTTCAGCAGGTAAGCCTCGACGGGAACCTGGATGGATCGGGGTTGACGCTGGAAACCGCCGCATTCTCCCTTAACGGTACCATCAGCTCCCTGGGCTTCAAGGGCTACACGTACCATAACATCGTATCCGACGCAAAGTTTGCCTCGCAGTTCTTCAGCGGAGCCATGACGATCGACGACCCCAACCTGCGCTTCACAGCTCAGGGGTCAGTAGATCTGCGTCAAAATCGCAATATTATTAAGGTACAGGCAACGCTCGATACAGCCGCGTTGCGGGCCATCAACTTGTCTAACCGCGATGTATATCTGCGATCCAAAATGGACGTCGACATTCGCGGACTGGAATTGGATAGCCTCGTGGGAACAGTCGATCTTCACGACTTCCACATCAACGTCGACGGTGAACAGATGGATCTCACGAAAGTCCACCTCTATTCTGAAAAAGAGGGACGGCAACGGTTCGTCAAACTTGAAACTACGCTGTTCGACGCGCTGATCGAAGGAGACTACCAGTTCTCTGACCTGGCCCGCGACATCGACCGCCTCGTGCACGAGATGGCCATGAACGTTCGCAACCAGGATGCGGAAATAAGGAAATATTATGCAGCCCGCCGACCGGTTCCGCCTTCGTACCGCGCAACGTTCGATGTGGACATCAAGGACGTTGGACCCTTGAGCGACTTGCTCGCACTCGACCTGGCGCTCTCGAAAAATACCCGTGTGGAAGGAAGCTTCACATCAGGATACACCACCATCTTCCGCGCCTTCTCCCACATCGACACCATCGACTATCGAGGGCATCGCCTCCTGGATTCGGAGGCGGAACTCACCGTCTCCAAGATCGCCGACAGCACCAACGTACTCGCCCTCGCGTTCCTTAATTCGGCACAACAACAGTTCCGTTCGGGACTTGCCACCGAAAATCTGGTGACGGAAGGCGTCTGGGACCGCCGTCACATCGATTTCCGCATTGACGCTGAACAGATATCACGAGGCAACTATATGCAGCTGGAAGGTGCGATCGACTTTATGGTTGACAGCACACGCATCAAGTTTCACCCCTCCCCCATACACGTCCTTAATCGCAACTGGCATATCGAACCTGAAAACGAAATTGTCGTACGGGGGCGGGAAGTGGACATCCGCAACCTGACGGTTCTCAACCGCGATCAGTTCGTCCGGATAGACGGGAAAGTTTCCGAAGACTCGACCCAGGTGCTGGATCTGGAGGTGGGGAACCTTGACCTTTCTTTCCTCGACCTGGTTACGAACAAAACCTTCAAGGGCTCCCTTGATGCGGAAGTACAGCTGTCAAATTATTACCGAAGTCTCTCTGTCGAGAACGAGATATCCATAGACAGCCTCACCGTCAATGACTTCCTCGTAGGCGATGTCAAGGGCAACACATTGTACGACCCTGAAAAAAGTCGGTTCAATATGGTCTTGAGTGTCGACCGTCATGACGAACGAATCGTCGCGTTGTATGGTACCTATACGCCATCCAACAAACAGCCTCTCGACCTCGAAGCGAATCTGGATCAGGCCAATCTCAAAATACTGGAACCTTTCCTCCAAGAGATCCTCAGCGACCTCAACGGAACGGTAACCGGGCGCTTCGCCATTACGGGAACCTTGCGCGACCCGGAGATCCGTGGTGAAGGAACCGTAGCAGACGGCCAGATCCGCGTAAACTATACCCAGGCCTTATACAACTTTACCGGAATAGTCGGCTTACGGCCGGAAGAAATCTATTTCAGGGATATACAGCTGACCGACGTTTATCGGAATAAGGGAACCCTCACAGGCAAGATCACCCACCACAACTTTTACCGGATGGCGGTGGATCTGCGGGCTACTTTTTCCGATTTCATGGTGCTTAACACTACACCCCGCGATAACTCGCTCTTTTATGGCCAGGGCTTCGCGACGGGCGAAGTGCGCTTTACCGGCCCGGTGTGGAACATGACCATAACCTCTCTCGCGCGTACGGAAAAGAATACGCGCATCTTTATCCCGATCGGTGGGACGGAGGTTGCCGAAAAACAAGATTTCATCAATTTCGTGAGTCTGCAAGATACACTCGTAGTCAATCTCGATGGTAAGTCGCACGCAGATCCGGTCACCATCACCGGCGTAAACCTTGAACTCTTCCTCGACGTCACCCCGGATGCATACTGCGAAATCATCTTCGATATCCGCTCAGGTGACATTATTCGCGGGCGAGGGAACGGCGACCTCAAACTTCAGTTGGATACGAAGGGCGAATTCAACATGTTCGGGACAATTGAATTCACGCAAGGCGCCTACAATTTCACGCTTTACGATATTATCAACAAAGAGTTCGAGATCGAGAGCGGAAGCCGGATCACGTGGTCGGGCGATCCGTATGGCGCCAGTCTGGACATCGACGCAACGTACAATCAGCTTGCTTCATTCGCGCCGCTGGTCAGCGACAATTCCACGACGACGAGCCCTGAGCTGAGAAGAAAATATCCGGTACAGGTATTGTTGAACCTGGAGGGCGCCATGCGCACACCGGATATCACTTTTGATATTGTGGCCCCCGACATCCCTCAGACTGTGAGCGTCGCGAACATGCCGCTGTCGTTCGTCTTTGACACGTTCAAAAACAAACTCGACGAACAGGAATTAAAACGTCAGGTGTTCAGCCTGATCGTGTTGCGAAAGTTCCAGCCCCTGGAATCGTTCAACACCAGCGGAACCCTATACAACAGCGTGAGCGAATTGCTGTCCAATCAACTCAGCTACTGGATGAGTCAGGTGGATGAAAACCTTGAGATTGACGTTGACCTGGGTACGATGGATCAGGAGGCCTTCAACACGTTTCAACTTCGCTTGTCGTACACCTTCCTGAACGGACGGCTGCGGATCACACGCGACGGCACTTTTGGAAACACAGAATACAATGATGTTTACAATCAGAATAATGTAGCCAGTGTTGCGGGTGACTGGACTGTTGATTATTATCTGACCGCCGATGGGAAATTCAAGGTAAAAATGTACAACCGCACCAACTATAACCAGCTCTCCACCTCTGTAAACAACCAATACTTCACAACTGGCGTAAGTCTCCAGCACGTCCAGAGTTTCAATGACTTCAGAGACCTGCTGCGCATTGCGCGCAAGAACAGGGATCCGGCCCCGGCCCGGCGAGAAGAGGAAGGCCCCGAAGAGGAGCTTAATCCGGAGGCCATGCGAAGAAACTAGCAGCGGAAATTACTGAACTAAGAATGAAGACGGTCATTTTTTCTGTCGTCCTGGCTTCTCTTTTCGCGTGCGTTCAAGCGCAACCCGGTGATACCGTAGCGAACGAACCGGTCAAAAACCGTCGGCTTCGTACAGTAGTGATCGCCGGGACTGCAACCTACGGCGTGGCCCTTGCCGGCCTCAGCCATCTGTGGTATAAGGAATCTGCGCAACAGTCGTTTTCTTTTTTCAACGATGTGAAAGAATGGAAACAGGTCGATAAGGTGGGGCATTTCTATTCGGCCTTTTATCTAAGCTACGGCACCGGGAAGTTGCTTCAATGGAGCGGCGTACCCGACGACAAGTTGATCTTACCCGCGGCCATCACTGGCTTCCTGCTGCTTCTCCCCATTGAAATTATGGACGGCTATTCGTCGAACTACGGTGCATCGGCGGGCGACCTTGCGGCGAACGCCCTGGGCGCCATGTTATACTTTGGTCAGCAAAAAGCATGGAATGCCATCAGGATCTATCCCAAGTTTTCGTACCGCGCTACTGATTATCCGGAAATCCGACCGGAAGCGTTGGGTGACACCTTTGCATCCCGCCTTCTCAAGGATTACAATGCACAGACTTATTGGTTGTCCATCGATGCGGACAAATTCTTCACCTTTCCCAGGTGGCTGAACCTGGCTGTAGGATATGGTGTACACGACATGCCGTATGCACTCGACTCGGCCAATGAGAAGATGGGCTTCGACCCCTATCGCCAGTATTACTTTAGTCTCGATCCGGACCTGACCGCCATTCCTACGAATTCAAAGGCCGTACGCACGTTGCTCACCGTGTTGAATGTGATCAAGATACCGTCACCGACAGTGGAATTTTCGCGCAAGGGCACCCGCTTTCACTGGCTTTATTGATCGGCGGCATAGCCCTTTTGCATTCTTTTTGTTACATTCACATAACCAATGCCTTCAAACCTATGGCTAATGTTCTCGACTATGCGCGCCAGTTTGCCGAAGAGGTAGGCGGTCAGTATACGGATTACGATAACTCCAAGGCAGTTATAGTGGTGCCGCTCAGCGCCGGACGATTTCAAACCGTTTTGGCATTCACCCGCACCGGCGCTACGGGCAGGGATCACGTCTTGTTCGTTTCCAAGATTTGCGATTTTGATGATAGTATCGATCTGCGTGATCTGTTGGAGAAGAACGGCGCGTTCGATTACAGCCGCTTTATCGTCGAGGACAGTTTTCTCAAGGTTGTCGCTACCTGCTCCAATGACAACGCATCCCAGGAACTCGTCAAGGAGATGATCCAGGAGGTGGCAGATATTGCCGACCGGTTCGAGTTTCGCTTCACCGGGCAAGACGTCCACTAGGGAGGCAGAGTGAGAGTGAGAGTGAGAGTGAAGAGTGAAGAAGGGTTTTTGGGAACCTATTTCCGGTAATTTGTATTTTTGAATTGCAAGCCGCCTTATCGCTCCGCAAGCTTTGATGCGGAGAGGAAAGTCCGGACAGCATAGAGCGCCGTACTTCCTAACGGGAAGGCCCCGGGTAACAGCGGGGACAGATAGTGCCACAGAAAATATACCGCCTCATCTGAGGTAAGGGTGAAAAGGTGGGGTAAGAGCTCACCGGCCGGGTGGTGACATCCGGCGCACGGTAAACCTTACGGGCTGAAAGGTCAAATAAGCACCGGACGTGAAGCTGCTCGTTTCTGTCCTCAGGGAGCAATCCCCGGGGTGCCGGTGTGGGTAGACCGCATGATC
Organism: Cyclobacteriaceae bacterium; assembly: GCA_035304385.1. Taxonomy (GTDB): domain Bacteria; phylum Bacteroidota; class Bacteroidia; order Cytophagales; family Cyclobacteriaceae; genus ZC4RG29. Next base: position 95,664 of record DATGQD010000058.1, read on the forward strand.
TTCGTCGTGAGGCGGAGACCAGATAAATGATAAGGGCCTGTGTCAACACAGGTACAGAATCCGGCTTACAGGCTTGCTTTTTCTTAGAACACAAAACCTGTCTGCACAGACAGGTTTTTGTGTTTTAGAGACATCTCCCCTACGCATGACACCCGGAGCATGGTGTCAAAGTGCGTCGGGTCGCTCATTTTCCTATTTCCCCTTCAAACTATACCTTTACGGTTTACATTATACCCGATACATTCATCAATGCCTTAATTCAGTCATGGCAAGAATTCTCATCATAGAAGACGACGTAAAAATCCGATCCATCCTGAAAGAGATCCTGGAAGATAAGGAGCATGAAGTAGAAGAAGCTCCCGACGGGCAGGAAGGGTTGAAGAAGCTGGAGCAGGGAAATTTCGACTTATGCCTGTGTGATATCAAGATGCCAAAGATGGACGGCCTGGAAGTTCTGGAGAAGGCGAAGGCCAAAGACATCCCGACAAATTTTGTCATCATATCAGCGCATGGCACCATCGATATCGCCGTTGAGGCTGTTAAAAAAGGAGCGTTCGATTTTTTGCAGAAGCCTTTTGACCTGGGCCGACTGGAAATTACGTTGCGTAACGCTTTGGACAAATCGAACCTGGTGCGGGAGACGCGCACATTGCGCAAGAAAATCTCTCAACGTTGGGATATCGTCGGTGAATCGCCCGAATTGAAGAACGTGATGGAGATGATCGACAAGGTTGCGCCGACGGACGCGCGCGTGTTGATTGCCGGACCCAATGGAAGCGGAAAGGAACTGGTTGCGCGGGCTATTCACGAAAGAAGTTCCCGTGCCGCCATGCCCCTGGTAGAAGTCAATTGTGCTGCCATACCCAGCGAACTGATCGAGAGTGAATTGTTCGGTCACGAAAAAGGATCGTTTACGTCAGCCGTGCGGCAGCGCATTGGAAAGTTCGAGCAGGCCGAGGGAGGTACACTGTTTCTGGACGAAATCGGCGACATGAGCCTTTCGGCTCAGGCAAAAGTGCTGCGCGCCTTACAGGAGAATAAAATTGCCCGGGTCGGAGGCGAAAAAGAAATCCCGATAAACGTCCGGGTATTGGCCGCTACGAACAAGGACCTGAAAAAAGAAATCGAAGAGAAGAATTTCCGGGAAGACCTGTATCACAGGCTTAGTGTGATTGTAATCAAGGTGCCTTCGCTGGCCGACAGGATCAGTGACATTCCATTATTGGTAGACCGATTCCTGGAAGACATCGCAGAAGATTATGGAACCCGGAAGAAAAGCATCGACCCGGCCGGAATTGAAAAGCTCTCCCAACACAGCTGGCCCGGTAACATCCGGGAACTTCGCAATGTCGTGGAGAGACTGGTGATTATGAGCGGGGATCAGATCACCCCCGAAGATGTGGATCGTTACCTGTAAGGCCGATCAAATCCGACGTTCGGTGGAGGGTTTGTCGGTATCTTGCTTGGTGTATGTCGGACACGTGTACTGGCTGCAAGCTGAAACAAAAGCGGCGACAAGCAAAAGAAGGATAAATCTTTTCATGACAACGTCGGTTTAAACAAAATTAAAACTCTTTTTACCCTTAATCAAATATGGGACCAATCGGGCCAGCCGGTATGCCAATCTACTGGTCAACCAGCAAATTACAGCCACGAACATCCGAATTGTCCATTCTACCAACGACCGAAAACGATCCATCGGTGTTGATTTTTCCCAAATCTTCTGTCTCGACGAAGCATATTGTCTGAAAATTGGCCAAATCAATGAAATTAAGGCCTCCAGTGCCCGAAATTCCGCGTTCCAGGGGGTCCGCAATGTCCCGGATCACCACTTTCACGCCCGGAGGACATTGAAAATCGCCATTTTGGAGGCTGTAGGCCTGTGACAGGAGTTCCGTCATCCCATATTCAGAACCGATGTTTCCCACATTAAGACGGCGACAAAGTATCTGGTGAAGCTCCTGGCGGGTTATCTCGGCCCTCCGCCCTTTCATGCCACCGGTTTCAATGATAGTACAATGCCCCAGGTCGGGATCATACCGTTCCGCCAGATCCAGCAGCGCGAACGCCACACCCCAGATCATCACCTTACGATCATCTTTACGCAGCGCCTCGGCGTCCCGGATCAGCTGCTCGGGATTGTGCAGGTAAAACCCGGATCGCTGCGACCCGCTTCGCGCGATGAAATGATTCATCATAGCCACCAGGGAAGAGTCGGTCCGCTCCAGGTACGACGGCAACAGCGCCAGAAAATGGTATTGCCGGAGGTCGCCAAAGAAATGTGCAAAGCATCGTTCCGCATTCCGGAGATACCATTGCATATCCTTAATGAGATGGTGGCTTCTCACCATCCCGGTTGTTCCGCTGCTGCGAAATACGGTTTCAGGATCCCACGTTCCGGTGCGGATCTTATGCGTCTTGAAGAACGAAATGGGTAGAAAAGGAATGTCGCGCACCTTTGATACGGCCCGGGGATCGACTCCCAGGAGCGCGATATAACGCTTATACAGGTCGTTGTGTAGCGCCTGGTGGCGAAACACAGAAAGCGCAATATTCTCGAAGGATTCGTCGTTTATGGTGTACAATTGTGCTGCAAAGTCCTCGAAAGTATCCACGCGTTTTAGTAATTTATGCCTTATTTTGGGCGTCATGAATATAGTTAGGAGGCTGTCATTTTCCGCACTGGCAATGGTCATTCTGAACTCATGCTTTGAGCCTCCGGAATACTCATCTGTTCCCCAGATCGAATTCAATAGTATAAGTTTTATCGAGGTAGGTGGTTTTTCGGATCCCGATTCGCTAATCCTCAGAATTGATTTCAAAGATGGCGATGGCGACCTCGGGTTAGATCCTAACGATCCAAACCATACTAACGAACCGTTTCACGACTCTTACTACTTCCTCGAGGATGGCGCCGGCGGACTCACCCCCATCGCGACAGAAAAACGGTATAGCGACATACCCGCTATGCTGAAGATCTCAGGAGAGCCGGGAAAACTGGCCTCCTCACGGACACCTAAGAAGCCACTGTATTCTTACATTCCCACATTCCAGGAGAATGGCTGCCCGCACCCGTACGTTCACAATGGGGTTGCGGACACGCTGTACTATATGTATGGTGAGATCCATATCAGCGAAGAAGATGGATACATTATCGACGATTCTTATCAGATCATCGATACGCTCAGGGCGCAGGACTTCCCCGATATTTATGTTGTGGAGGATACGATCCTGTTTAAACCCAACCCCCGCCACAATAATATCCGGGTAGAGTTCCTGGTACAGAACAACGACGGTACCTTCAGCAAATTCAATTGGTCAGACTTCAACTGCGGCACGACCTTCGACGGCCGTTTCCCCGTGCTGGAAGACCGCACCCGTGCCGTGGAAGGTACACTTCAATATGCCATGACTTCCGTGGGGTTCCTCCCGCTGTTCAGCAGCCGGCCTCTTAAACTTAGAGTTACCATCTGGGACCGCGCCCTCAATCAAAGCAACGTTATCGAAACCCAGCAGCCGTTTACATTGAATGATATCCGGAAGGGAGGGTGAGGAGTAGGGGCAGGAGCAGGAGCAGAGGCAGAGGCAGGGGGCAATAGGCAGGCAGGAGGCAGGGCGTCAGCGATTGCCGTAGAGCGGTGGATATTTTCTCGGATCGGATTCGGTCATCATCGCATAAATCTTCTCGAAGACTTCGTCCGGATTGGGTTTGGAGAAATAGTCGCCATCGGAGGCGTATGCCGGGCGGTGTTCTTTGGCGGTGATGGTAATGGGCTGGGCGTCGAGGTAATTCCAGGCTCCCTGTTCTTCCAGCACCTTGTGCATCATGAACGCGCTGGCCCCGCCCGGAACATCCTCATCGGCAAAAACCACGCGATTCGTTTTCTTCACAGACTCAAGTATGCTGTGATGCAGATCGAACGGCAGTAAGGTTTGCACGTCGATCACTTCACACGACACACCGGCCACGGCAAGTTCATCGGCAGCCTCCATGACCACCCGGCACATAGCCCCATAGGTGACAACCGTTACATCCTCGCCTTGCCGAAGCACTTCCGGAACACCCAGGGGTACGGTAAACTCGCCGATGTTTGCCGGTAGTGTCTCTTTCAGCCGGTAGGCATTGAGACATTCTATAATCAGCGCCGTATCATCAGAGCGGAACATGGTGTTATAAAAGCCGGCGGCCTGTGTCATGTTGCGTGGAACCAAAACGTAGATACCTCGGAGGCTGTGAAGGATCATTCCCATGGGCGACCCCGCATGCCAGATGCCTTCGAGGCGGTGTCCTCGTGTGCGGATAATCACGGGTGCCTTTTGCCCACCTTTGGTACGGTACTGAAGGCAGGCCAGGTCGTCAGTGAGGGTTTGCAGCGCATACACCAGGTAGTCGAGGTATTGAATTTCAGCTATGGGCCTCAGGCCACGCAAGGCAGCGCCGATACCCTGGCCGACGATGGTCGGTTCGCGGATACCGGTATCGGTGACGCGAAGTTCACCGTACTTGCTCTGGAGACCTGCAAAACCCTGGTTCACATCGCCGATCTTACCCACGTCTTCGCCAATTGCAAAGATGGTAGGGTCGCGTTCCAGCGCCGCATCAAAGCACGCTCTCAGCACTTCTCTGCCGTCGACCAGTGGAGACGACTCGGTAAATACCGGTTCGATCTGTGGTACCTTCAGTGCGGACAGCGCCGATTCACTGTATAGGTGGGAGCTGTATCGTTCCCAATTCTCAGCGTTGGCCTTTTCAAGCCATTGGATGAGTTCATCGCGGACGGCACACGGCTCGTCTATAAGGTTTCGCAAGGCTTTCCTGGCCGCCCTAACGGCGTCGAGGCGCGTCGGGTTGATGGTCTTTGCCAGGTCCTGCCGGATCTGAAGCATAATGGGCCGCTTAACATTTTCGGCCGCAGCCTTATCGAGCAATCCCGTTACGATTCTTTGATCCTTCTGGATGTCTTCCGTAAAGGCCCGCCAGGCGCGCTCTTTGGCGGCGCGTGCCGACTGTTTGCCTTCGCGTTCGACGGCGTCTACCTCTTCGGGCAGTACCATAACCTCGTCGATAATCCATTGCCGCATCTTCCGAATGCAATCGAATTCCGCTTCCCAGGCCAGTCGTTCGGCGGATTTATAACGCTCGTGCGATCCGGATGTAGAATGGCCCTGGGGCTGCGTCATATCTTCGACATGCACCATTACCGGCACATGTTCTTCCCGGCATAAACGCTCGGCTTTTTCATAGGTCTCGATCAGCGCCGGGTAGTCCCAACCCTTGACAACCAGGATCTCGAACCCTTTTTCCGTAGCCGTGCGCTTAAAACCCTCAAGCGCTTTGGAGATGCTGCACTTTATGGTGTGATATTCCTGGGGTACGGAGATGCCATACGCGTCGTCCCATATGGAAATCAACATGGGCACCTGTAGTACGCCGGCGGCATTCATCGCTTCGAGAAACAATCCTTCCGATGTCGACGCGTTACCGATGGTTCCGAAGGCGATCTCATTGCCTTTGTTGGAAAGATGCGTATAGCTGTGAAGGTCGGGATTATGTCGGAAGAGTTTGGAAGCGTAGGCCAGTCCGAGAAGTCGGGGCATCTGGCCCGCCGTGGGAGAAATATCGGCGGTGACATTATAGAGCTCCATTAGGTTTTTGAGCTCTCCCTTTTCGTCGAGTATCCGCGTTGCGAAGTGGCCGTTCATCTGGCGTCCGGCAGACGCGGGGTCGGCGTTAACGTCGGTATGGGCATACAGCTGTGCAAAGTATTGTTGCACAGTCATGTCTCCGATAGCGAAAGCGAATGTCTGGTCGCGATAGTAACCGGCGCGGAAGTCACCCTTACGGAAGACCTTGGCCATAGCCAGTTGGGCTACCTCCTTGCCATCGCCGAAGATGCCAAATTTGGCCTTTCCCATAAAGACCTCTTTCCTGCCGAGCAGGCTGGCTTCCCGGCTTTCAACGACGAGTCGAAAGTCGGCCAGAATCTCCTTCACCCTGGCTTGGGAATATTTGGTTTTAGCTTCCTTTAACTCGCTCAATCTTTTGAAATTGAATGGATTGAACAACCGTTAGGATCAAAAATAGGCATTCCGGCCCTGCTTTCAAAAGCCAATTTCGGCCACATGCCGTGCCCAATCGCCCGATCGGATTTCGGTATCCTCAATGCCCGGTCGATCAAACAGATAGATACCGAACGCAAGACCGTCAATAATAATTTCATCATAATAATATCCTGCATCAATCTCCATATCATGAATGTCGCGGGCACAGTCAGGTTCCAGTTGGTATAGGTCCACTACGATAGCGCCGGCTGCAGAAGGCACCGCATAAGGATATTCGCCCAGGGAGTAGAGGCGATAACCCTCCAACAGGGCCTTTCCCAGATGCTTCATACCCGCCTTGTATACCGGGTGGAGCTCCATACCGGGTCGGAGTGTCCCATAGAACGCATATCGGCCGTGTTCATTCATATTTTGTGCGCTCCCATCGATGCATAAAAATCCACTTACTATATTTATTGCCTATTAAACGTTAGTTATGGTCATCGGTGTCCCCAAGGAAATCAAAAATAATGAAAACCGTGTCGCCCTAACGCCAGCCGGGGCCAAGGAACTGACCAAGCGCGGGCATATCGTATACCTTCAGCGAGGGGCCGGATGCGGAAGCGGATTTTCAGACGACGAGTACCAGGGCGCCGGGGCAGAGATCCTCGACTCCGCCCCGGACATCTTTTCGCGCGCTGAAATGATAATGAAGGTAAAAGAGCCTGTTGACGAGGAGTTCCGCATGATCCGAAAGGATCAGCTGGTCTTCACCTACTTTCACTTTGCTTCGAACGAGCCGTTAACGCGGGCTATGATCGACAGCGGCGCCGTCTGTCTGAGTTATGAGACGGTAGAGAAGACCGACGGCAGCCTTCCCTTGCTCATCCCCATGTCGGAGGTAGCGGGGCGTATGGCAATACAGGAAGGTGCGAAGTATCTCGAAAAGCCCCTTAAGGGTCGGGGTATACTGCTGGGCGGTGTTGCCGGGGTGCGTCCCGCCCGGGTCCTGGTGCTGGGGGGTGGCGTAGTCGGCACGAACGCGGCCAAGATCGCCGCCGGCATGGGCGCTGATGTGATCGTCGTCGACGTCAACCTGGCCCGGCTGCGGTATCTCGACGACGTGATGCCGGGTAATGTCAGGACGTTGGTGTCCAGCGAATATGCCATCCGTCAATTGCTTCCCGACGTCGACCTGGTCGTCGGCGCGGTATTGATTCCCGGTGCGAAGGCACCCCGGCTCGTAACGCGGGATATGCTGACCCACATGCGTCCCGGTTCGGTGCTCGTCGACGTCGCCGTAGACCAGGGAGGGTGTATTGAGACATGCACACCCACCACTCATGAAGACCCAACGTTCGTTATCGATGGTGTAGTCCACTATTGCGTCGCCAACATGCCCGGCGCGGTACCGCACACCTCCACGCTTGCGCTGACAAACGCCACCCTCCCCTACGCCGTACGGCTGGCGAATTATGGTTGGGTCGATGCCTGCAGAGATAATGAAGATTTGAAGCGCGGATTGAACATCATTGGCGGTGAAGTTGTTTATCCTGCAGTGGCAGAGGCGTTCAATCTTCCGCATGCGCCTATCGACAAGTACATCCCTGCACGCTAGTCGTACGCCGGAAAGTGCGACAGCACCTGCGTTGTGGATGACTCTGCGTCTATACGGGCGCACACTGTGGTCAGGCCGTTAGTGACAGCGATATACAGCGCGCGCAGGGTTGCGTTATAGACAGACACCTGGCGCAGCGTCGCCGGGCCGACCTTTTGCTCGGGAGCCTTACACTCCACCACCATCCACGGTGCGCCGGTGCGCGCGTAAACGACGATGTCGGTACGCTTTCTCAAGCGATTATAATGCGTTCCGCCTTCGATGCGGATGAGCGCGCGAGGATAGCGGAGGTGGACAATCATATAGTTGACAACGTGCTGTCGAACCCATTCTTCCGGTGTCAGGGAAACATACTTTTTACGGATTTCGTCGAATATGAAAATTTTCCCGTCTGTCTTCTTTATCCTATATTCAAAAGAAGGGAGGTTGAGTTCGACCATGCACGAAAGTAAATAAAGACGATTCATGAAAACAAAACTGGATATAGCACAAAACTGGCTTCCCCGATATACCGGTCAGCGGCTGCGCGACTTTGGCGAGTATATTCTGCTAACGAACTTTAACAACTATGTCGTTATGTTCGCCGAGCACCACGATGTTCCCGTTATCGGTATGGATCGCGCTATGCCCAGCGCAACCGCCGGCGGCATCACCATTATCAACTTTGGGATGGGCAGCCCCAACGCGGCTACTATTATGGATTGCCTGAGCGCCATCAAGCCCAAGGCTTGCCTCTTACTGGGAAAATGTGGCGGACTTAAGAAGAAGAACGACATCGGTGATTTCATTTTACCAATCGCCGCCATACGTGGCGAGGGTACATCCAACGATTACTTTCCCCCGGAAGTGCCCGCACTACCAGCCTTTGCGTTACAGAAGGCCATCTCTACTACGATTCGCGATAACAACCAGGACTACTGGACGGGAACAGTCTATACCACCAACCGTAGGGTATGGGAGTGGGACGACGATTTCAAACAGTATCTTCGAATGATCCGGGTTATGGCCATCGACATGGAAACGGCAACGATCTTCTCCACGGCGTTCGCCAACGAGATTCCCGCCGGCGCCTTACTGCTGGTATCGGATCAGCCTATGATACCCGAAGGTGTCAAGACCGAAGAAAGCGATTCCATCGTTACGGCCAACTTTGCGAAGTTGCATCTTAAGATCGGCATCGAGTCATTACAGCAGCTGATCAATCAGGGGTTGACGGTGAAGCATCTTCGTTACTGACGGTCTGGAGTGCTGCACTTTTTGCGTGTACGTGAGCCGGGCAGGCGGGTTGAAGTTTCCCACTTTTGTAACTACGGTGCATCAGGCCTGGCCTCAATCGCGCTGTCCCTGACGGTGGCAAGTGCGACGAGTCCGATCACGAAATACGCGGCGAGGGCGAGCACGCTGTTTCGCATGCTGCCGGTGAGCTGGTGGATAAGGCCATAAGAAAACGTTCCCAGTACGATGGAGATATTGAACGTTACGTCAAAGAAACTGAAGTACGAGGCCAGGTCGACGGTATCGCGGGGAATCAATTTGGCATAGGTCGCCCTCCCCAGGGACTGGATCCCACCCATAATCAGTCCGACCATAACAGCCAGCAGGTAGAATTGAAGTTCCGTTTGGATAAGGTAGGCCGCAAGGCAAATGACAATCCAGAGGATGATCATAATCCCGAGCGTCGATTTATTGCCGAGCCGTTGCGACACCCGGGCAAAAAGCCAGGAGCCGCCGGCGCCCACCAATTGAATCAGAAGGATCGACAGGATAAGACGCTCACCGGGGAGTTGCAATACGTCGGTGCCGAAAAGTGCCGCCAGGTACATGACGGTCTGCACGCCCATGCTGAAAAAAAAGAATGACAAGAGGTAGCGTTTAAGGGCGGGCGACTTCTTCAGGGCACGCCACACCTTAAGCAACTCTTCATAACCTTTGGTCAGGATATTGCCTTGTGGTTTTGAGGGAGAATTGGGAAGCATCACAAACGAGAGGGTGGAAAAACCGAGCCACCATAGACCTGTCAGGACGAATGTGAAGCGCATAGCGTGGAGCTCATCGTTGAACACGCCAAAACGCGGATAGTTCATAATGATGACCAGGCAGATGATCAGGAGAATGACACTACCGTAATAGCCCATGGAATATCCGCGCGCGCTCGTCGCATCGAAGTTGTCTTCCGTGACGATTTCAGGAAGGAAGGCATCGTAGAAAACGAGGCTGCCGGAATAACCTACGGTAGCCAGGATGGTACAAAAGATGCCCCAGCCCAGGGATTCTACGCCGGTGAAGAAATACAGCCCTACACAGCCCAGGCTGCCCATGAAAACAAAGAGTTTCATGAAGGATTTCTTCTTTCCGGCGTAGTCGGCAATTCCGGAAAGAAGCGGCAGCAGGACGGCCACGATGAGAAAGGCGGATGACAACGAGTACGTCAGCAGGACGGCGTTAGGAAGCTGGTATCCCAGGAAAGGGACCGTGTCGCTACCCGGCGTAGAAACGGCGACAGCCTTAAAATAGACCGGGAAGATGGTGGAGGCGATTACCAGCGAGTATACCGAGTTCGCCCAGTCGTACATACACCATGCCCTGACCGTCCGGGGATTGTTGAGGGTTGCGGTGGCTTCCATAATACGAAAATGCCCTTCCGGATTCTCCGGAAGGGCGCTTTGTTGTCAGAAAAACAACTCTATGACGCTCCTAGAATTCACCCGACTTGAGGTTGGTGGAGTACAGGAGCTTTCTGGCGTTTGCTTTCCTTAATTCCGTTTCTACGTCGGCGATGATTCCCCTCTTGGTCTCGTTGTCGACCTTAAGCGCAACCGTGATCTGGTCGCGTTCGGATTCATCGAGCGTCGACTTTTCCTGGTTTACCCATTGGATGACTTCCCTGGGTTGGATGAAAACGTCGTTCGCCTGGATTTTGGGTTCCTTGCCCCATTCTTCGATTTTCCGGGGCTCGCCGATATAGAGGTATTTTACAAGCGTCTTGCGCTGAAGAGATCGCAACTGGGTAGCCTGCGGTATACGCTGCTGTACCATGATGGATGTATCGCGCATCTGCGTTGTCACCATGAAGAAGAACAGGAGCATGAACACAACGTCCGGCATAGACGACGTCGGGATGTCCTGCTTTACTTTTGCTTTCTTTTTGAACTTTGACATGTTAAGTCCTCCCTTTTTAACTATCTCACATCACGAGCCCACCTGGGTAGGTTCGGCGATGGAAAGGTTCATCGGAATTTCAAGTTTCCCGTCCGGAAGTCTGCCCCGTCCACGGTCGTACAAGTCCCTGAATTCAGGCGACTTTTCAGGGTCAGAGGCAATTTCCCGCCACTTTTCGTTGGTAACGCCAACACGTTCGGCGTAGATGTCATAGTACGCCTCTTGAATCGCATCGAGGATCTCGATGAACTTCCTGTGGCTCGTTCCGCGGTCCGTCTTGTATGACACGATGGCATCGCGGGGATTGTCTGACGAAGTCGGGTCCACACCGTTGTTGAGTATAAACCTCTTGATCTCCGCCGTCAGCTCTTCGTTCGTGCCCGTCCAGGGCTCACCCTCGACAAGAAGGTTATCAAAAGAGTTGACCTGGATTTTAAACAAGTTACGCTCCGGAATTTGGATATCTTGAATCTCCTGCGCTTCAGGTGGCGGCGGAAGACCCACACTCAATCCCTTGATATTTGCAACCGTCGTGGTGACCAAAAAGAACACCAGCAGCAGGAACGCAATATCTGCCATCGAAGCATTCGGAATATCAGGTGTCGGCCGTGGCATAACAAATTTTTATTTAAGTGCCCTGTTAATCTCTGAAAATATGAGCCCTAAAAAGGCCACAATCAGAACCGTATAAAATGTAATCAGCCCTGCTCCTATCACTCTGGATCCGGTCTCGCCGATGCCCAGCACGATCCACGTCGGCCTTACCGAGGAATCGGCCACAGCGAATGCGATGACAAACACAACGAGAAGGGCGGCTACACCGATCAGCGATCGCAGCAACGAACGCGGCTCACCCACTGCCTTTATCAGCGGAAGCACGATGGCCGACACTGTTGCAACGATCAACAGGGTGTAAACGAAATATAAACCTACATCAAGCATGTGCTTCTGTTTCTATTTGTGTGATACCAGTTTGTGCCGAACAAGGAGGTCTACCAACGAAATGGAAGCATCCTCCATCGTGTTGACAAGGCCGTCAATCTTGGCCACCAGGTAGTTATAGAATACCTGAAGAACCATACCGACTATAAGCCCCCCTACCGTAGTAATAAGAGCGACCTTCATACCTTGCGCAACGATATTCGGCGAGATATCACCAGCAGCTTCAATGGCGGCAAATGCCTGCACCATCCCTACAACCGTTCCGAAGAAACCGAGCATGGGACCGAGCGAGATGAACAACGATATCCAGATGAGCCCGCGTTCCAGCTTACCCATCTCGACACCTCCATAAGATACGATGGATTTCTCAACCATATCGATACCTTCCGAATAGCGCATCAGGCCCTGAGTGAAAATCGAAGCGACCGGGCCGCGCGTATTGCGGGTTACTTCCAGTGCAGCATTCACTCCACCTTGCGATAGCGCATCTTCGATCTGCCCCAATAACTTCCTGGTATTCGTCGTAGCCAGGTTGAGCGTAATAATACGTTCTATAGAAAACGCAAGCCCAAGAATAAGGCAAATCAATACGGGCGTCATGAAAGTCGGTCCCCCCTGTATAAACCAATCCTTCAAAACTTGATGGAAGGACATCTCTTCCACATCTGGCTCAGCCGCAGCTTGCGTAACAGACGTACTTGCACTCGGCGCAGGAGCAGTGTTATTGTCATCCTGCGCATAGAGAGTAGAGGACGCCAGTACCCCCACAAATGCAAGAATCGCGAGTTGTTTTTTCATAATGTAAGGTTTAAGTAATGCTTTGAAGTTGCCAAAATTAAACGTTTTGTCGATTTGTAAACATATTTCTAAATATTTTTCTGCCTTTGTCAGCAACTTCGGCGTCTCATCTTACGTAATTCACAAATCCCCAATAAGTCACAAAACCGGAGCTAATTCCGTGAGAATAAACCGGTAAATGACTGCCGCATCGCATCGGCACCCTTCGACGGCGGTGGAAACACCCGCTCCCTCTTAGCCAAAGTCTTGAATCACGAAAGGCCCAAAATCTGCTCAAAAGCCGACCAACTTCCCCTCAATCAGGGATTCTGTACAAACCGTTATATGCCAAAGGAACGCCCGCAGGTTTACCGGTCGGAAAGCGGGATATGATTCAACAGACAGTCGGCCCGCCTTCGCTCGGCTGAGCTTCGGCAAGCGCACCGTGGGCAGTGAATCTGACCAAAATCCTATGTGTGCCTATGTGTCGCATGTATTTCTAGCGTGATTCAGGACCAGGCATGCGCCTTACGGCGATCCCTTTGGGGGGACTGTCAATCAACAAGGCCTGGCGCGCTGCGCGCGCGATGGATTCTGCGAGAATCCTTTCGTAAGCCTGCGGCTTCCAACGGATTCTCGCAGAATCCATCCCTACAGGCCTTGTTGATTGCGGAGAGAGAGGGATTCGAACCCTCGATACCCTTTCGGGTATACACGCTTTCCAGGCGTGCCAGTTAAGCCACTCCTGCATCTCTCCTTAGTATATAGATCCAAAAAAGCGCCCAAAGTAATCAATAAATGGCGGCGGTTGCAACACTCATACTGACATTTCCCCCGCCAGAGAGGTTTGGATCAACTCCACGACGCGCGCGCGTTCGTACTCGCCCAACAAGATCATCAACTTCGTCACCGCCGCCTCCGTGGTAAGATCACTCCCTCCTATCACACCAATCCGAAGCAACTCTTTGCTCGTTTCATAACGCCCCAATATCACCATCCCGCCAGGACACTGCGAAATGTTCAGCACTACCACACCCCGTGCAATAGCATCCGCAAGTTCAGCCACCAGCCATGGAAGCGTTGGCGCGTTCCCCGAACCGTACGTTTCCAGGACAACGCCCCGAACGTCAGGTGTATGCAACACGCTGCGTACAGCCTCACGCGTAATGCCCGGAAACAATTTTAGGATCGCTATCCTTGTGTCCACCTGGGTATGCAACTTCAACGGGCCTTCCGGCTCCTTGCGTATCGCTCCATAATTATAGTCGATCTTCACACCAGCTTTTGCGAGCAGCGGATAGTTGCCCGAATCGAAAGCATCGAACTGCATGCTCTCCACCTTGCGCGACCGGTTTCCGCGCAACAACTCGTAATCAAAATAAATGCACACTTCGGGAACAATAGCTTTGCCGTCGCGGCGTGCGGACGCAATCTCTATGGCCGTAATTAGATTTTCACGAGCGTCAGATCGGGGCTCACTCACAGGCAACTGCGCACCGGTAAACACCACAGGCTTATTCAAACCTTCCAGCATAAAGCTCAATGCGGAGGCTGTATAGGCCATCGTGTCGGTTCCGTGAAGCACGACGAAGCCATCATTCCTGTCGTATTCATCCCGTATCACCTCGGCAATGGTACGCCAATGATCGGGCCCCATGTTGGAAGAATCGATGGGCGTCTCAAACGATACGACATTCAACTCAAGGGCGAGATGCTTCAACGGAGGAAGATATCCGAGGATACGGCTGAAGTCGAATGGCACCAACGTCCCCGATCCGTCGGAGGCCATACCAAAAGTTCCTCCTGTATAGATAACGAGAACACTTCCTCTCGGCCTTCCCGGGCTGGCCGTGTTAACCTGTAATCGCTTAAGTTTCATTCGGCAAATGATCCGTTGGTGTTGTCGCGGGAAGTCGGAAGAGCGCCATCGCATTGGCTGTCGTAATATCCATGACCTTCGCAACGGTGAGCCCGAGCACTTCCGACAATCGTTCCGCGATCAGGGGAATATACGCGGGCTCATTCCGCTTCCCACGATGAGGAACAGGAGTCAGGTACGGACTGTCGGTTTCCAGGACCACCCGGGAAAGATCCAGCGACTTAATCACGGAAGGCTGAAGACCATTGCGAAATGTCGCTATGCCCCCGATGCCAAGGTAGAACCCCGCCCTGGTTATGCGTTCCGCCTCCTCTATCGTTCCGCCAAAACAATGAAACACGCCGCGCAGCCTTCCATCTTGTAACTGTTCCACCATAGCAATCGTCTGCGACAAACTTTCGCGACAGTGGATAATGATCGGCAGTCCGTACTTTTTTGCCCACTCCACCTGAACCTTAAAGGCCTCCTGTTGCTCCGCCCAAAACGTTTTATCCCAGTAGAGGTCCGTTCCGATCTCACCTACCGCAATAAAAGGGCGACTTCCGAGCCATTCCTCTACATGATACAACTCCTGCCCAAAATCTTTCTTCACCGAGCAGGGGTGTAATCCCATAGCGGCAACACATACGCCTGCATACCGCGCTTCAGTTTCAAGCAGCGCGTCCACCGAATGACGATCGATGTTGGGCATGATGATCCTCTGCACGCCCGCATCCAGGCTGCGGCCAATCACCTCTTCGCGGTCTCCGTCGAATTCCTGCAGATAAATATGTGCGTGCGTATCAATAGAATAAGTCATGCGCTTCAATCTGCCCGCAATATACGGGTTGTCACGCTGGCCACCATGCAACAACCCGTGGCATGAGGATGAGCAACCCAACGATCCCCGCAATGATGGATGCAGCCAGCACTGCTCCGGCAGCAAGGTCCTTTACCTGCCCCGCTACGGGATGATGTTCACGTGTCACGAGATCAACCATTTTCTCAATCGCAGTGTTCGCAATTTCAAGCGAAAGCACAAGCCCCATCGCCAGCAGCAGGCAAGCCCATTCCACCACGGTAAGCTCAAGCACCAACCCAAGCACCGTAACTACTACAGCAATGGCAACCTGCACTTTGAGATTTGGCTGGCTCCTGAAAGCAAGCGCGATACCCTTGCCTGCGAAGGCGAAACCTGCGATGAATCGTTTCATACAATAGGGGTTTGATTTTATTGGATTGCCAGCACTTCATCGAGCGCACGGCGTAATTGCGAAAGATCCTGCGCCTTCCCCGGAAAGCCGCGGTACGCTGAGGCAGTCCGAACAATCGATTCCAGATCGATGTGATGTTGCTCTACAAAACCCGCATATCCCAAC
>DATGQD010000059.1:0-74211 GCA_035304385.1 Cyclobacteriaceae bacterium
AGTTTCAACTATACGCTTACTAATCCGGATGGTTCAGGTGGCATTATCTCTGGAAACCAGGATTTGTGTATGTCTACGCTTGACCCGGCGCCTTTTACCAGTGTTAGTCCCGCAAACTTTTGCTCCGGATCGCCGACGTACCGATGGGAAGTATTGGATGGCAGCACTTGGATACCGGCTACACCCGCAGGTACCGATGAAACCTATGATATTCCGGCAGGACTTGCTCCCGGTGAATACTCATACCGAAGAGTGGCCATCTTTGGAGCAGTTGAACTAGCTTCCAACGTCGTACAAGTATCAGCTTATACCCCTATGGGTGATCAGACCTCATATGGTGATAATGCGTGGATCGGGTATGTGTACGACAACGAGCAGGACTGGACTAATGATTACAGGGGCAAGATAGATCGTCCCACCAACTTTGACGAAAGCTTCTGCGCTGGATTCTGTGAGTTCCAAACAGACGGGTGCCCGGTGGAAGCCTCATCATTCTCTGTGCGTTTCAAGAATAGTGTAGATTTTGAATGTGGATCATACCTTATCACAGTCGGGGGAGACGATGGCGTACGCCTGATCGTTGACGGCGAGATTGTGACAGAGTTCGACAAACTTTCGCCACATTCCTACGAAACCTATTCGAAAGTCATGTACTTTGATGGTACACCCGACACGGAGCTCGAGTTGTTATACTTTGAATCTGGCGGAGCAAATCGCGTATCTTTTTCTGCAGTATTTCTGGGTCCAGGGAATGCCGGGACCATTGGTGGCAATCAATATTCGTGCAATACCGGAATTGTGCCAGGCGTAATAACTAATGTATCAGAAGCTACCGCATGCGCATCCACTCCGATTACTTACCAGTGGCAGTACTCACTCGACGGATTGGGCTGGGTGGACATCCCGAGTGCAACCGGGTCCAGCTACACGCCGTCGGATCCGATCGACGTAACTCATTATTATCGTCGCCAGGTAACGATTGACGGATATACCTGGAGCTCCAATGTCGTTACGGTTGAAGTCGATCCCCCGCAGGGAGACCAGGTAACGTATGGCCAGAATCAGTGGATTGGTTATGTGTACGAGGGCTTCCAGGATGCCAATCCCTGGGATCCTACCAAGTACCACGGGTATATGATCAGGGAAACGAATTTTGACACGCCGTTTTGCGGTCCAAGCTGTATGCAGCCCATCAACGGGTGCGATTTCCTGACAGACAACTTTTCGATCAGGTTTCTGAACGAGATGACCCTTGCATGCGGGTACTACAAAATTACCATCGGCTTCAACGGCGGTGGCAGACTTTACGTCGATGAAAATCCTACCCCCGTTTTGAGTGAGTATTGGATTCATGATCCGTATGAAACCCTCGAGACAACGCTGTATTTCGAGGAAGGCCCGCACAAATTTCGGTATGAGTATCGTGAAGACTTGCATGGCAATAGGGTATCCTTCAACATCGAGTATCTGGGTGCCGGCATACCCGCAGTACTCGACAATAACCAGGTTCTCTGTGCCCCTGACCACGATCCGGCACCGATCATACAATTCGCGCCCGCAGACTTTGAATGTTCCGGTGACACCTCACCAACCCATCAATGGCAAATTTCATCGGATCGGGTGAATTGGACAGACATCCCTCTGGCCAACGGTGTCACGTATGACCCTCCGGGTGGCCACACTTTCACCCGATACTACCGGCGTGTGGATACGGACAACCAGGGAAATGAGCTTATCTCAGATGTTATCGTCATTGGCTACAGTGATGACGACCGTCCCTTAAGCGGATCGGAATTCGGTACCGCACCCGAATGGATAGGTCATGTGTATGATGGTATTAACAACTATTCAGACTATCAGGGTAGCTACATTATAACGATGGATGGCAACGGTTTCGACGAGACTTTCTGCAATCCTGACGAATGTGTCTTCGAGATTGATGGTTGTGATATCTATACAAACTCGTTTACGGTCCAATATCGAACGCGAATCAATCTTCCGCCAGGATCCTATACCTTTACAATCGGATCCGATGCCCAGGCACGTCTGTGGGTCGACGGTAACCTCGTAGTGGACGACTATACGCCAAGCCACACCTATAGAGAAGTTTCCAATACCGTACCACTGGATTTAACTGGTGGAACCTACGAGCTAATCCTCGATTATTCGGAGGGTTTTTTTGAAAACAGGGTTAGCTTCAGCTATACTTCCGTACCGCTCCCCGTTACCTGGTCGTACTTCAACGGCTATTACGCGGGCGGACAGTCCTTCCTGGAATGGCATACTGCATCTGAAATCAACAACGAGGGATTCGAGGTTGAACACAGTGCCGATGGAACCAATTTTGTCAAGATCGGTTGGGTGGAAGGAAATGGCAATACCACCATCGCCCACCAGTATCAGTTTGTCCATAACGATCCAAAACCCGGCTGGAACTACTACCGCCTGAAGCAGATCGACTACGACGGCAAGTACGAGTACTCCCGACTCATCCCCGTATTCGCCGACGATCTGCCCCGCGTGGAAATCTATCCTAACCCGTTGGTCAATGAAAGACTATACCTCTCACGCGTCAACACCGACCAGCCTGTTCAGGTGACGCTTACCAACATGTTAGGTCAGGATCCTTTTGATCTGGTTCAGGACCCCATGCAGCCCACGTGCTTTTACCTCCCGCGCAGACTTGCACCTGGTGTGTATCACGCGCGCATTCGGCTCGGTGATGTCGTGCACACCCGAAAGGTGATCGTCGAGTAGCATTCGCGACCATTCATCGGTAACTTAGCAGGTAAACAAGGAGCTGCCATGAAGGCATACCTGCTTACTGCTACCATGCCGCTTTCGCCGACAACCGCGCCCCTTCAGTTTGGGGAAGTACCTATCCCTGAACCGGGCGACGATGAGCTCCTCATCCGTGTATCATGTTGCGGCGTCTGTCATACAGAACTGGATGAAATCGAAGGACGTACGCCTCCGCCAGCTTTCCCGGTGATACCTGGCCACCAGGTTGTAGGAATTGTCGAACATGCCCCACGGGGACGCTTCAGACCGGGCGACCGTGTAGGCGTCGCGTGGATTTTCTCAGCATGTGGTCAATGCGAGTATTGCCTGAGAGGCGACGAAAACCTGTGCCCTCAATTCCTTGCCACGGGGCGCGACCGGCACGGGGGATACGCAGAATACATGGTCGTGCCGGAGCGCTATGCATATCCGATCCCCGACCTGTTTGCCGACGAAGAGGCCGCACCCCTGCTGTGCGCGGGCGCGATAGGCTACCGCTCCCTTATGTTGACCGGTATGCGCGACGGTCAACGCCTCGGCCTCACAGGCTTCGGCGCCTCAGGCCACCTCGTGCTAAAGATGGCGCGGTTCCTTTTTCCCGCCTCATCCATTTACGTCTTTGCACGAAGCGAGAACGAACGAAACTTCGCGCGAAGCATCGGCGCCGCGTGGACCGGCAATACCTCAGATACGCCGCCTGAGCCCCTGCATGCCATCATCGACACTACCCCCGCGTGGACGCCCATAGTAGCCGCACTCTTGCACCTTCAGCCCGGCGGAAGGCTGGTGATCAATGCCATTCGCAAAGAGTCGGCCGACAAGCCTGCGCTTCTTGATTTGGAATACCCTAGCCACCTCTGGTTGGAAAAGGAAATTAAGTCTGTCGCCAACATCACGCGAAAGGACGTTGAGGAATTCCTTATGCTTGCAGCGCGCGCTGGAATAAAACCAGACCATGAGGTTTACCGTTTCGAAGATGCCAATCAGGCTCTCCTAGATCTGAGGTTTAAGCCCGCGAAGGGAGCGAGGGTACTTAGGGTGAGGGGTGAACGGTGATTAGTAGGGAGGAGTAAGAAGGTAATCAGTAGTCGGTGGTCGGTAGAGCTACTGACTACCAAGTACCTACATTTGGCCCCCCATTGCTGTCCTTCCAGAATAGTGGCATCTTGCACCCGTTATGTTTGGTTTTCTGCTGCGGTTTATAATGAGGCTGGTCGCGATGCTGATCATCGCGATTCTTGTATTCATCGCTGTTTCAGTAGTACCTATCGACAAGACCTCTCCTCCCGAACAGGATTTCTACGAAATAATGCAGCAGCATTTGCAGGCTGCAGATACCGTTACAATACCCCGCCCACAGTCGGGATTCAGTGTGGGTTACGCGAGGTTGAACATCACGCCATCATACCCGACGTCGATGGCCGGAAGCGGGCTGCGACGCCTGCGTTATGAAGGCGTGCACGATTCGATATACGTCAATTGTGTCGTCATCGACAATGGCATGAGAAAGGTGGCGATCGTATCACTGGATATGCTCCTGGTTCCCCCCGAAGTGACGGCTGCTTTGAACGCCGCGTTGGATGGGACGGGATTTAGCCTGGATAACACTTACCTCTCTGCAACGCACACACATAGCAGCATCGGCAACTGGGGTAAACGGCTCTCGGGATATCTGTACAGCGGTCCCTACGACGAGCAGCTCGTCGCAGATCTCACTTCCCGAATTGTTGAATCGATAAAACAGGCAGATCGATCGAAGTTACCCTCCCAACTCTTCGCGGGACAAGAACCGGTGACCGGCATGCTGTATAACCGCGTCGCGCGCGAGGCCGGAACGCTTGACTCTATGTTGCGCGTGATAGAAATACGACGTCCGACCGACACACTCCTGATCGCGAGTTTTGCAGGTCATGCGACGTGCGATGCTTCGGGAAGCAAATACCTTTCACGAGACTACCCCGGTGTCTTTACCGATGCCGTCGAACGAAATGGCTATGCATTCGCCATGTTCATGGCCGGCGCTGTGGGAAGCCATGGTTGCAGAAGTGGCACCCGCGGTATGGAGGCCGTGCATTCCGTAGGCACGAAACTCGCCGAAATCTTTCTGGCTGGGCGTGATATCCTTCAACGCGTAACAGATTCTTCACTGGTGATGACAAGAACGCCGCTGGAGCTGGGTGAACCTCAATTCAAAGTGGCGAAAGACTGGCGGATCAGGCCATGGCTGTTCCGGTCATTGTTCGGCGTTTCGTCGCCTGAGCTTACGACGCTGAGGATTGGTACCGTGATGTTGCTTGGGACACCGTGCGACTTTTCCGGGGAACTTATGCCGCCAATTGACTCCGCCGCGGCGGCACATGATATGCAGGCTATGGTGACCAGCTTCAACGGTCAATACATTGGATACATAACCGCCGACCAATGGTATGACGTAGACCATTATGAAACGCGCCTAATGAACTGGTATGGTCCCGGCAACGGTGCATATGTCACCGAAAGTCTTGTAAGCCTTGTCGATGCCCTGGCGGAATGAGATGAAGTACCCTGTTCTCGATATTCTTGCCGAGATCCGGACGACCCTCGCCGATAACCCGATCGCTATTCTTCAGGCGCCGCCCGGTGCAGGAAAATCGACAGTACTTCCACTCCACTTGTTGGATGAACCGTGGTTACAAGGCAGAAAGATCATTATGCTGGAACCGCGGCGGCTTGCCGCGCGTGCGGTGGCACAGCGGATGGCTGTAATGCTCGGCGAAGATGTAGGCCAGACTGTCGGCTACAGCGTACGCTTTGAAAGCAGGACCAGCCGCCAAACCCGTATCCATGTCGTTACGGAAGGTGTGATGACGCGGATGATTCAACCGCATGAGAGTCTCGAGGACACTGGACTGGTCATTTTCGACGAATTCCATGAAAGAAGTCTTCAGTCCGACCTCGCTCTGGCTCTTTGCCTGAAGATTCGCGAGCAAAGCCGGCCCGATCTGAGAATCCTCATCATGTCGGCAACCCTGGATAGCGATGCAATCGCTGAAAGACTAAACCGGGCACCAGTTGTAACAAGCCGCGGACGTGAATTTCCCGTTCAACTCATCTATCGTAACGACGGGAGCGATGCACACGTGTCAGTCCGCGTTTCCGCTGCATGCCGGCAGGCAATACGGGAGCAAAAGGGCGACATCCTCGTGTTCCTGCCGGGCTCTGCCGAAATTCGCCGCACCCTTGAAATACTCGAAGGCGAATATCCTGAGCTGGTGGTATTGCCGTTGTACGGCGACTTGTCGTTCGAAGCCCAGCAGCGTGCTATTGAACCCGATCCTCGGGGTAGACGTAAGGTCGTGCTCGCGACGTCCATCGCAGAGACGTCGTTAACCATTGAAGGCATATCCGTCGTGATAGACAGCGGTCTTTCCCGAGTGCCGCGATTTAATGCGAGGACAGGGCTTACCCGTCTTACTACGGTCGCAGTAACCCAGGATGCCGCCGATCAACGCGCCGGTCGTGCGGGCCGTCTCGGTCCCGGAGTGTGTTACCGTCTTTGGAGTGAGCGTTCCCACAAAAACCTGGTGCCTGCCCGGATACCAGAAATTGAAGACGACGATCTTGCACCCCTCGTTCTCACTCTTGCGTCGTATGGAATCAGGAACACCGGCGAACTCACGTGGATAACCCCACCACCTCAGGGGCATCTTAGCCAGGCCATTGATTTGCTCCAACAGTTGGGTGCTCTGGAAGACGATCGGATCACACCTCGCGGCAGAGAAATGGCACAGCTTCCGACGCATCCCCGGATAGCGCACATGCTTACGGAGGCGACGAATCAAGAGGGTATGCTGTCTTTGGCTATCGATTGTGCTGCCCTTTTGGAAGAGCGCGATCCGATGCCCCTTCAGTATGGTGCTGACATTGCTATTCGCGTGGATGAGCTTCGCAAGTTCAGGCGGAAAGAACCGTTCGCCGGTGACCGACGCGTAATGGAGCGCATTGAAAGACTGGTGACCCAATGGCGTAAGATTCTGAAGGCCCCGGTCGACAGTGCATCTTTCGCGCACGATGACGTTGGTGCATTGCTTTTGTACGCGTATCCGGACCGCATAGCACGGCAGGTTGAACGTCAGGGCAACTTGTACAAACTCATCAACGGAAGGATGGCACGGCTTTCCGCTGGCGATCCGATGGTCGGCGCGTCGTGGCTTATTGCTGCCCACCTGGATGCAGGCGATGCCGAAGGGAGAATATTTCTGGCCGCTGCTATTGATCCGGTGCAACTTATTCCCATATCCGTTGATGTTGAGCTCGTGCGGTGGGACGATACCCACGAAAGGATTGTAGGCGCGATGGAAACCCGAGTTGGCGCGCTTGTTCTTGAACATCGCCAACTCATGCGTATCAGTACAGAGCGGCGGTGTGCTGTGATCTGTGATATGATTCGGGAAAAAGGCCTCAGGGTGTTGGACTGGCCGGAGGCATTTGAGCAATGGCGGGCACGTGTGATGAGCCTTCGCCGATGGAACCCGGAGGAATCGTGGCCCGACGTGAGTGATGAAAGGCTGCTGGAGACGCTTGAGACGTGGCTCGGTCCTTATCTCGATAGTGTGAGCAGTCTGCAAGATCTTCAGCGCATCGGAACGGATGCTGCGGCAAGCTCACTGCTTTCGTGGGACGAGCAGCAGCGACTTGATACGCTAGCCCCAATGCGAATCAAGGTGCCGAGTGGTTCGGAAATAAAGTTGAAGTACGGTAGCGACGGGCGTCCACCAGTGCTGGAGGTGCGGCTCCAGGAAATATTCGGCTGGATGGATACCCCTTCAATTAATGCAGGCCGAACGAAGGTGCTATTGCATCTCTTGTCGCCGGGCTTTCGGCTTGTGCAGGTAACGGGCGACCTCCCTAGTTTTTGGAACACGGGTTATGCGGAAGTGAAGAAGGAGTTGAGGCGAAGGTATCCGAAGCATTCCTGGCCGGATGATCCGCGCACCGCCGTGGCTGTCCGTGGTGCGGTGAGGAAACGATAATGGAAAGGGAGGAAACAAAAAAACCGTCCCAACTGCGAGACGGTTTTCATCTTCAAAGATCGAAGATCTTTGCGCCGTTATTTTTTCTTCTTAGCGGCCTTTTTCTTCTTAGCGGCTTTCTTCTTAGTAGCTTTCTTCTTAGCTACTTTCTTTTTCGCTGCTTTCTTCTTTGCCATAGCGTTGAAAGTTTTGGTTAAACAAAGTTACAATTGTGGTTTGAAATTAATACATACTTTTTTAAATACCAAAATTTGCATTTTGGTTAGACCGTTACTATACCATCGTAACGTTCATCACCTTCGCTACCAACCGCACACATCGCATGTATGTTTTTGTTTAAGTATGTAACATTCGTGATTGTTGTGATGTATGCTTTCGTATGATGATAAAGTGATCGCGAACGACTAAGAAAGTTTAGTCACTTCAATCCAATTTTGAAGACGCCGCTTCGATGTGTGGTGCGTTAACAATAAAAATCTTCAAATTCATGCTTCTTTTGCGGGTTTTTAACTCTTGATGATTTCGTCATCGTAAGTTGCGATAGCATAAGTGTGATCAAAGCGATCATGCGGCAACACGTGTCGATAGCACGTGTTCATTGACTTTCTTCATTGATGTATCATGTGGCGATAGACGCGTGTGCTTGTAGGATTTTTCAACCGCAACTCTTGTCGAACGATGCGGTGGGACCGCTAAAAAAATTTTTTGGAAAGGAGAGAAAATCTCTGAAAATGGTTGCGAAGTAAGGGGTGAGGCCTGCAGCATGTTCGGACGGTCCAGTGGTTATGAAGGCATAACCGGCTGCTTCATGACGAAGGCAAGTGCGTGATAGCACTTGCATGTTGAGCGGTAGGTTGCTACCCTACTTTGCGAAACCGAAAGTGTTGCGCTACGGAATCTTCGCCGCTCCCGGCATGTTTACCCGATGGATATCGGATACTCCGACGGGCGCGATCAATTTTGGAGAGGGACAACTATTAAATCCTAAATAATTCTAATTTTGCAGCTCCTATTCTGCCGGAAAACGATCCGGTACATGGCTCCGTAGTTTAATGGATAGAACGAGAGATTCCGGTTCTCTTGGTGGGGGTTCGATTCCCTCCGGGGCTACTGAAGCGGGAAGGGGTCACCTACGATCCCTTCCTTAATTTTTTCCCTAATTCATTGTTTTTCAGTGCCTCTGAGGGCCTTATCCGGTCGTTTCCACAGACCGTTCCTTCAACTGTTCGATCTTCATTTTGTCTTTCGGCTTCATTTCACGGCGTCTGAGCCTGGGTGCAAATAACGCTGCGATCAGAATGGTGATGATTCCCTGGATCAGTACGGTACTCGGGGCGCCGAAGTATTGCGTCATCGTACCGATAAGCAAACCCCCAATGGGCTGCATGCCAAAAAACACCATCGTATAGTAGCTAAGCACCCTGCCCCGCATCGTGGGTACCACTGTGAGTTGAATGATGGTGTTGCTGATCGTGGTCTGCGACATCATTCCAAATCCAGTCAGCACAAGGCAAAGCAGCGCGAGGGGTAAAGAGGTAAGGTGCGAAAAGACCGCCAGTCCGACACCAAAGAGCGCAGTATTGATAAGGAGGATCTTGGCCAGTCGCGCGCCGGGACGCAGGGAAGCCAGAAAGATAGCGCCAGCGATCGCGCCGAGTCCGACGAAACTATTGAGATAACCGAATGTCGAGGCATCTCCCTGAAAAATTTCCCTCGCATATACCGGAAGAACCGTGACGTACGGCAATGAAAGCAGGCTGGTAAACGCAAGCATGACGATGACCATGCTGATGGCCGGTGTGTTCCTGAGGTAGGTGAATCCCTCCCGCATGTCGCCTACCGGTGTAGTGGTACGCTGCACCTTTTTAAATGGAGGCAGTCGCATCATCAGGAGAGAAGCGATCACAGCTGCAAAGCTTACCGCATTCGTGGCGAAGCAAAAGGTTGCACCGAAGGCCTCCAGCACGATACCTGACAAGGCAGGTCCTACAATGCGTGCGAGGTGAACCATTGACGAATTCAATGCAATCGCGTTCGGCACGTGGAATTTATTCTTCACCATGTCATATATCATGGCCTGGCGCGCGGGTACGTCGAAGGCGTTGATTGAACCCAGCAAAACGGTGAGTGCGAGTATCTGCCATACCTCGTACTTGCCCGTTGCCACGAGCAACGCCAACGCTGCGGCCTGTCCCAGGGAGGCGACCTGTGTTGTGAGCAATACACGATATCGGTTGTACCGGTCAGCCACCACGCCGCCGATTATCGATAAGAGGAATGCGGGAAACTGTGCCGCAAATACCGTGGCGCCCAACATAAACGCCGACTGCGTCTGTTCATAGATGACCCAATACACGGCAGTACGCTGCATCCACGTGCCGATGAGCGACACGGACTGCCCGAAAAAATACAAGCGGAAATTACGACTCTGTAGTGCCCTGAATGCTTGAATCATGAGTACCCGGCCGGCAATTACGACAAATTCACTCGCTTACCCCAAGTATCCCAGGCATTCGTGTTTCAATACTTTGCTGACTCCCTTATGCGAGTTGGGAAAGCAGTCGGTCGATCGTGGGCTTCAACTCTGTGGGTGCATCTTCCGGGGAGAAGGGAATCCTTTTGTCGCCTATAATAAGGATATGATTGAACGCGTCACGCATTTCACTCGGTGGTTGTTGCGAAGCGTCCGGAAGTGCAAGACGTTGTAGTAACGCGTCAGCCTCCTCTTGTTCCACGTCTATTTCTGCGGACCGGGTCAGCCCCGCGAACCCTCCTGTCTGTATCAATTTGAGTTTCATTCCACACCGGCTTCTTTCCATCCCTGCGTTACCGCATTCAGTTCCAGGCTTCCTTCGCCAAACAGCTGCCGGGCGTGGTATAGTGTGGCATCCCGGGCCGTTGCGAACGTTGCGTTGCGCGGCATCCGCGCTATGTCCGTCATAGCCGTGTACCAGATTCTTCCGATACTGTTCCAGGCATATCCCCCACGGTTAAGGGCGGCCACGTAAAAAGCAAAGTTGGGTATACCGGAGTTGATGTGAACGCCGCCCCAATCTCCTTCCGGAGTGTTGGGCAGATTCCGGTAGTCCGCCATCGTCGCGGGCTGGGGGTCGCTTCCCAGTACGGGGTGATTCCGGTAGGCGCTTCCCGGCTCTTTCATCGATCGTATCGCATACTCGTCACCGATCAGCACATTGGCGCCGATCAGCCAGTCCGACGCTTTGACGTCGTGATTGAGGACGCGTTGCTTTACCATGATGCCGAACACATCGGAAAACGATTCGTTGAGTGCGCCGCTTTGGTTCTGGTAGTCGAGGTTCGAAGCATATTGCATCACACCGTGGGTCAGTTCGTGCCCGATAATGTCCACGTCCGACGTGAAGCTCCCGAAAATGGTACCATCTCCATCGCCGTAGACCATCTGCCGACCATTCCAGAATGCGTTCTGGTATTTTACGCCGTAGTGAACAGACTGAACGATCGCCATTCCGTTGGCGTCGATGGAATTCCGACCGAACATCTCATAGTACAGGTTCCAGGTGTGAAGGCCACCCTGGTAAACGCGTTCCGCGTCTTTGTCGGAATATCCAGACTTACCGCGCTTCAAAAGCCGTCCGGGTAACGATGTCTTGTTGGTTGCAGTGTAAACTTCGAGAACCGGTTTCGCTGAACGCGCCCTCCGGCGGAATCCGAGGGATGCACGCACCGAGTCGCCCACCGCGGAGAAGAAAATGCGGTCGCTTCGAAAGCGGTACGACCGAAACTTGTTTTCAATTCCGCGGGCGGAGACGGTTTTGCTTCCGCTTTCCACGAGTTTGTCGACCATATAAGGCGGAATGATGCACTGTATAGATGCGCGACACATGGGATTTCTCTTTAGGTATTACAAAACAGGTATGGACCAAGTTAAGTGCAGCACCTGAAAAACTCTACTTTGACGGCGTTAAAGTGCAGAAAAACCGGGCTACAATCCCAACTCGTTCAGCAGATCGCGCTTCGCCCGGAACCGACGGGCAAAGTTTAGCCGTACGTTTCCTGCATCCATAGAAAACCATTCATCAGACAGACCACCTTGTACATTAACCACTGAGTTCGTATAGGTGAGGCTGATCGCCCACGTTTCCGAATTGTAGCCTGCAAAGGTGTGGTAGGTGAGGTTGGGAAGAAAGGAAGACGTTCGATCACGTGTTTCGCCTTCACTCAATACCGTGCCGAAGGCAAGTATGCCGGTAAGAGATGCCATCAGGTAGAAGTGCTTGCCGATCACAAACTGGTAGGCGCACCCGACGCTGGGGCCTGTCTCGAAGAAGCCCACGCGGTCAGCTCCTGTGGGTGTCATATCGTCCATCATATTGCCCGGAACCAGCGAACTGTCGGCCGAAACACTTCCCAGCACGATCTGCCATCCCAGCAGCATCGTGCCGGCCGACTTCTTCTGCCATTCGTTCTGAAGAAATCCGGCGCGGTAGGAGAAGCGGTCGGCGTTGAAGATATATTGCCCTGTTACACCCACGCCATTGAGCCGCATATCGGGGCGAAGGTAATAGTCGCCGTCCGGACTCCGGTACGCCTCGTCTGTCAGATAGAATCCCTTGTAAGTGTGTCCGATCAGATCGATCGTGATCTTTCTGCCGTACAAATGGCCTTGAAGATCAAAGTATTTCGTTTCCCCCTTACCGTTTTCCGGATTGAGAAACCCGAAGCCGTAAGCGAGGTTAAGGGTAGCCCATTTGTAGGTTGCACCCACGCCCATGTTCAGCGTGGTGTTGGGAAGGTACCGGAATACAAGGTCATTTCCGGTATCGATGTAACGAAAAGAAACATATTTTTGAGAAAGGTAGAACCGTCCGGTGATCTGGTCTTCGTATGAGACATAATACGATGTATCGTATTGTCCCAGGGCCAGGCCCGGGATACCGAAAGCCCCACAAAGGAGAAACCAGTACCGCATAATCAAAGCTACGCATTTGCTCTACACCGGCCTCGCTTGCCGGTAAATACTGGTGAAAGTGAATAAAAGTGTGAAGCGTTTTACCCGGGGCCATGTGTAAAAGCATTCTACCGCCTGTGTCGTGTTGCGTAAATGCCGCAATATTGAGTTGGGTCTAATCGCATTGTGGTTTACCTTTACGATCTTCTTTCAAAAACACGTATTTGCTATGACTGTAACCGGTGAGAATTTTGTGGGTACGCGCAGGTCGGCACTGGGCGGCCAGACCTTCCGCGCCTTTAATCCCGTGGCTAATGCCGCACTTGATCCTGAATTTCACAACGCAACGGAGTCGGAAGTGGACGACGCCGTCCAACTTGCGGAGCAGGCTTTCCAGGTCTACCGCCGGAAGAGCGGCCGTGAACGCGCTGACTTCCTTGTGAAAATTGCTGAAGAAATAGAGGCGTTGGGCGATGTGCTGATCAACCGCTGCCATGAGGAGACGGGATTGCCCACGGCACGGCTACAGTCGGAAAGAGGCCGCACAACCGGCCAGCTGCGGATGTTTGCCGAGCTTTTAACAGAAGGGTCATGGGTGGATGCGCGTATCGAAACTGCATTGCCCGACCGTCAGCCTGTTCCAAAGCCGGATCTCCGGTCTATGCTGATTGCGCTGGGCCCGGTCGGTGTTTTCGGCGCCAGCAATTTTCCCCTCGCCTTTTCGGTAGCGGGAGGCGATACCGCGTCAGCGCTTGCCGCCGGCTGCACGGTGGTCTGCAAAGGACACCCGGCCCACCCGGGAACATCGGAGCTGGTGGCCGGTGCGATACTCCGTGCCGCGGAGAAAACAGGCATGCCCGAAGGTGTGTTCTCGCTGGTACATGGAGCTGGCCCCGAGGTGGGATTGGCAATCGTGCGTCATCCGTTGATCCAGGCCATTGGCTTTACCGGTTCGTTCGGTGGCGGTAAGGCGCTCTTCGACGAGGCGGCCCGGCGGCCGGTACCCATTCCCGTATATGCGGAGATGGGCAGCATTAACCCGGTCTTCATTCTTCCGGCTGCGCAGAACAGCAAGGCGGAAGAGCTCAGCAATATGGTCAGCACGTCGGTAACACTCGGTGTCGGCCAGTTCTGCACCAACCCGGGTATTCTGGTTACCCAATCCGGCGGTAAGGTCAGTGAGTTCGAACAGCTGCTGGCGAAGAAGATCGAAGCCGCTGCCGCGGGGCCGATGTTGTCGCCGGGTATTAAGAAAAACTATGATGCCGGTGTAACAAACCTGAAAGGCCAACCCGATGTTGAACTGCTGTCGCAAGGCAAAGCCAATGATGTGAATACCGCGGGCGTTCCGCACGTGCTCCGCACCACGGTCAAAAATTTCCTCTCTAACGAAGAACTGAGTAAGGAGGTCTTCGGACCTTCAACGCTGGTTGTCGACTCGGAGACCCGCAACGAACTACTGTCTGTCGCAGCGGCAATGGATGGTCAGCTCACAGCCACACTGATCGGAACCCAGGAAGAACTTCCGGACTATGCGGATCTGATTAGTGTATTGGAACGGAAAGTAGGCCGGCTGATTATCAACGGACTGCCTACGGGCGTGGAGGTCTGCCATGCCATGGTGCACGGTGGTCCGTTCCCTGCGACCACCGACTCAAGGTCCACGTCTGTCGGAACAGGAGCCATCCTGCGTTTTGCCCGGGCTGTGTGCTACCAGGGATTCCCGCAAAGCCTGTTGCCGGACGAACTCAAAGATGGAAATCCGCTTTCGATCTGGCGGTTGGTGAACGGCGAACGCACCAGGTCGTGAGCCGGCATTGGCAGAACATCCTAAAAATTTTATATTGCGAAACACATAGCCGGTAATAATGATCAAACATTTTGCTTACCCCTTCATCGTGCTGCTGTTAATATCATGCGGCAGAAAGACCAATGAAATTCCGGCAGCACCTGAACCTACAACCCTTATGAATGAATCCATCCGGGTGGACTCGCTGGGTGTTATGCCTTCTGGCGAGGTTGTCAACCAGTACACGCTTGTAAACCGCAATGGCCTGCAACTGCAGGTGATCAACCTGGGTGGCACAATTACGTCACTGAAGGTGCCCGACCGCCAGGGAACACTTGAGGAAGTAACGCTCGGTTGCGACTCCCTTCAGGATTATCTAAATGGAACGCCCTTCTTCGGATGTCTTGTAGGACGCTACGGAAACCGCATCGCCAAGGGAAGTTTCGAACTCGACGGTACGCGTTATGAGCTTGCCAGGAACAACAACGGGAACCACCTGCACGGGGGACTAAAGGGCTTCGATAAGGTTTATTGGAACATCGAACCCATTGCGTCCGACAGTGGCCAGGCAATACGATTAACGTATTTGAGTCCGGATATGGAGGAGGGTTATCCCGGCAATTTGTCAGTGGAAGTCGTGTACACGC
Organism: Cyclobacteriaceae bacterium; assembly: GCA_035304385.1. Classification (GTDB taxonomy): domain Bacteria; phylum Bacteroidota; class Bacteroidia; order Cytophagales; family Cyclobacteriaceae; genus ZC4RG29. The sequence continues at coordinate 15,160 of DATGQD010000059.1, forward strand.
TAAGCGATAACAACAAGCTCAGTATCGACTACCGTGCGACGACAGATAAGCCTACCGTAGTGAATCTGACCAACCACACGTACTTCAACCTTACCGGCGACGCTAAGCGCGACATCCTGGATCATGAACTCACACTTCATGCTCCTCAATATATACCTGTGGACAAGGGGCTAATTCCTACCGGCGCCATAGAAGATGTCGCAGGTACACCATTCGACTTCCGTGAGGCGAGAAAAATGGGTGAGCGCATCGATGATAACCACCCGCAAATCGTCAACGGGCAGGGCTACGATCACTGTTGGGTGATTGCCGGTAACCCTGGCGAACTCCGGCTGGGCGCGACTGTATATGAACCGCAGTCTGGACGCGTCATGGAGATGTATACCACGGAACCTGGCGTTCAGTTCTACAGCGGAAATTTCCTCACCGAAGGGACACCAGGAAAAGGTGGAAAGACGTACGGCCACCGGGATGGCTTTTGCCTGGAAACGGAACATTTCCCCGACTCTCCCAATCAGCCTTCTTTCCCGTCGACAGTGTTGCGTCCGGGAGAAGTTTATCAAAGCCGTACCGTGTACGCTTTCTCAGTACGATGAGATAGGCTGACGCGGTCAAACACTTAGAATGATTACAGACGAATTTGACTTAAAAGGCAAGGTTGCGCTCATTACGGGAGGTACCGGCGTGCTCGGCTCCGAAATGGCGCGTGGCCTTGCCGAAGCGGGCGCATACGTCGCGATACTCGGTCGTCGCAAGGAAGCCGGTGACACGCTCGTCGAAGAACTCAAAGTAAAAGGATTCAGGGCAATCAGTATTGCGGCCGATGTTCTCGACGCGCAGCAGCTTACCCGCGCGAAGGAAGAACTGCTCGACGCCTTTGACACGATCGACATTCTGATCAATGCTGCGGGTGGAAACATGCCCGGCGCCACCATTCCACCGGAAAAGAATTTTTTCGATCTCGAAATTGATGATTTCAGGAAAGTGGTCGACCTCAACCTGTTGGGGTCGGTGCTTCCCACGCGCATATTTACCGATGTCATGGCCGAAAAGGGGAAAGGGGTTATTGTGAACATCTCCTCTATGGCTGCGATAACTACGATCACCCGCGTTGTCGGATACTCTGCGGCCAAAGCGGCAATCGACAACTTCACACGTTGGATGGCGGTTGAAATGGCGCGCAAATTCGGCGAGGGAATCCGGGTGAACGCTATCGCTCCCGGCTTTTTTATTACAGAACAAAATCGCCGACTGCTCACCAATCCGGATGGATCCTACACTGAACGAGGGCAGGCCGTCATCGGTCAAACACCCTTTGGACGCTTCGGCGAACCCCAGGAACTCCTGGGTACACTCGTATGGCTGTGCTCTGATGCATCAAAGTTCGTCACCGGCGTGGTCGTCCCCGTCGATGGGGGGTTCAGCATCTTTTCCGGTGTCTGACGACACCCATCTTCTTTAATACCCTGATGCCATGCGCATCCTCCTCGCCCCGGACAAATTCAGAAGTTCACTATCGGCGTTGGAGGTGTGCGAAGCCCTGGCCTCTGGTCTGAAAACGAAACTGCCCGATGCCGAATGCACTTCTTTTCCCCTGGCCGACGGCGGCGAGGGTATGTCCGAAATCCTTACCTATCATACGGGCGGTCAACGGGTGAGTGTATTTGCCCGTGATCCGCTGGGACGCCGCATCACGGCAGCATACGGGTTGTCATCCGATGGCTCGACGGCCTTTATCGAAATGGCAGAAGCGTCGGGCCTTCATCGCCTGGCCCAGGAAGAGCGGAACGTCATGGAAACGACCAGCGCGGGAACCGGCGACCTTATCCTCCATGCGATTGAAAGTGGTGTACGAAAAGTATTGCTGGGCATCGGAGGGAGCGCTACCAACGATGGCGCTGCGGGCGCCGCGTATGCTTTAGGCTATCGTTTCTATAATTCAAAGGGTGAACCTTTCCTTCCGGTAGGAGGTGACCTGACGTCTGTAGCCCGGATCGAAAGCAGCCAGGTACATCCGGCCTTGCGCGAAACCCAATTCATTGCCTTGTGTGATGTCGACAATCCCTTTGCAGGGCCAACCGGTGCCGCTTTCGTGTACGGTCCGCAGAAGGGTGCGTCTCCTGAACAGGTGGAAACGCTGGATGCCGGGTTGAAGCAACTCGCTAAGCGTTTCCTCAACGATCTGGGGTGCGATGTAAGTGAAATGCCGGGGGCCGGCGGCGGCGGAGGATTTGGCGGAGGTGCCGCCGCGTTCTTCAGAGCCGTTCTCCGTCCGGGCATCGAAGTCATTTTCGAACATACCGATTTCGAAAAGGAAGTACGACGCGCAGATGTTGTCATTACCGGCGAAGGAAAGCTGGATCAACAAACGTTGTCGGGGAAAGTGGTAGCCGGTGTGTCCCGTCTCGCGCGGCACTACGGCAAGCCGGTCATTGGCGTGTCTGGTGCCAGTGAGCTCTCTCCCGATGATTTGAGCGCCCTCAACCTGAAGACGGTCTTTACGATTGTAGACGCGGCAGGTACAGATGACCCCTTCCAAAAGGCGTCAGCGATCCTGGAACGGATCGCGGCGCAACGCATCGCACCGTTGCTTGCGGACCTGCACAGTTAAACCCCGTCTTTGGCATGCTACGGCCCTTTTTCCCTGTCCCGCCAGAGGTCTCGTCTTATGATTATTGTCATGTTTCCGTACTGATGAAGATCGCACCGGAGGGTGGCATTTCATCATTCTCGTTGTGCCAGCTTTGATGGACCTTAGTGCCATCAAATAACTGCACCATGAAAACGCCAATCATTATCCTCCTTACGCTTGTTTGCCCGCTGGTGGCAGGGGCGCAAAAGGTACTTACAACTTGTGACGAGGGGTCGATTAAGATTGAAGGAACCTCCACAATGCACGACTGGGACATGACGACCGGGTCGATTACCGGCACCGCCTCATTTGTCCTAGAAGGAAATGTGATCAAGGATATCCAGGCCCTTTCCGTTACGGTGGCAGCCGAAAGCCTTAAGAGCGGTAAAGCTGCTATGGACAAGAATGCTTACAAGGCGCTCAAGACCGACCGCCACAAGGACATCACCTTCACATTGACGGATGTTACCCGCATCGAAAAGTCGGGTACAGGTTACGCGGTGGCGGTCAGGGGTCAACTCACCATTGCAGGTACTACCAGGCCGATACAACTGGTAGCCCTGTGTGTTCCTAAAAGTAACGGAAGAATAGAGTGCAGTGGCGAGCAAACCATTCGGATGACAGACTACAACGTAGAGCCACCGTCTTTCATGTTCGGTTCCGTCAAAACCGGAGACGAACTGTTGGTAAAATTTAACGTCGCATTCGCCGGGTCTTAGTGGCCCGCACCCATAACGAAATTGCTAATTCTCTCTAACCATGAAAACTAAAATGCTTATCAGGACCGGCCTCAGTATGATGCTGATCGTGTTCATGGCAGGGGTTGCCCTTGCGCAAATGCCCGCCATTCAATACTTCCGACCTTACGACCAACGTGGGGTGAATGTCTTCGAAACATCGAAAGATGACACCGTTGCGTTCGAAGGTTTGAAAGTTCGCATCGGAGCAAGCTTCAAACAGCAATACCAGAACATCAGCCACAGCACCAAGGCTGCTGAAGTGCTGGCATTGGAGGGAACACCGAACGAGTTTAACCAGAATAAATTGATTGAGATTGGCGGAGGCTTTAACCTCGCCATGGCAAATCTCAACCTCGATATACAACTGGTGGATGGCGTGCGGGTCAACCTCGTCACTTACCTGTCGTCAAGACACCACCCCGAAACCTGGGTTAAGTCGGGCTACTTCCAGATCGACAAGGTCTCCTTCCTGAACAGCCCATTCATGGATAACCTTTGGAAGAACCTTACCCTCAAAGTAGGGCACATGGAAATCAACTATGGCGACAGCCACTTCCGCAGAAGCGACGGCGGTAACGGGATGTTCAACCCCTTCGTGGAAAACTACCTGATGGATGCGTTTTCCACTGAAATTGGCGCTGAGCTGTACTGGCAGAAAAATGGCTGGTTAGCCATGGCCGGCATCACCGACGGCGAGATCCAGGGCAACGTTACCCGGCCCGATGAACGGAAGCCATCCGTATACGGCAAGGTAGGGTTCGATCGGAATATCAATGAAGACCTGCGCGTGAGAATCACCGGGTCGATCTATGACACCCGATCTTCCATCAGCAACACGCTGTATAGCGGCGATCGTACCGGATCTCACTACTACATGGTCACCGAACCGGAATACTACCTGGCATCGGGTGTCAGGACCGCAACCTCCGTGTCGAACCGATTCACTTCCGGACGGATGAACCCTGGCTTCCGCGATGAGGTCCGTTCCTTCGTGGTCAACCCCTTCATCCAATATAAAGGCCTTGAGTTCTTTGGCAACTATGAAGTGGCACGCGGAAAGGCGTCGAACGAAACCCTCGAACGTGAGTATCGCCAACTGGCTATCGACGGCATTTACCGCTTCTCAAGAGACCGGTTCTATGTGGGCGCAAGGTATAATGGGCTGACTGGTGAGGAATCTTTTGGAGATGTTTCTGTCAACCGTATGGCACTGGCTGGCGGCTGGTTCCTTACCAAGAACGTACTCTTCAAACTCGAATACGTAAAGCAAGAGTATAAAGACTTCCCGGTCAACGATATACGTCACGGAATGGAGTTTGACGGTTTCGTGATCGAAGGCATCATAGGTTTGTAGCGGGGGATTGAAGTCGCCCCGACGAAAGTTAGGGCGGCTTTTTCTATCTTTAGGTTATGAAATTCGCGCTGCTTATCGTCCTCATTCTTATCTCGGCTGGCCGCAAGGCGGACCCTGTCAACGAACGGTGGATCGTCGACGCAAGCAGCGAGCTGATCATCCGCGGCTCCAGCAACATAAACAACTTTCTCTGCCGCACAGACTGCTACCAGGTTCAGGACACCCTGCAATTCGTCGGCGAGCATGGCGGCGAAATGTTGTTTTCGCAGAAGGCACTGCAAATCCCCCTTATAAGTTTCGACTGTGGAAATGAATTAATCACGAGAGACTTCCGCGATGCGCTCGATGCGAACAGATATCCGCTCCTTTCCATCCGCTTCATGTCGCTCGATCAACAGATCATGACGGTTCGATCAGGTTCGGTTTCCGGACTCGTGGAGATTGCGCTGGCGGGCAAGACCCGCACCTATCCCGTCCTGTACACTATCTCGGGAAAGGGCAATACGCTCACACTCGCAGGCGCCCGCACCGTATGCTTCTCTGACTTCAACCTGCAGCCGCCACGGAAGATGATGGGCCTGATCCGCGTACAGGATGAGGTGGACGTTGAGTTTCAGTTGCATTTGCAGAGGTTGGGGTGAATTAGTCAATGAGTGAATGAGTGAGTGAGTCAATGAGTGAATGAGTGAATGAGTGAGTGAGTGAATGGGGGAATGGGTGAAGGGGTGAGTGAGTCAATGAGTGAATGAGTGAATGAGTGAATGAGTGAATGGGGAATGAGTGAATGGGGAATGGGGGAATGAGTGAATGAGTGAATGAGTGAATGGGTGAATGGGGGAATGGGGTTGCGGTAGCGAAAAATTTTAATGACTGCGAAATTGTTTCGACCCTTTTGCCGTAGTTTTGTAGCGCATACAGCCATCCCCCTCAAACGTGGCAAATACCGACTTACAACGTCACGCCTTGCTGGCCGCAAGCAAGGATAAAGAGAACAAGAAGTTTTTGAAGGCGCTTAAGCGCGCGGACACCCGCAGGCTCGATGCCGCAGTGCACCGGCTTCACGACGAGGTCTTTGCCACTACCAATTGCCTGGAGTGTGCCAACTGCTGCAAGACAACGAGCCCCATATTCTACCAGGGCGATATCGAGCGGCTGGCGCGACGATTCCGAATGCGACCTGCAACGTTCATCGAAAAATACCTTCGTATCGATGAGGACGGCGATTATGTCGTAATCGCCTCGCCTTGCCCTTTCCTTCTTGAGGACAACCATTGCAGCGTATACGACGACAGGCCCCGTGCCTGTCGGGAATACCCGCATACCAGCCGGAAAAAGATGATACAGGTACTCGACCTGGCCTACCGCAATACGCACGTGTGCCCGGCGGTTCTTGAAATTGTTGAACGGCTAAAATCATTGCCCCTTTAATACAGGACGATCATTAAATTGCGGAACCCTAAACCGTACACTATGATCTACGCAAGACTTATCGTTGCTGTTCTTCTCGTCGTCCCGCTTACCCTCCAGGCACAGCTTCGGCTGCCAGCGCTCTTTGGCGACAATATGGTTTTTCAGCGCAATACCCAGGCCCCTGTTTGGGGTTGGGCATACCCCGGCGCTGAGGTATCAATACAAGCCAGCTGGGACCAGGAAGAAGTGAAGGTCAGGGCATCGAATATGGGCCGGTGGACAGCCTCGCTGCGTACACCTGATGCGGGCGGACCCTATACGGTGACTGTCACGTCGGGATCGGAAATTACACTGGACAATGTGATGGTAGGGGAGGTGTGGATCTGTTCCGGGCAGTCGAATATGGAATGGAGCATGACCGCGTCCGCGGATGGTCGTGATGATATTGCCGGCGCGGATGTCCCGGGTGTTCGCTTGTTTCACGTTCCCAAGGCGGGCGCCGAGCATCCGCAATCGATAGGAGAAGGAAGCTGGAAGGTCACCACCCCTGAGACTGTCGCCGGCTTTAGCGCTGTGGGATATTATTTTGGCCGGCGACTCCATGAGGAGCTTGGTGTGCCGATCGGTCTCATCAACGTAAGCTGGGGTGGTACTCCCGCCGAGGTTTGGATTCCGGAGGAACGCGTGACGCGCAATGCCCGCCTTGTCGAGGCAAATGAAAAACAGCGCAAGGATCCGCGTTGGCCCCACCAACCTGGGGTGGTATATAACGCTATGATTCATCCGCTCGTACCCGCCGCTATCGCGGGCGCTATATGGTACCAGGGAGAAGGCAACACGGCGGCCCCACTTGTTTACAAGGACCTGATGCAGCAGCTGATCGAAGGTTGGCGGGAAGATTTCCGTACGGACTTTCCATTCTATTATGTGCAGATCGCACCCTTCACCTATGGCGAGGTGGAGACCGGTACGCTCATCCGCGAACAGCAGGTCAAGTTACTCGAAGTACCACGGACGGGAATGGTGGTTATTTCGGATCATGTCGAAGATGTGAAAGACATACACCCCCGGTACAAGAAGCCTGTCGGTGAACGGCTGGCCAACCTGGCGCTGAGCGACACCTATGGAAGGGATGAGATCGTCGCCAGGAGCCCCGTCTACAAGCGGATGGCGGTTGAAAAAAACCGTATCCGGATCTGGTTTGACAATGTGCCCACAGGTCTGGTATCCAAAGGGAAGGAGCTCACCGAATTTCAGATCGCCGGCGAGGATAAAAAATTTGTGCCCGCCCGCGCGCGCATCGATGGCAACACAGTGGTCGTCTCATCGAAGCAGGTCAAAAATCCCGTCGCTGTTCGGTTTGGGTGGCCTAACCATTCCATCCCGAATCTCTTCACCTCCGAGGGTCTGCCGGTAAGCTGCTTCCGCACCGACCAGTGGGACATCCTTCCCTGAAGCACGGACAGGTGATAAAGAAAAAAGTGCCGGATTTTTCCGGCACTCCTGAAGTACATTAAGTTTGGAAGACCCTGTCAGGCTACCTGAGCCTCAAGTTTTTGTGCCAGGACAGATTTTGGAACTGCGCCTACTTGCTTGTCGACGATCTGCCCGTTCTTGAACACAAGGAGGGTAGGGATGTTACGGATGCCATACCGGGCGGTAACATCCGGATTTTCATCCACGTTGAGTTTTGCAACTACGGCCTTGCCCTCGTATTCGCCAGCCAGTTCTTCCACCAAAGGACCGATCATCTTACACGGACCGCACCATTCGGCCCAAAAATCGACCAGAACTGGTTTGTCCGAGTTTACGACCTGATCAAAATTCGAGTCGTTTAGTTCAATAGTCTTACCCATCAGAGTACGTATTAAAGGTTAGTTTTTTCGAGCTTTCAATAGCTTCTATCGTTCAACATCTGCCAACAGGCATAAGTTCAAAGATGATGGTTTTGCGATCAAAGTCCAAGCGCAGGGCGTGGGTCCGACACAAAAAAAAGCCCGTCCGCGGAACTAAAATACTACATCCACGTCCGCCACTTTCCTCATCATTTTCACCATGTCGTTGACCGGACTAATACGGTACTTTCGGGACAAAAGTTCCAGGTTGACATCACCTCCGTCCGATATTTTCAGGAAGAGCGGAACGTCGCCCTTATAGGCCTCACACACCTTCTGGATGTTCTCAATAACCTCGTTCGTAAGGTCGGCGGCGCTTACCTTCACCTGCAGTCCCTTGCTGCGCTTGACGCCGATCTCATTGAGCAGGTCAATCGCCCGTATCCTGAACTCCAGGCTCTGATCACCCCACTGCTTTCTGATGACCGCACCTTCCACAAAAAGAAACCAGCCGATGTTCATGTAGTTACGATGCTTCAGATAATCTTCTCCAAACAGGGTGAACGTGAAGCTGCCGCTGTAGTCTTCGAGTGTGAATCGCCCGAAGGGCTTTCCCGTTTTGGTGGTCCGGTGATCGACGTGCGAAACGATGCCGCCGAGTTTGAGTTCGTTGCCCTCAAGTTTTTCGAGATCGGTCAGTACGCTGCACTGCGCATTCGAGAATGATTCCAGCTCGAAGCGGAAGTTATCAAGCGGATGCCCGGAAATATAGATGCCCACGACTTCCTTCTCCAGGTTGAGTTTTTCGATGTCGTTGAAGGGTTCGACCGGGTCAATTTTTGGTTTGGGCATGGGTGTCGCGCTGCCTCCTCCGAACAGACTCACTTGCGCGCTCTGTTCTTCCTGCTGCATTCGGACGGCGAACTTGATGGCCTTTTCAATGAGGCTCGGTTCACCGTTGTTCGAATAAACATACTGTCGACGGTGGACACCCGTGAAGCAATCGAAGGCGCCCGACAACGCCAGGCATTCAAAGGTTTTCTTGTTGACAGAACGCTGGTTTACGCGCCGTGCGAAATCAAAGATGTCGGCAAAGGGTCCACGCTGATCGCGTTCCTGGATGATCGCCTCGACTGCGGCTTCGCCCGCACCTTTGATCGCGCCCAATCCGAAACGGATTTCGCCCGCGGGGTTGACTTCGAAGTAAACGCCGGATTCGTTGATGTGGGGACCGAGCACGCGGATGCCCATATTCTGACATTCTTCGATGAAGAACGTTACCTTCTCGAGATGGTCCTGCGAGTGCGTCAACACTGCGGCCATGTATTCTGCCGGGTAGTTTGCCTTGAGGTATGCAGTGTGATAGGCGACAAGCGAGTAGCAGGTTGAGTGTGACTTATTAAAAGCATACTGGGCAAACGCTTCCCAGTCGCTCCATATCTTTTCGCAAATCTCTTTGGGGTGACCGTTGTTGATGCATCCTTCGATGAACTTGTCCTTCATCTTGTCGAGGACGGCTTTCTGCTTCTTTCCCATCGCTTTCCGCAATACGTCGGCGTCGCCCTTGCTGAAGCCGGCGAGACGTTGGGAGAGCAGCATGACCTGCTCCTGGTATACTGTGATGCCGTATGTCTCTGCGAGGAACTCTTCCATGACCGGCAGGTCGTATTGTATCGGTTCCCTGCCGTGCTTCCGGTTGATAAACGCGGGGATGTACTCCATTGGCCCCGGCCGGTACAACGCGTTCATTGCGATAAGGTCGGCGAACTTGTCGGGCTTTAGCTGACGCAGGTACTTCTGCATGCCCACACTTTCAAATTGAAATGTGCCGGCTGTTTCACCACGCTGAAACAAAGCATAAGTGGCGGGATCATCGAGGGGAATGTCGTCTATGTCGATCTCTATGCCTTTGCTTTTCTTTATGTTTTTGAGAGCAGTTCGGATAATGGTCAGCGTGGTGAGTCCAAGAAAATCCATCTTGAGAAGCCCGGCACTTTCGACAACGCTGTTGTCAAACTGCGTGACAAGCATATCTGAATCTCTCGCTGTGGCTACCGGCACGAATTTCATCAACTCATCCGGTGTGATAATCACCCCGCAGGCATGTGTGCCTGTGTTGCGGAGAGAGCCCTCCAGGACTACCGCCTGCTTGAGCACATCGGACGACAGGCCGTCGCCTTTTCGGATGGTGTCCAACTCCCGTACTTCTTCGAAGGCCGTCTGCAGGGATGTCCCCGGACGTTCCGGTACCAGTTTGGCCAGTGTGTTTGCCTCTGAGAGCGGCAGTTCCATAACGCGTGCACAGTCGCGGATGGACGATTTGGCGGCCATGGTACCGTAGGTGATAATTTGCGCCACCTGCGCCTTGCCATATTTTTCTATCACATAGCGCAGTACCTTGTCGCGTCCCTCGTCATCGAAGTCGATGTCAATGTCAGGCATGGAGATACGATCCGGATTAAGAAACCGCTCGAACAGCAGGTTGTACTCAATCGGATCGACGTTCGTAATTCCAATGCAGTATGCCACAGCCGAGCCGGCGGCGGAGCCACGCCCCGGACCAACGGCAACGCCCAGTTCGCGTGCCTTTGTAGTCAGGTCCTGTACGATCAGGAAGTAACCGGGGTATCCCGTCTTTTGGATCGTGTCCAACTCAAAGTCGAGCCGGGCGCGGATTGTATCGGTGATTTCTCCGTACCTTTTTTTTGCCCCCTCGTAAGTAAGGTGGCGGAGGTATTCATCTTCAGTGCTAAACTCCGACGGAATTTCAAATCGAGGCAACAGCACATCGCGTTCCAGGGAGTAGGTTTCAACCTTATCAAGGATTTCTTCAATGGTGTCGAACGCTTCCGGAAGGTCGGCGAAGGCTGCTTTCATTTCTTCGGCCGACTTGAAGTAATACTGGTTGTTCGGTAGTCCATACCGATGCCCGCGGCCGTGTCCGATAGGTGTCGATCGGAACTCACCTTCTTTTATGCAGAGCAGTACATCGTGCGCGTCTGATTCGGTTACATCGAGATAAAACGCTTCGTTGGCGGCAAAGTATTTTACATTGTATTTCGCCGCGAATCTCAGAAGTACTTCGTTGACGTGATCTTCCTGGGGTATGCCATGTCGGTTGAGTTCAACGTAGAAATCGTCGCCGAAGAGTTCCAGCCACCATTGGAAGGCTTCTTCAGCCTGACGTTCCCCAACGTTGAGGATGAGATGAGGCACTTCGCTCGTGAGGTTGCCGGTGGTGGCGAGGAGGCCTTCGCGGAATTGGCGGATCAACGCCTTATCAACCCTTGGGTAAATGCCATAGAGCCCCTCTGTAAAACCCAGCGAACACAGTCGTGAAAGATTGTAGTATCCCGTTTTATTTCTTGCAAGCAACACCTGCGAATACCGCTTGTCGGGATTGTCTTTCGTGAATTTCAACTTGAGCCGCTCTTCCGCGATAAAAACCTCGCAGCCCACGATCGGCTTAATCTCCTGGTTCAGCGCTTCCCGCACGAACTTGAACGCTCCATACATGTTGCCGATGTCGGTAAGCGCCAGCGCTTTCATGTTAAGCGCCTTCGCTTTTGACACCATCGACTTGATATCGGGCGTAGCCTGCAATACCGAAAACTGGGAATGGGTGTGCAGGTGACAGAAGGTCTTTTGGCTCAGGTCCGCTTCACCGCCTGCGGTTGAACGGTGGGTACGCGCAGCCTGTGACTCGCGACGCGCGAAGTTGGCTTCGTCGAGGTCGGGTTTTTCATAGACGACTTCTTGCAACGTGACACCTTCGGCAGGGGTTACCACGCCAGCGTGCATCAGGCCGAAGAAGCATCGCGCGGTGGCGTCGACGTCATAGCAGGCATCGTGTGCATCGGCAAAGGCCTCACCGAAAAGCTTCTCGTGAAGTTCTGTCAGGCGCGGCATCTTGAGTTTGCCGCCAATTCCACCTGAAAGTTGGCAGAACGGCGTTGATACGACACCCGTGTCGAGCGCGTCGACCTCAAGTATGCGTTGCGGGTCAAGTTCCAGGCGGATCAGCTCGGCGCCGATAATATTCTTGTCGAATTCGATGTTGTGGCCCACAAGCAGGCGGGCGCGTTGCACGTCGCCCAGGAGGGTGTCTATAACTTCCCGGACTGGCTTGCCCTCCTCCAGGGCCCGTTGGGTTGAAATGCCGTGAATTTGCTGTGCGTTATACGGTATGTCGAACCCGTCGGGCCTTACAATATAATTGTGCCGGGCGACGAGCTTTCCGCGGGTATCGTGCAGTTGCCAGGCGATCTGGACCAGCCTGGGCCAGTTGTCGAGATCTGTTATCGGGGCCGTTTTATTGTGCGGTATGCCCGTAGTTTCGGTATCGAATATCAGGTACATGTCAATCGGGTAAAGCCGTCACAAGATGGGAAAAATCAACGGTTTTGGGGACATTTTGCGGGTTCTCATGCTGCTAAATCCTGTGGTCAAACCGTATTATTTCACGGCCGCAAATCCACTGGGACTACCTCCCAATTTGATACTATCGTCTTTTTATTGGACAATTTACTAGATTGGCATAGGAATTAAGGGTCTGAAAATCAGGGTATGAAGGAGGTTGGCGCGATAATAGAAGGAAGCCATGGCATAAGCCAAAGTGATGAAAAAGCTTATCTATGCAATTGTGCGCTTTGCGCGCAAAGAATGGTTTCTGCTGGTAATGGCGGCGGTGATCACCCTGATCTTCGTGCTTTACGACTGGATCGTGAGTTGATGCGGGATTTCTTACATAAAGCCTTGAAATAATATTGCTGTAATTGTTTAGTAAAGCTTCGGGGGCTATTTTTGGCACCGTCTGAATTTCCTCAGCAGTATGATATGAATTGGTTTACAAGTCTTTTTTCCAGTGTAAATGGAAAGAAGTTGGTCATGGCCCTGACCGGACTCTTTTTGATCACCTTTCTGGTTGTACATCTTATTGGTAACCTGCAGCTCCTCAAGTCGGACGGCGGACGCGCGTTCAACGTGTATGCGGAGTTCATGACGACGAATCCGTTGATCGTCACCATCTCGTATGTGTTGTACGCCTTTATCCTGATTCACGTAATCTGGTCGGCGCTTCTCACCTCGAGAAATCGTGCGGCGCGCGGTAAGGTCGGATACAAGGTGGTCAGAAATTCGTCCCACTGGACTTCGCGCAACATGGGGATACTGGGAACTTTCATCTTTATCTTCATTGTAATTCACATGCGGGATTTTTGGGCCGCCATGCACTGGGGTGGTATCGCCCGCGTGACCTACGATGGACAGGAAGTCAAGGATCTCTATTCGGTAGTGGCGCTGGCCTTTACGCGCTCCTGGTATGTAGGGCTGTACGTAGTCAGTATGCTTTTGCTGGCGTTCCACCTGTGGCACGGGTTCGCCAGCGCGTTTCAAACGCTGGGATTAAACCACGTCAAGTATAATGGTGCCATCAAGTTTGCAGGCCGGGCGTTTGCCATAATCGTTCCCGCCTTGTTTGCGCTTATCCCCATCCTGATGTTTGCAGGTGGATAAGGAACGGCACGACACTAACCTATCGATACGGCAAGTATCAGCGAACCAAGACATGAAATTAGATTCCAAAATTCCAGAAGGACCGATAGCGGAAAAGTGGACGAAACACAAGTTCAATCTTAAGCTGGTAAACCCTGCCAACAAGAGAAAGTACGAGATCATCGTGGTGGGTACCGGCCTGGCAGGATCTTCCGCAGCAGCCTCGCTCGCTGAATTGGGATACAACGTCAAAGCCTTTTGCTTTCAGGACAGCCCCCGTCGCGCGCATAGCATCGCCGCACAAGGCGGTATCAATGCCGCGAAGAACTACAGGAACGACGGCGATAGTGTGTACCGGTTGTTCTATGACACCGTAAAGGGTGGCGACTATCGCGCACGTGAAGCCAATGTGTACCGCCTTGCGGAAGTCAGCGTAAACATTATCGATCAATGTGTGGCGCAGGGTGTGCCCTTTGCCCGCGAATATGGCGGGCTCCTCGACAACCGTTCCTTCGGAGGCGCCCAGGTGTCACGAACATTTTATGCACGCGGTCAGACGGGGCAACAGCTGTTGCTCGGCGCCTATGGTGCCCTCAACCGCCAGATCGCGGCGGGAAAAGTGAAGATGTACCCGCGTACGGAAATGCTCGACCTCGTTGTAGTCGACGGCGTCGCACGCGGCATTATAACGCGTGACCTCATCACGGGTAAGATCGAAGCGCACAGTGGCCATGCGGTACTACTCTGCACCGGTGGTTACGGCAACGTATTCTATCTCTCGACGAATGCCAAAGGATCGAACGCAACAGCCATCTGGCGCGCCCACAAGAAAGGCGCATTGTTCGGTAACCCCTGTTTTACTCAAATACATCCCACCTGTATACCTGTCACCGGCCATCACCAGTCGAAACTCACCCTCATGTCGGAGTCGCTTCGCAACGACGGACGGGTATGGGTTCCGAAGACACCGATGAAAGGTCTTAAAGCGGCCGACGCCGTGCGCATTCCCGAAAGCGAACGCGACTATTTCCTTGAACGGAAATACCCTTCCTTCGGAAACCTGGTGCCGCGCGATGTTGCTTCGCGCAATGCAAAATATATGTGCGACGAGGGCAGGGGTGTGGGCGCTACCGGCCTTGCCGTGTTTCTCGATTTTGCCGATGCGTTGAAGCGGGACGGCAGAAAAGTTATTACGGCGAAGTACGGTAACCTGTTTGACATGTATAAGCAGATTACCGGCGACGATCCGTACGAAGTGCCGATGATGATTTATCCGGCTGTCCACTACACCATGGGAGGATTGTGGGTCGACTACAACCTGATGACGACCGTCCCGGGACTGTATGCGCTGGGAGAAGCGAACTTCTCAGACCACGGAGCAAACCGCCTCGGCGCCAGCGCGCTGATGCAAGGACTGGCTGACGGATATTTCATTATCCCCTATACGATAGGAGAGTATCTCGCGAATCTGGGATGGAGCGACAGGATCGATACCGATCATCAGGCGTTCCGCGAAGCGATGCAGGGCGCGGAAGATAAACTGAAGCGCCTACTCTCGATCAATGGAAGCCGGACGGTCGACGACTTACATCGTGAGTTGGGCCTCGCCATGTGGGACTTCTGCGGAATGTCTCGAAACGAAGCCGGCCTGACGAAAGCGAAAGAAAAGGTCCGCGAAATCCGGGACGCCTTCTGGAAGGACGTGAAAGTAACGGGAACCGGAAATGAACTGAATGCGGAGCTCGAGAAAGCAAACCGGGTAGCCGACTTCCTCGAACTGGCCGAACTGATGGTCGACGATGCACTCCATCGATCGGAATCGTGCGGAGGGCACTTCCGTGAAGAATCCCAAACTCCCGAAGGAGAGGCGCTGCGCAAGGACGATGAGTTTTCCTTTGTGTCGGCCTGGGAATATCGCGGTGAAGGCCAGCCGGAAGTATTACACAAGGAAGAGCTGCAATTCGAGAATGTAAAGCTCACACAACGAAGCTATAAGTAGAAATGAGGATAACACTGAAAGTCTGGAGACAGAAAGATGCAACGTCACCAGGCGAAATGAAAACTTACGAGCTCGACGACATATCACCTGACATGTCGTTCCTCGAAATGTTTGACGTACTCAATGCTGATTTGATCAAGAAGGGAGAGGATCCTGTGGCGTTCGATCACGACTGCCGTGAAGGGATTTGCGGGGCCTGCTCCATGTACATCAATGGCCGGCCCCACGGGCCGCTGCAGACTACAACCTGTCAGCTTCACATGAGAAGCTTTTCAGACGGGGAAACGATCGTCGTCGAGCCCTGGCGTGCGAAGGCGTTTCCGGTCATCCGCGACCTCGTCGTAGACCGGTCGGCGTTCGATCGCATCCAGCAAGCCGGTGGATATATCTCTGTTAATACCGGGGGCGTTCCCGATGCCAACCAGATTCCTGTTGCGAAGACAGTGGCCGACCGGGCGTTCGACGCAGCCGTATGTATCGGCTGTGGTGCATGTGTTGCTGCCTGCAAGAACTCGTCGGCTGCCCTTTTTGTCGGAGCAAAAATTTCGCAATTCGCGCTCCTGCCCCAGGGTCAGCCGGAAAGAAAGGCACGTGTCGAGAAGATGGTGGCGCAGATGGAGGCGGAAGGATTTGGCAGCTGCTCCAATACAGGTGCCTGCGAGGCGGAATGCCCCAAGGATATCAGCCTTAGCGTTATTGCCCGTATGAACCGGGAGTATTACAACGCCAAGCTCACCTCCGACAATTCGTAACGCTGCCGGTTACAAATTGCACAAAAACATACAGCGTACCTTCATAGCCGCGCGGGAGCGTTAGTTTTGTAAGCCACACTTTTGGCATGGATGTGGTATACATGAAGGTCAAAAGCACTCCTGCGTGAAGTTTTCTTTGGCCATCCCGATCTTATTGTTTGCGGGGTGCGCACAGCGCCCTATGCCTCAGGTTTCATTGCGTCCCGACTGGCTGTCGGCCAAACCTCAGACGTCGCTCTACTATACCGGAATCGGCCATAGTCTCAAAGACGGCAGCTCCAATCATATCCAGATTGCGAAAAAAAATGCGCTCGAAGACCTGGTCTCCGAAATCAAAGTGACGGTCTCCAGCACCTCGGTATTGAGTCAGATCGACGTCGATCATAAATTTCATGAGCGATACGAGCAGATCATTCAGACTGAAGCCGCCGACGAGATCCAGGAGTTCGAGTTGGTCGATGCCTGGGAAGATGCTTTCAACTACTGGGTGTACTACCGGCTTTCCAGGGCGCGGTATCGCGAGATCAAAGAAGAACAGAAGCGGAACGCGGTGCGTCATGCTGCCGACTACTACACCAAAGGACTGGAGGCGGCCGGAAGTAATGAGCGTGTCAAGGCGCTCACGTTTTATTTCCAGGCCTTGCGCGCACTGGAAGATTACCTTGCCGATGCGGTCTCGGTATCCGTCGAAGGACGCTCTGTGCTGCTCACCAACGAAATTTATGCATCCATTCAGGATATCCTGAGGAATATCGTCGTAAGCGTAACCCCGGGGTCGCTGGAAGTACACCGGCGGATGAATCAAAACAACGAGGCTGTAATTGCGCATGCCCGGTTCAGGGATACCGGCGCGCCCGTTGCCGGGCTTCCATTGCGTGCCGCGTTTATGAAAGGGGAAGGAGAAGTGTTTCCCACCTACACAACGGATATGGAAGGTAACTGTCGGATCCTTCTCACCAGAATCGGATCTGCCGAAGTGGAGCAGTCGGTAGGCGTGAGCGTGGATACCGAAACGCTGGCTGGAACAGGCACATCGCCAATCTTCGCGCTGATCACCCAGTCGTTGCGGGTACCCTCCGATCAGGTGATCCTCAGGGTACGCAGGCCACGGGTATACCTTACCGGCAGCGAGCGATCTTTTGGCCGCAACAATCCACACACGCTGATCGGCAACACCGTAAAGAATTACCTCGCGCGCCAGGGCTTTGAGTTTACGCAAACCCGGGAGTCGGCCGATCTCTGGCTGGATGTATCCACGAACACCGAGGAGGGAAACGTGGCGGGGAGCATCTTCATAACCTATCTGAACGGGGCGATACGGGTGTCGAGCGCGCGGGAGGGCACGGAAATCTATGCGCTGACCCTGGACCGCATTAAGGGATACGGGCTGGATTACGACCGGTCCAGCATAGATGCCTACAACAATACAACGGAGAGTTTGGAAGATGGGCGACTGAAAGACCTGATTAACACCATCTTACAATGAAAAAAATATCGTTTGGGTAAATTGGTATTGAAATTGCCCCTTTAGCTTTTGACGAGCCACATTTTTGAGCATGGGGCATTTTCGTCGGTTCCAACACCATTATACCGTCAAGACTTTTTTTGTTCAGTATTAAATGTAAAACCAATGAAAAAGTTATCCGCCTCTATTCCATTGATGCTTTTTGCGGTTGCCGCATTGTTTGTGGCCGGCTGCAAATCGAAAGCGCTTCCCAAAGGAGAAGAAGAAGTAAACATTCCCTGCTCCGGATCCGAGTTCTTCACCAACAACAAGTTCTTCCGGGCCAATTCACTCGGTGAAAGTATGGACCTTGCCGCCTCCAAGAAGAAGGCACTTGCCAATGCTCGTGGTGAACTCGCCGCAAGTATTCAGACGACCGTCAAAGCGGTTACCGACAACTACCTGAACTCACGGGAAATGAATAACAAGGAAGAGATCGAAGAACGCTTCGAGCAACTCAACCGTGAGGTCGTGAATCAAAAGCTCCAGGGCATCAAGACGATCTGCGAGAAACAGGTGAAGACCAGCGACGGTACCTACAAGACCTATATCGCGATTGAACTGTCTGCCGACGACCTCGTAGCCAGCTACAATGAACGTCTGTCCAACGATGAGCGCATGCGCATCGATTACGACTACGAGAAGTTCAAAGAGACCTTCAACGAGGAAATGGAAAAATTTGCGAACTAGAACGCGGAACTTGGTAGGGACGCACGGCTGTGCGTCCCTTTATACTACCTGAACGGCATTGCGTTCCTACTTACATTCCTGATTGGCATTCCTATCTACATTCCTGATCGGCATTCCTATTTACATTCCCCATCCATTCCTATTTGCATTCTGATCCGTTCCCGATCCGCGTTCCTATACGTTCTGATCCGTTCCTGACGGGCCCTTTATACTTTAACTGATATCAACTCCGTGACCACGACCCTCAAGATCTCACCTTACGAACGTTTGCTAATTCCCCGCTATTCCTGTAGTATTGGATCAGGGTTTTGGCAAATGGTCCAGGAATACGGCAAATACACCCCGGAAGACTTTGAGGTATGGAAGCTGCTCTATGAGCGCCTGATGCCTCACCTGCCCGGCGCAGCCGTCCCTGAATACCTGGAAGGCATCCGCCGCGTCCGTTTTGTCGCCGACCGCATACCTGATTTTGAGGATACAAACCGGCTCCTGGATTCCTGGACCGGGTGGCGGCTGGAGGTGGTGCCGGGACTCATCCCCGATAAAGACTTCTTCGAACTGCTTGCCGACAAGAAATTTCCGGCCAGTACCTGGCTCCGCAAACTCAGCGAACTGGACTACCTCGAAGAACCCGACATGTTCCATGATGTTTTCGGACATGTTCCGCTGCTCACCAACGCCGACCTGGTTTCATACCTACAGGAACTTAGCAAGATCGCCCTGCGGCATATCAAAAACCCATACGCCATCGAATTGCTTTCCCGCATCTATTGGTTTACCGTTGAGTTCGGACTTATCCACACCGACGCGGGACTTCGGATCTATGGCGCGGGCATCCTCAGCTCCAAAGGGGAGACCTCGTACGCGCTGCATGATCCTAAACCCGCGCGACATCCCTTCGACGTTGCTCATATCCTGGATACGCCGTTCCGCAAGGATGAGTATCAGAAAGAATATTTTATCATCGACGGGTTCGATCAGTTGGCATCATGTATACCTGAACTGGACCGTGTGCTGAACGAGAAGATCAACGCGACAAAAGGCAGGGCGCCGGGTTAGCTTCCCGCGGCGCCACCTGTAATCTCTATCTCTGTGCGGCGATTGATTTCCCGACCTCCTATCTCATCATCATTTGATACGATGGGGCGCTCTGACCCGTAGCCCTTAGCGGTAAGTCGGGATGCGTCAATGCCTTTGGAGACCAGGTAGTCTACAACGGAAGTGGCCCGCTGAAGTGACAGTATCTTATTGGTTGCGGCCGTGCCGGTGTTATCAGTGTGTCCGTTGATGCGTACCTGGAGCGCAGGGTTCGCCGCCAGCAGTTCGCGGATCTTTTCAATCTCGGCGATAGATTCGGGGCGTAGGTTCGCTTTACCTGTGTCAAAGAAAATATTCTTAAGCACGACCTTGTTTCCCACCTCGGCGCGTACCATGATAATATGCGTATCGATTTCCTGGAACTCGGCAAACTTCGGTAGGTTGAAATTGATCGAGTTGAACAAGTATCCGGCCCGTTCGGTAGCTACACCGTAGTTTCCCCCGTGTGGGATCGTCAACTCAAAGTCGCCGGTAGCCGGATCAGAACTGATGCGTGAGAGAACTTTCCCGGTCGTGTTATCTATCAGTGACAGCGTCGCCTCGAGCGGCTCTGCTGTGTTCTCGTCGATCACTTTACCCCTCAGGAGCGTGACGATCCGCTGTGCCTTGTGTTGTTCTATGATAGGATCGACGAAATCTTCAACCGGCTTCGGCTTCTTCTTCGGTGCGGTTGCCACAGGCTCGGGTTTTGGCTTGGGCTTGTATTTGGGTTCGAGGAACGTTATCGAATAAATATCCGCTTCACCCATGCCCCCTTCTTTCAGGGTAGAGTAGTACCCTTTCTTTTTGTCGGCGGAGATCGTGAAGAAACCGTCGTATTCCCACGTGTTGATGGGCCATCCGATATTTTCAGGCTTGCCCCACTTACCATCCCTGAACTCGCTGACAAAGATGTCGGCGTTTCCGAGTGTTGGGTGGCCATCCGAGGAAAAATATAATGTAACACCGTCGGGATGTATGAAGGGGGCGTCCTCGTTTCCCGGCGTGTTTATGAGCGGCCCCATGTTTACGGCCTTACCCCAGTCACCCTTTCCGTCGAGCTCGCTTTTGTAAAGATCCAATTCCCCGTAACCACCCGGCCGGTTGCTGGCAAAGTAAAGCGTTTTGCCATCCGCTGTGATGCTTGCACTCGTCTCCCAGAAAAGGGCGGTGTTGATGTTGCGGTTTAGCGGTTTAGGCTTGGTCCACTCGCCGTTTTCGAGATGAGAGGTATAGATATCGCCTTCACCATCCTCGTAATACAGGAACAGTGTTTTTCCGTCGGGCGATAAGGAGGCGGCAGCATCATTGAATTTTTGATTGATGTTTTTGCTGATCATTTTCGGTGGCGCCCAGGTATCGCCCGTTCGTGTGGTGATGTAGATGTCTTCGTAGTTGGCGCCGGTGCGTTCCGCACGTTCGTCGTCCGTTCTGTTGGAAGTAAATATTAGCGTCTGCCCATCACCGGAGATCAGCGGCGAGTATTCGTTAAATCGCGTGTTTACGGCAGGGCCGAGGTTCTCGATGATAACGTTGAGTTCGTACTGTGAAAGAGAATCCGCTATGCGGCATTCAGCGATTTTCTGATCGGCGATGGAGGCAAGCTTCGCCTTTTTCTTCTTGAACTGTTCGAACTGTTCGATAGCCTTCTTGAACTCGTTGGTATTCTGGAAGGCAACCCCAAGATGGTAGTTGATTTCGTCGTTGATTCCCGGGTTGAGACGATATGCTTTGTCGATGTAGCGTGCAGCCAGCGATTTGGTTTCGGAGTACAGGTACGCCATCCCTGCCTTCAAGTTCACCTCCGCATCGTCCGGATTAATTTCCAGCGCATCGAGATACCGCGCGATCGCCTGCTTGTACTCCTTTCTACCGTAATGGGCATCACCTTGTTTCACGAGGTCTTTCAGACTTTGACCGTGACAAACGAAGGCGACGTGCATGAAAATTACTACAACGGGGATGCGCCACACCATGGTCCTCAACGTTTGGGGCATGAAACCTAAAAATAGGCCTCCTGACGCAGAATCCCGGGAAAGCCCTCCCGGGTATAAGACTTGTGTAGGTTTTTGGTGAAATGTGCTAAAAAAGTTCCCGTAAAGCAGACCTCCGGACGCTTTACGACGTGCGCTCTTCGAGCAGCTTCTGAATGGCGAGGTATTCGTCGCGGAGGCGTGCGGCTTCGATGAACTCCAGTTCGCGTGCTGCTTTTTCCATCGCCTTGCGCGTGCGGTCCGAAAGCTTTGTCAGTTCATCCCGACTCATGTACGCCGTAACGGGATCGGCCGCGAGGGAAGGTTGCTCTTCTTCGATATAGTATTTTTTCGCACCCTTACCTGTATCCGCGATGCGCGTCTGGGTGAAGATGGCGTCGCGCGATTTAAGTACGGTACGCGGCACGATGCCATGTTTGGCATTGTATTCTTCCTGCACCTTACGGCGTCGGTTGGTTTCGTCTATGGCAACCTGCATGGAGTCTGTGATCGTGTCGGCATACATGATCACCTTGCCGTTCTCGTTTCGGGCGGCACGTCCGATCGTCTGCACTAAAGAGCGCTGGTTGCGGAGGAAACCTTCTTTGTCGGCGTCCAGGATCGCCACGAGTGATACTTCCGGCAGGTCGAGGCCTTCCCTTAACAGGTTGACACCGACGAGTACGTCGAATACGCCTAGTCGCAGTTCGCGCAGGATTTCCACACGGTCGAGCGTGTCTACTTCGGAGTGAATGTACCTGCATTTTACCCCGGCGCGGTCGAGAAATTTCGTCAGCTCTTCCGCCATTCGTTTGGTCAGCGTCGTGACGAGCACCCGCTCATTGCGTTTTACCCGTTCATCGATTTCGTCAAGAAGGTCGTCGATCTGGTTCTTGCTCGGGCGGATATCGATCTCAGGGTCGAGAAGTCCCGTAGGCCGGATCAGCTGTTCCACAACGACACCTTCCGACTTGCGCAATTCATACTCACTGGGGGTAGCGCTCACATAAATGGTCTGACGGACCAACGATTCGAATTCGTTGAACGTCAGTGGCCGGTTATCGAGCGCGGAGGGCAGCCTGAAGCCGTAGTCGACGAGGTTCACCTTTCGGGAACGGTCGCCACCCCACATCGCGCGGATCTGCGGTACGGTAACGTGGCTTTCGTCAATGATGGTGAGGAAATCGTCGGGAAAATAATCGAGGAGGCAGAACGGCCTGGCCCCGGGCCGTCTGCGGTCAAAGTACCGTGAGTAGTTTTCAATGCCACTGCAATAGCCTAGCTCGCGCATCATCTCCAGGTCGAACTCTGTCCGTTCTTTAAGGCGCTTGGCTTCCAGGTGCCGGTTTTCCGATTCGAACATCGCCACCTGGGCGACGAGGTCGTCCTGAATTTCTTTGATGGCCTGGTGCAGCAGGTCCTTCCCCGTTACGAACAGGTTGGCCGGGAATATGGTGACCACCTGTTCGTCCGAGATCTTCCGTCCTGTAGCGGGGTCGATACGGTGGATGGCTTCGATCTCATCTCCCCAGAAGGTGACGCGGATGGCATAGTCGGCGTAAGCGAGAAAAATATCTACCGTGTCGCCCTTTACCCGGAACGTGCCGCGTTTGAATTCCGCCTCGGTGCGGTTGTACAAGATGTCGACAAGAGCGAACAGAAGCCGGTTGCGCGGTATGTTTTCGCCGGTTCTCAGTTTGATTACATTCTTGCCGAACTCCTCCGGGTTTCCGATACCGTATATGCATGATACGGACGCGACGACGATCACGTCGCGTCGACCGGTCAGCAACGACGACGTTGCGCTCAGCCTTAGTTTCTCGATCTCCTCGTTTATCGAAAGATCTTTTTCTATATACAGGTTCGAAGTGGGCAGATACGCTTCGGGCTGGTAATAGTCGTAGTAGGAGATAAAGTATTCGACGGCATTGTTCGGGAAGAACTGCTTGAATTCGCCGTACAATTGTGCGGCGAGCGTCTTGTTGTGGCTGAGGACCAGCGTGGGGCGGTTACAACGCGCGACCACATTGGCCATGGTAAAGGTCTTGCCCGATCCGGTCACCCCGAGCAGGGTTTGATGCTGCTCACCGCTGTTGACGCCCTTTACCAGTTGCTCGATCGCCGCGGGCTGGTCGCCCGTGGGTTGATACTCACTGACCAGTTGGAAATCCATATTAGCTATTCCAGATCTCCCACGATTTCTCGGCCTGCACGTGAAGCATTTCCAGGCCGTTCTTGATCGTAGCGCCCCGCATCTCGGCCTTTTGCAGGAAAAGGGTCCGGGCCGGGTTGTAAATCAGGTCGTACACAAAATGTTCCTTCCCGATCTGGTCGTAGTCGATAGGGGGCATGGCATCGGTGTCCGGATGCATACCCAGGGGAGTGGTATTGATGAGTAACTTGGATTGATTCAGGATCGCAGGGTCACGCTTCAGGTCTTCATAGGTATAATCCCCCTGACCTTTGGTGCGCGATACGACCTTGAAAGGAATCTCCAATTTTTTCAGCGCCTTTTGCACCGCCTTGGACGAGCCGCCTGTTCCGAGTATGAGGGCGTTCATGTTATGCCCTTCCGGAAGCCACGTTTTTGCCGTCTCATAGAAGGCGTCGGAGTCGGTATTGAAACCGATCTTTTTGCCGTCACGGATCTTAATAACGTTGACGGCGCCGATGAATTTGGCGACGGGATAGACTTCGTCTAAATGTTTGATTACCGATTCCTTGTACGGAATCGTTACGTTAAGACCCTGAAGATCCTTGTTTTCTTCAAACAGTGTTTCAATGTCTTCGACCTTTTTCAGCGGAAACAGTTCATACCTGCAATCGCGCAGGCCTTCTCTGAAGAATTTTTCCTCGAAGTAGGTTTTCGAAAACGAGTGGCTTATGGTCAGGCCGATCAGGCCATACACTTTCTCCATGTCAGATTTTAGTTTTCATTCTCTCTGCCACCTTTTCAATCAGCAGCACGATAATTACCCCAATGGCGGCGAAGAGTATTGCCTG
Organism: Cyclobacteriaceae bacterium; assembly: GCA_035304385.1. GTDB lineage: Bacteria > Bacteroidota > Bacteroidia > Cytophagales > Cyclobacteriaceae > ZC4RG29. The sequence goes on from DATGQD010000059.1 coordinate 39,622, forward strand.
GAATACCTGGGGGTCGTTCCCCGTGTTTGCCATGTACTCGCCGGGCAAAATGCTCTTGTCAAAGGCACACACCTGATTGCCGTTGCTGTCCAGGCGATAAGTCAGGCATTCCTTCCAGGGCCAGACTTTGTTGAGCGACCCTAACATGAAACCGGCCAGCAAGGCGATGGTAAGATCATGGTAGTGGTCCAGCACCCAGGTAAGTACCCATGAAAAGGCAATAATACCAATTATACACCCGAGCGCAAAGGTAACAATGACAGGGATATTGGCGGCAATGAGGGCACTCATGATAAATTCATATTTGCCGAGCAGCAGCAATATGAACGCTCCGGAAATACCCGGAAGGATCATGGCGCATATTGCGGTAGCGCCGGAGAGGAACACAAACCACAACGCCTCCGGACTTTGGGCGGGAGAAAGTACGGTAATCATGTACGCCACCACAATACCGATAACGAAGGAAGCGATCACAGCCACGTTCCACCGGTTAATCGTGCGCAATATCAACGGTGACGATATAAGTATTAACCCGAAAAAGAACGACCAGGTTCGGATCGGATGTGTTTCGAGAAAATACAACATCAGTTTGGCCAGCGAAAAGAGGCTTGTCAGGATGCCCGCCACAACAGCCAGCAGGAAGCTGCCGTTGATCTTCTTCCAGAATGCCTTCAGCTTAAAGCTAAGCAGCAGCTTTATGGCCTGTAAGTCAATAGCCTTAATGGAGTGTACCAGTTCGGAATAAATCCCCGTAATGAACGCGATGGTACCGCCGGACACGCCCGGAATGACATCTGCTCCACCCATTGTAAATCCCTTCAGGTAGAGCAATATGTAGTCTTTTGGTCTTCTCAAGACTGCCGGTTATTCGGTGACGAAAGGGGGAGCGGTGCCTGTTTTTTTCTCGTTGTTCAAAAAATGCAGGAATGTGTCGCCGCGCAGGCCGAGGCGGATGGTCTCCAGGGGAATCACCTCATTGGGTGCTATATTGCCCAGGTTGACGTTCGCGCCGAGCAGTTTGATGAACCATACCTGCTGCGCCTTTTGCGGCGCTTCCCAGATGATCTTTTCGAAGGGGATCTTCGTAAGGATTTCCTGCACCAGCCCGGAACGCACCTCGCCGGACGAGCGGAACAAGCCTACGTTGCCGCTTTCGCGCGCTTCACCGATCACTTTCCAGGCACCGGCATCAAGCTCCTTCTGCATCAGTTCAATCCACTTGTACGGCGGGATGATTTTTTCAGCATCCTTGGAGCCGACTTCGGAGAGTACTGTAACCTGTTCGGAAAGCTTCGCGATGTAGTCGCACTTCTTGTCATGATCCAAATCGATGGAACCATCCGAGACTTCGGCAAAAGACATGTCGTACTTGTCGAGAGCGCGTCGGTATTCGTCAAATTGCCCCCGGGCAACGAACGCTTCGAACAAGGTACCGCCAAAGTAGCTGGGAATACCCGCCTCTTTGTATACCCTCAGCTTGTCCTTGAGGTTAGGCGTGACGTACGAGGTGCCCCATCCAAACTTCAAAATGTCAACATGATCTGCGCATACCTCAACAAAGTCTTCGGCTTCCCTGATGCTCATGCCCTTGTCCATGGCCATGGTAAAGCCGTACTGCCTGGGCTTGGTTGTGCGCTCAGGCAGGTTGCTAAGCTCGTAGTTCATTAAGTGTTATTCTTTCTAAATTGATCGATGATCTTGTACAACGCCTTCTGCGTTTCGACCTTCGGAAAAAATTCAAACAGTGTTGTATGACCATCAAAGTCCAAAATTAAGGCATTTTCCAAATAATTAAAGGCTTCCTTAAATTGGCCCTTTTCGATCAGGTATACCGTCATCCGGTAAAAAAATTCGGGATCATCGGGAATTTCCTCGAAGCCTTGCAAGAGGGTGTCGATCGCCCGGGCATAGTTGCCCTGCTCAAAATAGATGTACGACCAGTTCAGCCAGATCTCTTTGTCGCCGGGATCGAGCTTTGCGGCCTCTTCATAGGCGTCGAGGCTTGAGACCGTATTGCCGAGTTTGAACTCAGCATGGGCTACAGCCTTCCAGTACTCAGGGTTTTCCGCGCTCAACTTGAGCGCCTTGTTGTAAAAATGCAGGGCCTGGTACCACTTCTCCTGTTTTTCAAGGCATGCGCCGGCTCCAAACAGCGCCTCGTCGTAGAGGTTGTCCAGCTTGGCAGCCTTTTGAAAGTACTTTAAGCCCAATTCATATTGTTCGAGCGCTTCATAGGCGGCGCCAAGACAGCAATACACTTCAGGGCTGGGACCTTCCAGGTCCATCGTCCGCTTGAAAGAATCCAGCGCTTTGGTAAACTGCTGGAGGTTCATGTAGGTATTGCCCATGTTGAAGTAAGCAGAGGCAAACGTATCGTCTATCGTTACTGCGAAGTCGTATGCCTGCAAGGCTTCTTCGTATTGCTCAAGCTTGTTGTGTACGATGCCGAGGTTATACCATGCCGCGGCCGAATAGGGATCTTCGTCTATGAACTTCTTATAATAGTCGATGCTCTTTTCCAATTGACCGGAAACGTCAAGGCAATAGGCGAGTTCGTAAAGTGCACCTTCGTGATTAAGGTTCACTTCGATGGCCTTCTTGTACGCCTCCACGGCGCCTGTGTAATCTTCCAGGTTCTGGTATGCCAGGCCGATGTTGTACCACACTTCGTCCTTGTCTTCCGCCAGGTCGAGTGCGCGTTCATAGCATTCGATAGCTTCCCGGAACTTACCCTGGAGCGCCAGGATGGAACCCGTCGTCAGCGAAACCTCAGGATCATTGGGCTGGAGGGCCGCAGCCTGTTCAAGCAACGCGAGTGCCTGATCGTATTCTTCAAGATTAGACAGAATCTGAGCCTTGACCGTAAGCAATTCAGTCGAAAACGGGTATTGTGAAATAGCCTGGTTGACAGCCTGAAGTGCCTTGTTGTATTTGCTCCGGAACAGGTAGTAGTCTATAATCTGTTCGTAGGATTCCAGGTCAAACAAACCGGGCTTTTTCCTGCGAAGAAGATCCTCAAACCGCCGAATCAACTCATTTTCTTCCTCACGCTTGCGATATTCTCTCGGCATTGATCTGTATTAGGTTTTTCTAAATTAGATATTTCCCCATACACTCTGGCGGAAACGCTATCTATTTTTTCCCCCCAAGCTGCCGCACGTAAGTTTCGCAGCACCATTGAATTGTCTCATCAATCGATTGAAACTCGAAATTGAGCGCTTTTTTCACCTTGTCATTCTGAAAGGAAACCGGGGACCGTATTCCTGTCAGAAGGTCGCGCGTCAGGCCCGGGGGCCTTCCCAATACCGCCGAACGCAGCTTATCCAACCAGACCAGGATTGGTAAAAGGCTGGTGTTCAGCTTGATATGCGGGGATCTGCGACTTAAATGCTGTGCGATCTTTTCAAACACTTCTTTGTAAGAAATAGTCCCCGCACTGGCGATGAAACGTTCCCCCCGGGCGCCTTCCCGCAACAGTCTGTATATAATTTCGGCGGCATCCTGTACGGAGATGTAGTTCATCCGCCCTTCGGGATAAAACCGCCGGCCTTTCCATACATACTGCAAAATCTGTGCACTACTGCGTTCCGGCAGCCCCGGCCCCAGGATTACCGACGGGTTTACAATTACCGCGTCCAAACCCTCCTGGCATCCCCGCATGACCTCCAGTTCCGCCAGATATTTTGATTCGCCATAAGCCGTATTTGTGGGCCCCGGAACCCATTTTGCCGATTCATCGAGAGCCCGGGCGTGTTTTTGCCGCCCAAGCGCACCTACTGAACTGACGTGCACGAGTCGCTTTACGCCGTTTTCAAGGCAGCTGTTAACTACGTTGCGGGTGCCCACCACGTTGGTTTCGTACAGTTTTCGCTTGTCGGAGGGATTAAAGGAGACAAGGGCAGCGCAATGAATTACCTGGCTTGCGTCTGCCAGGACGTCATACACCGCCTCAGTATCCCGGATATCGATGTTTTGCCACTCGATTTGGTCCTCAAGGTCGCTCAGCAAGCTGGTGTCGCTGCCTTCGCGTTTCAAGGCACGGCACGGCTCGCCGGTCTCCAGCAGTTTGCGGATCACATAGCTGCCCAACAGGCCGTTGGCACCGGTTACCACCACCATGGCTACAAATCGTGATTGATCAGCCGCAAATTTAGGGCTTTTTCAAAGTATCGCGATCGGCTGACCCTGGCAATCCCTTCGGCGTGCTGCATATTATGGCAGTCGCTCCCCAGAAAGTGAACGAGTCCCATGTCGATAAGGCGCCCCGCCATGGTCTGTATGCCGCGCGTATAAAATCCGGCCAAAGAGCCCAGGTTGAGCTGGAACAACACCCCCCGGTTTGCCAGGTCTTCGATACGGATGACATTGTCCTGCAGATACATATAACGTTCGGGGTGCGCAAGAACGGGCCGATAGCCGCGTGTGGTTGCGGCGAAGATGAATTCATTCAGATTCAGCGGCTCGCTGATAAAGTTCGTTTCAAACAACAGGTATTGATTGCCAAACGTCAGCAACCGCGAGTCAGACTCCAGGGCACGGATAAAGTGTTCGTCCAGATAATATTCTGCTGCCGCCTGCACCTCCACTTCGATGTCTCGTTCGTTGAGATGATTGCGTAATTTGTCAAGTCCGCCAAGGATCGTTTCGGGAGTATTCCGGTAATGATCATGCATGACGTGCGGCGTAGTGATCAACTTGCGGTACCCCAGCTGAGCAAGCGCCCGTACAACAGCCTCCGCCTCGTCGAGAGTCTTTACGCCGTCATCCAACCCGGGAAGCAGATGGGAGTGCATGTCGGTGGTGAGCGCCGTTCCCGGGTCAAGACGTTTCTTTTTCAGCCAATCCAGCACCTATATCTTCAGAATCGATTTGAGTTTGCTACCCTTGTCTTCTTCGTAGTACCCATACCCATAGCTTTTCCTGTCGCTGACGGGCATGGCATTGAGGAGCGTGGCGATATTGTTAAGCTTGTTTATATTGACAATACGCTTCAGGTTATGAAGGAATTCTTTCTTCGAATAGTTCGCCCGGAAGATGTAGATCGAAACGTCGGCTTTTTTCATAGCCATAATGCCGTCGGTGACCAGGCCGACAGGAGGGGTATCCAGGATGATCACATCATAGCGTTCTTTCAGGTCGGCCAGCAGTTTGCCGAACTCTTTGCTCAGAAGCAGTTCTGAGGGATTGGGTGGATGAGGACCCGATGGAAGGTAGTCCAGGTTCTCAACGTCCGTTCGTACAAGGCATTCCTCCCAGCTGTTCTTCGCGATCAGGATCGTACTTATACCAATATGTCCGTTGTTCAGCGACGCGGGCAGATTGTGTTTTGGCTTGCGCATGTCCAGATCGAGGAGGACCACCTTTTTGCCGGATAGCGCGGTTACGCCTCCCAGATTCATGGCGACAAACGACTTACCCTCTCCGGAAACCGTTGAACTTATGGCGATCGTTTTGGTCGTAGCCGACGGGTTAAAGAAATCGAGGTTTGTTCGCAGTGTCCGGAACGCTTCTGTAGCCATAGACTTGGGATGGCCGACTACGTGCAGCGAATTGCCATTGGAATGGTGCGATGCCGGTATAATGCCCAGCAGCGGCACCTGGTGCAGGTGTTCCAGCTCGTGGACACTGGTGATCTTGTTATTGGCGAGATATAGAATGCCGATAAAGAAGATGTTAAAAACAAGGCTGAACACAAAGCCGATACCCATAATCATCGGCTTATTGGGCGCGATGGGTTTATACGAAATTGATGCGGACGACAGGATCTTGAAATCCGGTATCGATCCCGCTTGCGCGATTTCGAATTCGGATTTCGATTGCATCAGCATGAGATAAAACTCTTCATACAATTTGTAGAAGCGCTGATTCTTGTTGAACTCCGTGTTCCTGTCCGGCATCAGCGCAAACTCCTGTTCTGCTCTTTGCTTTTGTTCATTGAGGCGTCGGAGTCTGCTCATCCAGGTGTCACGTAGTTCCGTCAACTGCCGGGTTACCTGCTCTTCGAGGGCGCGGATTTCCTGTTCCCGCTCTCTGAAAGCAAAGGTGACTTCCGAATAGGAAAGCTTCAGACGGTCGAATGCCATCTGGAGCTGGCCCAGTTTGTCGAGGTTGTCGTTGATCGTCTGTGGAAAGTAAAGTCGCTGTGTAGCGTTTACGAAAAAGGTGCCTGCCGATAGACCGTCGAGAAGTTCGTTGATACCTGCAATGCGCGTGCTGAGTTGGTAACGCTGAGAATCGATATCGTGTATCAGTCGGATGGTGTTGGCTAACTCTTCATCCAGGTTGCTTGTCTTGTTGGTAAGAATGAAATCCTCGAAATAGGTTTCGTATTGACTCATCTTCTCCTCAATCTGCTTGAGTTCATTGGTGAGCCATACGATTTTCTGGCGGTTGGCCTGCGTTTTCTGTTCGTTGCTGAAAATAAGATATAACGAATCGATGCCGTTCACCACAGCCTGCGCTTTCAGCGGGTTGTGATCTTTGAACGATATCCGGATGGTGTTCGCGTTGAAGTTGATCGGCTCGACAGTAAGGTTGCGCATCAGGTAACGCATCAGCACGTCCGGGCTGTTGATGACGAAGAAGCAATTCAATCCGCTTTCGTCCGAATACACCGGATCGCGATGAATGGTGACCGTAAGGCCATTCAGATCGATGGGCTCGCCGTACTTTCCGGACACGTAGGGGCCGTCCTGGTTGACCCGCAATCGGACGGTCTCACGATTTTCGAAATCTACGAATATGGGCAGATCGTAAAACGCTTCGCGCGTAATGGTGTAGTCGACCGTAAAAGGCTGGTTTCCGTAAAACTCGTAGTTGAGAATCTCTCCTTTGTTGTAGTAGCTGACATCGATCCGGAGCGAGTCGAGAACACGGGCGAGGAATAGCTTCGACTGGATGATCTCGATCTCTCCCGACATGATGTTGAGGTTCTGGTCTTCGACCAGCCTGTTGATGCCCAGCTCCGTCGCCTCATTTCGAATGTCGAGTTTGATTTCCGAATGCGACTCATACACGTCCGGCGAATAGCGGATAAACAAGAGGTACGTAAGCAGGTTGATCGTGACGAATATGGCCAGGATCCAGAGCCTGTTGTTCCGGATGATCGTCCTCAGCTTGCTGAAGTCGATCCCTTCGATTGCATTGCCGGACTTAAACGTTCCTGTCTCCACGACCGTCAGTTATTCCTGTTGTTGATCACAATGATCAGCGTTACGATGCTGGCGATAATGCTAATGAGCGGTCCGTAATCGCGTGTGGCCTCACTCAGGGGCTTGCGTATTGGTTCTACATAAACGATATCGCCGGGCTCCATGATCATATTGCCCTTTCGGTACCCGTCGATTGTACTGAAGTCGACGAGGAAAACCTGATCATCGCGAACCACCCGGATGTTGTTGGCCTTTCCGTTTACATCGATGCCTTTTGCCAGTGCAAGCACTTCCGCCAACTCCATGTTTTCGTTCATGAGGGGGATGACCTGGCCGCCGGGCGCACCCAGTACAATCACACGCTTGTTGAGGTAGCGGGCTACGGCGAGCGGATTAGCATAATAGGTGGCGAATTTCTTTTCGAGTTCTTCCTCCAATGCCCGCAGCGTGAGACCTTCCGCGTGCACGTCGCCTACCATAGGCAGTTTTACGTTGCCGTCAAGGTCAACCTGGTAGGTGACTACAGGGCGCGTTTGTGCCGCCTGTCCCTGGATGGTTTCAGCGAGTCGGAGGTCGGGGTCGATGATACGTTCACCCCGGTTGGTATAGATGTCGATCTGAAGGTGGTCGTTCTTTTGCACGACGTAATTCTTTTCCGTCTGGCGCGCTACCTCGGCAAGCTGGGCGCCTTCGGGAATCCGGAACATGATGTTCTGCTTGTAGGCCGCGCATGCATTCAGCAGGAAGGCTGCAGCCACCAAAAGCCACCAGTTCGTATGACGTCTTTTCTTCAAATCGGGTACGACCTTACGGTTGTCAAAATACAGACTTTCTCAGGAACTCTTCAAAAGACGGGAGCTCCTGGTCTTTGCCTGAAATTACCGGATTATCTATCGGCCACGGAATGCTGAGTGTCGGGTCGTTCCACTTAATCCCGCTCTCGCTTTCCTTATGGTAAAAATCCGAGCACTTATAAAAAAATATCGTGTCCTCCAGCGCTGCAAATCCGTGCGCGAACCCCTCCGGAACATAGAGCATCTTGTGCTGCTCGCTGTCCAGTTCACACATGTAGTATTGTCCGAAGGTGGCTGAGCCCTTGCGGACATCTACGACCACGTCAACAATTTTCCCCGATATAACGGACACGAGCTTGGCTTGAGCGGCCGGCGGCACTTGCAGGTGCAGGCCCCGGATGCATCCTTTGCGCGTGAACGACTGATTGTCCTGTACGAATCGGGTCTTGATCCCGATCTTAGAAAATTCGCGCTCTGTATAGTACTCGTAAAACCAGCCCCTGTTATCGTGGAATAGCGTCGGAATGATTTCGATCAATCCCTCGAAACGGGTCTTTACAGTCTGCATCAAAAAAATTTATCACGCTACCCTAAGCGCACTTAATGTTTGCAAGTATTTATGGATCACTAACGACTCGTCAAATTCAGATACGGCCTTCTGTCTTCCGTTTGTCCCGAACATCCTTAGGTTGTCCTCGTCGAGGGAAGCCATTTCACGCATCTTCTCTGCCAGGTCGGCGGCATCCTTAAGATGGCAAAGTAAGCCATTATACTTATGTTTCACAATGTTGTTGCACCCTGGTACGTCGGTGGCAATGATGGGTCGACCTGAGCTGGCCGCCTCCAGGAGCGTCCGCGGAGTACCTTCCCGGTAGGAGGGGAGGACTATGCAGTCGGCCTGCGCAATGTAACTCCGCACATCTTCCGTGGTGCCCAGATACTCAATGATCCCCGAGTTATGCCATTCGTCGATCACCTCCGCCCGGATACCCCGCTTGTGTTCGGGGTCCTTCGCGCCCAGGAGTTGGAACCGTGCTTCGAATCCTTGATTCCGAAGCATTTTGACGGCGTCGATATATTCCATAACACCCTTATCTGTGATCAAGCGTGAGATCATGAGAAAGGTGAATCGGGCGTTGCGTTTGTAGGTCCTGAGTGTGAACCGTTCCAGGTCGATACCGGATCCCGGTACCAGGTCGGCATGCGAAGCCTGTACCAGTTTACGGTGTACGAACAGATTCAGGTCGTCGGGATTCTGAAAGAAAACCTTGTGGGCAAACCGGAAGCTGATCCGGTACAACAATATGGCGATGGCGGAGATGAGGTTGTTCTTGAGAAAGACCGTCCCCAGCCCGCAAACATTGTTGACCACGGGAATCTTCAGGGCGGCCGCCGCGAGTGTTCCGTAAACGTTAGGTTTTATGGTAAAATGCAGAATAATGTCGGGACGTATGCGACGATAGATGAGGTACAATTCCAGAATGAGGGCGGAATCTTTGACGGGGTTAGCCCCTCGGCTGTCCATCCGGACCTTGTGGTGGGTGCATCCGATGTCGACCAGGTTCCGGGTGTACTCGTCGACCGGGGCGATGGTGTGAACTTCGTGACCCTGGGACAAAAGCGTACGGATGAGATTCATCCTGAAATTGTAGATATTCCAGGAAGTGTTCAGGACGATGGCAATTCTCATTTAAGTGGCTCCGAGTTTGAGAATCCCTTTCCCGTAACGAGGGTCAAGATTTCGGTTAGAATGGGGAATTCTTAGGTTAAATTGCTAAAAGTAACAAAAAGTAACCGATTTCGGCAACAGGAGGGACTTAAAAAGCGTGTTATGTGTTTATTTGAACAAGTAAGTTTCTGATGGGAAAACGTGATAAAGCAATACTGGTAGCGATAAGCCGGAACGAACGTCCGGAGGTGGTCGACGAGCATCTTGACGAGCTTGCCTTCCTTGCCGGCACGGCTGGGCTAAACAGCGTGAGCAGAGTGGTGCAGGGGCTTGACACGCCTGACGCGCGTACCTATATCGGCAAGGGAAAGCTCGAGGCGTTGAAAGAGCAGGTTGCGGTGCATGATGCCGCCGCCGTCATTTTCGACGATGACCTCAGTCCGTCGCAACTGCGAAACCTCGAGCGCGCACTTAATCCCCCGGACCGCGAGGAAAAGGTTCAGGTATACGATCGCAGCCTGCTCATTCTGGACATTTTTCTTCGGCGGGCGCAAACTGCACAGGCGCGAACCCAGGTGGAACTAGCGCGCAATCAATATCTGCTGCCTCGCCTTACCCGGCTGTGGACGCACCTTGAACGTCAGCGCGGGGGTACCGGCACGCGGGGCGGTGCAGGTGAAAAGGAAATCGAGACTGACCGGCGTAACATCCGAAATGCCATTGCCGTGTTGAAGGAACGTCTGGCAAAGATTGAAAAGCAACGCCGTACGCAGCGCAAGGGGAGGAGTAACATCGTTCGCGTGGCGCTGGTAGGCTACACCAACGTGGGCAAGTCTACCCTCATGAACCTGCTCTCGGGTTCGGAGGTGCTGGCGGAGAACCGCTTGTTCGCTACGGTCGACTCGACGGTGCGCAAAGTGGTGCTGGGCAATATTCCGTTCCTGCTGTCGGACACCGTAGGATTTATCCGAAAGTTACCCCACCACTTGATAGAGTCGTTTAAGTCCACCCTCGACGAGGTACGCGAGGCCGACCTCCTGTTGCACGTAGTGGACGCGGCGCACCCATTCCATGAAAACCAGATCGAAGTGGTGACGTCGACACTTCAGGAAATCGGCGCAGGTGAAATCCCCACAATCCTCGTGATGAACAAGAGCGACTTGCTCGAAGACCGTGGCGACCTCGAAGACATGAAGGGATACTATCGCCAGCACGGTTACGACAAGATCGTTTTCGTATCGGCACATACCGGGATGAACCTCGACAAGCTCAAGCAAATGATCTTTGAAGAGGTCAGGAAAAAACACCTCACCATCTATCCCAACTACTTGAACAACGGCTTCGAGTACCACCCTCTTCCTGCTGATGTGAAGGTTGAACCGAAACGATAATTTCATAAATTTGCCGATTCCTGGAATAGACGCAGGTGCAGCCTGTAGGCCAGAGGCTAATGGAGTTTCCGCGGCTGCCACTGCAGCCGCATCCGAAAAAAACGGTCTCATAGTTCAACGGATAGAATAGGAGTTTCCTAAACTCTAGATCTGGGTTCGATTCCCGGTGAGACCACGGTAAAGCAGACCCGCAGCGACCGCATTACAGACGATGTACTGAGCGACGCCTGGTGCAAAGCGGTGCGCTGCGGGACGCTTTACCGCCCTGAAGTGGCCAGTCTGGCCTACTTCAGGGCGATAACAGTTGTGAATATCATAGTTAAATTTTCACCCCTCTCATGCCACTCCCTTATTGTGTCTACATCCTTTTCAGCCGTAGCGATTTCCTCTTATACATTGGTTACACAACCAACCTTGAAAAACGAGTGAGTGACCACAATTCTGGAAGGACCAAAAGCACAGCCGGGAGGCGACCTTTGGAACTGGTCTTTTGCGAATTCTACCTTTTTGAGGAAGATGCGCGAAGACGTGAGATGTATTTTAAGACCACGCCCGGCAAGAGAGCAATCAAGCTGATGCTGCGCGACACACTCCTAACAATGGGATATAAGGGTACTGTTGGGATTGCAATTCTTAACGAAGATTGAAATCACCCCCCTACTTCACTATCGTCACAATCCCCTTCCTATTCGACATACTCACGCCTGACTTTATCGAAATGATATAGTAGTATGTTCCGGTTGGCAGATCCTGACCTTCGTAGCGGCCGTCCCATTCCCATTCGAAGCCGCTGGCTTCGTAGAGGAGTTGGCCGCGGATGGTGTAGACGCGTGTAATGGCGTCGTCGTATTGGTCGGCGTTTTGAAGTGGCGTAACATGCCAGGTGTCATTGGCCATGTCGCCGTTGGGCGTGAAGGCACGCGGAACGTCGAGTGCGATCTCGTTGCTAAATGCGATTTCACGATCGACCACATTGCTTTCGGTATTCGCATCGCGAACGAACAGCGTCAGGGTTTTTGCAGAGGGTCCGACCGTTTCAGCATTCTCATGGTAAAAGGAATACGTAATTGAACGCAACGCTGCCTGGTAGTCTGATACGGAGGCGCTGCCAATCAAATACAGGGTCCCGCTCTCCGCATCAAACACGCCTTCTATCGGCACCTGCTCCGTGGGTTCGTAACTCAACAGATCGTGGCCCGACTGATACGAAGCCATATCAAAGGAAATCTGTGCGCCGACGATGTTATCCCCGTCTGCATCGGTTATCTGGATACGTTCCGTAATGTTTGCAGGACCCGCATTGGCTACATACGGCAACGCCTCTCGCTCGATGTTCCGGACTACGGGCGCATCGTTTACGGGGTTGACCGCAATGGCGAGGCGATAGGGATCACTTTCGAGTTTCCCATCGTCAACGGTTACCATTACGGTGAGCGTACCTGAAAAATCTTTCCGGGGTGTGATTGTGCGGCCCTGGGCTGTGTGGTGTTCTCCGTCGAATAAGTTGATGCTGAAATTTTCCGGGTAGCGACTGTCGGGATCAAACACGATCAGGTCGTCGAACCCAAGGGATAAAGGTGTTTCTTCGTCAGTGGCAAGCGGCGTCTGTCCGATGATCTGCGGGGGTATGTTTCCCTCTTTGACGGTTATGTTTAACGTAAAGGTGTTGCTGTTGGCAATTCCATCGTTCACCTGAACGCGCACGCCGAGCGTACCGGTAAAGCCGGAAGCTGGAGTCAGTGTGTTGTGGTCGAGCGTATAGTTGTTGCCTTCCAGCACACGAAGTGAAAAATCGGAAGGGTAGGTATTATCAGGGTCGTCGACCTCCAACATGTTAAGGTCAAGCGTTACCGCCACATCTTTCGCTGTGGTGATCTCCCGTTGTCCTGTTATTACAGGGGCTACATTCGGAGGAGTGGTTGGTTGGTTGCCTTCATTGTTGTCGCCGTCATTATTTAAGCCGCCGCCATTTCCTCCTCCGTTATTATTCGCGCCATTGTTTCCACTATTGCTCCCGCCATCGGTTTCTCCATTATCGGTACCGTCCTTACCATTGCCTCCGCCATTGTTGTCGTTACCACTATTCCCTCCGCCATTGTTACCGTTACCATTATTACCTCCGCCGGGGTTGCCATCGGTTTTGCCGTCGTCCTTTTTGTCATCACCTTTTTTCGTGTCATCTTTCTTGCCTCCTCCCTTATTGTCATCCTGATCTTTACCCGCGCCGCTGCTTTCTTTCTCTTTACCTTTTCCTTTTCCCTCGCCCTCATCATCTTTTGGACCGCCCTTGTCGTGATCGTGGTCTTTTCCGTCACCTTTCTTGTCTTTGTCGTCTTTGTCGTCTTTGTCCTTTTTATCGTCGTTCTTTTTCTCGTCATCCTTTTTGCCGCCACCTTTCTTGTCATCCTTGCCCTCGCCCTTTTTGTCGTCATTCTTTTTTCCTTCGTCTTTCTTTCCACCTCCCTTGTCCTCACCCGGGTTATCTCCTCCACCTTTGTCTTCCTTGTCCTTTCCTCCTTTACCGGTAGTGCCGATGACGTCTACCGTGAGTGTGTAAGGATCGCTGTCGTCGGTCCCATCGTTTACAACGACCGTAACTTCAAGGCTGCCTTCCAACGGGTCGCGAAGGGTAATGGTATTGTCGGATACCTGAAAAGCTTCGGCGTTTTCTGCTATCCGGAGCGTAAACCCGTCCGGGTAGGTGTCGTCTGTATCGACGACTTCAAGATCGCTGAGTGATATCGCGAGGGGGTGGCCGGCGCTGACTTGCAGCGGTTGCTGGCCGACAATTATCGGAGCGGCATTAGTCTGAGCGCTGACCCAATGGGGTGTCAGCAAAAAAATAACAAGACCGACACAGGCAGGTAACAGTAAGCGACTTCTCCATAAGCGCGGTGGCCGAAAGCGGCCTGACGACGATCTCATACCTTTTTTCGGAATTCTCCAGAAAAAAGTGAGCCGGAACCGACGTAGCTACAAAAGCCGCTACCTGGTAACAGTCGAGATGGTGGGGCAAAATGCGCCCGTGGAAAGCCAACCACAGAAGTGTTGGCGACCAGACACGACTACACTTACTTTGCCTTTCCCAATTGGTCGGGCACGAAGTCCAGCGATACCGAATTCATGCAGTATCTTTTGTACGTGGGCGCCGGGCCGTCATTGAAGACGTGGCCGAGGTGTGAATCGCAACGCGAGCAAAGGACTTCGTCGCGTATCATATTGTGAGAAGTATCCTTCCGATACCAGACGCTGCCCTTACGGGACGGTTCGAAGAAGCTTGGCCATCCGCAATTGCTGGCAAACTTGGCGTTAGATCGAAACAGTTTGTTTCCACAGACAGCACAATAATAGGTGCCCCGGATATCGATGTTCCAATACTGTCCGGTGAAAGCACGTTCAGTTCCCTGCTCACGGGCGACGTGGTAGAGGTCCGGCGGCAGAATCTTTTTCCAAACGGCGTTGGACACCTTCAGGTGCGTGGTGTCCGTGTTCGAATAATACGGATTGTTGTTTCGCGCCGGATTTGGCTTGAGCGACTGGCTGAGCGCCGGCAAGCTCACGAGCAGGAACAGGCAGGGGATGAGTGCTTTCATAATAGGGTGCGTCGGGTCTACCAGACAAAACAACGATGAATAAGCCTGGGTTCAAAGCGGAAGTGAATTTTAAGGGGCGGACGAGGGCTGTGCGCCTGTAAACCTTTTCCCGGCGATCGCCGACTGGAAGGTTGGAAAACCATCCAACAGAACCTTTGCATTTTTTCAGGGAATTCATCATAGATTGTAAGGACCTCGGGGAAAGGAGAGCCAGCCTATGAGAAAGGGAACATTTAGCAGAGGTCTGTTCAGAGTATGCCTCCTGGCATTGGTGGCGCTGACGCTCACGGATTGCAATCGGGTCCAAAATTCAATTAAGTATCGTATTGGTTTTTCGCAGTGTACAGGCGGCGACGCGTGGCGCAGGCAGATGCTTGTGGCCATGCAGGGAGAGCTGGCCTTCCACCCGGAAATGGAACTGATCTACCGGGATGCTGAGAACAGCAGCGAACAACAAATCCAGGACATAGAATACTTTATCCAGAGCAAGGTCGACCTGCTCATCGTATCGCCGAATGAGACTGAGCCCATTACCCCCGTGGTGGAAAAGGCTTTTCAAAATGGCATTCCCGTCATCGTTGTCGACCGGAAGACGAGTTCCAGCATGTACAGCGCCTACATCGGTGGCGACAACTATGAAATAGGGCGGCTGGCAGGCGAATACATTGCTGAGTTGCTGGGTGGAAAAGGCTCCTTTGTGGAGATATGGGGGCTGCGCGGCTCGTCTCCTGCGATCGAGCGGCACCGCGGACTTTGGGACGTGCTGGCCAACTATCCGGAGATCCGCTCCGCCGGAGAGATCGATGGCAAATGGGAACTTGACACGGCCAAGGCGCAGGTCAGAAAACGCATCCGCGATTTTCAACCCTTCGACCTGGTCTTTGCCCATAATGACATTATGGCCTATGGCGCTCACTCGGTGTGCCAGGAGATCCTTCCCGACCAAAATATCCGGTTTATGGGAATCGACGCCCTACCGGGGCCGGGTGCCGGCATCCAATTCGTTGACGACAAGATCCTGACCGCGAGCTTCCTTTATCCCACCGGTGGAGAGGAGTCCATCCGTACTGCGAATCAGATCCTTAACGGCCTCCCATATCTCAAAGAAAATATCCTGCACAGTACGGTGGTCGACGAGAAGAATGTCCGGGTGATGAAACTGCAATCCGACAAAATACTAAGTCAGCAGAAGGACATTGTTCGGCAGCAGCAAAAGATCAATGAGCAAATTCAAACTTATTACAGCCAGCGCATACTCATATATATATTGCTGGCGAGTCTCGTGATCATGATCATCGTCGGCGCAATCGCCACACTTTCGTGGCGTGAAAAGAATGAGATCAACAAACGGCTGGAAGCCAAAAACCGACAGATTGTTGAGCAACGGAATACCATTGCCGAGATGGCCGAGCGCGCCGACAAAGCCCATCAGGAAAAGGTGAAATTCTTCACCTATATCTCTCACGAATTTAAAACCCCGCTCACCCTGATTATGGGCCCGGTAGACGAAATGCTTGAGCGCAAGGCGGATATCAAGTTTAACCCGCGCGAAAACCTTCTCCTTATAAAGAAGAACGCCATCCGACTGCTGAGACTGGTGAACCAACTGATGGATTTCAGAAAGATAGAGGACCGGAAGATGATGCTTCACGCGTCGGAAGTCGATCTCATTCATTTTATCAGCGACGTGATGGGCGCCTTTGAACGGGTGGCGGCGAAACGCAAGATCGATTTCCGGCTGATCACCGAACTGCCCAGATTATACGTCTGGCTGGATCCGGATATGTTCGACAAGGTGATTTTCAACTTGTTGTCCAATGCCTTCAAATTTACCAACGACCGGGGGCGTATCCACATTACCGTATCCCTGGATGAGCCTCAGCGGAATGCCATAATCGTAGTGGAGGACAACGGCCTCGGCATGTCAACGGACCATGTCAACCGGGCATTCGACCGGTTTTATACCGGGGAGAATTTCAGCGGCACGGGCATCGGGCTGTCGCTCTCCAACGAGTTTATACAACTTCATCACGGCCATCTGGCGCTCAATAGCGAAAAGGGCAGGGGAACGCGATTTTGCATTACGCTTCCGCTGGGAAGCGCTCATTTTGAAGAACAGCAATTGGTTTCCGGCCGTGACGGATGGGTTCGCAATAAAGACTTTGACTTCCTCAATGAGGCGGTCGAGGCGGAAGTGAAAAACGGAATAGAGGAGGCTATTCTCCAGAAGGATCACACCCTGCTGCTGATCGACGACAACGCGGAACTGCGCACGTTTCTCAAGAGCAGGCTGGAGACATTCTATAATATAGTAGACGCCGCGGACGGACCCACCGGGCTTCATATGGCTTTTGACGTGGTTCCCGACCTGGTGATTTGCGATGTTATGCTGCCCGGCAAGGACGGCTTCGAGATCGCCCGGACACTCAAAGAGGATTTGCGGACATCGCACATCCCGGTGATTATCCTTACTGCAAAAGGATCTATGGAGCACAGGATCGTCGGCGTGCGATCAGGAGCGGACGAATACATAACCAAACCCTTTGTGTTCGAATACCTGCTGGAGCGCACCAAGGCGTTGATCCGGGGAAGAGAAGTACTCAAGGAGCATTACACGCAATATATCGTCAACGCTGAGGCGGTTGCATCCTCGCCGGGCGGGCTGGACAAGAAATTTATCAGCGAGTTTACCGCGCTGATCGAGAAGAATATCGCCAACCCCGATTTGCAGGTCAGCACGATCTGCCAGGAGCTGGGTATGTCGCGGGTTCAGCTGTACCGCAAGGTCAAGGCACTGTTGGGCTACAGCGTCAATGATTATATCGTCAGCGTCAGATTGAGAAAGGCGAAGTACATGCTCTTGCACGGCGACAAAACCATTAGCGAGATTGCCTGCGATGTTGGCTTTTCGTCGCCCACCTACTTTTCGACAGCCTTCAAGTCGCGGTTCAAAGTGTCTCCCAGTGAGTTCAAGCAGCGGAATGTCGTCTGATTTGGAACGAAAATTAAACCTCAATACGATTTTTAAGGTCGTCCGGGCCGCTGTTTAGCGGCTTTTTTTGGAAGCGTTTCCCGCAAAAATGCGCTTCCTGCAAACGTTTGAAGCCCTTGCAAAGCACCTTTTCGCGTTTGGACCATTTTTGAAAATCATTGATACCCTTCGGCACGTCGCCGGCAGGCCCATGGGATAGTTTTGGATCGTGACTATTGCAACATGGGCATGAGAAAAGTTTTCATTTGGGCCGCTATCATCGCGTTGGGGGGATTTCTTTTCGGGCTCGACACGGCGGTCATTTCGGGTGCTGAACAGACGATTCAGCAGCTGTGGGAATTGGACGTCTTCGAGCACGGGCTTACGGTGTCGATCGCACTGATCGGTACGGTTGTGGGCGCCATGCTCGGCGGAATACCGACGGATCGTATAGGCCGAAAAAAGACCCTGTTCTGGATTGCCGTACTTTTCCTCGTGTCGGCAATTGGTTCGGCACTGGCCATCGATTGGTATAGCTTTTTGTTATTCCGCTTTGCGGGCGGGCTGGCCGTCGGGTGCTCTTCCGTTACAGCGCCCATGTACATCAGTGAGTTGTCGCCCGCGTCGCATCGTGGGCGCCTGGTGGCCATGTTCCAGTTCAACGTGGTGTTGGGCATCCTCGTAGCCTTTGTATCCAACTACCTGCTCCAAAACCTGGGTGATAATGCCTGGCGGTGGATGCTGGGGATCATAGCCTTCCCTGCCGCGATATTCCTTGTGCTAATCCTTTTCATTCCGGAGAGTCCTCGCTGGCTCATCGTTAAGCGGCGGCTCTATGAAGAGGCAAAGGAGATCCTCGAACGGATTAACCCCAAGACGGCCGAAAAGGAATTTCAATCGATACTCGCCAGTAGCAGTGAAAACGGGCAAGCCGACGGATCGGCGCGACTCTTCACGTCACGCTACGCTATGCCGATAACGCTTGCGGTGTTATTCGCCGTCTTCAACCAGGTGTCCGGGATCAATGCGATCATTTACTATGCACCCCGGATTTTCGAAATGACCGGGTTGGGAACGGATTCAGCCCTGTTATCAACCGTCGGTCTTGGCATCGTCAACTTCATCTTCACCCTGCTGGCCATGAATTTCATCGACCGCTACGGACGGCGGACGTTAATGATGATCGGGTCTGTCGGCGTCATTGTCACCCTGGCCCTCGTAGCAAACGCCTTTTACACACAGAATTTCTCGAACTACCTCGTCCCGGTATGCCTGTTCGTTTACATCGCCTTCTTCGCCTTCTCGCAGGGCGCGGTGATATGGGTGTTCATATCTGAGATTTTCCCCAACGAAGTACGTGCCAAGGGTCAGGCGCTCGGAAGTTTTACACACTGGATCATGGCCTCGCTTATCGCTTTTGCTTTTCCCTGGATCACGGAAAAGCTGGGCGGCGGAAATACGTTCATGCTGTTTTCTGGAATGATGGTTTTACAACTGCTCTTTGTGTGGCGCATTATGCCTGAAACGAAAGGTAAGACGCTTGAACAAATGAACGTGGCCACGGTAGAGGCGCCACCGGGAAAGGTGCCTGTGAATAAATGAACGCGACATGATAATACCTATTGATATGAAAAAGATGCGTTACTCCAAACCAAATGATGTATGAAGGGAAAAATTCTACTCATTTATAAGTACGCCGGAAGGCTACTGCTGATGACGTGCTTAATTGCGGGCGCTGGCCATGCATATGGCCAAGAGCGTCAGATCACCGGAACGGTTAAGGATGACACAGGTCAGCCTTTGCCGGGTGCCAACATTGTTGTAAAGGGAACCACGGCAGGTACTACTACTAACTTCGACGGTTCCTATCAACTCGTGGTGGAATCTCCAGAGAGCGTCCTGGTCTATTCGTTCGTCGGCTATCAGTCGCAGGAAATCGTGGTGGGCAATCAAACGACGATTGATGTGTCGCTGGCAATGGATCTTGGGACGCTTTCGGAGATCGTGGTCACGGGTTATGCAACCGAACGGAAGGCCGACCTTACCGGCGCTGTTTCGGTGGTTGAACTGACACCGATCCAGAACAACGTAAGTGGAAACCCCATGCAGGCTTTGCAGGGTCGTGTGGCTGGCTTGTACATCGAAAAGAACGGCGGCGCACCGAACGGTGAAAACAGCCGCATTCTCATTCGTGGTTCAAACACGCTGGGTAACACCGACCCGCTCTATATTATTGACGGGGTCCCTACCAAACGACCTGAGGTGTTCCAGAGTTTGGCGCCGGGTTCGATTGAATCTATCCAGGTGTTGAAAGATGCCTCCGCAGCTTCCATTTACGGATCGCGCGCTTCCAATGGCGTGATCATCGTGACCACCAAGGACGGGAAGTCTCAATCGGGCGAGCGACTCACCCTCACGCTCAACTCAAACGTTTCGATCCTCTCCGAAAAGCCTCAGCGCGTGAAAATGCTTAACGCGGAAGACCGCGGTCGCGCACTGTGGCGCGGGGCCGTGAACGACCGCACAGAACCGAACTCAGCGTTGTATACGTTCGATTGGAATGGAGATTTCGATAACCCGGTGCTTCATGGGGTTACGGTTAATCCTTTTGTTGGCGGCGATCCGCTTGTGCCGGCCGGCGACACAGACTGGCAGGAAGAATCGTATAAGACGGCGTACGTCACCACCAATGACCTTACCATTGCCGGTGGCACGCCGAACAGTTCACTGCTGGTGAACCTGGGTCACGTCAAGAACTCCGGAATACTGGTCCACACAAACTATGAGCGCTTCTCTGCACGGGTAAACGCCAACACCAGCCTGTTCAACAACAAGCTAAAATTCGGAATCAATAGCGAACTGGCAACGTCAAACGAGCGCCTTGCCTCTAACGACCTCGGTGGAACAGCCGTTCCCTTCCTGGCCATTTCGCTTGCACCGACGCTCCCGGTATATCGAACAGACGGTGCATTTGCCGGACCACTTGGCGCCGGATACTCCGACAGGAACAACCCCGTGCACATGCAATACATCAATCGGTGGGATAACGTGGCCCGTTCCTTCGTGTTTGGTAACGTGTATGCCGAGGCGGAATTGGCGAAAGACCTTTTCATTCGCAGTAGCCTCGGTGTCGATTATGCGAACATCAATTCGAGAAACATCGAGTTGGCCTTCCAGGAGGGATTCCTGGGTAGGGATATTAACAGCCTTAATCGCATCACAAATAGCCAGCTAACCCTAACGTGGTCGAACACCGCGCGCTATCAGCTGGTCAAAGGAAAGAGCACGTTTAATTTCCTGGCCGGTATTGAGGCTATCTCTCACGACCTCGACGAATTCGGCGCATATCGTGAAGGCTTCTCCAGCCAGACGCGTGATTTCTTCTACCTCGACGCCGGTACGGGACGAACTACTGTGATGGGCCGCGGAACAGGTAACCGGCTGCTCTCACAATTCGGAAAAATAAACTACTCATTTGACGAAAAATATCTGGCGTCTGTCACGCTGAGACGTGATGGTTCGTCACGGTTCGGTGAGGAGAACAAGTACGGCTTCTTCCCCGCAGTGACCGTGGGTTGGAGAATTGTCAACGAGCAGTTCATGCAAGATGCAGACTTCGTTTCCGATCTGAAGTTGCGCGCCGGTTTAGGACGTGTGGGCAACCAGGACATTGGTGATGTCGCTCGTTTCGGACTGTTTGAAACACGGTATGGTACAATCGCCGGCGCATACACCAACATCGGTACAGCGTATGATCTCAACGGCAACGACACGGGAATACTACCCTCGGGCTTTGTGGCAGTGCAGGGCGCTAACCTGGGCCTGAAGTGGGAATCCACCCAGGAACTGAACGTCGGTGTTGATTTCGGTTTCATGAATGACAGGTTGTACGGTTCGTTCGATTACTTTACCCGCGAGACGACCGATATCCTTATTCGTCCGCCCATCGCGTCTGCTATCGGTGAAGGCCAGCTCCGTTGGGTAAACGGTGCCACCAAGGAAAACAAGGGCTTTGAACTGGTGTTGGGCTATCGTGGCGAGGTTAACGGAATAACCTACAACGTTACCGGTAACCTCGGTCGATTCCGCGACAAGATTACCGAGTTGCCGGAGGAAGTGCGTACAGCCTATCCCGGTAACGTCGAAAAGACAATCCTGGGGCAATCGCAATATTCGCTGTTCGGGTATCGTACCGACGGCCTCTTCCAGACACAGGAAGAAGTTGATGCGCACGCCAACCAGGTCGGCAAAGGGATCGGCCGGATCAAGTATCTTGACCTTAACAACGACGGTGAGATCAATGCCCTCGACCAGGACTGGCTCGGCGTTACACTTCCGGCATTTGAATACGGCATCCGTATCGATGTTGCATACCGCAATTTCGATCTCTCCATCTTCGGTTCCGGTATAGCCGGAAGGTCGGGAGCGGATCCTACGGCCACACTCCACAACCGCCTCGCCGTGAACCAGAACAACGCGGTGAGCGTGTTGGATGCCTGGACGCCCCAGAACCCGACTTCAAGAAGGCCCATGCTGTCGCTGGTGGACGCGAACAACGAGGGTCGCAGCTCCGATTACTTTATCGTGAACACGTCTTATTTCAAGATGCGGAATATCCAACTGGGTTATACCCTGCCGCAAGGTTCGCTAAGTGCGATCAGCGTGGAATCCCTACGGCTCTATGTGATGGGCGAAAACCTGTTCTGGTTCAACTCAGACGAGTTCCTGGGTCCCGACCCGGAGCGCACTTCGCTGAACCAGATTCCCATTCCGACGTCGGTAACCTTTGGACTTAATGTGACATTCTAGGAACATGAAAACGACAACAATGAAATCGAAATACCTATCACTGTTGCTTTGTGGCAGTCTCGCAGGTCTGTTTGGTTGCAAGGATTACCTTGAGTTTCAGCCAAAGGGCACGCTTACCGAAGAGGAGGTACTTTCCGCCGACAACGTAGACAACCTGGTAACGGCGGCGTATGCAGCTATTGGTAACGACCACTGGGATCAGTCCATAACGAGTATGTGGGTGTACGGCAGTGTCCGTTCAGACGACGCCTATAAGGGTGGCGGCAGTGTACAAGACCAGTTCGTTATCAATCAGCTGGAGCAGTACAACCTCACACAGGCCGATGTCGGATCGTATTTGCCGCTGACATGGACCAATCTGTATGAATCCATATCACGCGCCAACTTTGCGCTTAAAGGCCTGAGTGCACTGACTGAGGACGAGTTCGAACTGAAGAACGTGCGTATGGGTGAAATGCGATTCCTTCGCGGACACTCGCACTTCATAGCGAAAGTGATGTGGAAACACATTCCGTATATCGATGAAACGATGACGCGCGAACAGATCCTCACGGTGTCGAACAGAGATCTGACCAGCGACGAGCTCTGGGACAAAATTGCGGAAGACTTCCAGTACGCCGTGGATAATCTTCCGGTCGATCAGCCGGAAGTCGGACGCGCGAACAAGATGTCGGCAATGGCGTATCTCGCCAAGGTGCGGTTGTATCAGGCGTATGAACAGGACGACAACCATAACGTGATCGCCATCAACACCACGCGCCTCAATGAGGTCCTCGATCTTACGGAGCAGGTGATCATGTCCGGGAAATACGACCTTCAACCCGACTTCGGCGAGAATTTCCTGTACGGCTACGATAATGGACCTGAATCTGTGTTTGCCGTCCAGTTTTCGATAGACGACGGTACGTCGATAGGCCGGTTGAGCATGTCGACGAGCCTCAACTACAGCCTCGCTCCGCAGTATGGCTGTTGCTGGTTCCACCTGCCTTCACAGAACATGGTGAACGCGTTTCAAACGGACAATGACGGGCTGCCGCTGTTCGATTCGTTCAACGACTTCGAGTTGGATGACGACGACCTGACGCCTGCAGGCGTAGGAGTTGATCCGCGCATCGACCACACCATAGGCATTGCAGGTCACCCGTTCAAGTATCAACCTGATATCCTCTACTCGCACGACTGGGAGCGGATCTCAGCGTTGTACGGCAGCTTTGGGAATATGAAGGAACAGCAGGCCGCAGATTGCCCCTGCTTCCGGAAAGTCGGGCCGTTCTTTGGTTCGAGCAAGAATATCGATATCATCCGGTATGCAGACGTTCTCCTCTTCCGGGCGGAAGCACTCATCGAGCTGGGGCGGCATGATGAAGCGCTGCCGCTGATCAACGAACTTCGGACGCGCGCCAAGAATAGCACGGGACGTACAAAGCACGCCGACAACACCGATCCTTCCAACTACAGGATTTCGGAGTACATCGACGGCGTCAACATCGACTGGACTCAGGAAAACGCGCGTGAAGCACTGCGGTGGGAACGGCGGCTTGAGTTCGCCATGGAAGGTCCAAGATTCTTCGATCTTGTACGTTGGGGTATTGCTGCGGAGACGTTGAATGGATACCTCGACAAAGAGAAGACCAGACGGACGTTCCTTGCGTCGGCGCAGTTTACAAAGGGACGGGACGAATACTACCCCATCCCTCAACGTGAGATTGATTTCACAAAGGGTTTGTACAAACAAAACCCTGGGTACTGATTCTTAGGTTCGCCGGAGATGGATCTGTCTGAAGGGGTCGGATCCTCTCCGGTCGGACCTGTTGTTACACTTTCCAAACACCTGAACACATGAGATACATTCTGTCCCTCACCCTCGCCTTGTTTGCGTTTCACGCGCTTTCCCAGGATGTGGTCAAGCGCGAAATTGTCGTCCGGAAGGGACAGAAATACCTGAACCTTCCCGTGACGAACGCCAATCCGCTGGTGCAGGCACGCATCAAAGCCGGAAACAAGATCCTCGATCAGTTTACCATTAAACTGACCGACAGCAATCCCGACTTCTGGGTTTTCTTTGATGTCACCGCCTACCAGGGCAAGAAACTTACGCTAGAGGTGCAGCAACGTACCTTCAACCGGCCGGGGAGCACACCGGACAACGGCCCCCTGCCATCACTCGACCTCATTTATGCCGATGCCCGTTTTGCGGGCCAGGACAGTACGTACCGCGAGAAGAATCGACCGCAGGTACACTTCTCGTCCATGCGGGGCTGGCTCAATGATCCGAATGGTCTGATATACTACAATGGCGAGTACCACTTGTTTTACCAGCATAATCCCTACGGGTGGGATTGGGGTAATATGCACTGGGGTCACGCCGTGAGCACCGATCTGTTGCACTGGAAGGAAGTCGGCGACGCGATCTACCCGGTGCACGAACGCGATGCGGCCTTTTCCGGATCAGCAGTGTATGATCCCGATAATACGGCAGGATTCCGGAAGAAGGGAATCGATCCTCTCATTGCTTTCTATACCAGCACGGGAAGGGGCGAGGCGATTCAACTCAGCTATGATAACGGACGCACGTTTATCGATTATGAAGGCAACCCGATCCTGAAACACAGTGGAAGGGATCCGAAGGTGTTCTGGTATGATAAAGGTAAACATTGGGTGATGGTGGTCTGGAACAACGGCGAAAAGAAAAAGATGTCGTTGGGCCAGGAAGCGATCATCAACCAACAAGCAATTTATACCTCAAGCGATCTGAAAAACTGGACGTATCAGTCGGGCGTAGAAGGATTCTTCGAATGTCCCGAACTATTCGAACTTCCGGTTGAAGGCAGGCCGGGTGT
Source organism: Cyclobacteriaceae bacterium (assembly GCA_035304385.1). Lineage (GTDB taxonomy): Bacteria > Bacteroidota > Bacteroidia > Cytophagales > Cyclobacteriaceae > ZC4RG29. The sequence goes on from DATGQD010000059.1 coordinate 64,840, forward strand.
TTCGAAATGGGTAATGTATGACGCTACCGGGCGGTATGTGGTGGGAGATTTCGACGGCAAGCGTTTCACCATTGAGCAACACCTGACACAATACGACTACGCGGGTGGTTATTTTTATGCATCCCAGACATTTAATAACACGCCCGACGGAAGACGGATACAGGTGGGCTGGGGTCGTAATATCAGGCATCCCGGCATGCCCTTCAACCAGGCGATGCTATTCCCTACCGAACTTTCCTTAAAGCAAACGGCATACGGGTATCGGCTTTGCCCTGTTCCGATCAGGGAAATCGCAACCCTGCACAAGAACAGCCAGCGTGTTGAAAATAAGATACTGAAGGGCGCCGAACCTGTTCAGGTACGCGTTCAGGGCGACCCCGTCCACGTAGTCGCCGAATTTGAAAAGGGGGATGCGACGTTCGGCCTGAATGTGCTGGGTTACGAGCTGGTATACAACGATCTGCTGGGCGAGTTTACCACGGCGGTCAACCCCAACCACAACAGCGCACCCGAAGGGCCACGTGTTATTTTCAGCGGGCCGGCCATTACACCGATAACGACAACGGTCTATTCAAAGCCCGGTACCGAGATCTTCAAGCTGGAAGTCATTATTGACAAAAACATTGCGGAGGTATTCGTCAACGACGGCGAACTATACTTTGCCGCCCCTTACGAAGGGGAAAAGACCGGCATTGTCGAAGCGTTCGTCAGAGCACGCGGCGACCGCAAATCCATACTCAAGCGTCTCGACGTTCACGAGCTAAATTCTATATGGAAGGACACCGACCTTAATGTAAGTGCAAAATAGTTTGAATCAATCTGAACCGATAATGAAAGTATTGTCTTCGCTCCTTCTGACAGCCACCCTGGGTATCGCAGCGCTGCAGACGTTCGGCCAGGCAGACAGCCCGCCGTACAAGTCGCCAGTGCCGAAGTTCACTTTCGGCACGACGCTGGAAGAACAGGAAGCTCAATTGAAAGATAATCCGCTGATGAAGCGATTTGCCGAATCGCGCAAACGGCTTGCGGCGGATCGGCATCGGCCCTTGTACCATTTTGTGAGTCCCGAGAGTACCTTGAATGACCCCAACGGCTTATGCTTCTGGAATGGCAAGTGGCATCTGTTTTATCAGGGCTATCCGCCGGAAGACCGCCGCCAGCATTGGGGGCACGCTGTAAGCGACGACCTGATACACTGGCGTGATTTGCCCTACGCGATCTATCCCAGCCCGGAGCGTGCGGTATTCTCCGGTGCGACGTGGGTGGAGGATAACCGTGTTATCGCCATGTATCACGGTACCGCCGCCGGCAACATGGTCGCCGTTTCCGATGATCCATTGTTGCTCAACTGGAAAAAGCTGACGGATGGACCGGTAATCCCCTTAAAGACGAACACTGGATTCCCCGCGCCGTACAGCGTCTTCGATCCGTGCATTTGGAAGAAGGATGATGTGTATTACTCACTGTCGGCGGGGCGGTCACCCATGCCGCCGGATGGTAAGCCCTTCGGCACCGGGTCATTGTTCCGTTCGAAAGATCTGGTCACCTGGGAATATCTTCACGAGTTTGTTGAGAATGACCGTTTCACCCGGATCGGCGACGACTATGCCTGCCCTTATTTTGTTCCCATCGGAGACCGGTACATTATGCCGTTTTTCAGCCACATGAGTGGTGGCCAGTATTTCCTGGGTGACTATGATAAGGACCGCGACAAGTTCGTCGTGACCAATCATGGTAAGTTCAACTTTGGTGCCGTAGGCCCTTCTGGCGTGCATGCGCCATCGGCAACTCCGGATGGCAAGGGTGGGGTCATCGTGATTTTCAACATGAACCCAGGCAAGCCTACCGGCGAATGGAATCAGATTATGTCGCTGCCGCGAAGGCTTACCCTGGTGGGACGCGACGAGATCAGGCAAGAGCCCGCCGGCGATATTGAATCGTTGCGATATAATCGGAAGACTGTTGGTCCGATGCGTCTGCCGGCCAACAGGGAAGTGGTAATCAACGGTGTAAGGGGAGATGCGATGGAACTTGCCATGACCATTGATCTAAAGGAATCTCAGAGTGTTGAGATCAACGTACTTCGATCGCCCGGCAAGGAAGAGTATACCCGGATTATCTTCTATCGTGAAAAAGGCTTCTCGGATGGATTGGACTACAGGTCCGGAGACGAGACTGCGAAAATGCCTGCCGATCTCGTTCGGCTTGTTACCGACAAGGCACCCGAGCCATACCGTCGGGGGACACGTGCCAGCGTGATCACGATTGACGCCAGTTCATCGTCGGTACTTCCTGATGCGCAAGTCAGGCCACCGGAGTCTGCGCCCTTCGTTCTCGAAAGAGACGAACCGCTCAACCTTCGCATCTTCATTGACAAGAGCATTGTGGAGGTGTTCGCCAACGGAAAGCAGTGTGTGGCCATGCGGGTCTATCCCGGAAGGAACGATAGTAAAGGCGTATCCATCCGGTCGGTGGGCAAGGAGGCTTCCCTGCAGTCGCTTGAGGCCTGGCAGATGAAATCGATTTATTGACAACCTGGTAAGACAGCTTATTGAACAGACCTATGAAGAATTCATATATAATCCTCGGCTTGTGCCTCATACTGGGCAGCACGGTTTCCTACGCGCAACGCGACGAGCCGCCGTATCTTTCTCCTGTTCCCAAGTTTACGTTTGGAACGACACTCGCCGAACAGGAACAGCAATTGAAGGACAATCCCTTGCTGAAACGGTTCGCCGAATCGAGGAAGCGGCTGGCGTCCGATCCCTACCGGCCGATATATCATTTCGTAAGCCCTGAAAGCAGGCTCAACGATCCGAACGGTTTGTCGTATTGGCAAGGGAACTGGCACCTGTTCTATCAGGCCTATCCGCCGGAAGACGATCGCCAGCATTGGGGACACGCCATCAGCAAAGATCTCATTCACTGGCGCGACCTACCGTATGCAATTTACCCGGGTCCGGAACGTGCCGTGTTTTCGGGAACGACACTGGTGGAAGACGACCGCGTGATTGCTATGTATCACGGTACAAGAGTCGGGAACATGGTAGCGGTTTCCGACGACCCGCTCTTGCTCAACTGGGAAAAGGTGACGGGCAACGCTGTCATTCCTATTGAAAGCAACACCGGGTTTCCGCTGCCGTATCGCGTCTTCGATCCCGCGATCTGGAAGAAGGATGGAATCTACTATTCGCTTTCTGCAGGGCGTAGTGCGACGGGTCCCGGAGGGAAACAGGTTCGTGCCAACTTCCTCTTCCGGTCGAAGGACCTTGCGCGATGGGAATACCTGCATGAGTTTGTTGAAGATGACCGGTTCACCCTGGTGGGTGACGACGGAGCGTGTCCGTACTTCTGGCCTATCGGCAACCGTCACATTATGCTGTTCTTCAGCCACATGAGCGGAGGCCAATATCTACTGGGCGATTACGATACCGATCGCGATAAGTTTGAAGTCACCAACCACGGAAAGTTCAACTTTGGCGCAGCGCATCCGTCCGGTGTGCATGCACCGTCGGCAACGCCGGATGGCAAAGGGGGAGTGATCGTGATCTTCAATGTGAATCCCGGAAAGCGTACCGGAGAGTGGGACCAGGTCATGTCGCTGCCGAGACGCCTGACGCTTATCGGAGAAGATGACATCGGGCAGGAACCCGCCGGCGACATCGAGTCGCTGCGATACGACCGCCAGGCGGTTGGTCCCATGACGCTTCCCGCCAACAAGGAAGTGGTTCTCAAGAATATTAAGGGCAATGCGATGGAGATCATGGCGGAGATCGATGTTAAGGATGCTCCCGCTTTTGAGATCAACGTCCTGCGTTCGCCAAAGAAGGAAGAGTACACGCGAATCGTTTTCTACAGGGACCGTGGATTTAACGCGGTGAGACAGGGAACGTCGACTGAACCGGGGCTGCACAACAGCATGATTACCCTTGAAACGACTCATTCGTCACTTCATCCCGATGTACGACCGCGAGCCCCCGAGACCGCTTCGGTCTTGTTAGACAAGGATGAACCGCTCCGCTTACGCATATTTGTGGATAAGAGCATTGTCGAAGTCTTCGTCAACGGCAAACAAGCCCTGGCCGCGCGGGTATACCCGTCCAAGAATAACAGTGTGGGTGTATCGCTGCGGTCGCAAGGCAAAGAAAGTCAGTTGAAATCTCTTGAAGCCTGGCAGATGCGAAGTATCTATTAATGGCAAAATGAAAGTATTGGCGTTTGGTGAAATCCTTTGGGATGTCATCGATGGTGAAGAGTTTCTCGGTGGAGCCCCGCTGAACTTTGCAGCACATTGCGCACAGTGTGGGAACGAGGCCTATATCATTTCGCGGGTTGGAAAGGACCGGTTGGGTGAAAAAGCATTGGAACTGTGTCGTAGTTTTAACGTAAGCGACGCATATATTCAGATAGACCCCCGACGCCCGACCGGCACCGTGGATGTGGTGCTCGCGGACGGCCAGCCGGATTACACCATCCATGAAAATGTCGCCTACGATTATATCGCGGCGGATGACATTCCGGATGTCAGGGGGTTCGATGTACTATACTTTGGTTCTCTCGCACAGCGCTCGTTGAAATCGGCGCTTGCCCTGGACTCGGTATTGGAGCGGGGCAAGTTCCGGTATGTCTTTTACGATGTGAACATCCGAAAGCGGATCGATGCGGCAGCCATATTGCGGCGTTCGCTGCCGCGGTGCACTATCGTCAAAATGAATACAGACGAGATAGGAGTGGTTGGAGCGTTGCTGGAGGAGAACAGTGATTCTTATGAGGTCGTCTGTCGTCTCCTGGTGGAGCAGTATCCCAACATTGACGTTGTGATCGTCACCGCCGCCGATGCGGGATGTTACGTCTTTCATGCCGACCAGCTGTACCATGTCCCGGGTATACCGGTCGTTGTTGAAGATGCCATCGGCGCTGGTGATGCATTCAGCGCAGCGTTCATGAATGAGTTCGTGCGGTCAGGAGATCCGCAGGCGGCTGCTCGGCTGGCCAACCGCGTCGGGGCCTTCGTCGCCTCCAAACGCGGACCATTACCGACATACACTGATGAAGTGCTGAAGGCGGTCCGCAAATGAACCTGACCTGGTGTGATGCCTTCCACCGGTATAAGTTTTTTTTATCTTTGATCTCGCACCGGCCTCCAGACGATGGTGGGGCGTGTGGGATTTCTTATGTTTAAACAACTCATTCTTGTCGGGATCGGCGGCGGGTTGGGAAGTGTATTGCGCTACCTCACCTCGGTATTGGTGGACCGATTTTATGACAATACCTTTCCCCTGGCAACCCTCACGGTCAACGGCCTTGGATGCTTCATCATAGGAATTTTGATGGGAACTTCGGGAGCGGTGTCCCACGATTCACGCCTGCTTTTTGTAACAGGATTTTGTGGTGGGTTTACTACTTTCTCCGCCTTTGCCTTCGAAAATATCCGGCTCTTTCAGAATAATAGTTATCTGATTGCCTTTACCTATATTGTAGGTAGCGTCATTATAGCGCTAGCGTGTGTATGGCTGGGCCTTGTTGCCGCCAGACAGATTTGAGGGAGCGCCTACCGTTAGGTACCACCCCCTAAGCCACCTGTTGTGCATACTGATACATCATGAGAAAATCAATCCTGCCTGCGTTGAAGTAGGGTATACGCAATCCGTTAATCTTCCGGTGGCGTATTGTCGCCGGACATCCGAACAATCTTCGGCGTAAACACTCCCAACACGTCGACCAGGTCTTTCTGATAATCCATTACGCTGTGAATATCCTTGTATACCATCGGCGCTTCGTCAAGGCCGCCGCCGATGAGTTCCACGCCATGCCTGTCCAGTTCCTGCTTCAGCATCTTTCGATTGATAGACGACTTTGCCGCCGTTCGTGACATAAGCCTGCCCGCGCCGTGCGAGGCAGACTCGAGCGACGCCGGGTCTCCTTTGCCGACCACCACAAACGCAGGTGCCGTCATCGAACCCGGAATTATACCGAGTACACCTTCTCCAGCAGGCGTCGCACCCTTACGGTGAACAATGATTTCGCTACCATCGGACAACTGCTCTTTCCAGGCAAAGTTGTGATGATTCTCTACCATAAACAACGGCTTTTCTCCCAGGCTTTGTGACATTCGCTCGTGGATCTGATGATGATTAGCGGAAGCATAATCGCCTGCCAGGTTCATCGCGATCCAATATTCCTGGCCGGCTTCGGTGTTCAGGTCGAGCCACGCCAGGTTTTGTGCGTCCGGGGGAAGGAAGGTCTGTTCCCTGGCCAGGCGTGTATAGTGGCGGGCGATCTCCGCACCGAAGCCACGGGAGCCGGAATGCGATAGCAACGCAAGGTAATTGCCGGGTGGAAGACTCCAGTAGTTCTCCTCGCCAAGTGTGAGCATCCCAAACTCTACGAAGTGATTGCCGCTGCCAGAGGTTCCAATTTGTTCCGCTGCCTTGTCTTTGAGATCGCGAAGGATGGCGATCTCGTTAAATTCGGGACGGTCGAGTACTTCATGGTGCATCGGTCGCTTGAAGGACTGGCGTCCGAACCGCGTGTTATCGATCAACATTTTCTTCAAGCCACTTCGGTTGTCTTCCAGATGCTTTTCGTCCATCGGGTATACCGAGAGGCACATACGACACCCGATGTCTACACCCACACCGTAGGGTATGACGGCGTTATCGGTAGCCAGAACGCCGCCAATGGGAAGTCCATAGCCTGGGTGGGCGTCGGGCATCAGCGCACCGGCTACCGTAATGGGCAACCGCATGGCCGTGTCCATTTGATCAATCGCGCCTTCATCGATTTCCGCTGCGCCATAGATGGGGAAATCGATTTTGCCCGGAACCAGCTTGTGTGCCTTGCCTTTCTTTTCGGAAGGTAAAAGCGCCTGTGCCGTCAGACCCCAGACGGGATCGTCAACATAGGCTTTAGGGTCGTCAAGCACGGCCTTCAATAAGGTATGGATTTCCTCATCGCCGCTTTCGCGGAAATGCCTGTATACCGCATTAATAGCATTGCCGATCGCCCTTCCCTGGGGGTAACCCATCTTTACCAAATCCTTCCCGCTTATTTTTTTTCTTCCCATAAGCCTGAACATATTACAAAATGTGGCAGACCCATGCCAGATTCCAGAACAAGGCGGAATTGAAAGTTGTTCGGCAATACCTGCACAAGCATTCCGCGAAAACCGTGGTCGAATCCAGCCTAATTATTATCTTGGACGCCTAAACTCCTTCAACCCCTTTAATCATGAAAAAGACATTGTACATTATTTGCTTCTGTATTCCAGTGCTGGGCTTCAGTCAGGGACAATTTCAGCAAGAGTCGGCAGGTGCCGTTAATTTTGCTTCGGGAAGACTCGTACAATTGCTCGATGCCGTACCGGATGACAAGCTTAACTGGTCTCCCGGCGATGGTGTGCGCTCCTTCCGCGATGTGTTCGCGCATATCGCCCAGGCGAATTACTTCTTTGGCTCACGGTTGGGTACTCCGGTGCCGGATGGCGTGGATGTCATGAACCTGGCTGCAAGTCTTAAGACAAAAGACCAATTGAAGTCGGCGCTTACCGAGTCGTTCAAATACCTGACGGAAGCCATGCGAAACGCCAAGGATGAGAGCATGTCCGAACGTGTGGAGTTTCCTTTTCCGGGTGAATACACGACGATGTCCGCTATGCTTATCGCCTTGACACACGTAAGGGAGCATATGGGTCAGTTGATTGCCTATACCCGCGTTAACGGGATTACGCCGCCCTGGAGCGAGTAAGACTGCTATACCTTATTACCTAAACCGTCAAATCCCATGAAACCAACCCTGTTGGCCGGGCTTTTCGTCTTTACTTTCTGCAGTCTGTATGGTCAGCTGAAAGTCAACGATACGCTCGTGGTGACGCCGGCGGCGATGTTGACGGTGGATAATAATCCGGAGTTTCCCGGTGGTGAAGAAAAGCTTCTGGCCTTCATGGGTGAAAAACTCAGGTATCCAAAGGCTGCGAAAAAGAAAGGTATTGAAGGCCGGGTATTGGTAAGCTTCGTGGTGGAACAAGACGGGTCGATAATCGATGAAAATATCGAAATCGAAGAGAGTGTACACCCATTGCTGGACCAGGAAGTGATCCGGTTCGTCAAACACATGCCTCGATGGACGCCCGCAACGATCCAGGGCCGGCCGGTGCGTTGCAGGGCCTCTCTCCCCGTGATGTTCACGATGGGGGAGGGGAAATGACGGCTTGCTAATGGCGCGACTTCAGGAATTCCATAAGCGCCACGGCGTTGTTGTGTCTGTGATCCCGTGCCGCGTACAGCAGCACAACATTGCCGTGTTCCCGTTCGAGCCGTTTGATCTCCTTTAGCAGGTCATCGCCGCCCGACAGTTCTTCCCGATAACGCTCCCTGAATTCATCCCATTTCGCCGGATCGTGACTAAACCACCTCCGAAGGTCATGGCTCGGGGCGATATCCTTCAACCAAAGAACAGGAGTGAGGTCTTCTTTCCTCACTCCGCGGGGCCAAAGCCTGTCCACCAGGATTGCAAACTGACCGTGGGTGGGCTTGTAGTCGTATACCCTTGCTATAGTTATCATGGTTCTGGTATCCAAACGAACAACGCCAGGCGACGCCACAAAGTTTACAGGACATTGACCCACCGACAAAAGTCATCGGATCCGCAAACAATCCACATTGGCAATAACCGTTCAATAGCGTTACCTTAGCCAGCGCTCTAACCCAATTACGTAAAACTATGCGATTACTGGCGGTAACGTGTCTCATGATGCTGACCTTTTCTTTGTCTATGGCGCAAGGCGGGGAGGAATCCTGGCTTCTGGTCGGGACGTATTCCAATGAAGACAATTCAAATGGCATCCAGGTATACCGGTTCAATACCGGCACTGGAGGCTTCGACTTTGTGTCGAAATCCACCGACGTCACCAACCCTTCGTACCTGGCCGTCGGAACTGATGGGACGCGGGTCTTCTCGGTTAGCGAAGTGGGGCAGGGCAAGGGAGAGGTTCATTCATTTTCGTTTGATCCATCGTCGGGCATGCTGTCCCGGATCGGTTCCGTGACTTCTGCCGGTGATCATCCCTGCTATGTTTCTGTGAGCGACGATCAGAAAGTCGTCTTCGTCGGCAATTATTCGTCTGGCACCTTGACAGCGATCCGGGTTGCTCCGGATGGTACCCTGGATCCGGCAGTACAGACAATACATCACGAAGGCGGCAGCGTCAATAAGCAACGTCAGAACAGGCCGCATGTGCATGCCGTGGTACCTTCTCCGGATGGTCGATTTCTTATGGTACCGGACCTCGGGACGGACAAGGTCCATATCTATTCGATCAACACCTCGCATGACACGCCGCTCCAGCCCGCAGGGGCAGCTTCGATTACACCC
>DATGQD010000060.1:0-11799 GCA_035304385.1 Cyclobacteriaceae bacterium
CGTCCTCGAGGGAATACTCCTTCTCGGGGTTGTACTTTGCCAGGGCAGCCTTTCTGTTCTTGGTGAGCTTCGCCATGTTCTGTTCTTCGCTTATTTTTCCCAGGGAGGCGTTCCCGTTACTGTTATCCCCATGCTCCGCGCGGTTCCTGCTACCATCTTCATGGCCGACTCTACCTTGAAGGCGTTGAGGTCGGGCATTTTCGTTTCGGCGATGGTCTTTACCTGATCCCACGTGATGGAACCTACCTTGTTACGGTTCGGCTCGGATGATCCCTTCTGCTTCTTGGCTGCATCCAGGATGAGCACTGCTGCAGGAGGAGTCTTTATTACGAAGTCAAACGACTTATCGTTGTAGATCGTGATCAGCACGGGGAGAACCTGACCTTGCTTGTCCTGCGTCCGGGCGTTGAACTGCTTGCAAAAGTCCATGATGTTGAGACCCTTGCTACCCAGCGCCGGACCGATCGGGGGCGACGGGTTGGCCTGTCCGCCCTTGACCTGCAATTTCAGGTAACCTGTAACTTCTTTCGCCATGGGTTATCTTATTCTAGCTTTTCAACCTGCATGTAACTGAGCTCGACCGGCGTATTGCGGCCGAAAATCTTAACCATTACGTTAAGTTTCTTCTTATCCTCGAATATCTCCTCCACGCTGCCGGTAAAGCCGCTGAAGGGTCCATCCATCACTTTTACAGACTCTCCTTTAATAAAAGGAGTCTCCAGCCGCTCTTCCATTTCGTCGAGCTGGTCGACTTTTCCGAGAATACGGTTCACCTCCGACTGGCGAAGGGGGACCGGATCCTTGGAAGAACCCGTGCCGCTGCCGCCCAGAAAGCCGATAACACCGGGAATATTATTCACCATGTGATAGGCCTCTCCGTTGGACAGGTCTGCCGATATCAATACATAACCGGGGAAAAAGTTGCGCTCGCGGACCCGCTTCTTGCCGTTCCGCATTTCGTATACCTTTTCCGATGGGATAAGCACTTGTGGAATGAAGTCGCTGAGTTTAGAGCGCTCGATCTCCGTTTCCAGGTAAGACTTTACCTTCTTCTCCTGGCCACTTACGACACGAAGCACATACCACTTGAGCTCGCCCATTTATCCGTTTATTATCAAAAATTGTTGTAGAACCAAGTAAGGGCCTCGTTGAATACCCAGTCAATTCCTCCAATAATCAGCGAGAAAATTGTCGAGGCCACCAGAACAAGTATTGCACTGCTCTGCAATTCGCTGTACTTGGGCCAGGTAACTTTGTTCTTTACCTCGTCCCAGGAGTCAACAACATAACTAGTGAACTTACTCATCCGATCTGGCGCCTTTTGCTGTGTACGTCAACCTTTACAGGACCGCAATGGAAGTTGATCTTCCCTGTGCACGGGTGGAGAGACTCGAACTCCCAGCCAACGGTTTTGGAGACCGCTACTCTACCAATTGAGCTACACCCGTTTCTGGCTTGTTTCCGGCAATTTCCAGACCTTTACCGTCCTTCCGGGGTGGCGCTCCGGCCCCTTGAGCCGCCGTATAAACCCGTCAACCCAAAAGGACTGCAAAGGTATACTGAAATTCCAGAAAAGAAAAGCGTTCCCGAAAATATAATCAGAAACGCTATTCCTTTGGTTCCCAGTTATTTACTCTACAATTTCGGTCACCTGGCCAGAGCCTACCGTGCGGCCGCCTTCGCGGATAGCAAAACGGAGTCCTTTCTCCATAGCGATCTTGTTGATCAGCTCAACTTCGATCGACACGTTGTCGCCAGGCATAACCATTTCAACACCTTGCGGCAGCTTCACCTCACCGGTAACGTCCGTGGTGCGGAAATAGAATTGAGGACGGTACTTGTTGAAGAACGGCGTGTGACGGCCACCCTCCTCTTTTGAAAGTACGTATACTTCGGCCTTGAATTTCGAGTGGGGAGTTACCGACCCCGGCTTGCAAATAACCATACCACGGCGGATCTGGTCTTTTTCAATACCGCGGAGCAGCAGACCTACGTTGTCGCCAGCCTCACCGCGATCCAGGATCTTGCGGAACATCTCAACACCGGTTACGGTCGAGCTCAGGTCCTCAGCACCCATACCCAGGATCTGAACCGGGTCGCCGGTCTTGATCACACCGCGCTCAACACGACCTGTAGCAACCGTTCCACGACCGGTAATGGAGAATACGTCTTCCACCGGCATGAGGAAGTCTTTATCTACAAGACGAACCGGAAGCGGGATGTATTCGTCAACCGCCTTCATCAGTTCTTCTACTTTTTCTACCCACTGAGGCTCGCCGTTGAGGGCGCCCAGCGCAGAACCGCGGATTACCGGGATGTCATCGCCGGGGAAATCGTACGACGACAGCAGTTCGCGAACTTCCATTTCGACGAGGTCGAGGAGTTCGGGGTCGTCAACGAGGTCGACTTTGTTCATGAACACCACCAGGGCAGGTACACCTACCTGACGGGCGAGAAGGATGTGCTCGCGGGTTTGCGGCATCGGGCCGTCGGTAGCAGCAACCACCAGGATGGCACCGTCCATTTGAGCCGCTCCCGTAACCATGTTCTTCACGTAGTCGGCGTGGCCGGGACAGTCAACGTGCGCGTAGTGGCGTGTCTCGGTCTGATACTCCACGTGCGAGGTGTTGATGGTAATACCCCGTTCCTTTTCTTCAGGAGCATTGTCGATCGAGGAAAAGTCGCGGGCATTAGCTAGACCCTTCCCTGACAACACCTTCGTAATAGCAGCGGTAAGCGTTGTCTTACCATGGTCAACGTGACCAATAGTGCCAACGTTTACGTGTGGTTTTGAACGGTCAAATGTTTCTTTTGCCATATTTGAAAATCCCAGTTAGTTTAAGTTATACTTAGTTAGTTTTTCTTTTCCCTCCACCGTTCGCCCCACCTCCGAGCTGTTGATGAGATTTGAACTCACGACCTCTTCCTTACCAAGGAAGTGCTCTACCCCTGAGCTACAACAGCTTTTAGTTGCCGGCCCTCCACGGCGCGGCGTCCACTTACGAGCGGGAGACGAGGCTCGAACCCGCGACCTACAGCTTGGAAGGCTGTCGCTCTACCAACTGAGCTACTCCCGCGTGTCCCCCGATGCTTTCGCGTGGGAGGGCACGCCCGCTTTTGCCAAAGCTACGGCGGGCACGTGGGGGAACTAGGATTCGAACCTAGGAAGTCATAAGACAGCAGATTTACAGTCTGCCCCAGTTGGCCACTTTGGTATTCCCCCAGGATATCTTGCCGGACGCGAAACGCGCCAAATACATCGCGTCCAAACGGCCAATCACCTGCTGTTCTCTTTTTGCCGCCGGAGTCCGACTGAAAAGCCCCGCTCAGACGGGGCCTATTTCAAAAAGAGAGTGCAAAATTATACGCTTTTACGCTTTTTCAAAACTCTGACCTAGATTTTCAGAGCGATTTCGTGCCGGCCCGCGAGCCTTTAGCGAACTACTATTTCCGTCACCGCGGCAGCTCCGAATTCCCGCTGGAAAAGATCCAGAATTTCCTTCCTGTGCATCAGGAAATCGTGCTTCATCGCAGCGGAATCGAACTCGGCATACAAGACCTTGTTGTGCAGGTACACTTTCCGGGTCCGGCGGGCAATGGGCTTTCCCACCACCCGTTCCCAGGAGGCGACGATATGAGTCTCGTCAAAGCGCGTCTCTAAATGGTAGGTATTCAGCAAATCGCGGATGGCGTCCCCGACGGGCTGGATGTCTTTTCCCGGGTCTTTTCGTTTCCTCATTCCTGCAGGATTATGGTCCCCCGATCCACCGTGTAAACCGATACGTCCGCGTTAACGTTCCGAAGCAGGCCCGCCGTGCGATCGGGACGCGCATCGGTGACGAACAGCTGACCGAACGCGTCGCGCATCAGGTCGAGCAGCCGTCCGATACGGTGGTCGTCCAATTTATCAAAAATATCATCCAGCAGCAGTATGGGCCTGAACCCTTTGTCGGCGCTGACCAGATCCCAGTGCGCCAGCCGCATCGCGATCACCATTGTCTTGCGCTGACCCTGCGACCCGAACTTTTTCATTTCAGAGGTCCCCAGCAGAAAACGAAAGTCGTCGCGGTGTATGCCGAAGGTCGTCCGCTGCAGAATTATATCGCGCTCGCGACTGCGCTGCAGGCCTTCCTCGAATGTCATCTCGTCCAGTCCCGAAAGATACGCTACCGACGCTGTCTCATGCTCCTCCACGAGGAACTTGAAATACCGGTCGAACACAGGGATGAACCGACCCAGGAAGGACTTCCGTCGCTCATAAATATAGGTTGCCGGCGGACCCATCAACGCGTCATACGATTCCAGCGCAACCCGGTCGGGCTTCCCGCCCGCCAGGCGCAACAGGCCATTGCGCTGCTTGAGCAGGCTGTTGTACCGCATGAGGTTTTCCAGGTAAACGTGGTCGACCTGCGATATGAGGATGTCGAAAAACCTGCGGCGGATCTCGCCTCCCTCCCGGATCAGGTCGACGTCGTCCGGATCGGCCAGGACTACCGGATACCTGCCGATGTGGTCGCTCAGCCGGCCATACTCCGAGCCGTTCACCCGTACCGACTTCCTGGCGCCGGCCTGCACGACGACCGCAACGGAGTCCTGCCGGTCGGCCACATTAAAGTCGCCCCGGATACTGAAATGGTCCGCCCCATGGCGAACATTCAGCGAATCCAGCGGCTGGCGGGAGCTCCGGGTAAAGGAGAGATAATAAACCGCATCCAAAAGATTGGTCTTTCCGCTGCCGTTGGCGCCAACGAGAACGTTGATACGGGGGGAAAACCCGACTTCCGCCGACGCATAGTTCCTGTAGTTGACAAGGCTCAGCCGGCGGAGAATCATAGAGTTTTAGGTGAATTACTTGGCGAATGTTCGTTCGGGCGTTATTTTCGCAGTTCGGATCAAAATTAGGGATATGCCCACGACAACCAAAGCAAAGAAAAAGGCGAAATCAGACGGGAAAGACAAGAAGGGGAAGGCCGAAAAGGGATTCTCCCGGGAAACCTACCTGTTTTGGTATGAGAAAATGCTGCTGATGCGGCGCTTCGAAGAGAAAGCCGGTCAGCTGTACGGACAGCAAAAAATCCGCGGCTTCTGCCACCTGTATATCGGCCAGGAAGCCTGCGCGGCCGGCGCGGCTTCCGCGCTGCAGAAGGACGACAAGTGGATAACCGCCTATCGCGACCACGCGCATCCTATGGCGTTGGGCACAGACCCGAAGCTCATCATGGCCGAACTCTATGGCAAAGCGACGGGGATCTCCAAGGGCAAGGGCGGTTCCATGCACATATTTGATAAGGAACACAATTTCTTTGGTGGCCACGGAATCGTAGGGGGACAGATCCCGCTCGGCGCCGGAATCGCGTTCGCCGAAAAATACCGGAAGTCCGGCGCACTCTGCATTTGCTACATGGGCGACGGCGCTGTGCGGCAGGGCGCATTCCACGAAACCATGAACCTTGCAATGCTCTGGAAACTCCCCGTAATATTCGTTATCGAAAACAACGGATACGCAATGGGTACTTCCGTGCAGCGTACCTCTAACGTCACCGAACTGTACCGCCTCGGAGAAGCATACGAAATGCCCTGCGCCCCTGTGGATGCCATGAAGGTGGAGGAAGTGCACCACGCAGTTGCCGAAGCCGCCGAACGCGCGCGTAAAGGTGACGGGCCTACCCTGCTGGAATTCCGGACCTACCGGTACAAGGGTCACTCGATGTCAGACCCCGCGAAGTATCGTACTAAGGACGAATTAGAGGAATACAAGCGCCGCGACCCCATAGAAGTGGTGAAGCAAACCATCCTGTCGAAGAAGATGGCCACGGAGAAAGAGTTGGAGGCAATCGACGAGAAGGTCGCCGCCATCGTCAAGGAATCCGTGCAATTCGCTGAAGAATCCGAGTTTCCGGATCCGTCAGAGGTCACCCACGACGTATACGCGCAGGAGGACTACCCTTTCGTCACGGACTGAAACATTTTTGACAGAAAGTCATCTTATTAGTACTTTTGCGGCCGCTCAACATTCAAAACGCTGGTTTTGATTGGCTGAGTCATACCTATTCCACATGTCCAAAAAGAAGAAAGACACAAAGAAGGAAATCCTGGAAAGTCCGGAGGCGCTTGCAGAAAAACTGGAGGTCGCTGAAGATTGGATCGAACAAAATTCCAGGCTCCTCATTGGCATCGGCGCCGTTGTCGTACTCGCTGTAGCTGGGTACTTCGGATATAAGTATTATCTGAACAACCGCGACAATGAAGCGCAGCGCCAGATGTTTCAGGCCGTATATTATTTCGAATCGGACAGCCTTGACCTCGCGCTCAACGGCGACGGCAACAACCTCGGTTTTGTCGACATCGCCGACGAATACGGTAGCACCAACGCCGGAAACCTCGCCGCCTTCTATGCGGGCGCAAGCTACCTGAAGCAAGGTAAATACGAATTGGCCCGCCTTTACCTGCAGGACTTTAAGTCTAAAGACCTGCTCGTGCAGGCGCGCGCCTACAGCCTGATCGGCGATGCCTACATGGAGGAAGAGAATTATGAGCAGGCCGTCAACTTTTATCGCAAGGCCGCTAACTACAAACCGAACAAGTACTATACGCCGACGTACCTGATGAAGGAGGCGCTGGCCTGCGAAAAACTTAACGACACGGCCGGTGCGAAAAAGGCGTACCAGACCATCATCGACAAGTATTGGGAGTCGGCCGAATTCCAGAACGCCCGGAAGTTTATCGCCCGGCTTAACGGCAATTCATAAAAGACCGACCGTCGGATAACCTCAAGTTTCCATGGCAGGACCCCTTAAGTCCGGACGTGCAAAGACCCGTTCCTCCATCGCCTCAAAGCGATTCGCACTTGTTGTTGCCGACTGGAACGAAGAAATCACCAACGCCCTCTACGAAGGGGCCGTCGCCACCTTGCTGGAGCACGGCGTACCCAGGAAGAACATTATCCGGAAGAATGTGCCGGGCAGCTTCGAACTCTCACTCGGGGGACTGCTCATGGCGCGCAAAAGAGATATCCACGCCGTCATTTGCCTCGGATGTGTGATCCAGGGCGAGACACCTCACTTCGATTATATCTGCCAGGCCGTAGCCTACGGCATCACCCAGGCAAACCTGATCACGGGCAAACCGGTGATCTTCGGCGTGCTCACCACCCACAACATCCAACAGGCCGAAGACCGCGCCGGCGGCAAGCATGGGAACAAGGGAGAAGAGGCAGCGCTGTCGGCGATTCAGATGCTGAATTTCTAATCGGGACTTAACCCCACCTGGCCAGAACACATAAGCGTCACACAGAGTACAATATCCCCTATGTGATCTAATGTGGTTCAAAAAACACGCACGTAGTGCGTCCTTGAATCGCTGGCCCGTAAAGAAAAGGGCGCACACCGGTGAAACATTAAAACTCCTAACATAAGAAAGGGCGCACACCGGGGAAACATTGAAACTCCTATACATAGGAAAAAGGATGCACGCCGGTGAAACATTGAAACCCCATACATAAAAAAAGGGACGCACGCCGTGCGTCCCTACTTAGTTTCGGTGTCTGAAAACGTATAGGAGAATACGTTCCTACATATTCTTTACCACCTCGTCGGCAAATTCCGAACACTTCACCAGCGTAGCGTCTTCCATCAGGCGGTGGAAATCGTAGGTAACGCGGCGGGATGCGATGGTGTTCTCCAGCCCCTTGTAGATCAGGTCTGCGGCTTCGTTCCATCCGAGATATTCCAGCATCATGGCGCCGGAAAGGATCACCGAACCCGGGTTTACCTTATCCTGGCCTGCGTACTTCGGTGCCGTGCCGTGCGTGGCTTCGAAGATTGCGTGGCCCGTGTGGTAATTGATATTTCCCCCTGGCGCAATGCCGATACCGCCGACGATGGCTGCAAGGGCGTCTGAGATGTAATCGCCGTTGAGATTCAACGTCGCTGCGACGGAGTATTCGTCCGGGCGGAGCAGGATTTGCTGCAGGAATGCATCCGCAATAGAGTCTTTGATGATCACCTTGTGGCCGTCGCGCTCGAGTACCTGCCAGGGTCCGCCGTCGAGATCTACGGCGCCGAATTCCTTTTTCGCCAGCGCATAGCCCCAATCGCGAAACGCCCCTTCCGTGTACTTCATAATATTACCCTTGTGCACGAGCGTGACACTGGGCTTGCGGTGGGCGATAGCATATTCGATTGCCGAGCGCACGAGGCGTTCCGTGCCTTCGCGCGACACGGGTTTGATTCCGATGCCTGAACTCTCAGGGAAGCGGACTTTCTTATAGCGTGTCGGGAAAGACTCCTTCAACATGCCCAGGAACTTGCTCACGTCTTCGGTGCCCTCCTGGAACTCAATACCCGCGTAGATGTCTTCGGTATTTTCCCGGAAGATCACCATGTCCGTTCTGTGTGGCTCCTTGACAGGAGAAGGCACACCCTTGAACCAGCGGACCGGCCGTACGCATGCGTAAAGGTCGAGTTCCTGGCGTAACGCGACGTTCAGGGAGCGGATTCCGCCGCCGACGGGCGTGGTAAGCGGCCCCTTGATGCCCACCAGGTATTTGCGGAATGCCGCCATTGTTTCCTCCGGCAGCCAGTTGTTTACCTGCTTAAATGATTTCTCACCGGCCAGGACTTCCATCCATTGTATTGACCGGGTACCTTTATAGGCCTTCTCAACGGATGCGTCAAACACCTTTTTTGACGCGGGCCAGATATCAATGCCTGTCCCGTCACCTTCGATAAAAGGAATTACGGGACGATCGGGAACTACAAGTTTGCCGTTTTGAATCGTGATCTGCCCTGCGTCGGACAAGTGCTTCTGATCGCTCATTTTTTGCTTTGTTTAATAACCCTCTAAACCCAAAACCCCTAAGCAGGGCCATTTTTCGGGCCGAAATTAGAAAATAAAGCGTATTAACGAACGGATTTTATATACTAAGTCGTTGAGACATGAAAATACCGCGCATGAAATCGCTTCCCCTATACGCCTTTTTACTGGCGTTGTGCACACTTACATCGGCAAGTCGCGCGCCTGAAGAAAAGTCGGTATGCCTCTCCGGCGAAGAACACCTGCTCTATACGATGATTATGGATTACAGGAAGAGCAAGGGCCTGAAGCCTATTCCGCTCTCTGCGCGTCTTTCGGAGGTGGCGCAACTCCACGCACTGGACCTCGTCGAGAATTATGACTTTGCGCCTGACAATCGCTGTAATCCCCACAGCTGGTCTGACAAAGGCAAGTGGTCGCCGTGCTGCTACACCAACGATCACAAGCAGGCGCAATGCATGTGGGACAAACCTCATGAAATAAACGGGTACGCGAGCCCGGGCTATGAAATCGCTTACTACAGCTCGAAAGGCGCCACTGCGGAAGAAGGCCTCGCGGGCTGGAAGCTGAGTCCTTCACACAATCCGCTGATTATCAACTCCGGCATGTGGAAGAAAGTTGAATGGAAAGCGATTGGTATCGGAATTTATCGCGAGTATGGGATCGTGTGGTTCGGCGAGACGGCGGACGATGAGCAGCCGGGAGATTGTGGCTAAAATGCGCTGAGCGGAGCCGAAGCATCAATACTGCTCCGTCTCATTCGGGAAATCTCCCGCCTTCACATCGTTCACGTACTGGGTAACGGCGTCGTTGACGATCGTACTCAAGTCTGCGTATCGGCGGAGGAAGCGGGGTTTGAATTCCTTCGTGATGCCGAGCATGTCCTGCATAACGAGGACCTGACCGTCGGCATCCGGTCCGGCGCCTATGCCGATGGTCGGTATCTGAAGAGATTGTGACACCTTCTTGCCAAGTTCCGCGGGAATCTTTTCGAGCACGATCGCGAAGCAGCCGTACTTTTCGAGCAGCGCTGCATCTTCGGCGAGCTTTGTGGCTTCCGCTTCCTCGCGGGCGCGTACCGTATACGTTCCGAACTTGTATATCGATTGCGGGGTGAGTCCCAGGTGGCCCATCACGGGTATCCCTGCACTGAGGATCCGTTGTACCGATTCCTTGATCTCTTTCCCGCCCTCCAGCTTTACGGCATGGGCGCCGGCCTCTTTCATGATCCTGATGGCCGATCGAAGCGCCTCGCCGGAGCTGCCCTGGTATGTGCCGAAAGGAAGGTCTACGACGACCAGGGCGCGTTTCACAGCGCGTACGACGGACGCCGCGTGATAGATCATCTGGTCGAGTGTGATGGGAAGCGTGGTTTCATGGCCGGCCATGACATTCGAGGCGGAGTCGCCCACAAGAATGACGTCTATGCCCGCATCGTCGATGATGCGTGCCATACTGTAGTCGTAGGCGGTGAGCATGGCGATCTTCTCACCGCGGTTCTTCATTTCCTGGAGCTGATGGGTCGTGACCTTCTTGATCTGGGCTTTGTGAACGGACATAGGTTGAGATGGTTGATACGATCAGGAGAGGTATACGGCGGTTTCCTTGCCGAGCTGAACTTGTACGTGTTCGTCGATGGTGGTGGAGAGCTCATAACCCGTGTAGGTCGGATAAATCGGAAACTGGGGATGGCTGCGGTTTACCAGCACTGCCGTTTCGATTCCCTTCACCTCTATGCTCAGGAATGGCTTCAGCCCATAGGCGAAAGTACGGCCGGTGTTCAGCACGTCATCGACAAGGACAATAGACTTTTTCTTAAACGTCTTGAGGTCGGTATCTACCGTCACGTCGCTTTGCTGCGGGGCAAGCTTATCGAGGGTAACTTTTGCGAGGTGGACCTTTATCGGTGAAATGCTCTCCAGCTCACGGGACAGCAGTTTCGCCAGCACATAGCCCTGGCCGTCAATTCCCGCCAGCACGAGCGACTTTTCCTTAAAGTGGTTTTCATAGATCTCGAACGCCATGCGCTTTATTTTTTGCTTCACCTGGCGGCTATCGAGGATCAGGCTCTTTTCGGTTGTCATCGTCAGTTGGGGATGGGCAGCGATTTACTGTCCTTAAACGTGGAGAGAATGACCATAGTTTGGAGGCTGTCGACGACATCGATGTTGGAAACCTTTTCCAGCATAAGTTGTTGGTATGCAGCGATGTCGGTAGACACGAGTTTGAGGATGAAGTCGCCGGCACCCGTGATGTGATGACACTCGATGACCTCGTCGATGAGGTTGATGGCGGTGACGAATTTTTCAATGTTTTCTTTATTGTGTCCTTTCAAGGTTGCCATCACAAAGGTGCTGACACCCAGGTTGACACTCGCGGGATCGATCACCGCGTGGTAACTCTTAATCACGCCGGCGGCTTCGAGCTTGTTTACGCGTTCCAGGGTAGGTGCGGGCGACAGACCGATTTCCTTGGCAAGTTGGGCATTGGTGATATTTGAGTCACGCTGCAGGATTTCAAGTATTTTCCTGTCGGTTGCGTCCAGTTTGATACGAGGTTTCATAGCTGACGGCGAATATACGCCAAATAAAATTTGGTCGAAATTAACGGAAAAAACCCATTGTTTGGGGTTTTGAGGTGACTTCTTCCCCCTGACCACCGCGGTGCCGCGGAGGTCCATCGCATCCGGCCGGCGGGCCGGGGTCACTCATTCCTCGAAAGCCTGTCCATGACGAATGCGATCGCCTCGTCTATCAGGCCGAAGTTTCGGTATTTTCGGGCCAGCGAGACATAATGCCCTGAACGTCCGGCGCGTATCTCCTGGTCTACTTTGGCGAAGATCTCATCAACCTGTTCGCCTCCGGCGGCGCTGACGTCGAGGAGATATCCGCCGGATTCTTCGCGGATGATTCGCGCGTCGTCGCCCTCCAGCAGGGTGGTGATCATCGGGAGACCGGCAGCCCAGTACTCTCCGTATTTAATGGG
>DATGQD010000061.1:0-5230 GCA_035304385.1 Cyclobacteriaceae bacterium
GTTAACCTGCGCCTGGCCCAGCTTGGCTACGAAGCCAAGCTCGGCTTCCACATTGGCGTCATAAGCGGATGCCAGTCGGACCACGGCGGAGGTTATTTCAACATTTTCATGGAAAGGGCGCTCGCTCGCGTCAATCATCACGGAATCGAATCCTGCGTCAAGACATCGTCTCACAATCTCAATCGAGCTCCCATGATCGAGGTGAAGCCATCCTTCGACGCCAAACTGATCTAATGCCGACCGCGCCATGCTCACAGCAACCTTCAAACCGAGGTAGTCAATCGATCCCTCAGATAGTTGCAGAATAATAGGAGCCTGCTTTTTCGCAGCAGCGGCAAGAATACCTGAAAGGGTTTCAAAATTATAGAAGTTGGCCGCGAGCAGCGCACCTCCATTACGGGACAGATGTGCAAGCTTTTCCTTTAGTCTCATGGGTCAGATTGAAATTCCAAATGCCTCCCGGGCAGTTTTCTTGACAGAGTCGAAATCACTGAAGGCCGCCGTACCACCCGGTGCGGTCGTATTAATTGCGCCAGTGAGGCACGCAAACCGGAGACATTGATGCAAGGGCTCACCCAACAAATACTTGTGGATGAATCCCGCGTTAAAGCTGTCTCCAGCGCCAATACTGTCAACTACGTTCTCATTGAAAAAAGAGCGCTGTGTGATAATCTTTCCGTGATCCCAAAGCGTCGCCCCTTCCTTTCCATCCTTGACGACGATAACGTGCCCTTCTTCGATCCTGGTTAGCGCATTGCTAATACCTGAGGCTCCCGTCAGTAATTCCAACTCCCTGCGATTGGGAAGGAAGATGTCTGTAACCGCAAGCACCTGATTCAATTCAAGATCCCATTGTTCCGACGGATCCCACTGCGGATCCAGTGAAGTGGTCAGGCCGAATTGCCGGGCTCGCGAAAACAAGCGCACGAGGTTTTCTCTAATACGCGGCATCAAAAAAATTGAGCTTACATGGAGATGCCTGCAGGCTTGTAGCACAGTATCTGTGACATCATTCGGAGAAAGGGAGGTCATGCAACCAGGATACGTGACCATGGCGCGGTCATCCCCGTAGTTCAGAACAAGGGTGACACCTGTATCACGGAAACCCGACCTGATAATATTTGAAACGTCGACACCCTTCGATTGCAACTCGGAAAGGATGAAGTCGCCATTGCTGTCGTTTCCCACCCGTCCGACAAACGTAACCGGCGTACCGAGTGTGCTTAAGTTGCTGGCAAATATTGCCGAACTGCTCCCCAACGCCGTTGTGAACGCATGCGCGATTACCTCCTTCCCGATCTCGGGAGCTCTTTCAATGTTGTTGGCAATGAGATCAACATTGAGTTCACCTACGACAACAACGCCCCATTTCCTGGTCTGGCTCATGATAATACTACAATATCGACAAAGTGATGCCCTTGTTATGCATCAACCTGTCGTTCAGGTCAACAAGGTTGAGTTTATGAAAGTACTTGTCCATTGATTTTTCAATGTGCGAAAGCAGGATTTCCTCCGCATCGAATCCATTCATTTCAAGATTGCGATACAGTCGCATGCGCGCAGCGACGACTTCAGGATTTTCCCATATGTAACGACAGCCGGTTTTTATCAGCCACGATTGACGTTCAAGTGAATTCGCGGAAAAATCATCCGCTGATTCACCAGGCAGGATCCATTTCTTCCAACGTCCCGATCGGACCACAGCCTCCCGAAGTATGTGTACAAGATTGGACGGCCTTACGACCAAACCTTTCTTGACCAGGCCTTCTTCCAGGTCGCACAATTCAACAAGTCCCGCATATTCCTGTTCTGTAAATTCCGGGCCGACGTTCGCTCCTCCCATGCCGGAATTTGGGTACTCATGAGGATTCGATACATTATCCGAATAATGTCCTTTGATTACACTGCCGTACCGGGCAGCTATGGATGACAACTTTCGGGCAACTTCCGGGTCGAATACTGTCGTGTGCAGGTCTGTGCCTACCTTACCCACGACGAAGCATGGCCACGCATCATCGAGTTCATTGCGAAAGAGAAGCGTTTTTAGCTGCTCAAGAAATGTCTTAAAGGCATTCATATCGGCAAGACCGCCGTGCACTTCCTCTGTACCTACCTCGTACGCGATCCGCGGCAATTTTTTGCTCTTGCGGAACGTCTCAGCATGCGCAATGAGCTCCACCGTCCGGCGAACTACAACTTCAATCTGGATCGTTTCACCCGGCGGGACAGTAATGTCGACAGTGGGGTCTACATGGATCAGGTCATAGCCCGCGTCGATAGCGGCTTCGAAGGTTCGTTTGACAGCGCTCATGCTTTGCTCGAGACTCCATTGCTCCTGGCGATGCAAATCCTTCAACCAGGGTCCGCCATGATCGATGGCAATGATAACGGGACCATTGAAGTTAATGAGCTGCGCTTCCTTGCGTATGCTTCTGACAAACTGTTCAGGTGTGAAACCCGTATACCCGCCATCGAGATCGACCTGGTTCAGCGTAGCCGCGAACTTAATAGGCGCATTATTCCGTTTCGCCGTTCGCAAAGCGGCACGGATCACTGTGCTTGAATTCGGGCATACTGCGAGGAACGTGCGCGGTATTCCTGTCTCTTTTTCTATCTTCTTGACTTCCCGAAGCAGGAAGTCCATGTAGGACAGGCCCTTTTTCCTAGCCCTTTCCCGGAGCGTCGTGTTCATGATTCAATCCTGAAGGCTATAGATCTGCACACCCTCGACAACCCTGGATATGGCTCCGGTTTGAGATGGCGTGTCGGGTCGCAACCCCAGCTGTAGCGATTTGAAAAAAGCAAGTATCTGAACCGGCACGATGCTGCAAACGGCGAGAAACTCCTCATTCACGCTGGGGCCATTTTCGGAAAAAGGGAACGAGTACGGCAAATCGACGCCATCGATCCTTGATTCCATCAAGCCAATTTCCAGCAATGGACGTCTACCTTTACTCATCGACTGAACCAAATCCTTCTCGTACTTCTGCACATACTTCTGGTTCGAGAACAAGTAAACCATCAAAGTAGTCTCGTCCACAACGGCCTTTGGCCCATGCCTGAACCCAAGAAACGAGTCAGGTGTACAGACTATTTGTCCATCAGTAAGTTCCTGGAGTTTCAGATGTGCTTCCGTTGCCGTTCCCAGGAGCGGGCCGGATCCTAGAAACACAGCCCGCCTGAAATCCCTTTCTGCGATAGCCCGTAGATCGTCATAGTAATAGTCAATCGCCTTCCGACCGTAGGATGAAATAATATCGACCATCTCCCTGTTCGCCTTCAGGTGCGACAGACCGGCGACCAGTATTCCGGCCACCATCATACCGGTGTAGCTGCTGGTCATAGCGAGGCTCCGGTCGTTTGCACGGTCAGGAAGGGCGAAAACAAACGAATTATGTGCGTTGACCCGCCCCCATTTTGCAAGTTCCCCCTGAGCGTTACACGTTATGATCAGATGGTAGCAGCCAGCCTTGCATAGCTCATCCGCCAACGATACCGCCGCAAGGCTCTCCGGACTGTTCCCGGATCGGGCAAAGGAAACCATTAGCAAGGGCAAATTGCCATGCAGATGATCCCGCGGATGCGATACCAGGTCCGTTGTCGACACGGCTTCAACCGGTATACCCATGCCGCGTTGAAATACAGCGGCCAGAGACTTTCCAATGAACGCGCTCGTTCCGGCACCCGTAAGTATGATCCTGCCCTGCCCCGACATGGATCGCTGCAGAAACTGTCCTATAGCAACTTTTTCCCGATTGACGCGTTGCCAAATCTCTTTCCAAAGATCCGGCTGCTGGCATAACTCCCTGGCAAGATGCGCAGCGCCCTTCGCTGTCAGGGTCGCATCGTCCAGACCCAGATATCTTGTGCGCATATGCTAATTAATATAGAGCGTTAAGTGGAGATTCAAATCTGTTCCCCTCAAAAATAAACAAAAGCGCCATAAATACTTCGTTTTATTTTCCTTCATGTCGTTAAATCTTTCATTTTACTTTATTTCAAAATGGGTCTGCGTGGAAAATGTAGCGTCATATTAATCCATACTATTATGATTTTCAGATGTTTGAGTGAATAGTCACGAAAAGTCGGCTTCAGTCTTGCCTACCTTTTCTTCTCTTTCATATTTCAGAATTATGTCCAAAATCCAGTTAAATAAGTTTCGTTTTATTACTTTGAGGCCAAGAAATGGCAGCACGCAAACGACCCTGGCTTTTTCACGCGGCACTTACAGTAGTCTGCTGGGGTGTATGGGGTGCGCTTATTGAAATTCCCGAAAAAGCCGGATTTCCCGAGACGCTGGGGTATTGCGTCTGGGCGTTGACAATGATTATTCCCGGTGTTATCGTCTTGCTCAAAGAAGGTCGCCTCGACACGACGCACTCAACGGTTACCTACGGTATGATTATAGGACTCCTGGGTGCGGCGGGGCAGCTGCTATTGTTCGCGGCATTAAAGTCTGGTCCGGCATACATGGTTTTTCCCATTATATCGCTGTCCCCTTTATTGACTATCCTGCTTTCGTGGGTGTTGCTAAAGGAACGGACGACACCCAGAGCCTGGACAGGCATTATCATGGCGGTCATCGCGATGCCTCTGCTTTCCTACCAAACGCCACACTACAACAGCAATGGAAGCCTCTGGCTCTTGCTGTCGTTCATTGTCTTTGCATGCTGGGGCGCCCAGGCCTACTTCATGAAGCGCGCCACGCGCACCGCGGATGCATCATCTATTTTTGCTTACATGGTCATCAGCGCCCTGCTTTTGACCCCAGTTGCCATTATGATGACTGACTTCGGACAGCCAATTAACTGGGGAATAACAGGACCGATCGCGGCATTTGCGATTCAAGTACTCAACTCTATCGGAGCGCTATTCATACTCCACGCGTTCCGGCATGGGAAAGCAATAATAGTCAGCCCGCTCATCAACGCCGGCGCTCCTATTGTCACGGTGGCGCTTTCTCTCGCGCTGTACCGCACCATCCCAGAGCTCCCACTCCTTGCCGGCATAGTCCTCGCGCTCATAGCAGTATTTCTCATGAGTGAAGAATGATCCGACAGTTGCACCCACATCTCCTTTCCGGTCGCCTGGCCTTTCATCATTGCATCGGCTACCGATAAATTATATTTAGCCCTGCCTATGGATCGCTCTTCACGGTAACAGCCTTCCCGTAGACTTCAATCCAGTCAAGACGGGAAGATGCTGGCGTTCCACCGCCTGCCATGAGGTC
>DATGQD010000062.1:0-89695 GCA_035304385.1 Cyclobacteriaceae bacterium
GTCAATCATATGTGCCAGGTCAGGATAAACATTCCGTCCCTACGGGACGGGTGTCCACGTTCCGGGATAGTGCTACAAACATTTGGTCCCGCTGGGACCGGGATCGATTTTCGATTATTGATTGTCGATTCGTGATTTGGGTTGAACACCGTTTGGGGTGAGACCGAAGGATCACCGACGCTTGATCGTAGGCCCAGCGTCCTGTAGGGACGCAATGTTTGTAGAAACCGTGTGCGTGAAGGTGTCGCGTCCCGTAGGGACGCAATGTTATGTCTGGGTACCTAATGTAATGTCCTGTCAATCTCATGTGCCAGGTCAGGATAAACATTCCGTCCCTACGGGACGGGTTATCCCCTTCACCCTTCTTGCTACAAACATTTGGTCCCGCTGGGACCGGGATCGATTTTCGATTATTGATTGTCGATTTGGGATTTTTGATTTGGGTTAAACACCGTTTGGGGTGAAACCGAAGGATCACCGACGCTTGATCGTAGGGCCAGCATCCTGTAGGCACGCTATGTTTGTAGAAAACGTGTCTGTGGGGTACGGCGTCCCGTAGGGACGCAATGTTATGTCTGGGTACCCATTGTAATGTGCTGTCAATCTCATGTGCCAGGTCAGCATAAACATTCCGTCCCTACGGGACGGGTGTCCACGTTCCCGGGATAGTGCTACAAACATTTGGTCCCGCTGGGACCGGGATCGATTTTCGATTATCGATTGTCGATTTGGGATTTTTGATTTTGGGGTTGAACACCGTTCGGGGTGAAAGACAATCGATAATCTCAAATCGATAATCCCCAATCTAAAATCATACCGCTCTGATAATGAGGGTGTTGTATACTATCTGTCGAATAGGTTAATTTTGTGTTTCAAATCCGATGAGGTGAATCAGAACGTTGCTTCCATCCGACAGTATTGCAATAATCTCGTACGATACAGCAGGCGCAAAACCATCGAGGTCAAAATTGGCGATGTCCCGCTAGGGGGGGACAACCCGGTACGGGTACAGTCCATGACAACCGTAGATACCATGGACACCCCAGGATCTGTGGAGCAGTGTATCCGTATGATCGAATCAGGATGCGAATACGTGCGCCTCACAGCGCCCAGCATCAAGGAAGCCCAGAACCTGGAAGTCATTCGCAAGGAGCTGAGAGCCCGCGGCTATCAGACACCGCTGGTGGCCGACATACATTTTACGCCAAATGCGGCTGAACTTGCCGCCCGTATCGTGGAGAAGGTGCGCATCAATCCGGGTAACTATGCCGACAAGAAGCGATTCGAGGTCATCGAATATACCGACAGTGCGTATAACGCAGAACTCGATCGCATACGCGAGAAATTTACGCCCCTCGTCAAAATATGCAAGGAATACGGTACGGCTATGCGTATCGGAACGAATCACGGTTCGTTGTCGGATCGTATTATGAGCCGCTATGGCGATACACCGCTTGGCATGGTGGAGTCGGCACTGGAGTTTCTGCGCGTCTGTGAAGACCTGCAATACTATGACGTAGTGTTGTCGATGAAGGCCAGCAATCCGCTCGTAATGGTGCAGGCCTACCGCTTGCTGGTGAACAGGCTCGATGCGGAAGGATTCAAACCCTATCCCTTACACCTCGGCGTAACGGAGGCGGGCGACGGCGAAGACGGCAGGATCAAATCTGCCGTGGGCATCGGCACCCTCCTCGAAGACGGCCTTGGTGACACCGTTCGGGTCTCACTTACGGAAGAGCCGGAGGTGGAATCGCCGGTAGGTAAAATCATGGTGGATCGATACACCGGGCGTGACCAGCATCAGCCGATAAA
The DNA here is from genome assembly GCA_035304385.1 of Cyclobacteriaceae bacterium. GTDB lineage: Bacteria > Bacteroidota > Bacteroidia > Cytophagales > Cyclobacteriaceae > ZC4RG29. The sequence goes on from DATGQD010000062.1 coordinate 1,813, forward strand.
AGAAATCAGCGAGTCGCCGATAGACCCGTTCACCTACAACCGCCGGGTTACGCGGGAGACCGCCAACCTGGGAGGACCTCATCATGTCCCGAGGGTCATCGCCGACCTTAGCCGCCACACCATCAGTTCATATAAGGACCTGCGGCCTGTAGGTCACTACTATCTGCCAGAGCCTGATAAGTGGCATATGAGCGATCAGGGCGTCGACTTTATTTATACGGGACAAAATCCAGTGACGTTCATGCTTCCGAACGGACTGCGGGAGATCGTCGACGCCGATGTCTGGGAAACGCTGCCTGATCGTACCAACAAGCATCCGTTCTTTACCCGGACCCAATACCTCGAAGCTCGTGAGAAGGATCCGGTGCTCAACCTGGTGCACCTGAAGGCAGATGACTGGGACGAGGCGCTCAAAGTGATGTTGCGTAACGACCCGACAGCCGCGCTTGTGGTATCGACACGCAATGCACATGCCATGGCTGCGATACGGCGTCTGTTCTTCGACCTTGTCGAGGACGATATCGACATACCTGTCGTCGTTCGCCGCGACTACACCATCACCGACGAAGATGCGTTCATGATCGCCGCTGGTACCGACATCGGCGGACTCTATATCGACGGCTTTGGCGACGGCATCATGCTGGGTGTGGATGTTCCCGAAGGAGAACGCGTCCCGGCCGGCTGGATCGACCGCTGCAACCGCACAGCCTTCGGCATCCTGCAGGCCACGCGCAACCGGATGTCCAAGACGGAATACATTTCCTGTCCTTCCTGCGGAAGAACGTTGTTCGACTTGCAGGAGACGACCGCGATGATACGCAAACGCACCGATCACCTGAAAGGGATTAAGATCGGGATTATGGGATGTATTGTGAACGGGCCTGGTGAGATGGCCGACGCCGACTATGGATACGTGGGCTCCGGACCCGGACGCATTACGCTTTACAGAGGTAAAGAGGTGGTGCGGCGCAACGTACCCGCCGCGCAGGCCGTCGATCAACTCATCGAACTAATCCGCGAGGATGGGAACTGGATAGCGCCTCAATCGGTTCAACTACCGGACGCTTAGCCTATGATCACAGATAATAATTCTTCTACCACCCCCAAAAAACGGAACCGGCTTCGGGAGTTTTTTGAGCTCAACGAAGTGTTTGGTTATTTTTTTAGGGGAAAGGATCCTTCACGACCAAGAAATTTTAACATCCTGGTAATGCACGGCATTAATAAGATTTCTATTGTCGTTTTTTTGCTTGGGGTGATGTTTCTGCTTTTGAAGATAGCGCTACGATAGGTGCGCCGTTACCAATCTTACCTATAACGAAAGACCGTATTCGTTATATGTCGCCCCCTGCCTCTGCACCTGCGCCTGCATCTGTTCCAGGTTCTGCCTTTTTCCCAAAATTCCCAACTTATTCCCCCTCCGGGCCACTAAAACGTATCGCCGGTCGTTAAATCATAGTATAAGTTGATTATCAGGGGGTTAGATGGTTGTATTATTCTGTGAAATTTTGGGTTTCCCTGCAGGAATCCGTAATTTTGAAGGTTTAGATCCATCGTATAAGCATGATCGAAGGGCGGGTGTGGATTTAGACCAAAGAACAGGTTTAGCCGGTGGCGAAGACAGCCATTTGGCCTATTTTTGGAACGCTGAAGCCTCATGATAAGGGCATTTTTTCTTCTGGCCACACTAAGCGTGCTATTATCGGCATGTACCCAGCGTACAGTGTGCCCTGCGTTTCAAAGCGCCTTCATATACGACAAGGACGCCCTGCGCAAGAAGTTCAGCTACTTTCAGCAAGATTCAACACCTAAGATCCTTACTGCCAGCAAGAACCGTTACCTGATCGCGGAGCGTGTTCCGTACCGGAAAAAATTAGCCAGCCTCGCAACGGTGGAGATGAAACCGGTGTATCCGGCCGTCCCCGATTCCCTCACCATGGAGGACGATGTGTCGCTGGCTGAACTGGATGCCGCCGCCCGGTCGGTTATCGACAGTACCTTTATCGTCGACGTTCCGCAGCCCGCCGACACGCTGGGGGTAGCCGACGCCGACAGCGCCTATGTCATTACCCGCGACAAGGAAGTAAGGATGCTCCGTTTCGACAGTGACAGCGTACAATACCGGGTTGATGATATTCGCTTCAATATCGACCAGGACAACTACATGTGGTATCTCCGCGACGTGCTGGTGCTGCCTGACGTTCGACTCGCCCAAATGCAAGGCAAGTGGGAAGAGGAAGACGCTCGTCGGGAAGCAAAAAGGAAAAAAGGAGGATTCTTCCGGAACCTGTTCCGTAAAAAGGACAAGCAGGAAGAGGGTGAAGAGTTGTTGCCCACCGACACCCTGGAAATCGAAGCACCTCGTGAGCGTTCCGAGTTCGATTTCGAGTATAACGAAGACGAGCCCGTACAGGATACAGTAACCGAAGCTGAACCCGCCAAAAAGAAGGGCATTTTCTCCTTCCTGAAAAAGGAAAAGAAAGACAAGACCAAGGAAGCCAAGACATCCGACGGTCCTCCGGCAGACCGCACCAGGCCGGCAAGAGAGCGAAGGCAGCAAGCGCCAAAAACGGATGAGCCAGAAGACCTTAAGCCCTCCGACGAGGAGGCGGAAGGCGACGAGGGGTTCTGATCTCTAAGCGAATTCTAATCGAATAATGTGAGGTTGCCGAACTGGTCGGCAGGCGGTGCCGGCGCGATGAGCGACGGCACATCTTCCGAAATGGTATTGATGCGCGGGGACACAGTATACGCGCTGAGCATCTCCCCGGATTGGCTGTCCAGCGCGCCCAGTATATCGCGTTCGCTCGCGGCCGACTTCAACCAGATTTTCTCTGCATCACCTGATAAGATGACCGGCATCCGGTCTGTAATAGGTCTTACCTGGTCGTCGGCAGGCCGCGTCAGCAGAATGAAGGTGCTCTGCTCGCCGCCCTCATTGTCTTCGAAGTCTTCCCAGATACCGGCGAAGGAAAGCAACGCACCCGAAGCCGCAACAATGCGATAGGGGATGAGGGTTTTCTTACCGGACCTTTTCCAGGCATAAAATCCATCGGCGGGGATCAGACATCGCCGTTTCAGAATCACCTTCCGCAACGAGGGTTTTTCCTTCAAGGCCTCGGCCTTTACATTGATCACCTTTTCGCTCACCGCCTTATTCTTAGCCCACGATGGAGGAATTCCCCAATAGAACAGCGATACGCCTTCAGGACTGGTATTGGTAATCACCGGCAGCAGCTGCGTCGGCGCAGCATTATAATGGGGCTTGTAAAAACCGGGAACGTCAACTGAAAAACGTGTCCGAACACTGTCGGCGTCGCAGGTTATACTATAACGTTCCACCATAATTGCCGGAAGTTCAGATGAGAAGAATCACGGAAGCTCGGCAATAAATCGTACCGCTCTTTCCTCGGACCAATATAGTCCATTTTTAGAGAATTGCGTAAAGCCGGCATGGCCACCTTGCAATGGCGCTTCAAAACGAATGAAGTCGTGTTCTTCAAGACGGGGAAAGCACTCCGCACTCAGAAACGGATCATTTCGCGCGTTTACAATCAGCGTGGGTGTTTCGATGGCGTCGAGAAACCGTATTGAACTGCACTTGTTGTAATAGTCGGACGCATTTTCAAAACCATGCAGCGGCGCAGTGTATTGGTCGTCAAATTGAACCAGCGTCCGGATTCCCGGAAGCGGCGATATGTCGAGACCATCCATGAGCCGCGACTTCCTCATCACTTTGTCTTTAAGACTTCGCAAAAAGCGATGGGAGTAAACGAGGTTTTCCGGTCGGGAGATCTTCCGGCAACTCGAAGCCAGGTGCATGGGTACGGAAAACGCGACAGCCCCGTGAATGCGTACGGCATTTTCATGATGCTCGCCGAGGTATTTCAATGCGATGTTGCCCCCCAGGCTAAACCCCACCAGATTAATCTGACGGTAGCCTTTTGCAGCAGCATGCCGCACCACCAGGTGAAGATCATCTGTTGCCCCGCTGTGATAGAATCGAAGGGTTCGATTCATTTCTTCGCCGCACCCCCGGTAGTCCCATGTGAGCACGTCGAACCCGTACAGGTAGAATGCGCGCGCCATACCCAGCATGTAGGGACGTCGCGCGTTGCCCTCCAGACCATGGCAAAGGATAACAAGTTTGTCAGCGCCTTGTGTCGCCCAGTACAGGTCCAGAAAATCCTTATCGGGAGTGGTGATCCGGTCGGGTTGGGCGATGACAGGCTCGACCCTTCGGAACAGTGCAGGAAAGATCGTCTCAAGGTGTCGGTTGAACAGTATGTATGGACGCGTGTAACTCAAGGCGCGGGGACATGTGGAGCGACAAGCCTCAGGTGAGCGATGTGGTGCGCTCCATGCCACGCATACAAAGCCACCTGGTGACCCAGGCTGACAAACTTTCCATTGTCCGGATGGATATATCCCCTTTCGAAGTCGGCAGCGCTAAGTGCTCTGAGCAATTTTACCCATCGTGCGTGGAGGGCGTCGATCATTTGCAATGACACTTCGGGGTCACCGCTTGTTTCGGCGGTTTCAGCCCAGCCTTTTTCGTCGTATGCCTTGATAGTCGGCGTGGATTCGGTAAGCGACCATTTAAGACGAACGTATGCGTTCATGTGGCTGTCGGCCAGGTGGTGGATAACCTGACGCAAGGTCCACCCGCCCTCACGATAGGGGGTGTCCAGTTCCTGCTGCGTCAAGGCACCCGCAACCTTTCGGAGTTGTGCGGGAAGGGCCTCAATCCGGTCGATGAGCGACTGCAGTTCACTGAACGTATAGGCGTCTTGCGGCGCAAAGCGTCCGATCGGAAATCGTAGAGATTCGTCATTTTTCATCTGATGCAGAACGCTTTTTTAGTTTGGACTTCCGTATCCTCATGTTGATCACTTCGATCATCAGAGAGAATGCTACGGCAAAGTAAATATAACCTTTCGGGATCTCATAGTGGAGTCCTTCCAGGAACAACATGAATCCAATAAGGATAAGAAACCCGAGGGCGAGAACTTCAAGGGTGGGGTGCTTGTGAATAAAGTTGCTGATCCGGCCCGAGAAGATGATCATGATCACAATGGAAAGTACAATAGCGATCACCATGATGGGGACGTGCTGCGTCAAGCCCACCGCTGTAAGGATCGAGTCGAATGAGAAAATAATATCCAGCAAGATGATCTGAAGGATAACCGAGTTCATATTTACTTTCTTCGATATCGACGGCCCTTCGTGAAGCGACCCCTCCATCTCCTGGTGTATCTCACGCGTGCTCTTTGCGATGAGGAACAATCCGCCCAGGGCAAGGATGAGATCCCGCCCGCTGAAAGCCGTTTCAAACACGCTGAAAAGTGGTTTCTGAAATCGGATCACCCAAGTAATGCTGAGCAACAACAGGATCCGCACTCCCATGGCCAGAATGAGGCCCATGTTCCGGGTCCGTGTTCTGACGTTCGCCGGCAGGCGGTTTGAAACGATGGAAATAAAAATAATATTATCGATACCCAGAACCACTTCGAAGAATGTGAGCGTCACAAGCGCAAGCCAGGTTTCTGGTAAGAGGAATATATCCATACTGCAAATACGCTCCGCGTGATCAGGGGAGAGGGGCCTGCGTAGCCGGGGTGCCTAAAATTACTGAAGAAATCGAAAACGAAAAATAGCGCCACGGCCGCCAGCTGGCTGCGTATGCAATGTGTAAGGTTGGGTACAACATGGTTCTAAAAACGTAATATAACGGAGCCGGTCTTAGCGCAATGACGTCGAATGGACGATCATTACCTTTTTCCGACTTATCGGTTCACCGGGTGTTTCAAACTGCAGGACATACACGCCGTCTGCGAAACGACCCGTATCAAAGACGCGTACCATTTCACCCGCAGGGTATAGCTCGGTAGCCACTTCCTGGCCGAACGCGTCGAACAACCTGCATACCACGGGATGACGCAGCGTTGCAGGCAAGGTAACGTTGAGTTCATCGTTGGCCGGCACCGGATAAATGCGAACGCGGTCAGCCAGTGCGGGCTCGATTCCGGTGACAACACCGGTTGGCAGATACTGCGGCGCGTCAAGCAGTCGCGCCTGAAACACTTCACCTGTCTCTTCATGCTGCACGAACGCCACGACAGCCAGGTTGGCCAGATCGTAGGCACGGGGTAGCCAGGACACGCTTACATGGCGCGTATCTCCGTTCGGAATCCCCGCTTCGAAGACAGTACCACGAGCCGTCGGAAGCATTTTCTTCATTACGTACTTGAAGGTCGTCTCACCATTGCTGCCCGCTACCTGAGGTGCAGTAATGACCTTTTCAACAACTACGATATGAACGGAAGTACCCGGTGGTAAATCGGAATTGGCGGTAAACTGAACGTCGATAGTCAACGGTCCGTCGGGTGAACCACTTGTAAGTATGGTGTCTATGGTGGCGTCGGCGGGCCTCAGGCTTTGATTAGCATAAGCTTGCAGCAGCCCCGGACCCTGTCTTCCATCGACGAACGCGTACGGCGTAAACGTGACACCATAAAATGCTGCCCGCGCATTGGCGTCGACAGGGTTATCGAAGTACAGCGGATCGTCGTCCGGACCACCGAGTCCCAGGTGATACTCCACTTTCACCAGTTCTCCGACCAATCCTTCGGCAAAAGTGTTAATGGTGGTGTTGGCCGCCTTGTTGGGTTCATCGGGGGTGTTAGGGCCACCAGAATTCGTAAAGGATTCCAGCAGGACTGTCCGGTCGCGTTGTCCGATCCGGAAGTTGTCAAACGCGAACCCTTCTTCCACAGCACTAAAGCTGGAGTCGACCGGACTGGAGAAGGCCACTCTGAAACGCATCCGCGAACGTTGCGCCGGTGTTAAGGGCGCCAGGGTATTGTCCAATGATATGACCGCACGCCGCCATCCCGTCGAATCGGTGGACCCTGACCATCCTGTTTGGTTGAGCGATTGGTTGCCGGGGTTACTTAAAATTCCGGTTGCATTGTACCAATTTACACCACTGCCTACAGAACCGATCGTTTTCCAGTCCGACTCGTTGTTCGTCGACCCAGTTACGTTAACCTGTAAAACAGCACCTTCGATCCGACTCCGCGTTAACGACCGGATGTCCAACGCGACGACGGGCCGTTCGATCTCTGAAAGATCGATGCACGGGCTGTGAACCCAGGAGTCTTCGTTGATATTAAATGATTCAGTAAGACTGGTCACCCAGGCCTTGCCGCCACCCGAAGCGTCGTCGTTGAGCAGTGTCTTCGCGGGTACGCCCCACTCCCACGACGCGTTATTGCCACCGCTTACCCACTGTTGATCTTCAAAGGTGGCCGTATTGAAATCTTGTAAATACTCGTTGTCGCCGTCGATAATTCCCGTGCGCGCTACTTTATACAACTGAACGGTATCCGAATTGGTACATCCGAGATCGGTTTCAAGGGTCACCAGCGCTTCAAACAAACCGGGCCCGGCGTAGGTATACAAGTGCACCGAATCCGGCAAGGAAGGGTTGAGCTTCGAATCGGTGTCGCCGTTACCGAAATCCCAGAATACCCGGTATATATCCGATGGAGCTGAGTTGAAAAGCGACGACTTAAAGGCGAAGCGCGTCGGGTCGCCGTCGCATACTGACGACCATCCAAGTTTCACATCCGGAATGTCGCCGACGGCAACTTGATGCGTGACCGACGTAAAGCATCCATCGGAGGTGGTCGCTTCGAGCGTGACATCGTAGTCGTTGCTGCTGGTGAAAATGTGTAGCGTCGGATCGGGAAGGATAATATGTGTTTCCCTGCGGTCGTCATCAAAATCCCATCCATAACTCGTCACCGTCACGCCCGCCGGGATCGTGACTGAAGGATCGAATTCGACGGGGATTCCGACACATCCGTTCGGAGCGGTGAAGTCGAGCACCGGCAGATCGTACACGGTCATGTCCACGCGTGTCGTATCGCGGCAGCCGTTGCCATCCTCAAAGATGTAATGGATAGGATTAACGCCGATATTCGCCGCGCCCGGATTGAAGGAGGCAAGGCCGTTGTCGCCGGAAGAAAAATTGGGGCTTGCATCGTTCCCGGGAGCCGGCGTCAGCGCCATACCCTGCCAGATACCTCCGGCCGGAGCCCCTTCGAGCGAGAGTGGGGCTGCATTGCGGCAGAGCTCGGGTTCCTCGGCTTTGAAAGCGATTTTTACTTCGGGTTGTGGATTGATGATTACTGGTACTTGCACGACCGTCTGCACGGGACCGACGATCGGTATCATGGTATAACGAATACAAAGACACGTCAGGTCGAGCTCTGGCAGGTAATTGTATCCGTTGATCCCAACTATCGTGTATGTAATGTGGAACCTATTCTTGCCCACCGGCAGAAGGTCCAGGTTGAGGTGGATGCTTTTTGTTGCGAGGTCTTTTGTCCAGGCGACTCCGTCAGGGATAATAGCATCGTTTTCGTCGACCATAACGACATCGATAAAAGACTGGTAGGGTGGGGGAATGTTAATGGTCAGGTCGTCTTCACCATAAGGACAGTAGGAGTTTTCCAATCCGCTGAGGAAACCATTGGGATTGTAAACGCTGACGGTCTCTGTGATCTCCGTCTGGCATCCCTGGGTATTGGTGAACGTGAGCGTGATGTCATTCGCGCCGATGTTTGCCGCACTCGGGTGAAACTGGTTTGTCGTGCTGTTGACACCGATGCCGCTCAATACGCCCGTGCCTGCACCACCGCCACCCACGGTGAAAGAGAGATTGACAGGGCCGCTTTCAATACTGTAGGAGTTGGCAGCCGGATTAAAGACAATGTCGAGGTCCTCGGGATCTGTTCGTGGCTTAATAGTAACCGAAATAATGTCGATGTCGATGGCTCCATCGGAGTCCATTACCGTGAGAACGTAATCCGTATCCTCGGTGGGCGTCACAACAGGGTTGCTGGCCGTACTCGTAAACCCCGCAGGGTCGGATGTCCAGTAAATACTGTAGTATCCAGTACCTCCGGAAGCAGCGGGATCACCTCCCAGGACCAGGCCATCACCTTCGCACACCTGGACATTTGAGGGGCCCGCATCGGCTTCCAGGGCCTGCGCCATGCTGTGCAACGCTGGGCCTGTGCAAAGGATTGACGTTAAAAGAATAATGTTCAGTAGACTCTTTTTACCCATCGTCCTCAATCTTGAATTTCTCCCGCGGCGTTAGTCTTGATAAGAAACATCGCGGGAAGTCCTGATGCGTCACGTGATCCACACAGCAGCAGCCCACCATCGGCAGTCTCTGTAATGCTGCCTATCGCTTCATCGCCCGTACCACCCCATACTTTGTTCCAGAGTATGTCGCCCATTCCGTTGACTTTTACGAGGAATATGTCGCGGCCACCGTTTCCACGCTGCGGTGTTGTTGACATCGTACCTGCCAGTACAAAGCCGCCGTCGCTTGTGGCGCACAACGCTGTGCCCGCGTCACTGCTGGCCGACTCTAAGGCCGCGACTGAAATATTAGACGCTGAAAGTTCACCGTCGAAATACCGTTCGCTGCCGGCGATAAAGTTGCCGCCGCTGCTAACGCGCGCGAAGAACAGGTTGGCGTTGTCGCCAGAGGGTGCCGCATGTGTGCCGACGATACCGTAGCCGAATTCAGGCGAGGAAGCACACTGTATGTCGCCCACAAGCAGCTTCTGATCGGTAGTGGCGCCAAACACATCGCTGTTTTCAAACACTGACGTTTCCCGAATGAACGGGATGCTCAGATAGGTACGCTCGAAAGTTTGTTGCTCTTTAAGGATGGCGCTGGCCCATACCACATAGCCATCTGCAGTGTAGTGTACGGTGCGGGCGTTGACATAATCGCGGTCTATTACGTTATACCGCTTATGCCAAAGCGTGTCGAAGGTAGTGGCATTCAACGCCGCTACAAACGGGCGCTCTGTCGCGTTCAACCCAGGCTCTCTAAAGGTTCCCAGCGCAATAATGTCGTCCTGGCCGTTGACCGTAATGGCGTTTGCGCCGTAGTCAACACGGTTGGAGGGTGATCGGTCTGCAATGACCAACTTCCCGGTGGGGGAACCGTTAATTGAGATGCGGTAAAGGAGGGCCGACTCGATAACGAGGTCGTTCACGTCCGGCGACTCGGGGTTGACATGAATGCTGTCTCCAAAAACAAAGAACGCGTTCGATCCCACCAGCAACGACTTCGGTATAATGCCCGGCAGCTCGCTTGTCCACAGCACTTCGCCACGACTGCCGGTGCGGATCAGCATGCCCGTCGTGTCGTCGGGTGTGAGACGGCTGCCCAGCAACACATACCCTCCGTCATACTCGCATGCCGCTACCGCACGCTGCCCCATACTGCTCTCGTAAAATCGCGCAAACGTATGGCGCTCCATCGGCGTGGCGTCGCGGGCATCCTGACAGGATGCCAAACTGATCATCCCCAAAAAAAGGCACAGGTATCTCATCTTCCAGGCTTCAGTTTCTTGGGATGGAACACATTATATATATATCCGACAGTGAGGGACAGCGAGTTCAGCCGCATGCTGTTGTCGGCATAGCCGGTGTCGAATAGAAGGTAGTCGTTCAGGGTGAACGCGGAGGAAGCATCATTAACATTGGTTAAGCCATATGTTAACCTAAGTTCAGTTACGACAAATCCGCTTCCGAGGCGTGCCTTGATGCCTGCGGCGGCCACGGCATTGACAAGTATACGCTTTCGGCTTTCGGTGGCATCGAAAGTACGTTCGGGTATGGAATTGGCGTTTACCCGCAACCGGTTCATCGTGATGGACGACTTGAGCAGGTACTCCACCGAGACACCGGCCGATACATAAGGATTCAATTTTGTTTTGGCCAGGGAATACTGGATCGACACAGGAACGGATACCGACGTTTGCACCTCTTTGCCTTCTGATGTATTGGTTAAGTCGTCCGTGAGCGACAAATCTGATTCGTATGAAAAGGATCTGATGTGAAAGTAAGCCTCCGGGTTGAGGGACAGCCGATCAGCGACGGGAATCTCGAAGACAAGGCCCGACATGAAGTTGATGGTCGGCGAGTACGACACTTGTGCTCCTTCGATGGCGTCTACATATGCAGTGACGTGAGGCTGCGTTGCATTGACGCCCGCTTTTGCACCAACCCGAAACACCGGCCACGTACGAAACGTGCGATACAAGGCTATGAACTCCGCAGCATCGGCCGAAGGGTTCACTTCGAAATAGGGATCGGTACGCAGCAGGGCGAGCATCGCCTCATCGGCTTTCGTCGGTTCCTCCAGGTAGATGTAGGAGAGTACAAGCAGCTTGTAAGCCTCGACCGCTTCCTGGCGGGTAAACCCGCTCTTGAGGCAAGGCGCCAGCAAGCCGGGCAACTCGTGCAACCGCCCCTCGTCATATGTTGTTCTGGCAGTACGAAGCGTCACGGTGCATGCGGTCTGCGCGTACACGGACTCCGTACCGGCCAGGCCGAGCAACAGAAGTGTGAGGATTACGATTGACTTTCTCATATAAAAAATTCCGGCATCCAAAAAATGAAAGAATGCCAGCTTGTGCTTACTCTTTTACCGATGTGGAAAACTCAGCGCACGTTGCCACGTAGTCGAGGTCTTCCGACACGAAAATATCCCATTCGTCTTTCGTCATATTCCGGGTTACCATGCCGCACAGTTTTCCTGACATCGTCTCTACTCGTGTAGGCCACGATTTGATCACCTGCTCCTGCGTACCGGCGAGCAGCTGTTCGTCGTCAGGCGAGAACGCGATCGACCAGACCCAGTTGGGGTGATCGTATAGTTTGATCGGTTGCTCCTTAAGGTTTTTCAGGTTCCAAAGGCGTACGGTTTTATCCATACTTGCGGTGGCCATAAAATTGCCGGCGTGGTTGAAGCGTATATCCTGGATGGCAGACTCATGACCGGACAGTTCGCGTACCACCGACCTGCCTTTTAATATTTGGACGAGGCCGTCGGCGCTGCCGATGACTATGGTCCCGGCTTCCGGAGCAAATGCTACGGCATAGAGCCCTGCACCTTCGTGGGCATACGTTGACGTGGCAGTCATCGTACTCAAATCCCATACAACCAGGTTGCCTGAGTTTTCTTCGTCGGTTACGATGGCGAGCTGCTTGCCGTCCCGACTAATATCCATGCTGCGAATTTTCTCTTTGCTGGTGATCACTTCCTTGACTGAATTCAGATCGCAATACCGGATGGAGTGCCCTTCGTTGTCGCGTGCGTAGAACCCTTGTGAGTCGGGCGTAAACCGGAGATGTCCAACCTCCCCAATGAATCCGTGGAAGACTTTAGCAGGTTGTCCGGGCGACTTGAGATCGTACAGCTCCACGAAGTTGCGCCGCGTATCCGAAGCGTTGAAGTTGCCGCCTGCGATGAGCCACCTGCCATCCGGACTTACATCCATATTAGCGATCAGCCGATACGATGCCTCCTGCACGACGGGCTCACCGGTCCATACGCCGTTCCGGCTCGTCCATCTGATAATTTTTCCTTCAGCGCCACCTGAGTATATGGTGCCATCCCGGGGTGATGTAACCAGGCTTCGCACATTATTGCGATGACCACTAAGATTGACCGTGAGGGGATCTCCGAACTTCTTCAATGCGTTGTACAGCCCGTCATAGATGTCGTTGTCGTAGGGGTAACCCTTGAACTGGGTGTTAAAATTATAGGCTTGCTGTGCGAGCAACGCTTCCTGTTCTGCGTCGTTGAGCTGAACGGACTTAATGGCCATCGCCTTCGCAATCGCCCGATAACGGAGTTCACGTGCACGTTGCTCTTCACGTTGTGCACGTTCGGCGTTTTCAACGGCGCGTCGCTCGTTCGATTCCGCACGTACACGTTCACGGTCGGCAATCTCTGCATTTTCCCTCGCCCTGCGTTCGTTGACCAGGGCGATACCACGTTGCGCCTCGGCAATGCTGCGTTGCTCAATGGCAAGCTGACGTTGTTCCTCTGCCACCCGCTGTTGCTGAAGCGCGTAGGCCTCCTGCTCTTCGGCAATACGCTGCTGTTCCATTGCGTATTCGCGTTGCCGCTCTGCTTCACGCCGGGCGCTGTCGGACTTGACGACCTCGACAGCAAGCGCCTCGGCATTTCGTATGGCCTCTGTTTGTTTCAGAAAAGCAAACACCAGTGCGAGTAGCGCTACCAGCGTCAAAGAGCCCAGGATCAACGCTACCACCCGTGCTGCTTTGAGTTTTCGCTTTTGCCTTAGTTCTTTAATGCGTTGCTCAGTCTCCCATTCCTTTTTGGAATATTCCAGGAAGATCATCGTCCGCTCGAAAGCAGGATTATATCTTCGACCCCAAACGATGCCCGGGTTATACTTTTTTTGCCAGTTGAGTGCCAGCTGAAGGTCGGGCGGGCGCCACAGTCCGGCTTTCCCCACCTGGTACATGGCTGCAGCCTCCGAAAGACGGATGTAGATCTGTGCGGCTTCAGCCTCGTCTTCCACCCAACCCTTAAGCCGTGTCCATATCCGCATGAGGCTCTCATGTGAGATGTCGATCATCGATCGGGAGGTGAGCGGCACATTGTGCGCCGGCGTCAGAAGGGAACGTCCGGGATCCCTGAATTTGTCGATCACATGGACGATCTCCGGCTCGGTCACATTTGCGATTGCCGCGATCTCTTCCAGTCGGGTGGGACGTCTGACGCCAAAGTTCTCGCCCCGCTTTTCTGTGATGGCTTTGAACAGCACCTCGCATATTGCCTTTTGCTGTTCATCCAGCTCTTCATAGGCTTCGTTCGCGTGAAGCGACAGCGCCTCCGACATCGTACCAATGGCCTCGTAGTGCTTGAGGTCGATCGGCTCGCCGTCGTTCTCCCGGTTTTCAACCCAATAGTTCCAGGTCCTCATCAGCGCGTGTTGCAGAATGGGAAGCTGGTCGGGATTGTCGCCGAGGTCGTTAAGTAATTGTTGGACCAGGCGTGCCGTGATCCGGCCGCCGCCTACGGCCACCGGACCTTCAATGGCGCTGCGCTTTTGTTCGCGCGTCAGTTGGGGGATGAGGTAATGGCTGTCGTTGATGCGGCTCGTCAGCTCCGGATATTGTGCACAATCGCCGATAAAGTCCGAACGCATGGTAAGCGCTACATAGATGGGTGCATCCTTATTCTCCGACGCTTCGAGCAGTAGGTTGACGAAAGCCAACGCTTCGTTTACTGCGTTTATATCCCGACCGTCTTTGTATCGGAATAGCTCCTCAAACTGGTCGACGAGGACCAGGTATTTTACATCCTTATTTCCTCCGGCATGGCGGACGGCTTCCACAAGGCCGAGCGAACTGCTTCGGAGCAATGTTGAGAATATCGTTCGTTTGATTTTTTTCTCGTCATCGTCGTCGGCAGCATATTGCGCGTCGCGTTTGAGAACAGCTTCGGCCAGGTTGTCGATCGGGGCATGACCGGGCCGTGTGACGATCACCTCCCATCCCGATCCGGCTTCGGCGAGAAATCCGCCGTAAAGGATCGGCAATACACCGCAATAAATAAACGATGATTTACCGGATCCGGACGGGCCGACAATGGCAACGAAGCGATGGCGTGCCAGCTTAAGCAAGACCTCATCGGTCTGACCTTCACGACCAAAGAAGAGATGACTCTCCTCGATCCTGAAAGGTCGCAAGCCCGGGAAGGGATTTATTGTCAGGGTTTGCTGCTTAACTTCCAACTTCATGTTTTAGCCGTTGTGAATTCATGCAGTGCATCCTGCAATCGGGTAACTACCGAGGATATTTCGCCTTCGATTACGGTTATGTCTTGTCCGTTGATCAGGCTGCCTGCCGACGGTACTCCAATCAGCACTTTTCCAAGGATCGGTTTTCTTCGTCCGAAGCCCGGCGCCTTGAGCAGGTCGAGAAGTTTCATTCGCACCCACTGCTCGTTTACCGCGCCTTTGTAGATCACGGCGATGTCGAAGGCGCGGAGGTTGTCGATGTGTTTTCGTCGTAGCTCCAGCACTTCGCCTTCAAGCGCGGGTGTCAATACCTGGAAGCCTGAGTCTTCGAGAGCTGTTTTTAACGGTGCTGCGGCATCGCGGTCGACACGATCGTAGACGAGGTATACGGATGGGCCGCCGGAAGTGTAGCTGGTAATGCGATCGTCGGCCTCCAACAATTCCTCCCGCATGATGTTTTTGAAATCCTCAAGCGGCGTTTGAAGGATTTCGGCACCTTCCTGTACTTCCGCATCCCTTTTGATCAGCTCGATGAAGGTCTGCTGTTTCTGGCTTGCATTCGCAATGTGCGGATAGATCCAGATAAGGCGCGAGAAGGTCTCGTTAGCTTCTTTTGCGCGCTGGCTTTTTCTCGCGGCGAGGTTGTTCTGAATTTCTATTACCGAAATATCCGAGCCCTCGGGGATTTCACCGTAGGCGGCGCCGATAAGGTGAATGGAGTGACTGCTTGCTTCGAGGTCACGCTCAACAACTTTTTCCAACTCTTCGCGATTGGACGGTAGGGTGCGTCCCGGTAGCACCAGGTAGCCGTGGCGCTGTAGTTCCCGCCGGATGATGTTGCGCTGTACGGAAAGGTCGTGTCCGGTTTCCGCGAGGTAAATAGCCTTTCGTTCGTACAAGGTCCGTACTTCGGCAGGTCCCTCGCCCCGAAGTCGCATGAGGGTGTCGTAGATATCATAGGCGAGGTCTACCATCTTCATCCAGTACTGACGCTCTGCGTCCGTGCTGAAGTAGTCTGTGTATTCCGTAGTTTGACCCGAGTCGGGGTCGAGTTGATACATATCGTACCCGATGAGCGGACGTAGTCGCGGGGGCTGGTCCATTACCGGGATATAATTTTTAAACACCTTAAAAATGCGCCCTATGGTTTGAGGGGTATCTTCGGATGCTTTAACAAAGGCTTCGGTGTGATCCAGGCAGGGGCCGGACTTGCAAAAGTCTTTCGATAATATCGTTACCAGCGTCGCCGCATTGTCGAGGCGTGGAGACGTCAGCGAATCATGCTCGCTTTTCAGAAGGACGTTCGGTTTCTCTCCCAATACCTGTGCAAGCATCAGTTCAAGAAACCTACGGAACTGTGAAACCCATCCGGGATTCCCCTCGCCGGACGGTTCATTGTCCTGATCCGCAAAAATGATAAGTACGTCGATGTCGAATTTCATTAGCGTATATGTTTTTCTTCCGCTGTTTCGCCTTGGGCAGGAGCAATGTTCCTGATCATACCCTCCATGAACTCTGGATTGTTCACCATAACGAAATAGAAATCGGCGCTGCTGATACGGAATACAATGGCCCGCTCTGTGGCCTCCATACGCTGCACCGGGCGTACTGCTTCCTCCTGAAACACGTCGCCGTATACCTCGCCCCGCTGGAGCATGACCTGACTGCCATCGGCGAGGTACAGTTGTACCGCGCCGTGCGCTGCCACGAGCACAGGGCTGTCAGGTTGCGATGTCAGATCCTGTGAAGCACCTGCATTTAACGCTACCGTGGTCATATAACCCGCGAGCTCTGATAATTGTAACCCGCTGACGTGCGTGAACCCGGGTAAAGATTTAAGGAACAGGATACGTTCGATTTCCAAAAATGCGCCGTCGTTCAGTCCATCGCCCAACTGGTTTTCCTCCAGTGTTGAATGCAGATATTTTCGGTCTGCATCGCGGAGTCGACCGACTACCGTTTCGTACACTGTACGGTTCTTCCGCCAGATCACCCACGCCGCCGTCTCCTGTAATAGTTTGTCCGGGTTGAACACGTGGGCGATCAGACCACGACTTATCCGGAAGTCGGGAAGGAACGCCGTAGCGTGGATGGCGCAAGCCTTAGTCCACCGGTTGATCTCATTGTAGTCGCGGTTGAGGATATAGTTGATGGCCTGTATGGGCGTATAGGTTTCGCGGGGATAGAAGAGTTGCAGGGCCTGCAGTTTTTCCGGCACAGACGTGTCGTCGAACAGGGGAAACAAACGTGCTTTAAGGCCAGGATCGATAAACGTTTCCATGAGCTCCAATGCAAACGCGATGCTGTCGGGGTCTCCTGAGTCGATATTGTCTTTCACCATACGCACCGACTGCGGGTCGTAACGCAAGGAGAGCAACAACGTAATGTGATTGTAGTTCGCCTCTATTTCTTCCTGAAGGGCGGCGCGTAGGTGTTGGTACGGGTGTTCGTCGGGCAGTTCATGACGTGCCGCAAGGTTCCAGATCGTCTTACCGATCTCATTGTCGAGCATGTTGTTGATCTCAAGCGCCTCGCGCCCTTTGGCGCGATAGTTTCGGTATCGCAGCGCGTGGAGGATTTGTCGTACGATACGCTTGTCGGGATGTTCGGCCTTCCGCAGGAGAAGTTTCAGCGCATACTCTCCCCCGATCCGGCCCATGATCTGCACGATGCGCAACATGGTGATGTCGCTTTGCGCGTTCTTGTTGAAAGCGGCTTCCAGGGTGGGGAGGATCGACTCCCCGGCCTGTTGCAGGGCGGCCGCCGCATGATGGCTAAAGGCAGGGTGACGCAGCAGCTCGATCAGGACGGGCCACGTTTCGGGGCGCCGGATTTTGCGCGCGGTACGAAGGGCGGCGTACTTGACTTCCGCATCGGGGTCGCGAAGCAGCTCAAGAAGAAGGAATACCGCTTTATTACCGTACGTGGTGCTGAGTGTTCGGGCCGCTATGAGACGGTCATCCCGGTTGCGTGAATTGCCCAGCTGGATTAAACGCTCCAGGGTGATGCCGATGTGGTCGCTGTCCTCCACGTGGTCTGCCGCGCGGTTGGCCAGGTTGTGAATTTCACCGCGTCGACTTTCGACCATTCGGTCCGGCTGCACGCGTTCTTCCAGGAATTGACGAATACGAGGTGACCCGTTGCCGGCCAGTGTCACTACGGCGTTTTCGAAAAGCGCCGGCTCTACCTGTTCCATAAGCCGCAATGCATACATCACCCTGCCGTCGACGTCGCTTTCGATGCCCTTTTGTAGTACATCAGGAACGTTGTATGAATGTTCCCGGTGATGACCGGAAGGCACGCGGCCAAATGCCAGTGTATTGCGAAGGGTAGTCTTGTACCCCTTGTTGAGTGTGTTCGAAATGTAGTACCACGCGCCCACCAGCGGGATGGTGGCAACGGTCACGGAGAAGAAGTCGAATACCCGAATTGAATTCAGCAAAATGATGAGCGCACCGGCAAGTACTGTCGCCAATGCCATGACGACGCCTTCCACCTTTGTCTGTACATCGATACGGATGTTATGCTCAAGGGGTAACAGGTACAGTCGGAAGGTTTGCGTGTCCAGCGCGTCTCTCAGAGACTCGATGAACAATTTACTCATGGCGATGGAAATGAAGAACACCACAAAAAGTTCTGAACCCCTGGAATGCCCCGTAGTGTACCCGACTCCAATCGCGGCGAGTGTAAAAATTCCGATGAGCACGGGATTGATCAGCATGGCTACCCGCATGCCGTAGTGCTTAACGATGGCGGGCGTAGCGAACGACTGAAACAGCAGGTTGAATACAACCACGGTCATGCCGAAATAACTGATGAATCGGGCAATATCCTTTTCAGGAAGCATGATCGTCGTTACGTTCAGGAAGGAGTAATCCACGAACGTAACCACCAGCATGGACACGACGACAAACGCCGACATGTTCAGCATGTATCGGTTGCGAAGGAACTGCAGCGGGCTAACTTTTCGGTAGTATTGTCGTTCGTCAGTGAAGTTTCCTGCTTTGTGTACATGGCGGGACGACAAGTACAGGAAGAGCAGAATGAACAACGAGATACTGATCAGGCTGATCGTATACAGTGCCGACTCGCTCTCAACGGCTTTCAGAATCTGGGGAATAGAGAAGTAAGCGACAAAAGATGCGATCATCGCGCCGGCGTCTACAGTGCCGAGCAAGCGCTTGGATTGACGCGTATTGAAAAGCCTCGCAAAAGACCCCCAGAACACCAGGTTGAGAATGTAGGTAAAGGGCAGTATCAGCGTAAAGCCGGCAAAATACAGGTCTTTGGTATCGGCGATGAACGAAGGGCCGAACTCAAGGAGTGCGGTAAGCCCGAGTATCATGACAATGCTGAGTCCACCAAGTACCGTGAAGGGTATTCGGTTTTGCAACAAATTGTAACTGATGGTTGCGGAAAGACCGATAACTCCCGAAAGCAAAAACGCTTTTGGTAATGTTGTCTCTTCATCGAAGTTGGCGAGGAACAGCGCGGAAGAAGCTACCGTAATGGTAGCCAGAAACATGCCCATGAGAAAACCCATGGTCAGCAATGAAGTTACACGTGAACCCTCGCCCTCTTGAAGACTGAGGAGTTTTGCAAAAAATGACTTCATGTCAGTCGCAGAGAAACGCTAAAATTCTAATAATCCCGTTAAATTCCTAAAGGCTGTTCGGGAGCGACGTGGCAAATGGGTACACACGCGTCACACGCTGTCTTCCTTTGTTCATTTTAGCTAATAATAGTACCCGAGTTCTTACACGCATATTTTTGCCCGGTTTGATTCTGTTGCCGTCCTCATCTTTATGTTTCGTGGGTTCTTTCCGGAAGCCATTGCGCACATGGGAACGGCTCAAATAGTATCATACCGCGGAAGCGCGGTTCGCATGTATCACGCTTCGGGTATGGTCTTGCGAAAATTTTTTAACGGTAGTTGCGCCGGCTTTGGATCGAATTCCTGTCGGATCTAAACTTTTTGGTACATGAGACCACAGTACGTGCTTTTCTTCCTGATGGCGTTCGCTTCAGTGACTTTTGCCCAAACGCCTAAAGCGCTTTCAGACGCAGAACGGTATTTTGGGATACGGAATTACGAGGAAGCGCTGCCTCTTTTCCTGCAGGCAATAGAAGGTGGGGTCAAGGATCCCATGGTACACTACAAGACGGGTGTTTGCCTCTCCAATTCCGTACAAACCGACAAACAGCTGGAAGCAATTCCCTATTTGGAGTATGCGCTTAATAATGGCGCGGCTCTGCCGGCTTCCGTCCACTACGATCTGGGAAGTCTATATTTACTGAACGAACAACTTCAGAAAGCCATCCAGGCGTTTACCAGGTTTAAAGAACTCTCGAACAAGTCTGATAAGAAGGCCATGGCCAGGGCCGACCTTGCACTCGAACAGTGCAACAACGCCGTAGTGTTCATGTCCGTGCCGCGGACTACATCCGTAACCCGGATGAGCAACGTCATCAATACATCCTACACAGAATACAACCCTGTGGTGTCAGCGGATGAAAGCGTGCTCGCGTTCACTGCGCTTCGACCCAATACAGGAAAGACACGTTCAGGTGATAAGTTTATCGAGGAGATCTACATCTCCTATAATCATTCCGGCTCGTGGTCGGAGCCTAAAGTGGTTCCCGTCGCGTCCGACTTCAATGTTGGTACCGCTGGAATTTCCGCCGACGGCCAAAGGATGCTCATCTTTATGGGGGGCGCCAGCGACCCCGGGAGTATATTCGTGATCGAGCGCAGCGGTGAGAGCTGGTCGAAACCCTCGGTGGTTGCCAACACACTTAACACGCCTAAATACCTGGAGTCGACCGCAAGCATCACGCCCGATGGCAAGACGATCTATTTTGCCAGCGATAGAATTGGTGGTCATGGCGGACTCGACATCTATCGCATCGAGAGGAAAAGCGATGGCACGTGGACAGCGCCGATAAACCTGGGACCCGAGGTGAATACGGCTGCCAATGAAGACGCGCCTTTTATTCACCCCGACCAGCAAACCTTGTTCTTTACCAGCGACGGCCCGCGCAGCATGGGTGGCCGTGACATCTTCAAGACGATGTTGGTAAATGGTAAATGGACGCGGCCGGAAAATATGGGCTACCCGGTGAACACAACGGCGAACGACAACTATTTCACCCTGATCGCTGACGGTACACGGGGTTATTTTTCATCCGATCGCAAAGGCGGACAGGGCGGTCAGGATATTTACTTCATCGACATGCCCGAGGAATCGCGTAATATTCCGCTTACGATGCTGAAAGGAAAAATCCTGAATGCAGAGACGGGTAAACCACTTCCCACAACTATATATGTTATCGACAACGAAACCAACAAGCGCCTGGATTTCGTCTATAACCCGGATCCGGAAACCGGTAACTACCTTGTTATTCTTCCGCCCGCGAAGAACTACGATATCATCGTCGAATCGGAAGGGTTTCTTCCGTATACGCTCAATATTCACATCCCCAACCAGTCGTACTTCTACGAACTGTTCCAACAGATCAGCCTGAAGACGATCAAGCAATTCGACGTGGTCGTCGGCCAGGAAGTTTCAGTGAAGAACGCATTTTACGATACGAACCAGGATGTAAAGGCAAGCCTCCGAAAAAACCACGAAGCCAAGCTCGTTCAGGACGGCAACGTGGATGTGTATGATATGATGATCGACCTGATGGCGGCTGGCGACCAGGAGGGCATCGACTATCTCGTTGAATTGATCCAGATGCAGAACAGCATCGATGATATCAATTTCAACGAGGAAGAGAACTCTAAACTTCAGGTGGCGACGCGCACGTACTACTACGATGAAAGCGATGAGAGTAAGTTTGAAAAGAAGGTAGTCCAGGGCAAAGAGATCTTCTCGTTGCCCACGTTCCGCGTAACCGAGGAGGCTGCCAAAGTGAAGGAGAAGCCTGCGGCCTACGACAAGGCGTTGCTGAACAAGATGGTCAAGGTATACTTCGATGCCGGCAAGAGCGATCTTAAGACGCAATACCATCCTGAGCTGGACAAGCTGCTCGAAATACTAAAGACTAATCCCGCCCTGGGTGTCGAGATCTCCGGTTTCGCTTCCGCGGAAGGCTCCGAAGAGTTCAACCGTGAGATTTCCAATAAACGTGCGATCACGGTTTTGGATTATGTTAATCATCGTGGCATTGTCCGGCGACGTATCGTTGCCAAGGGCTACGGTGCGACAGACCAGGCGCAATCTAAAGAAGAGGGTCGCCGCGTAGAAGTACGCATCGTCGATGTTGCCCGTTAACCTTCAGGGAAGGAGCAGCGAGCTGTCTCCAAAGCTGAGGAAACGGTAGTCGCGCGCCAGCGCCTGAGCATACACTTTCTTCCAGTCTGCGCCGATGAACGCTGCGATCAACAGCAGCAGGGTCGACCCTGGCTGGTGAAAGTTTGTGATCAATCCACGACATACTCGGAAGGTGTAGCCGGGCACGATGTAGATCGACGTTTGTCCGTGAAGCACATCGATGCCTTGTTCATCCATGTGCCGCAGTATGCGCGCAATGGCATCACGGGCAGGCGGACCGCCGGGACGGCAGTGTTTGTCGACATCCTGACCGATAACAAACGGTATATCGTTCCGCTCCATCAGCTCAACTCCATACCAGTAAAGACTTTCCAGCGTGCGCATGGAGGTCGTTCCTACAGCGACGGCTGTCTTCCCTTCTACAAGATGCTCAAGGGTATGCCGGTGTACGGCCACATGTTCGGCGTGCATCACGTGTTGTGCAGCGTCTTCATGCTTGACGGGAAGAAATGTGCCTGCACTCACGTGCAATGTGAGGAAGTCGAAAGTAAAGCCGTCGGCTTTGAGGCTTTCGAATACGTCTTTTGTGAAATGCAGTCCGGCGGTAGGCGCCGCTACTGCGCCTTCGGTGCGCGAATACACAGTTTGATACCGCTGGCGGTCGGCTAGCTCGGCGTCACGACGAAGGTAGGGGGGAAGCGGCATGACACCTGCGCTGTCGAGAATCGCAGCAAAGTTGAGGCCGCCTGTCCAGCGAAATTCTACCAGGCCGTTCTCCCTGTGCACGAGGCGTGCTTCAAGCGTATTATCGCCGCACTGAAGCGTGAGCGCCAGGCCGGCGGTCCAGCGTTTGAGGTTACCAATCGTACACCGCCATGTGCAGGATTCCCGCGCGCCCATTACGTGCGCGATGGCTCCCGATGGTGCTATGGGGTCGAGCAGCAGAACTTCTATTTTTGCACCGGACGGTTTTGCAAAAAACAAACGGGCGGGAATCACCTTTGTGTCGTTGAGAAAGAGTATGCTTCCCGGGGGCAGGTGTTCGCCTACGCGATTGAAGACCGTGTGTTCAATCTGTCCCTGACGGTATACGAGAAGCTTCGACCGGTCGCGCTGCGGCAACGGATACCGCGCGATCCGATCATCAGCAAGTTCATACGTATAGTCGCGAATGCTAACCGTTTTCATCCTTCCACCCCCGCGAATTTATGACATTCTATACACCGCACCATCCCTATAAATCCTTACTAGTTTGCTAATCTCACTAATCCTCCTCATCCTAATCAAAATCCTTCCCATCCTTCCCATCCTTCCCATCCTTCTCATCCTCCCATCCTCCCTAATCCTACTAATCCTACTAATCCTACCTAATCTTACTCATCCAACTAATCCTACTATTCCTAATCATCCAACCTATCCTACTAATCCTCCCCATCCTATCCTATATATCCTTTCAATCCTAAGAATCCTAATGTATTATTGGAGTATGCTCTCCGCAACCCTATTTTCCAGGACCTTTACATTTGGTTTTGATGCGCGTACATCGCGGGGGCCTATGCGCGATAAGAAGTCGTGGTTCATCCGGTTATTCGACACGCCGGACGTTGTCGGGGTGGGAGAGTGCGGCCCGCTGCCCGGACTGAGCGTCGACGATGTCCCCGATTTCGAGGAAGTACTTTCGGACGTCATAAAAAAGGTGCAAGGGCAGGAGGTTCCGGCAGAACCGGAGGAATGGGTTGCGCGTATTGTGCCTTCGGGTTTTCCTGCGATAACATTCGGCCTGGAAACGGCAGTGCTGGACCTTATTCATGGTGGCCGGCGATTGATTTTCGATAGCGACTTCAGCAGGGGTGTGCCCATCCCGATTAATGGCCTTGTATGGATGAGTGATGTAGCGTCGATGCTGGAGCAGGCCAGCCAGTTGGTGAAGCGCGGGTTCACATGTATTAAGATCAAAGTTGGGGGTTGCGACTTCGAAGAAGAGTACCGCATGTTGCGCGCGTTCCGGGAGCGCTTCAGCGAGAGCAATATCACCTTACGACTCGATGCTAATGGCGCATTTTCTCCGGAGGAGGCGTTGGCTAAGCTCGATCGCCTGGCGGAGTTCGGCGTTCATTCTATCGAGCAACCGGTAAAAGCTGGTTCGGCCGGGCTGGCTGACATTTGCAGGTCGTCGCCGATTCCCATCGCACTGGATGAAGAACTTATAGGTAAAGAGCAGGAGAAGGGAGCCCTTTTGGACAAGATCAAGCCTGGCTTCATTGTGTTAAAGCCCACCTTGCATGGGGGATTATTGCATTGTCGCCAATGGATCGGGGAAGCGGAACACCGCGGAATCGGCTGGTGGATCACTTCGGCCCTCGAGTCGAGCATCGGGCTGAATGCTATCGCTCAGTTTGTTGCTATGTTCAATCCCGCTGTTCCCCAGGGATTGGGAACGGGCTCGATCTACACGAACAATATCGCGTCGCCGCTTAAAGTGGTGGGCGGAAGCCTCATGTCGCATCCCCACGGCGCGTGGGAAGGCCTGTGATCAAGACTTCTTATTGTTGCGGTGTGCCTTCGTGATCTGTTCCCTGAGAATGCGCGAAGGCTTCATCCGTGTTACCTTGTAGTTGCGGATAACATATTCCTGAACATACTGGCTGGCTTCGTTGATGTCGTCGGTGATGAGAACGAGTTTCAGGTCTTTTTCGTCGATCGTGCCGTGCTCAACCATTTGCTGCAATTGTTCGGCGAGCGGTTCATAGTATTTTTTCCCGATAAGGACAACCGGAAAGTCTTTGATGATACCGGTTTGTATCAGCGTGAGGATTTCAAAGAACTCGTCCATGGTGCCCAGCCCGCCGGGCATGACGACAAAAGCGAACGAATACTTGACAAGCAAGACTTTGCGTACAAAGAAGTACCGCATGTTGACCCATCGGTGCATGTAGGGATTGGGTTGTTGTTCGTGCGGCAACTCGATGTTACAGCCAATAGAAATGCCACCATTTTCCCATGCACCCCGGTTTGCGGCTTCCATAATGCCGGGGCCACCCCCTGTCAGTACCGTTACGCCGGATTCAGCAAGTTTCTTTCCCACTTCATAGGCCTTCTTATAGTAGGGATGATCTTCTTTGAATCGGGCTGAGCCAAAGATGGTAATGCACGGTCCTACAAAATGCAGCATCCGGAAGCCTCTGATGAAATCCCGAAGTACGCGGATGACGAAGAAGAACTCGAACATGCGCGTACGGGGACCTTCCAAAAAGACTTCTTCGTCTTTGGGTCGAAGGGTTAGGGGCTTATAATCGGGGCGGATAGGCTTTATCGTTGACATTAGTTAAATCTTGACTGTTACATGTGCCGGTCCGTTTGAATTAAGTTGACTCCGATGCCGGCGGTGAAGGGGCAAAATTACTATTTTAGCCTTTCTTCACACATGCTTCAAAAACTCTTATATCTCGGTGCGCGATTTATTGCTGCGCTGATCCTGTTCCAGACGCTGTACTTTAAGTTTGGTGCGTTTCCCGAATCCGTTTACATTTTCACGAAAGTTGGGATGGAACCCTGGGGGCGCATTGGCGTGGGCGTCGCAGAGTTGCTGGCTACGGTGTTGTTGTTGCTGAATCGCACCGCGTGGTTGGGCGCGGGGCTGGCGCTAGGCTTGATGATAGGCGCCATCGCGATGCATCTCACGCGGTTAGGCATCGAAGTGCAGGGTGATGGCGGTTATCTTTTTATCCTGGCGTGGGTGGTCGCGTTGTGCTCAGGCTATGTGCTGGTGATCGATCGCCACAGGTTTTTAGTTGGTCGCGGATGAGCCGGGCGCTACTGCCCGAGCGAATTGATTGCCTGATCAAGCGGATCGGCAAGCGCAGGTTTGTCGCCGACTGCATCTTTTAAACCCTGGATAACGAAGTTGGGAACCTTTTCGCCGCGGCTAACGCGGTTCTGGATGTCGGCCACCATCTCAAGCGCGGTTTCGCGGTTCTCAAAGTTGCCCTCTTTTTTTATTGCTGTTTCCAATTCCTTCCAGAGTGTGAGGGCGGATTTTGTTTCGGTACGAACCTTTATCACCTGTTTGACATTCTGTGTACGCTGTGCAATGCACGCATTGTAGCCGTCGATGATAGCATCGATGTCCGATTTCTTCAGTACACCCCTGTCGATCTGAGCGCTGACATCGGAACAATCGGCGAGAAATTCCGTCATTTGTTTCTTAAAGCCAATATTGGGAAGTTCTATCCCATTGCCATCCGCTTTCCGTAGAAAGGTGCCGCTGAAAACGCTGGAGCCTTCCGGTTGGAAACGATACAGGCTTAGATATCCGGGCTTCACCAGTTGCATGAAAGTGTATCCGGACGGACCCTTGACGGGGTGGTAGGTTACGCCATCAATGGCGAACAGCTTCGTCTGTGTGATGCTGTAGACTTCCTTTCCGTCGTCCGTTCTAACCTGCACCTTTTTCTCAGGTCCAAACATTAGCGGGCGGATATCACCGCGCAGCGTATCGGATGTGGTGGTCACAAAGTAATCCTGACCCCAAACGACCTGGCAAATGAGGATCAGGATGATGACGAGAAGCATGTGTACGATAGCTAAGCTTTTCATGAGGTAGAAATTCATCGCGATGAGGTCCAAATTAATTCATACGTTGCCCGGCTCCAAATGTCGCTAGCGATTGAGTTCACTTCGACTTAAGTCGTCCGGCTTCCCGTAACGCTTTGGTGATCAGCCACTCCAGCTGTCCATTGGTGCTTCGAAACTCGTCCGCGGCCCACTTTTCCACCGCTTTCAACAACTCAGGATCAATGCGAAGTACAAATGGTTTTTTCTGTGCCATTTAAAAAAATCCTTCCTTTTATGCCGGCCCCACAGGCTAGTTGTGCAATGTTCCGGTATTTACAACCGGCGTTGCATCTTTATCGCCACAGAGGACCACCATTAGATTACTAACCATGGCCGCCTTACGTTCTTCGTCAAGGTCGACGATCTTTTCCCGACTCAAATGGTCCAAAGCCATCTGCACCATGCTCACCGCGCCTTCCACGATTTTATACCGCGCTGCCACCACCGCCGTGGCCTGTTGTCGTCTCAACATGGCGCCTGCAATCTCGGGCGCATAGGCCAGGTATCCAATACGGGCTTCCACTACCTTGATTCCGGCAATATCCAGCCGGTTGCTCAGGTTTTCTTCCAGGGCGCTGTTCACCTCTTCATAACCTGAGCGCAAGGTTATTTCCGACTCCTCGTCGAAGTTGTCGTACGGATACATTCCCGCGAGGCGGCGTACCGCGGCGTCGCTCTGAATGCGAACGAAATTTTCGTAGTTGTCAACTTCGAAGGCGGCTTTGAAGGTGTCTTCAACCTGCCATACCAGGATGACGCCGATCTGGATCGGATTGCCCACCTTGTCGTTTACCTTGATTTTCTCGCTGTCGAAGTTCCTCGCCCTAAGGGATATGGCGCGCTTTGAGAAGAAGGGGTTCACCCAGTAGAAGCCATTCTTCTTTACCGTCCCCTTGTAGTCCCCAAAGAGTACAAGTACCCGCGAGGAGTTCGGGTTGACATAAAAGAATCCCGGCAACAACAAGACGGATAGTAATAATAGTAAACCGACCCATTGGACCGGGCTCGAGACGATGAGGACGATCGCGAGTACAAACGCAAACAGTATGGTCATAAGCATTACATACCCCGACACCGGCGCATAATCTTTTTCCTGGCTCATAGCTTTATAGTTGATATCGTTTTGATATCATAAAGATATTAAAACAAATCATACGACCAAAAAAAATTTTCGTACAGGCGTTTTTTCCCGCAACCTGAAACGGTTTGGCCCGTTTCCGATATGGAATCACATCATTGAGCGAAGGTGCTAACCGAGGATAAGGCTGAACACAAAGTAGAGGAAGATGAGAAGGACGAGCACACCATACATCGCCAGGTCGACACGGACATAGGGCCTGTACTGCCGGTAGAGTTCTTTCAGTCGCTTGAACACATCCACAGAAATTTACGCGAAGGTAACGATTCTTTTTCTGGGTCGAAAAATCATAAGCGTAGCCCGCTTACGTTATTAAGCTTTATTTATGTGGCGGTTAGAGCCGATCGCTCAAATGGTGAAACAGATAATTGGCAAGTATGAAGCAATTCTCCTGGGGAGTAATCTTACTCATTGCATTCCCCCTGTCCGCCGCCGCACAGGACAAAGCTACGATCAGCGGGTATGTTCGTGACGCAAGTAATGGTGAAGAACTGATCGGCGTCACCGTATACATACCCTCGCTGCAGGCCGGCACCACCACCAACGCCTATGGATTCTATTCGCTGAGCCTTCCCCCGGGAACCTACACGCTGCAATTCAGCTACGTGGGTTTCAAAAACACAAGCCTCGATATCGAGCTCACCGGCAACGTCACGCGCAACATCGCGATGGAGTCGGAAGCAACATACATACAGGAAGTCGTCGTAGAAGATGAGGCCATTGATGCGAACGTAACAGACGTGCAAATGAGCCGCAACACCATCGACATGAACCAGGTGCGAAAACTGCCGGCGTTGTTTGGCGAGGTCGACATTATTAAAAATGTTCAAATGCTCCCCGGCGTTATTACCGCAGGGGAGGGGACTTCCAGCTTCTTCGTTCGCGGTGGGAGCGCCGACCAGAACCTGATCCTCATAGACGAAGCGCCTGTCTACGACCCCTCACACCTCTTCGGCCTGTTCTCCGTATTCAACGCCGACGTCATCAAGGATTCTGAACTCTACAAGGGTGGAATCCCCGCCCGATTCGGCGGCCGCCTCTCGTCTATACTCGAGGTGAGGACGAAGGATGGGAACAACCGCGAGTTTCACGGCACAGGAGGCATCGGGTCCATGGCCAGCCGCATTATGCTGGAGGGCCCGATTCGGAAGGAAAAGAGTTCGTTCATCGTTTCCGCACGACGCTCGTACGCCGACCTCTTTCTGCGTGCCGCCAATGAGGATAACCTGGTGTATTTTTTCGACGTCAACGCGAAAGCGAACTGGAGGCACAATAACAACAACCGTTTCTTCGTGGCGCTGTATGCCGGTCGCGATGACCTGTCGTTCAGCGACGACGCGGGTTTTGGCTGGGGTAACGCAACGGCTACGTTCCGCTGGAACCACCTGTTCAACGACCGCCTTTTTTCAAACATATCGCTCATCGCCAGCAATTTCGACTACGCACTTGAAATCTTCGATCCCGCCCAGGGGCTGAAGTGGACCTCCAACCTGCAGGAGCTGAGTCTGAAAAACGACCTTTCATACTTCATCAATCCGGGCAATGAACTCTCCTTCGGCTATCATATCACCGGGCGGAGGTTCTCGCCGGGTACCATCAAACCGAATACACCCGGCTCGATATTCACCACGGTCGAACTTCAAAAGCAGTACGCACTCGACCATGCGCTCTACCTGAGCAACCGGCAAAATATTGGCAGCCGGATGACCGTAGATTATGGCGTCAGGCTTTCGATATTCCAACAAGTAGGTAAGGGCGACATCTTCCTGTACGAGGATCCAAAGGACAATGTCGATATCGTCAGGACGGATACGCTGACATTTGGTGCCTGGGAAAACATAAAAACCTATGTCAACCTCGAGCCCCGCGTCGCTGTCCGATATTCACTCAGACCGGGACAGTCCCTGAAATTCTCTTACAACCGGATGGTACAGAATACCCATCTGATCGCGTCGGGAACCGTGCCGGTGCCGTTCAACACCTGGAATCCAAGCGGATACTACCTGAAACCCCAGATCGCCGACCAGTTTGCGGCGGGATACTTCCGGAACTTTCGCGATAACACCCTCGAGTTTTCAGTTGAGGCCTACTATAAGACCATGAGCAATGTTACCGACTTTGCGGATAATGCCCAGCTCTTCTTTAATGAAGATCTGAGTACTGAATTTCGCCAGGGTGATTCAGAGTCGTACGGCCTCGAGTTCATGCTGAACAAAACCGAGGGCAGACTTACCGGCATGGTGGGATACACCTGGTCGCATACGGTACGACATATCGAAGGGGTCAACCTCGGCCGCGAGTTCTTCGCCAACTACGACCGCCGGAACGTCATCAATATCATGGCGACCTATGAGCATAGCGAACGGTGGTCGTTCGGCGCCACGTTCACCTACGCCACGGGTCGACCCATAACACTCCCTGAAGGCAAATACGAATTTGGTAACTATAACCCCGACGTGATCACGGAACGCAACGGATACAGACTGAACGACTACCACCGCCTCGATCTGTCGGCGACGCTTCGCCAAAGGGTACGGCCGAACCGGAAGTGGCGGGGCGAATGGGTATTCTCAATTTTCAATGTGTACAACCAGCAGAATGCCTTCACCGTCTATACACGCACCAAACAGGATGACGATGGCAACATTATCGGCGACGGTACCGAAAAAGAGGCGCGGCTGGTATATCTGTTCCCTATTCTTCCGTCAGTTACCTACAACTTCACGTTTTAATGCCATGAAACGAACGCTGGTCCACCTTGTCTCACTTTTCGTCTTGATCGCCCTCGGGTCGTGCGAAAAAGAATATATCCTTCGCACTAACCCCGCCGATGCCAAAATCGTTATTGAGGGGCTGGTTACCGACAAACCCGGCTATCAGTATGTCAAAATCAGCCGTAGCACCGACTTCTACAGTTCGGGAAAAACACCCCGCGTCACAGATGCCCTGGTTAGGGTGACTGACAGTGACGGGGTAACCACTGAGTTCGTGCACAATCCGGGCGCCCACCCCGACTCTTCAGGGTATTACAAGCCCGTAGCACCTTTCCTGGGTGCGCTGGGCAAGACTTATTCGCTTGTCGTGATAGCCGACGGCCAGGAATACCGGGGCGAAGACACTCTTTATCCGGTGACGACGGTCGACTCGCTCACGTATCAGATCAACGAGGATGAGCAAGAGGATCCGGAACACCCCGGCCGCTACTATGAGGTTCTTATTTATACGCGGGAGCCGCAGGAGACGCGCGACTATTACCTGTTCAACTTTTATCGAAACGATTCACTTACGCTTGCCAATCCGGAGGACATCTATTTCACCGACGACATTGTTCTGGCAGAAGCGATCAACGGTATTACCATGCCGATCTTTTTTTCACAGGGCGACAAGGCGACGGTAGAAGCTTTCAGTATCTCGCGCCAGGCGTTCGTATTCTTCAATGATCTTTCCATCCTGCTTAACAATGATGGGGGCATGTACAGTCCGCCACCCGCCAACTGTCGAAACAACCTGTCCAACGGGGCCCTGGGTTTCTTCCGCGCCAGTGCGGTGACATCAATGGACATCGTCGTCGAGTAACACCCTCGAAAGTCCTTTTTTTCCGGGAACCGTTTGTTTTTCTAGACGGGGAAGTGAATATTTCATTTCCGAATAATCCGGTGGTGAATGAAGAAAACTCTTTGCCTGCTTCTGTTCTTCCTTTCGTTCATCGCAGGGTTTGCTCAAACCGTTCTTGAGAACAACCCGATCTGGATTTCCTGGTACCAGATCAACACGCCGCACTTCAGGATACTTTATCCCAAGGGTTTCGAAGTGCAGGCACAACGCATCGCCGCAACGATGGAGCGCATGTACCGTGCTGAAACGCGGTCGCTCTCAGGTCGACCCATCAAGACGTCGATCATTATGCAAAACAGGGCGGCACAGTCGAACGCCTTCGTCTCCGTTCTCCCGCGCCGTGCTGAATTCTTTACCATGCCGTCGCAGAATTACAACTTCATCGGCAACAACGAATGGTTCGACCTCATCGCCGCGCACGAGTTGCGTCACATCCTCCAATTCGCGCATGCCAACCGCGGCATGACGCGCATCCTCTACTATCTCGCTGGAAACTACGGGCTGGCCGCCGCCGCTGCAGCCGCTGTACCCCAATGGTTCTGGGAGGGCGATGCCGTCGCCACCGAGACCGCGCTCACCACTACAGGCCGTGGCAAGATCCCCAACTTCGGCCTCATCCTGCGCACCAACCTATTGGAAGGAAGGGAGTTCAACTATCACAAGCAATTGCTCGGATCCTACAAGCATCTCACCCCTGATGAATATGCACTCGGCTATCACTTTGTGAGCTATCTCCGATGGAAAACGGGCGACCCGCTCGTGTGGGATCGCATCACTGCCGATGCATGGAAATGGTCGCTCGTCCCGTTTACGTTCTCGAACGCCATACGCAAAGAGACCGGCATGCCGATTACGCGATTGTATCGCGAAATGGCGAAAGACCTGAAAACCTTATGGAACTTACCAGACACATTGAAGCAAACACCCGCGCGCCAGGTGAACCCACGCAACACCACAGCGTATACCGACTACCTGTATCCCCAGGTGTTGCGCGATGGTTCTGTCATCACGATGAAGAGCGGCATTGGCGACATCGATCAGGTTACGCTGATCTCCCCCGACGGAGAGAAAAAATTGGCCGTCACCGGCTTGCAGTTTGAAACCGGGTTTCTCTCCGCGGGTGGCGACCGCGTGGTCTGGAATGAATTCCGCTTTCATCCGCGATGGCGGAGAACGACTTCTGTTGTAATCGTTGCATACGATAAAAAGACCGGACGTATGTGGGATGTCACCGGCCCCCGGGCCCGCCACGCCGGAGCGGCACTTTCTCCTGACGGCACCAAAGTAGTGGCACTCCTTTCCGACTACAACTATCGCCACAACCTCGCCGTAATCGATATGGAAACCGGTGCCCGCCTGCACACCTTCGACAATCCGGACAATGCACTGTACTCCATGTTTCGCTGGTCCGAAAACGGCGCACTGATCGTATCATTAAAGACAACGGAAGAAGGAAAATCGGTCGTTACCATCGACCCTGAAAGCGGCGATGAGAAAGAAATCCTTCCGCCGACCAACCGGAACATTGGCTACCCATTACTTACGGAACGTTACCTGCTCTACAACGCACCGGCCGACGGTATTGACGAGATAGAAGTGCGCGACCTGCAAACGGGTGTTGCGCGTCGACTTACACGAAGCCGTTATGGCAGTTATAACCCCGAGTTATCGTCGGACGGCACACAGCTCTACTTCAACCGGCAGGGAAGGGACGGAATGGATGTGGTGTCAATGCCTTTTGATCCTGAGGGCGGTGTGTTGGTCGACACTGCGGACGATCGTCTCGACCCACTCGCCGCCACGCTCGTTGCCCAGGAGTCGGCCTTCCTTGCCGACGCGGATACCGTCGAAGGTCAAACATATCCAGCCCAACCCTACTCCAGATGGTCTGGGATTTTTAACCCGTATACCTGGGGTCCTTATATTGATAATAGCTTTGGGCAAGTCGACCTCGGCTTTACCTCGCGGGATGTCCTGAGTACGATGCAGTTTTCTGCCGGATACCGATATGATATCAGCGAGCGTACAGGTGAAGTGCATGCGGGTATGAGCTTCCAGGGATGGTACCCCATTATCAGTTTCGCCGTCCGGCATGGACAGCGTGAAGACGAGTCGACCATTGCGCTGAGCGCTGACGACCGCCGGCGGGTGGCGTTTGCCTGGGAAGAGACCGGCATTAGCGGCGGCATATCCGTTCCCCTGTCACTCACCCGGTCGAAGTACCTGACGAATCTCAATATCTCGAACAGCGTAGGACTGACCATGACGAAGGACTTCGGAAGTACCGTCACTACCGGCACAGGAACCGTTATCCAGGGTGACGACCGGTACATTCCAGCCAACGACACACTGTTTTTTCTCTATCGCGACATCACGGATTACGGTCGCCTGATCTTTAACAACTTTTCGGTCAGTTATTCTCATTTGTTGCGGCAAAGTCGCCGCGATTTCAACCCGAAGTTCGGGCAATTTCTTGGATTCGACAGTTACAGTACACCATTCGGTGGCGACTACCAGGGCTGGCAATGGACGGCGACGGGCACGTTCTTTTTTCCTGGACTGCTTAAACATCATTCGCTGTATTTGGCCGGCGGGTACCAGCAGGCGATGGAACGTTCGGAACTCGATGTCTACGCCTTTCGCAATCGCCTTTTTAAACCGCGTGGGTATAGCTATCCACAGAACACCCAGTTTTTCAGCATCTCGGGCAACTATGCGCTGCCGTTATGGTATCCCGATATTGCAGTTGGTCCGCTCCTCAATATCCAGCGGGTGAGATTGAATCTCTTCTTCGACTACGGGGAGGGTGAAGGGCAGGACTATTATTACAATTTCGAAAGCGGGAACGTGTACACAATCGATACGGGTACTACCTACAAAAGCGCCGGCGCCGAACTTATGTTTGACGTAAATTTTTTCCGTACCCAGCCCCAGTTCGAGATCGGCATCAGGGCGGTAAAGAGGGAAAGCAACCGGTTTAGCGCGGGTGGCTGGCAGTATGAGCTTTTGATTGGAAATATTCCCCTGTAGGTTGCGTCCGCTTGAATATCGACCTATTTCACCCTATTTTTGGCGATGTTTACTTAATTCCAGTCTTTACATACCAGCTCAATATCAATGGCAGAAATCGTCAGGATGCCCAAGATGAGTGACACCATGGAGGAAGGTGTCATCGCGAAGTGGCATAAAAAGGTAGGTGACCAGGTGAAATCCGGTGAGCTCATGGCCGAGATCGAAACGGACAAAGCCACAATGGATTACGAGTCGTATAACGATGGCACCATATTGTACCTCGGCGCCAAGGAAGGTGAGGCCGTAAAGGTAAACGACGTCCTGGCCGTGGTGGGTAAGAAGGGTGAGGACTACAAGGCGCTATTGGAAAGCGCGGGCACCTCTGGCGACGACGGCGGTAAGGCGGCCGACAAACCAAAAGACGAGGTAGCGGACGCCGCAGCCGAAAAGAAATCGGAGAGGGCAATCGATACTTCTAACATAAAGGCCGAGATCGTACTGATGCCCAAGATGAGCGACACCATGGATGAAGGTGTGATCGCCGCGTGGCATAAGAAGGTGGGTGAAACGGTGAAGTCGGGCGAGCTACTCGCCGAGGTAGAAACCGATAAGGCTACCATGGACTACGAATCGTACTCCGAGGGCACGTTACTCTACCAGGGTGCGGAAGCCGGCCAGGCTGTACCCGTCAACGGTGTCCTGGCCATCATCGGTGAGAAGGATGCCGATTGGCAGACGCTGCTGAAGGCGCATCAGCAAAAGGCCGATGGCAAGTCAGACGAAAAAGCCGAGCCCGCAAAGGCGGAAGCTAAAGCACCGGAGCAGGAGCAAAAAGCCGCACCGGCCGAAAGCGCGGACGAGTCTGAAGGGGATCGGGTGAAAGCGTCACCGCTGGCGCGCAGCATGGCACGGGAAAGGGGCATCGACCTGTCGCGTGTCAAAGGCACCGGAGACCAGGGCCGCATTATCAAAAGAGACATCGAGAACTACAAGCCGGAAGCGGAACCCGCATCGGCTGCCAAGGCAGGTGCGCCCGTAGTATTGCCCACCGTAGTGGGAGAGGAGCGTTCGGAAGAAGTCGCCGTATCGCAAATGCGGAAGACCATTGCGCGCAGGCTCTCGGAAAGCAAGTTCAGCGCGCCGCACTTCTACCTTACCATGGAGATCAACATGGACAAGGTGGTACAGGCGAGGAAGAGTATGAACGAAGTGAGCCCGGTGAAGCTTTCGTTCAATGACATCGTAATAAAGGCTACCGCTGCGGCTATACGCCAGCACCCTGACGTCAACGTCTCCTGGCTGGGCGACAAGATCAGAAAGAATCAACACATTCATATCGGTGTGGCAGTGGCCGTGAAGGATGGACTTGTGGTGCCTGTCGTGCGCTTTGCCGACAGCAAATCGCTATCCCACATCGGCGCTGAAGTCAAGGACCTTGCACAGAAGGCACACGACAAAAAACTGCAGCCTTCCGACTGGGAAGGAAGTACCTTTACGATCTCCAACCTCGGGATGTTTGGTATCGAAGAATTTACGGCGATCATCAATCCCCCCGACGCCTGTATCCTCGCGGTGGGCGGCATCAAGGAAACCGCCATCGTCAAGAATGGTGTTGTGGTTCCGGGCAATGTAATGAAGGTCACGCTCTCCTGCGATCACCGCGCCGTCGACGGCGCCACCGGCGCTGCCTTCCTGCAAACATTAAAGAAGCTGCTGGAAGACCCGGTGAGGATACT
Source organism: Cyclobacteriaceae bacterium (assembly GCA_035304385.1). Classification (GTDB taxonomy): domain Bacteria; phylum Bacteroidota; class Bacteroidia; order Cytophagales; family Cyclobacteriaceae; genus ZC4RG29. Next base: position 37,862 of record DATGQD010000062.1, read on the forward strand.
CATATGAAAGGGTTGAAGAGTTGAAGAGTTGAAGAGTTGAATAATTGAAGAGTTGAAGAGTTGAATAATTGAAGGGTTGGAGAATTGAAGCGTTAAATAATTGAAGATCCATTCCACAACGATATTAGCCGTCCTCCACGATGGACACGTAGCCATTGGCGGGGATGGTCAGGCGACGATGGGCAACTATGTTGCGAAGAGCAATGTGCGGAAGATTCGTAAGCTTCAGGATGGAAAAATTCTTGTTGGATTTGCGGGGTCAACGGCGGATGCGTTCACGTTGCTGGAACGCTTCGATGAAAAACTCAACAGCTATGGTGGCAATATGAAGCGCGCTGCGATTGAGTTGGCGAAGGACTGGAGAATGGATCGTTTTCTCAGACGGCTCGAGGCAATGCTCATAACGGCATCACAAACCGAGTTGTTGGTGATCTCCGGTACCGGCGACGTCCTTGAACCCGACAACCAGGTTGCGGCCATTGGCTCTGGCGCCATGTATGCGCAGGCCGCCGCGGTTGCCCTAAAGAAACATGCGCCTTCATTATCGGCTGAGGCCATCGTTACCGAAAGCCTCCACATCGCTGCAGACATCTGCATCTATACGAATCACAACCTGGTAATCGAAACCCTGTAAAAAGCCTTCCCAAAGAGGGAATTTAATCCAGGATTGCACACCGCCTCCCGGCTTGAAACGGGGGCTTTTCACCTTTTATACTTTTTCCCGGTTACTTTTTATTTTCGCCGCGTTATACGGTTGCCCGGCGAAAAGTTTTTATATTATAATGCGTTAAATACATACAACCCGTTAAGCCGTGATTAACTACTACGCCATACTCGATATCGATCGGAATGCCAGTTCCACCGAGATCAGGGCGGCATACAAGCGGCAGGCCATGCTGTACCATCCCGACAGGAATGCGGGAGATAAGGAGGCGGAGGAGAAGTTCAAAATGGTGAACGAGGCCTATCATGTCCTGTCAGATCCTATAAAGAAGGCGAAATACGATTCCTGGCTGGATCCCGACACGCTGGATGAGTTCTCTTACGAATACTGGCGTGAGGTACGAAAGCGCCGCTACTATGCATACCGTCGCGCACAGACGTCGACGTACCGCATCGACAGAAACTACTATCGCGTTCAGGCGCTGGCCTTTCTCGTTTTCCTGATGCTGTCCGGATTGTGCTTCGCTATGGTGCACACCGTCAATTACATAATCGACTTGCGCCAGGCCGAACAATGGCGCGAAAACAGCCGGCAATTAGAGCGGGTGAACGCGCTGTTTGACGCGGGACAATTCAACGAAGCGTTTACCGTAATCAAAGGACTCAAAAAAGAGGAGCCTTTTGAGTTCCGCTTCACATTTGCGCAGGATAGCCTGCTGTCGGAATTGCGGAAAAAGGCTGACCATGAATTCAATAACAAGAATTTCGAGCGTGCCGCGCACTATTATACCATCCTCGGCAATGAGGAGAGCCCGGTACGAATGGAAACGCTGCAGAAGATCGCGAGCTGTCAGTATTACCTCGGGCATTATGGCGAATCGTTGAATCCGTTGAAGCAACTCCTCAACCAGCAGCCCTGGAACCTCGATCTCGTGTACCAGATTGCTATGATCAACCTGGAAAACCTTGACAATAAGGAGGAGGCGTTGCACTACCTGACGATGGGCAAGAAACTGTTCAAGCAGAATCTTACGGATGTGTACGGGTCTGCGTTCGAGGTCGTGATGGACCCGAAGGATGTTCCGGATATTTACTACTTCATTTTCATTGCCCGGGCAAAGGCGAACATTGGCCTTCAGCATTATGCTGAAGCGATAACCGACTGCAACTGGGCGATAACGCTGCGCGGCGCCAACCCTGAACCCTACCACCTGCGGGCGATGTCCAAATTCAGAAGTTCCCGGTATCGGAGCGGTTGCGAAGACCTGTCGAAGGCTGCCGCACGGGGCAAAGACATTACAGCCGATCGGGCTCGGTATTGCCGGTATTAGTCACCATTTCCGGTAAAGTTATCGATACCACGCACGAGATACAGAAGGAACCGGTTTCGGGCCGGAAATGGTGTGGAGTTTTTGCGGCGATTCCCTATTTTTATTGAAAAGGCCAGGTTTGAACCCTGAGATGATGGCAACAGAGCTTAGCAAAGACCAGCTTGAATCCGTTCGCGAAAGCTATTTCAACATACTTGCCCTTTTCCTGGAGCAGGATCAGATCGAAAGCCGCTACATTCGCTGCCTGCTGAAATGGGGCGTACAGCTGCGAATCAACCCCGATGACCTGAGCCGGTCGTCCAAAGACATTTCTACTATCTCTTTTTCTCTCGACAAGGTCGACAAACTGGAAGCCGTGTACCACCTCGTACATATGATCTACTTAGACCGTGTGGTGGAGGACGTAGAATTGGAGGTGGCGACCATCTATGCAAACAGACTCGGCTTCCAACCTTCTGTGGTCAGTGAATTGTTCACCGCAATAGTCACATCCGACCCCAATAATGCCGGCGAACGGGACGTCCGGAAGGAGGTAATTGAGTTTCTCAAGCTCCACAAAGACAAGATTTGAGGAGAAAAAACCGCGTTTGAATGTAAGGATTACCGGGTCACCCATCGTATTTCCCCGACTTCCTGCGGCTAAATCAGAACAACCCATTTCAAAAGTGTCGACCAACGGCGGATGATGCCGGTCAATGGCATCCGACGGGCCGCACCTGTGTTCAGGTTCCGAAACGTATTAAAGAGCCTACCGATGTAGGGTCTTTGCACTAAACGATTTATTTAGTTCCCACGCAATGCCGAAGTTCGTATCGTACTTCAACTAGTGCGATGGACTACAGCGTAAGAGCAAGAATCATCGCGGCCGGATTTCGGCGAGTGGTCGGAGTGGTAAAAATTTTCCCTGGGGAACTCACTGACGCCGCAAGGCTCATGAAGACGAACCCCGTAACAAGGCATTCCAGGGAAGATAACATCCTTAAGACCATTTTTTTAGCTTGCTGAAATCGGGTTTAATTTAGTTTCATTTTTTGACGGCCTCTATACGAGGCCGTTTGCTTTTATAGGCTGTCTTCATAGATTTCGGAAAAACCACGCCTTGGATTTCAGCCGAGAAACCTTTCTCACACACCTGGCCCAAACCACGCCTTCGCCTTTCATGCTGCCCATCGAGCGCGCGGAAGGATCGTATCTGTACACGCCGGATGGGCGTCGGTATCTCGACCTGATTTCCGGTGTTGGCGTCAGTCATATCGGGCACCGCCATCCTAAAGTGATCCAGGCCATCCGTGACCAGCTCGACCGCCACCTGCACGTTATGGTATACGGCGAATACATTCAGTCGCCCTCCAACCTGCTCGCGAAAAAGCTCGCCGGCCTGTTACCGCCAAACCTTAACTGTTGCTATTTCACGAACTCAGGTACAGAAGCAAACGAGGGCGCCCTGAAACTCGCAAAACGGTTCACCGGCCGCACGGAGATCGTCGCGTTTAGGAAGTCGTACCACGGCAGCACCCACGGCTCACTCAGTGTGACGGGCAACGAGACGAAGAAGAACGCCTTCCGGCCGCTGCTTCCCGGCGTAACGTTTATAGAATTCAATAATCCGGACGACCTGTCCCACATCACCGACCGCACCGCGTGTGTCATTATGGAAACCATCCAGGGCGACGCGGGCGTACGGATTCCCGACCGTTCCTTTATGGCGAAGCTAAGGAAGCGTTGTGACGAAACCGGCGCCTTGCTGATCCTCGACGAGATCCAGTGCGGCATGGGACGTACGGGGACGCTGTTTGCGTTTGAACAATTCGACATCGTGCCCGATATCCTCACCGTCGCCAAAGCCTTTGGTGGCGGGTTGCCATTGGGCGCATTTATTGCCGACAAAGAGATGATGGCGTGCCTTGCGCACGACCCGATGTTGGGTCATATCACCACCTTTGGGGGGAACCCGGTTTCGTGCGCGGCGTCTTTGGCTACCCTCGAAGTGATTATGGAGGAGCGGCTTTTAGATCAGGTCGAGCACAAGGGCAGCCGCTTTGAAGAACAGCTTCGCCATCCAGCTATTAAGGCCATGCGCCGTATCGGATTGATGATGGCGATCGACTTCGGAACGGCCGACGACGTTCAGCGTATCGTACAGGGTTTGCTGGAAAAAGGCATCATCACCTTTTGGTTCTTATCCCACCCCAACAGCTTCCGCATAGCGCCACCGTTGACGATATCGGAAGAGGAGATCGCGGAGGCGTGTGAGGCGATTGTAGCGGTGATCGGAAGAGAACGGTAGGGGGATTATCGATTGGCGATTATCGATTTTTGATTTGGGATTTGCAACCACGAAGAAGTTTATGGGGTGAGGCCGTAACTCCCTCTCTGAGGGCCAGCCCAATTCAGGGCCATCAAATCTCAAATCTAAAATCGATAATCACTAATCGAAAATCACCTAGTTCTTTGCTACTTCCTGCAACAGATCAATCAGCTTGCTGGAGTAGCCCCATTCGTTGTCGTACCAGGCGACAACCTTTACGAAGTGCGGGTTGAGCGCGATGCCGGCTTTGGCGTCGAAGATGGAAGTGCGGGGATCGCCGAGGAAATCCTGGGATACGACATCATCCTCGGTGTATCCGAGGATGCCCTTGAGTTCACCTTCGGAAGCGTCTTTCATCGCCTTCTTCACCTCGTCGTAAGACGTTGCTTTCTCGAGGCGTACCGTGAGGTCAACCACTGAGACGTCGGCGACGGGCACGCGGAACGACATGCCGGTGAGTTTACCTTTTAGTTCAGGGATGACAAGCGCTACGGCTTTGGCAGCTCCGGTAGAAGAAGGAATAATATTCTGGTATGCACCGCGTCCTCCGCGCCAGTCTTTCAGCGAGGGGCCGTCTACCGTCTTTTGGGTAGCCGTAACGGCGTGGATGGTGCTCATGAGGCCTTCGGCGATACCAAAGTTGTCGTTGAGCACTTTTGCGACCGGCGCCAGGCAGTTTGTCGTGCACGATGCGTTTGAGACGATCGTCTGATCGGCTTTCAGTTGTTTGTGGTTTACGCCCATAACGAAGGTGGGCGTATCGTCCTTGGCGGGGGCGGAAAGGACAACCTTGCGCGCGCCGGCCTGAATATGCTTTTGTGCCAGCTCCTTGGTGAGGAAAAGGCCAGTAGATTCAATGATGATCTCGGCGCCAACGTCCGACCATTTCAGATTGGCAGGGTCACGCTCTGCGGTGACGCGGATCTTTTTTCCGTTGACGACCAGCCCGCCGTCCTTTGCCTCGACTTCTCCATTGAAGCGACCATGCGTCGAATCGTACTTGAGCATGTATGCCATGTACTCCGGGTCGACGATGTCGTTAATACCTACAATCTCGATGTCGTTGCGCTGGATCGCAGCGCGGAAAGCAAGGCGACCGATACGGCCAAATCCATTGATACCTACTTTAGTCATTGTGCGCTAAGGGTTAAAATTACGGGAGCCAAAAATAAACGACCGGGGCTCCAAAACCAATGAAAACAGCTGAAATTACGGGGTTTGGAACTAAAAAATGTATTGCACCGGTTTGCAATTAGGTTGGCGCGGGCTATCTTTGCGACACTTTTCGACAGCCCTGCCGCTGCCGAAGTACGCGCAAAGGAAGCGAAACTACAACGCGCAATCGTTTACGGTCGCGCTATTTGATTCGCCGCGCAAATAAGTTGCTCCGTTCGTCTAGGGGTTAGGACACCAGATTTTCATTCTGGCAACACGGGTTCGATTCCCGTACGGAGTACAACCACAGGGTGAGCGTGAGTGTGGGAGCGAAAAACGCCCCGTCTTACGCTCACTTTTTTTTGTGGCCTCTCTTCCTCACACCCACACCCACTCTCACACTCGCTCTCACTCTCACTCTCACTCTCCCTCTCTCACTCCGTCCTTTCCTGCTTGTTTTTCCTTCGGGATTATTGCTAGATTTAGGCCGGTCCCTTTCAAATGGTGTTACTAATTCCCCAACTATGAAAAAGCATTTAGCTGTTATGTGCCTTTTGGGCATAGGCATACTTGTTTCCTGTAGCCGCAATGAATCCTCAGGACAGGATCAGTCGACAGCACCGGCCGACGGCCCGCTGCCGCCTGTGGAAACAAAGGACCCGAACACAGACTATAAACCCGCGTTTCCAGGACAAACCCGCGCGCCGGGGGTCAAGACCACCACGCCCTATGAGGCACGGGTCGTGACCGACGGCCTTGATCAGCCTTGGGGTATCGTCCAGCTTCCCGACGGTCGCTTTCTTGTCAACCAAAAGACAGGCACCATGCGGATCGTGTCGCCCGACGGCACCAAGAGCGAGCCGATAACCGGACTGCCGGAAGTGAACTCGGCTCAGCAGGGCGGGCTCCTGGGGCTCACCCTCGACCCGAATTTCCCGGACAACAGGATGGTGTACTGGGTGTTTTCGCAAAGAACGCAGGGTGGCAACCTCACCGCTGTTGCCAAAGGCCGCCTGGCTGACGACGAAAAGACGATGGAGAACGTCCAGGTTATCTACCAGGCCAAACCCGCACACAGAAGCTCCCTCCACTATGGAGGACGCATACTCTTCGATAAGACCGGTAACCTCTTCGTAAGCACCGGCGAACGATCCGATATGGAAACCCGCCCGTTGTCGCAAGATCTCAAGACAGGGTTAGGTAAGATTGTCCGCATTACACCTGATGGACAACCCGCACCCGGCAATCCTTTCGAAGGTAGAGCCGATGCCCTGCCGGAAATCTGGTCGTACGGTCACCGTAACGTTCAGGGGCTGGCGTTCCATCCCGAGACAGGCGACCTGTGGGAAACCGAGTTCGGTCCCCGTGGCGGCGATGAGGTGAACCTGATCCAGCCCGGCAAGAACTACGGCTGGCCTGTCATCACCTACGGCATCGAATACCGCGGCGATCGCATCGGAGATGCTATCCAGCAGAAGGAGGGTATGGAACAGCCGGTCTATTACTATGACCCCGTGCTTTCCCCCAGCGGCACCACGTTCTACAGTGGCGATGCGATCCCCGAATGGAAGAACAACCTGTTCATCTGCGGCCTCAGCAGTGCGCATATCGCCCGCCTGGTCATCGAAGACAATAAGGTCGTGGGTGAGGAACGCCTGCTGGCAGACGAAAGACAACGCTTCCGCGACATCACCCAGGGCAGCGACGGCGCATTGTATGCCGTGACCGACCAGGGCCGCCTGTATAGAATAGGAGTGCAGTAACTCCCAGGCAGGTTTTATCGCTTTTATCCACGATATTCTTTATTATCGTTATTATCAGCGATATTTGATAATATCCTTACTTTTGACGATAATTATGTTATGATTGCCGTCATTACGGGGGATATTATCAATTCACGGGCTTTGTCGGATCAGCAGGCCTGGCTGAAACCGCTTAAGGCTTTATTGGAAGAGTGGGGGCCGACGCCGGGTACCTGGGAGATTTATCGCGGCGACAGCTTTCAGGTAGGGATAACGGATCCGCTGACGGCCCTGTCCGCGGCGATGCGCATCAAGGCCGTCGTCAGGTCGGTACCGCCCGATGAGGACGACAAACGCGTTGCGTCTATCGATGTACGCATGGCCATCGGGATAGGAGAGAAGGACTCCGACGCCCCGCGCATCAGCGAGTGCAACGGATCGGCGTTTGTCAACTCAGGGGAACAATTCGAGAAGAGTAAGCGCGAGAAGGTGAACCTCGCGGTCCGCTCGCCATGGCCGGAGTTCGACCAGGAAATAAACCTGTATCTTCGACTGGCATTGATTGCCATGAACAGCTGGTCGATAACCTCCGGAGAACTCATGAACACTTTGCTGAAGCACCCTCATCTCAGTCAGCAGGAGATTGCCGCCATGCTGAACATCGAACAGAACTCCGCAAGCGGCCGTTACAAGAGAGCACACGTGGAGGAAATGTTGCTGATGGAATCCGCCTTTCGCGAAAAACTTAGCCAACGCCTGTCATGACCATCGTACTGGCCAAACTTGTACTGGCTCACCTCCTCGGTGACTTCCTGTTGCAGCCGAAGCGTTGGGTGGCGCACAAAGAGCAAGAGAAGGCCGCCTCCTGGGTGTTATATGTTCACGCGCTCATTCACGGCCTGCTGGTCCTGATCCTGTTGCAGGATTTTTCAGTGTGGCCGTTCATGCTCATCGTGGCGTTGAGCCACCTGGCTATCGACGCGGCGCGTGTGTATGCGCAACGTGAAGGTAATCGTACAACGTGGTTTCTTGCCGACCAGGTGATGCATCTCATCGTAATCGTTGGAGTTGCCTGGTATATCTCCGGGCGTCCTGATCTTTCGCCATGGATCGCGTCTCCGCACCTGGTACTGTACGTAACGTCGATATACTTCATCACACAACCCACTTCGATCGCCATCGCGCAGCTCATGAGACCCTGGGCCACTTCGATTCCGCAGGATCATGCGCCCTCCCTCGAAAATGCCGGCCGTTACATCGGTATGCTCGAGCGCTTGTTTGTGTTTGGATTCATCGCCGCCGGACATTGGCAGGGTGTAGGCTTTCTGCTTGCCGCAAAATCCATATTCCGTTTTGGCGATCTACGGCAAGCCGGAGACCGCCAGCTCACCGAGTATGTACTCATAGGCACACTGCTGAGCTTCGGCGCCGCATCCCTCGCCGGAATTATCGTTCTCCGTATTTTACAGTAGCATAAAGATTTATTTTCGCCATTGGCGGGGAAGTTTCTATCCGTCCGGTTGCGGTTATTCCACAACGCATGATCCTAAAATGCGTCTATTCTAACACTCCCATAGCTGGCATACTTTTTCTATGTGTTACGTCGATAAACAAATAATATATCCAATGGACAAGCTGAATTTGAAAGGCAACTGGAATGTTGTCAAGGGAAAACTAAAACAAAAGTACGGCGATCTCACAGATGACGATCTCACGTACGTTGAGGGCAAGGAGGATGAGTTCATCGGCAGATTGCAGAAACGCATCGGCAAATCACGGGAAGAAATCATCGAAGAACTCAGAAGTCTCTGATGTAACCAGGATGTTACTTCAGTAACCAGTAGGGGGACGTTGAATATGACGTCCCTTCTTTTTTTCTGCCTCTGCCTCTGCCTCTGCCCCTACTTCCCTCCATCCAGGATCTCGTTAATACTATTCCCCGACTTAATCCCCGTGGCGAGCGACTTCCACCAATAGTTAAATATCGATCGCTTCTTGTCGCGTTCGAAGGCAATCGTGCCGTCCCGCTTGGCTGTCCGCACTTCGTCCTTCTTATTCTTTTTAGCGAAGAGGACATTCAGGATGAAAGATTTGAATCCATCCTTTTCCTTTGCCTCTTCTTTGTCTTTCAACGCTATCATTTCCAGGTTTTCGTAAAGCATCATCACGGAGCCGTCCGATTCATCGTCGTTGTAGTCGAAGTTAAAATGCATGGTGTTCATCGTGCCGGAAGCAACGCGAACCTTGGCGAGGTTTTCGAGAGTGGGGTTGAGTTGCGTTAACTCCATATTGTCCAGCGTCCCTTCTGCATAGTATAGATTTTGAGGGTTCAGCGGAAAAGCAAACCGCGCTTTGAGCAGGCCGGACTTCATAAAGCGGGTATTCACATCAAGGTTGATAAACCGGTTGAACCCGGTATCCCGATTGTCGATCCCCTCGAACCGTGCATAAAGATGATCAAATACAATGCTTCCGCTTTTTGTTCCTTCTTCCGGGAACTCTTCATATACAATCGTGGCATTAGCGATGTCGATTGTACCCAGCCGCACGGTGAAGGGCAGGTTCTGAAGGCGGACCATCGGAAGCGGTTCAGTGTGATCTTTGATAAAAGGCATCCTGCGGTCGCGGAAAACGTGGAGCGCAGGTTGGTGTATGACGATACGATCGGCTTCTATGAGGCTATCGCCGATGTGGGGCATGGGCACGCGGGTAATGCGAATCGAGTCGACCTCAAGATCAAATACATCGATTTGTTTTCCCGCATGGTGTGCGAATTCGTATTTCGGATGAACCGCCTTGAGGATAATGGCGTCCAGAAATAGGTTCTGATTTTCGTATTGTATGCCCGCGATGCTATAGCGATACGATCCGCCCTCGGGTGTGTACGTAATACTGTCGGCGGAGACGCTCACAATTTCATAGGCGACGTCCGCAGGCTGCAGTGGCGCCTCGTTCAAATTGATACCCAGGTGGCGGATGAGAAAGCCTGCCTGCAACGAGCATACGTTATTGGAGTCGCCTTTCAACAGGAACTTCAGGCTATCGGTATGAAATGCCTTAATATCGATCCGCGCAAGTTTGCCTTCGGGCCCCTTTGAGGAGGTTTCCGTTGTGTCATGTAACAAGACGTTGTCGATGACAAGCTGGCCGCCACGAATGGTAAGCCGATCGATAGCGAGGCGGTCGCGGAAAAGCAGCGATGTTATTCCAATGCCCCGGGCCTCGAGGTGGTCGATCTTCAATGAGTGGTATCGTTCGGTATGGCCGGGCTGACCATAGAGTACCGTGACGTTATCGAGCGCCGCTCGTCCCGCAAGCGGATCTACGGCAAGCGCCCGGAAGTCGACCGACAGGGTTTCAGGCAGCGCCCGCTCCAGCCTGTCGCGTATGATGGATTCATAGTTCAGATAGACGTAAACGACCACGCCCACGGCACAGACGAGGAGTATTGCCAGAGTCGCCAGCAGAATCCGCCAGAACCGACGCGGTTTGGTTGTGTTTGGCATGCAATTATTTTTGCCCATACCAAAGAAAAGATCATGCTATCCTCCGTGGCGGTGAAAGCGTGCTCCAAATGCGCAAAGCCGTGTTTGTTGGAGCCGGGTACCAGGTAATTTTTTCCCCACTCGGACAAAAATATCCCAATCCGGCTATCTTAGCCCTATTCCACCAGCGTTGCCGTGTACGCGTGTTTCCCTAATTTGCACCTTGCGCCGGCGGTATACTCGCTGAAAAGTAGGTATCTTGGCGAGTACTCCGATAAACCCAACAAATAGCAATGAAACTGGATTTGTACGAAAAGCACGAACGGATACTCGTCGCTGTTGATTGTATCATTTTTGGTTTCGATGGCAACAAATTACAGGCGCTTTTAATCAAGCGGGGCTTTGAACCAGAAAAAGGTAAGTGGTCCCTGATGGGAGGATTCGTCGGCGGGACGGAAAGTGCCGAGCAGTCGGCTGTCCGCGTTCTTCACCAGCTCACCGGCATGGAAAACATCTACATGGAGCAGCTGGGATGCTTCAGTGACGTGCAGCGCGATACGGCCGGCCGCGTGATCTCCATCGCCTTCTTTGCATTGATCAACAAGAAGGACTACAGCACTCAAATGCAGTTGGAACACGAAGCGAGGTGGTTTCCGCTGAACGAGGTACCGCAGCTGATCTTCGATCACAATAAGATGGTCGAGCGCGCGCGGAAACGCCTCCAGGAAAAAGTGGTGAACCACCCGATAGGGTTTGAATTGCTTCCGACCAAGTTTACCCTCCCCCAGCTGCAGAGTTTGTATGAAGCCATCTATGAAACCCCGCTCGACAAGCGAAATTTCACCAAGAAAGTTTTGTCGCTCGGCATCCTGAACAAGTTGGCAGAGAAAGAAAAGGAATCGTCGCGCAAGGGCGCTTTTTATTATGTATTCGACAGCGATCGCTATAGCAAACTTCAGTCGAACGGTGTGAAATTCATCTAGCCGGGGCGGCGCCACGGTCGCCCGCTGCCCGTAGCTGGCCCGTTAATACTTTCGCCAACGCCCATTCGAAAAAATAAGTGTAAATGATACAGTTTATAAATAACTAAAGTGTAAATTCACCCGCTGGGACACGCATGGCCTCCCTGCAAGTGGGGGTCGATGCATCTTCCTACGGGCCTTAGCCCGCTGTAGTGTGTATCCAACAATCAGTTACGAAGATGAAATACCTGAACCCAACCGTCATCCTTGCTACCTTCCTGGTGGGCTTTAGCCTCGTCACCAGTGCGCAAAACAAAATCATAGTCCGTGCTTCTGAAGGCGAAACCACGATAAGTCGCCACATCTATGGGCACTTCGCCGAACACCTGGGCCGCTGTATCTATGGCGGATTTTATGTGGGCGAGGATAATACGACGATACCCCATACGAAGGGTGTGAGAAATGATGTTGTGCAGGCGTTAAAGGAGCTCAAGATCCCGAACCTGCGCTGGCCTGGTGGATGTTTTGCAGACACCTATCACTGGAAGGATGGCATTGGTCCGAAAGATCAGAGACCCTCGATGATCAACCGTTGGTGGGGTGGCGTATCGGAAGACAACAGCTTCGGTACGCACGATTTTCTCGACATGTGTGAGCTGCTTGGCGCAGAGCCTTATCTGTCGGCCAACGTGGGCAGCGGAACGGTGCAGGAGTTAATCGACTGGGAACAGTACGTAAACGTCGATAAGGGAAGTCCGATGGCGGAGTTGCGTATGGAAAACGGTCGTGAAAAACCCTGGAACGTGAAGTACTGGGGCGTCGGTAACGAAACCTGGGGTTGTGGTGGAAACATGACCGCAGAGTACTACGCAAACATCTACCGGCAGTATGCTACGTTCCTTCCCAGAAGTACATACCGGATCGCTTCGGGTGCCAACTCGCGCGACTACCACTGGACGGAAGTGCTGATGCGCGACATTCCGCACAACATGCTCGAAGGCGTTGCCTTGCACCACTATTCTGTCATCGACTGGAACAATAAGGGCTCAGATACCGAGTTCACCGAAGAACAGTATTTCAAGACCATGAAGTCGGCATTGTTTATGGACGAGCTGATACGCCGTCATAGCACGATCATGGACAAGTATGATCCCAACAAACGCGTAGCCCTGGTGGTAGATGAGTGGGGCGGATGGTATGACGTGCAACCCGGTACCAATCCCGCGTTTCTCTATCAGCAAAATACCATGCGCGATGCCATCCTGGCCGGCGCTACTTTGAATATCTTCAACAACCACGCTGAGCGGGTGAAGATGGCCAACCTGGCGCAGACGATTAACGTACTTCAGGCCGTGATACTGACCGACGAGGAAAAAATGATCCTTACGCCGACGTATCATGTAATGAAGATGTACAACGTACACCAGGATGCCAAGCTGCTTCCGATCTCCGTGAAATCCAACGACTACACCCTCAACGGTGAAAAGCTTCAGGCCGTATGGGCGTCGGCTTCAACCGACAGCCTGGGAAGGACCCACGTGTCGCTGGTGAACGTAGACGCCCGCAATGCGCAGGAAGTATCTGTTAGCTTCTTCGGCGGCAACTATAAGAAAGTTACCGGATCGATCCTCCGCTCTGCAAAGCTGCAGGATCATAACACCTTCGACAACCCGAACAAGGTTGCCCCCGCCGCGTTCAACGGCGCCCGGCTCCGCGGTGACGACCTCACCGTGACCCTGCCTCCGTTCTCGGTAGTGGTGCTTGAATTAACCCCGTAAAGCAGGCCTTCGGGCCTGACCTGCGGTCGCTTTACGGTGAACCTGGCCTGAGGTCGCTTTACGGCGAGCCTGGCCTTCGGACCTGGGCCTCGGACGATTTACAGTGAAGCAGGCGTAAACGATTTTTGGCGAAGCCATAAAGCGACCGCAGGTCTGCTTTATGGCTTTTTCCTTCTAAACCTCAACCTTCGGAACACCAGTCGGGGTGGATCGACATTGTCGCCTACCAGGATGCCATACGGTTTCAGCGGTTCGACCCGATCGCAGATGACCTTCAACACCGCAATGCTGGGAATAGCGAGGAACATGCCCGGCACACCACACAGCGCACCGCCCACCAGGATGCCCAGCAATGTGGCAAGCGCGTTAATACGTACTTTCGATCCCACAATAAAGGGCATTAGAAAATTGTTGTCGATAAACTGAACGAGGGCCAATACCACCGCGACCCACAACACGTCAGACATATTCTCCGACGACACGAGCGTAATGAGCATGCAGAATACATTGGCGACGAGCATGCCGATGTAGGGCACCAGGTTTAGCAGGGCTGCAACAAGCGCCAGGAAAAGCGGATACTTGATCCCCAGGATGAGAAATCCTGTCGAGTTTAGCGTAAAGACGATCACGACTTCTATAAGAAGTCCAAGAATGAAACTTTGGGAGACCATCCGCGATTCATGCAGTACGTCGCGAATCTGGTCCTCGGTGTCGTTGCGAAACACAAAAATGAAGAACTGCTTGATCAGCTCCTTATAATAAAGCAGTAAAAAGGTATACACCGGAAGGAGCACGAGATATGAAACGAAGGTCGTAAGCGAAACAACGGTCGCGCCTACTATTTTTTCCGCCTCTACTTTCTCCTTGGTTTCTTCGATGTACTCCTGCTGCTCACGGACATTGACGTTGAAATTTTCCCGTATCCAGCCCTGGATTGAGGAGAACAGTTCGTTGAGTCGTTCTTTTATGACGTCGATATCCTGAAAGAACGTAACCATCTGCCGCGACAGAAAATAGGCCATACCCAGGATCACCGCCATGGCCAGCAGGAGGGAAAGGATAATGGCGACGGGGTGCGGAATCTTCCACGACCTGAGAAACATCACAATCGGTAACAGGAGCGTGGCGAGCAGTACGGAAAAAAACAGTGGAATGAGAATACTCTGTCCTACGTATAGAATGCTGCCCAGCAGAACAAGAGTCAATAAGTTAAACGCCAGCTTCTGGTAAAACGGCGTAGAATCAGCAGCGGCGCTCATAGGAATGGTGGGTCACAAAACAAAAAGAAAAGAATGACCATCATCCGGGGGAACGACGATCATTCCAGGTCTGATTTCGGTGTCAAACGCTTCGACCCCGGATGATGCTTACCAGCACGGAAATTACCGCAAGGACCAGCAGGATGTGGATCAACCCACCTGCCGAGTATCCAAGGAAACCAATGAGCCATGCTATAACCAGCACGACAGCTACGATATACAAGATGCTACCCATAACTATATGTTGTTTAGTTTTGTAGGGTAGTTAGAAATCGTGTGCCAGTTGCCAAACAGGCCTGAAACCCATAATAACCTGTTAGCGCTGGGAAGGAATTTCTACAATTTTGGAGAACAAAAGGTACGAATCACGTAACCCACACGCGATATGTGTTATCACAAACAGGATGTAGCCTTGAAGGACGCCTTAATCGACAGGTACCGCGCTACCATGCCGTTCGACTATGAGCCGATGTATTATGAAAACGGGTTCGACTTCAAGGCGTCGCCGGTCATTACTTCGGCATCACCGGGTATGTTTCAGTCGGTCACCTGGGGGCTCATTCCCTGGTGGGTGAAGTCGCCAAAGGAGGCAGAGTCCATACGCGTTCGTACGCTGAATGCCGTCAGTGAGGAAATGTTCGACAAACCCGCATTCCGCGACGCGGCCGCTGATGGAAAAAGGTGTCTCATTCCGTGCACTGGATTTTTCGAATGGCGGTGGTTCAACGGCGGAAAGACGAAGTACCCCTACTTCGTATACCTTCCCGGAGAACCTATTTTTTCACTTGCGGGACTTTGGAGTTCGTGGACCGACCGGCAGACCGGCGAGGTACTTCAGACCTACACGGTACTCACCACCCGCGCCAATACGTTGATGGAAAAAATCCATAACAGCAAAAAGCGAATGCCCGTCATCATCCCCAAAGAATACGAACAGGATTGGGTTGGATCCCGCCTCACGAAGGATGACGTGCTCGCTCTTTGTCAACCTATCGATAGCAATCTTATGGATGCATACACCATCTCAAAAATGATCACCGACAGAAGGGTGGAGGATAAGAATCAACCCGAAGTAGCGCGGCGATTCGAATACCCTGAACTCGCTTTGCTCGACGGCTGACCCGATCGCTCAATGACATAAAACACCAGGGCGTTAAACGTGGGATGATTGAGCCTCCGGCACAGCAAGCGGTTGAGCAGGTCGTTGATGTTTCGGTTGCCGAAGATGAGGAAAAACTCTACCTCGGTTACGTTGCGGGGCTGTTTCGAAAATTCGTTCCGGAACATCCTTTTCCATGTTGCAACGTTGAATCCAAACCTCACGCGCAACTCCTCCCACACCATTTCCATGTGCCGGGCGTTAAATTCGTCGCTGATCTTTGCCGGAAGCCCTGTCATATCCGCAACGTTACAGGCTCTGCAATCGCCGTGCAATAGGGTTGACAGCAGTTGTCAGCATCGTGCTCATGTGCAGCGATCAGGGCTTTCCAATAGCCCGAACCTTATCCTTTGTTTGCGGCAACAGCGGCAATTTTGGCCTTTTCTGCAAAAAAACTGACTTACTTTCGAAGAACACGGTCACACGGCGGTCCGCCAGGGTATTAAAAGCCAAACCGGGTCCCCACAGCCCGGAAACCCAAGATTACCAACCCCCAGGGAAAAAAAGGGAAGGTCAAGGTGACCTCCCGACCAAACAACCATGAAACCTGGGAGACACGATATTGTCCTGCTACCCGATGGCACGGAGGGTAGGGTACTGGAACGATTTTCCACCGACCGAATCACCGTGTATAAGATCCAGATTGGCCTCGAGATCCAATATTTCGACGAGCATAAAGTCACGCTCAAGCGGCGTCACTTTATGAATCGCGTAAAGGCCATTTTCTCAAAGTAGGGCGTTAGCTGCGTTTTTTGCGTCGATTTCAGTTGGGCCCGGCGGCACAGCCCACGCACTCACCCTTGAGGTGGTATTTGCCCACCTGCTATATTTTTCGTAATTAGCAAACCGCACAACGCCCCCAACCTCTTGTGAAAAAGGTACTGGCCATCTTACTCCTGGTTGTATTCCTATTCAACGTGGGTGGTTATTACATTTTCTTTTGGGGGCTGGACTATTCCGCGAAAACTACGCTCACACAACGACTCGATTCCGGCAACTACTCCGAACTGGAAACGTTCGAATTCAAGATTCCGCTTAACATCCCTTATCCGATTCAAAGCCAAAGCCGCGGTTTCGATCGCGCACATGGAGCCTTTGAACACAACGGCGAATTCTACGAACTCGTAAAGCAAAAATTCGAGAACGACACCCTATACGTTGTTTGCGTTAAGAACGAAAAGAAACACCACCTGGCGCAGGCGTTTAAAAAATACGCGCGCATATCCACCGATGCCGAAGGTTCCTCACAGGCCGGCAACGACCTCGTGAGTAAACTGGTCAAGGACTTCAACACACCATCCCTGTCGGAGTCTATTACGGCCGACGGCTGGAGCCGCACCTTGCTATACGCTGGCCTCGCCGTAGCTATAATCAAGATGGCCAGCGAAGTGGTATCGCCGCCACCCAACTCAATTCTCTCCTAACCATTTTCTGTTTCCATAACAGATACACCCACTGATGGGCTATTGCCTGTTGCTGGATGCGTATGCCTGTGTTCGTATAGGAACACGACGCATAGCCATTGATTTAGACTTTGAATAACCCCCTAATTATGAACAACCATACCAGACTGTTGCTGGTGGGAGTGTGCCTCATTGCAGGCAGCGGGCTCCTCCAGGCGCAAACACCTACTGATGCGGTAATGATGAAGCAGCGCGAGTCGTGTCTCGCCATAATGTACGATCAGGGTTCCTTTGACGAATACTGGGAAGGAACCAACCTGCGCACGAACGCGACCATCGCGACCGTACGCCGGACTACCATTCTACCCATGATCGCCATAGGCATTATGGATAACCTCAACCTGATCGTTTCTACACCCTATGTTCGTACGAAATCCGACGAACCGAATGGAGGCAAATTTCAAGGTGCGAAAGGGTTTCAGGATCTCGGACTGGTACTCAAATACCGGTTCCTCAATAAGGAAATGGAAGGTGGAAAATTGGCGCTCGTCGGGGCTGTCGGTTACTCGACACCGATGACCAATTACCTTTCCGACTACCTGCCCTATAGCCTTGGGTTTGGCGCTCCGGAAGTGAGCGGCCGGGCCATCGTGCAGTACGAATGGAATAACGGCTTCTACGCCCGCGGTTCGTTTGCATACCTGTGGCGCGGCGAGACCGAGGCGGAGCGCGACTACTACTACAACAATGGCAGCTTCTACACGGCCTGGATGGACGTGCCCAACGCCACCAACTTCCAGGTGGTTGCCGGTAAATGGTTCTTCGACCACGCGTTTCACGTCGAAGCCTTGTATAACGCTACGCAATGTCTCAGCGGTGACGACATACGTGCGTATAACGCGGCGCAGCCTACGAACAAAGTGGGAGTGGCACAAGTAGGCGTGAATGCCCAGTATTTCTTCCCGAACATTAAGGGCTTCGGTGTACTGGCGTATTATTCACAGTGCGTCAGTGGCCGAAACATGGGCAAGTTTACGAACATCGGCGCAGGCCTCACCTACCAGTTTAAAATTTAACCCCTCAAGCTTGCACACTATGAAAAAGAGATACACCCTATCTTTTCTCGGCGTATGCCTCGGCATGCTCTTCGTCGTATCCTGCGATCGGGAGTTGCCCATCAACATGAGTTATTCGCATTATCAATACGCATCGCTCGACCCGAATGGCGGAAGCTGGTCGCCCATCATCCTGAACGCGGCCGACCAGATTGAGATACCCGAGCCTGCCGATGCAGGCTCTGCGGAATACCAGGCTGAATTAGCCGATCTCAAAGACGCAATGTCGGGCCTTAGTTCTCAGCAACGTACGGCCATCGACTACTGGACGAACAACCCGTCGATCCGGTGGATGGAGATCGCGATGGAGCTCGTGGCCAAATACAATTTGATTCCCGGTCCGAACCCGGATGGAACGTATACGCTGCCCAGCCCTGCGAATCCTTCCGGCCCGCCGCCGTTTCCGTTCGCCCATCCGGCGTACTCGTGTCGCGCCTTCGCCTACATGACCGTCGCGCAATTCGACGCACTCATCGCAGCATGGCACTACAAATTTCAGTATGAACGACCGGCACCTTCGCAAGTCGACCCGTCGATCGAAGCGGCCTATGGCGACAACAGCCTGCCGTCTTATCCTTCCGGCGCTGCTGTGGTGACCGCGGTCTCACGCGATATTCTCACGGCGCTTTTCCCTCTTGAAAAGGACTACCTGGCATCGCGCGCCGAAGAGCACCTCTCCAGCCTTTTGTGGGCAGGGGAGGCGGTTCAAAGTGATGTCGACGCAGGCGAATTTCTGGGCAGCGAGGTGGCGAAGCTTGCACTTGCCCGCGCTGCCGGTGACGGAATGAACAAGGCCCAGGTGGACAAGCCGGTGTCGGATTCGATCCGCGACTCAGCGATCCAACGCTACGGCTGGTCGTGGGAAAACCAGGAAATCCCCAAGCGCCCCGTTGGTCTCGCGCCCTTCTACGGCAAGGTGCAGATGTGGAATGTGCCTGATGTTGAACTTACACGTCCCGGTCCGCCGCCCGCCGTCGGCTCTGCCGAATACGAGGCTGACGTGGAAATCCTCATAGCGCATCAGAACAATATGACGGAGGAGAAACGCCGCATTGCCAACTATTGGCAGGACGGTCTGGGAACCTACACGCCGCCGGGTCACTGGAATACGATCGCGTTTGAATACATCGTGAAGAATAAGATGAATCCGCTGCGTACGGTACGGACACTTGCATACCTCAATATGGCTATGCAGGATGCCGGTATAAGCTGCTGGGACGCGAAGTATTATTATCACTATCCGCGCCCCATTCAGATGATCCCAAGCTTCAAGACCATCGCGGGAACACCAAACTTCCCCAGCTATACTTCCGGTCACAGCACGTTTTCTGCTGCTGCGGCAGAAGTGCTCTCACACATTTTCCCCGAAGAAGGAGAAATATTCAGGCAGTGGGCGGAAGAGGCGGCCATCTCAAGAGTGTACGGTGGTATTCACTGGACCTTCGATTCAGAGGTGGGCCTTGAACAGGGTAGAGATGTCGCCTCCTACACCCTTGCGGTGATGGAGAGCGACGGTTCAGAATAATTGTTGGTTGACAATGAAGCCGGGGGCTCTTTGAGTCTTCGGCTTCCTCGTTGACCGATATGACAACAAGGAATTAATTAAAAATGAAAATTTTACTGCTTTGTCTGGGCGTGGTGCTGGCTGTAGCGACGTCGGAAGCCCAGGTTGAATACGAAGTGACCGGTCGCGTTGTGGACGCTTCCGGAGGCGGACCGATGGCTGGCGCTCAGATTGTCGCCACCGGGGGTGCCGGTACCGTCGCCGACCGAAACGGTTCATTCCGGATTCCTGTTTCCGGGGAAACGGCGGAGGTTACCATTAGCTTTCTAGGCTATCTGACGCAAAGCTTTCAGGTGTCGCCGTCACAAACAGAGCTCGGCACGATAGCTTTGTCGGTCAGTCCGACGAGTCTGAGCGAAATTATCGTCAGTGCAACATCGCAGAACTACCGAAGCGACTTCAAAGGATCTAACTTCACGATCAGTCCAAGAGACATCCGCAATACCAATCCCCTCAATACCGAAGAGGTTTTGAAAACGGTACCCGGGGTCAACATCGTGGGTGACATGGGGTTGTCGAATCGACCGAACATCAGCATCCGCGGTTCATGGGGACGGCGATCCCGCAAGATCCTGTTGCTGGAAGACGGCTCACCTGCGGCGCCGGCACCGTACATCGCGCCCGGTACGTATTACAATCCGCTAAGTGATCGCGTTCAGGCTATAGAAGTGTACAAGGGTGCGGACATGCTGCGGTATGGCCCTAACAACATGTACGGTGCCGTAAACTACATCACGGCGCTTCCTCCCCAACAGCCGGAACTGAGAGTTAAACTTGTCGGAGGATCCAGGAATTATGCCACCAGCCTGTTTTCATACGGGGGTACCTGGCAAAATCTGGGGGCGCTGGTGGAGGCGGTCCATAAAAAGTTCGACGGTTTTACCGACAATTCCGAAGTGGAGGTGCTCAACCTCAATGCCAAGATCTTCGCAAAGCTTTCCGACAACCAATCGCTCTACTTTAAGGTGAGCGCGCAATTCGAAGACAACCAGGCGACGTTATCCGCACTGACACCCTTCACCTTTAAAGTCGATCCGAAGCAACAACCTTTTGATGCCGAATATTTCGACATGCGTCGTTACGGTATGGACATCATCCACAAATGGTTGATTAGTCCGACCCTGAGTCTTACCTCCAAAATATACGCCTCGGATTTTGAGCGCGACTGGTGGCGGCAGGTCACCACGGTAATCCCGGCCGCCGATGTGCACGCTTATGTTGGCGATAAAATATTCAATGAACGTTATGGCTACCTCTCCGGAGTTACGTTCGGCGATGAGGACTATGTGCGGGTCGGCCGCATTAACGACGGACGTGAAAGCACCACCGACAGCCAATGGATCTTTACCGTCTCCGGTATACAGGAGACTTTTGAGGCCGACTGGCAGACAGGAGGGGAGACGCATCACTTCGAAGCGGCCGTGAAGTTGCATCAGGAATCCTATCGCGACCGCTACCTGGCCGCCGGCAATTCGCGATGGGCACGCACAGGAACCCCGACATCCGATAACAGGTATCACCTCTGGTCCGTATCCGGATATCTCCGCAACGAATTCAACATCAACCGGTTTAGCATTACACCGATCGTACGTTTCGAGCATATCGAAATGTACCGGCAAAACGTGCTGGCCGCTGCGCAAGACCCGGATGCAACAAGCCCGGATGCAGGTAAGGTGCGGAACACTTATAATGTGGCTATGCCCGGCGTCACGGTGGGCTACGAAATTCCCGGAGGGGAAGTGTACGGAAGCATATATCAAGGCTTCATCGCCCCGTCGAAGATATTTGGCTTTTTTGTGGAGCGCAACGGGGTGTTGACAGACCCGCTGCAGGGAGAGAACGTCAATATCAAACCGGAACTCAGCCTCAACCTGGAGTTAGGATGGCAGGGCAGCTTATGGAATGGTCGCCTTTCCGGGCAAGCCGCCGTTTTCAGCAACACCGTGAGAAACTTTATCGCGGCCGGCGAAAACGAGTTGTTCCTGGAACCGGGCCGGGTGAGGATACGAGGCGTCGAGGCAGGTCTTGGCGCGATGCTGACATCGTCGGCGTCACCTCACGGGCTGCGGCTTACCGTCAATGCCACCATGCTGACTTCGGAGATTGTGGAGGGTGTGTTGCAAGACAAGGATATGTTTTCTACCGTGGTACACAATTCTGCCACGCGAAATGAGTTTATCGATCGCGTCAACGACAATCGCAACGCTTATGAACTCTATACCCGAAACGGCCAGGGACAGGATGTTTTGTTGGATGCAACCACCATCGGCGAAGCCGACTTCGCCAACTTCAGCAAGGCGCTTGTACGCTATGGCGAGGGGTATGTAGAAGGCGCCCGTGCTCCGTATGTTCCGGACGTGAACGTTACCGCAGGACTTTCCTATTCTTTCAGGAAGTTTGCCGCGGGCGTGTCAGGTACTTATGTGAGTGATCAGTATGCCGAGTTTATGAACTTTGACGCTGAATCGGCAGACGGTGCAATCGGCAAGCTGCAGTCGTTTTACACGCTGGACTGCTTCGCCAACTACGACTTCCTCATCGGCGGCAAGACAACTTTGAATGTCTTTATCAACGGAAAAAATATTACGAACGAAATCTACAGAGCATCACGCCTCAATCGCGCCGCCTCGGGAGTCTTTCCCGGCGGTTTTGGGCAACTGATACTCGGCGTGAATCTCCAACTCTAAGTCAGACGCAGACGCAGATGCAGTTGCAATTGCCCCTGCCTCTGCGTCTGCGTCTATTCAAGTAGGGAAGAAAGGGCTCCGAGTAGCATATTGACATGATTCTCACTGCTGCTGTTGCCCATAAGCCCAACACGCCAGATTTTTCCTGCGAAGTCGCCTAAGCCACCACCCACTTCAATGTTGTATTCATCAAGAAGCCGGCGTCGGTAGGTGGCGTCGTCGACGCCATCCGGAAGTTTTACCGCGTTGAGCATAGGCAACCGGTACCGAGGTTCGACGACAAACTCAAAGCCCATCGCTTCCAGTCCTACGCGCAGCCGATCATGATTTTCGCGATGTCGCTTGAAACGGTTTTCCAAACCTTCTTCCAGGACCAGTCGCAACGCTTCATACATGGCGAGTACGGACGATACCGGTGCGGTGTGATGATACGCACGCTTTGCTCCGGACCAATAATGGCGTACTTGTGTGAGGTCGAGAAACCAGCTTTGCACTTTCGTCTTGCGTGCATCGAGTGCTTTGATCGCTCTGGGACTGAATGTCACGGGCGAAAGACCTGGCGGGGCGCTCAGACATTTTTGAGATCCGGAATATAGCGCGTCGATTTCCCATTCGTCTACTTTCACCGGTGCGCCACACCAGGAGGTGACAGCATCCACTACGAGCAGCGCGCCCGCGCGATGGGTGATTTCACTAATCGCTTCCAAAGGTTGCATAACGCCGGTGGAAGTCTCGGCATGGACGATGGCCACAAGCTTAGGTCGACGTCCAGCAACCGCCTCTTCAACGGCGGCGGGATCAATGGGCTGACCCCAGGGCGCCTCCACACGTACGACCTTCGCGCCAGCACGTTCTGCGATGTCGGCCATCCTGTTGCCGAATACACCGTTGATGCAAATGATGGCCTCGTCGCCAGGTTCCAGCAGATTGACAAGGCAGGTTTCCATTCCTGCGCTACCCGGCGCCGACACGACGAAGGTCAGGTCGTTTTTAGTTTCGAGCGTAAGCTGCACCATCTCTTTGACCTCATCCATGATCTTGAGAAACTCCGGGTCGAGATGACCGATAAGCGGTGTAGCCATGGCGAGCAGGACCCGCGGATGCGCGTCGCTGGGTCCCGGCCCCATGAGGATACGTTTGCTCGTCTTCAATTCGGGAAAATCTGTCATAGCGCTACGTAAAAATGGGCTGTGGTGGTATGTGCAATATAGCAATTGATTGAGGGGGAGGAGGGGCAATCCGGTATGATTTTTGGAAACATAGAAGTAATAAGAATAATCCTATGCGATGGGTTACCAGGCGTAACGCCACTCATTAAGTGCAAAAAACTGAAAAGGTTATGAATTTCAGGGCTCTCTTAATCATACTGATTGTTGCCATCGGCCTTCTTTGGATCCGCGCTATGGATGCCGGACTCTATTGACCGGAATCTGTTCGCCGCCCGACGGCGCCTTCGACCTGTCGTTTGGTTCGTTGGGCGGTTCCCCCTCCTGTTGCACCCGAAGTCCGGGTGAGTTTGATTGTAAATCGCTAGCTTTGAGGTTGCTACCAGAGGTTTGCCTGGCGTAATTTCATGAGAGCGTGTAAATCCGATTACCCGGTATATAATTTTTCCCGGGTCCTGCATCTGGCCTTTTTCATTATGTTCCTTGGAGCCTGTGCTCCCAGGGAGCAGGAACCGGACTGGACGATGGTTCCTTTTGCGAAGGCTGACACGGTTAACCCTGTGCTTCAGCCCCTCGACAGTTCACGTTTCGTCTGCCCGGTGCGCGGCAGCGTGGTTCACTGGGAGCGGAAAGATGTGTTTAATCCGGCGGCTGTGGTGAAGGACAACAAAGTGTTTCTCCTGTACCGCGCCGAAGACACAGTGGGTCGCCACGCGGGAACGTCACGCATCGGACTCGCCGAAAGTACAGATGGCCTTCACTTCGTACGACGGCCTGAGCCGGTCCTCTTTCCCCGCGAGGATGCCTACATAAACTATGAATGGGAGGGCGGCTGTGAAGATCCGCGCATCGTGGAGGATGGACGGGGAACGTACTACATGACCTATACGGCATACGACGGCAACATTGCCCGACTGCTTATCGCATCGTCACACGACCTCATCACCTGGAAAAAACACGGCGCGGTATTTCGCAATGCACACAAAGGAAAGTTCGTAAACAAGTGGACCAAATCAGGCGCCATCGTCACCCGGCTGGAAAACGGAAGGCTGGTGGCCGCCCGCATTGGGGGAAAGTATTGGATGTATTTTGGCGACACGCACATATTCGCAGCCACGTCGGATAACATGGTGGAATGGACACCGCTCATCACCGAAGACGGTAAGGACTTCCTGCCCATCTTCTCGCCGCGCGAAGGCATGTTCGACAGCGACCTGGTAGAACCCGGCCCTCCGGCGATGGTCACCGATAAAGGTATTCTGCTGCTATACAATGCACGCAACCATCCCGAGAAAGGAGATCCCGACCTTCCCGCCGGAACGTACACCGCCGGCCAGGTGCTGCTGGATCCCAACGACCCCACCCATGTGCTGGACCGTACGGATGAGTACTTCTTCCGCCCCACCCAGTCTTATGAAATCACCGGCCAGGTCAATAACGTGTGCTTCCTGGAAGGTCTGGTGTTCTTCAAGGACAGGTGGCTGCTGTATTATGGCACGGCCGACTCGAAGATCGCCGTAGCCACCTACGCGGGAGGGTGACAAAAACAGGGGCAAACAGCCTCCATCTACATGAGGCTCCGTTGGTTCGCGTTTCAAATATTCGTAACATTCCCCTCCTAAAATTCCAGACTATGAAAAGAATTGTCCTTTCCCTGCTATTACTCTGTCTTGTCCTTTCAGCACGCTCCCAGGAGAGCAAGGTCTTTGACAACCTTTCGATGACCAGCAAGATCCTGAAAGGAGAAAGAAAATTTGCGATTTACTTACCTCCCGGCTATGAAACCTCGCAGCGAAGTTATCCTGTATTGTACCTGTTACACGGTGGTGGCGACGATCAGACGGGCTGGGTGCAGTTTGGCGAGGTGCAGCACATCACCGATAAGGCCATTAAAGAAGGTAAGGCAACACCCATGATCGTGGTGATGCCCGATGCCAACACAGGCGTGAGGGGATATACTAATACCCCCGACGGATCGTGGCGTTATGAAGATTTCTTTTTCGAAGAGTTCATGCCCTACATAGAAAAGACATACCGGATACGCGCTGAGAAACGATATCGCGCTGTTGCGGGCCTTTCCATGGGTGGCGGAGGAACATTCTATTTTGCATTGCACCGCCCCGACCTCTTTTCGGCGGCATGTCCGTTGAGTGCGAGCACCGGACCGCTTACGCTGGAAGATGCCCGGAGATATGCCGAACGCTCCAACAGGCCGGCCAACGATGCGCAACTCGAGGCGTGGTACAAGCGGTACAGCGCCCTTGAGCTGATCAATGCCATGCCTGACGACCAGAAGAAAGCGGTGCGTTGGTATATCGACTGCGGTGATGACGACTTCCTGTACGAAGGCAATTCACTCGTCCACATCGCTATGCGAAAGAAAGAAATCCCGCACGAGTTTCGTATCCGCGAAGGAGGCCACACCTGGTCGTACTGGCGCTCAGCGCTCCCCGAAGTGCTGGCGTTCATTTCGGCAGGATTCCATCAGCCTTGAGGAAGGGCGCGGAGGTGTAACCGCGAAGGCGCGGAGACGCGAACAGGTGTCATACGGTACTAACATCGTGTAGTAGAGACGTAACATGTTACGTCTCTACATCATTTATCACTATTTTGCGGTCCCTCCGTTTTTTTCAACGGTCTCGACATCGTTATCCTGAGTGCTTAAAAGAATAATCCTTAATACGCGCGCAGCCTGGCGAGATAACGTATACCGGCATCTGGTGCTCAGCCTGTTGCTGGTAATGGGATTGTACAGCCTTTGCCGGATCGGCTTTTACCTATACAACACGTCTTTCTTTCCGGACATGACGTTCGGAAACTTTATGTACCTGATGCTGGGAGGACTGAAGTTCGACTTGTCGGCCGTCCTATACACCAACGTATTGTTCATCCTCCTGCTCATCATTCCTTTGAACTATCGGTTCGACGCGCGCTTTAAGAAGGGATTGGCGATCTGGTTCTTTGTCACGAACGGGGCCGCGCTGGCAATGAATGTGGCGGACTTTATCTACTATCGTTTCACCCTTCGTCGCACTACCGCCGATATCTTCCGGCAGTTTGAGCACGAAACCAACCTGGGACCACTCTTCTTCCGCTTTCTGTTCGACTACTGGTATGCTACCGCGTTTCTGGTGTTGGTCGTGGTGCTTTTGGTCGTCGTATACAAGCGACTCGACTACGATGGGCCGCTGGTGCAACGTCGCCTGTCGTACTACGGTGGCGGCTTCCTGTCTATGCTCGTCATTATCTACCTGACTGTAGGTGGCATGCGGGGTGGTTTCCGGGAAAGCACACGTCCCATTACGCTCAGCAATGCCGGCGAGTATGCGCGCAACCCGCGCGATATTAGCATTGTGCTGAATACGCCCTTTGCGCTGTTCCGCACATTGGGCAAGACCCACATCGCCCCGGTACAATATTTTCCTGAAGACGAACTCGAGGCCATGTACACCCCGGTGCACGACTTGCCAGACACGCTGGAAGCCCGGCCCGACAATGTCGTTATTATTATCCTCGAAAGCTTTTCGCGGGAATTCATCGGGTACCTCAACCGCGACAAGGAGAATGGCACATATCGGGGATACACGCCGTTCCTCGACTCGTTGCTGCAGTACAGCCTGACCTTTGAACATACGTTTTCAAATGGTCGGAAGTCTATCGACGGTCTTCCTTCCGTCGTCAGCAGTATCCCATCCCTGGGTGTTCCCTATTTTCTTTCGCCGTATTCCTCCAACCGTATCAACAGCGTCGCATCGCTGCTCGGTGAAAGAGGATACTATTCTGCGTTCTTTCATGGTGCGCCCAACGGTTCTATGGGATTTGGGGCGTTCGCAAATATTGCGGGCTTTGACGACTACTACGGGATGGACGAGTATGGAAACAGCGACGACTTCGATGGGATATGGGGCATATGGGATCACAAGTTCTTCGATTATTTCGCCACACAGCTCGACACCTTCCGCGAGCCCTTCGTTGCGACCATGTTTTCGGTTTCATCGCACCACCCGTTCGAAATTCCCAGGGAATTTAAAGGCCGGTTTAAAGGCGGCCCGCTCCCCATTCAGAAATGTATCGAATACACCGACTATGCGTTGAAGGAATTTTTCGCCAAAGCCTCCCGCATGCCCTGGTACGAGAATACTTTGTTTGTCATCACCGCGGATCATTGCTCGTCCAATATTTACTTTCCCGAAGGACATACGGCCTGGGGCCTGTACTCCGTGCCCGTGATTTTCTTTAAACCCGATGGCAGCCTCGCGGGAATAAGAAACTCAATCGGACAGCAAATTGACATTATGCCCTCCGTCATGGGCTATCTGGGCTACACCGATCCTTTTGTCGCATTCGGTCGCGATCTTTTTCATCCGGACGGCGAAGAGCCGTTTGCCTTTAATTTCAACGACAACGTCTATCAGATCATGATGGACGGGCACCTGCTGATGTTTGACGGAGAGAAAACCGTTGGCTTCTATAATTATGTAGAAGATCCACTGATGAAAGCTGACCTGAAAGAGGCAGGGGGAGAGCGCATGTTAAAAATGGAGGATCAACTCAAAGCTGTTATTCAACAGTACAATAATCGTATGATCGGCGACCGCCTCGTTGTAGATTAGCGGGGTGCCGGCGTTTTTGAAGCGCTAGCTTTACACTTTCCGGGGAATTCCTGTGAAACCTCAAAGGAGGAATTGCAAAATGTAACATTTGCAGTGTTTGTGCGGTTTATTCTGGTGAAATTTGGCCTATATTTGAGCGCTTTTGTTGGAAATCGACCTGTGGGGACAGGTTTGGTCGCTTATGATTTTATTCGAACTGTGTATTTTTTTTAACAGTAATTGCCTCTCCCCGGTCCGAACACTACACTGCAATCGTTCGCATTATGGATAGCGCTCATTCATACGATTTGCTGCTCGATTACCTGCCTGTGCTGTTCATGTTCTTTCTGGCGGTGGTCTTTGTTGGCGTGACCATGATCGTCACGCACAAGCTTGGTCCCCTCCGGAAGACAAAGGTGAAGCTGGAATCTTTTGAATGCGGCATTGAGTCGAAGGGCAACGCCAGGTTGCCACTGCATATCCGGTATTTTCTTGTCGCAATCCTCTTTGTCCTCTTCGATGTTGAAGTGATTTTCATGTACCCGTGGGCGGTGAACTTCCGCGACATGGGGATCCAGGGTTTTGTTGAAATGATGGTGTTTGTCGCCTTTCTGCTTGTCGGTTTCATGTATGCAGTGCGCAAAGGCACGCTGCGGTGGCACCCGAGCCATGACAAAGAGGGCGAATGAACCTTGTCAGGAAAAGACATGTCGGACCCTGATAAAACGATAAAGGCATGAGTGAAATGGACGTTAAGGTCGGTCTTGCGGAAAAACCTCCCGGTGTTGAAGGCGCTGGCTTTTTTGCCACGAGTCTTGAAAAGGTGGTGGGGCTCGCCCGCAAGAACTCCATCTGGCCTTTGCCGTTCGCGACTTCCTGCTGCGGCATTGAATTCATGGCCACCATGGGCGCACACTACGACCTGGCCCGTTTCGGATCGGAACGCCTGAGCTTTTCACCACGTCAGGCCGACCTGCTCATGGTTATGGGTACCATAGCGAAGAAAATGGGCCCCATCCTGCGGCAGGTGTACGAGCAAATGGCGGAACCCCGGTGGGTGATGTCTGTCGGCGCCTGTGCATGCAGCGGCGGCATCTTCGATACGTACAGTGTGTTGCAAGGCATCGACCGGATTATCCCTGTCGACGTCTACGTGCCCGGCTGCCCACCGCGCCCCGAACAGATCCTCGACGGCATTATGAAAATCCAGCACCTGGTGGAAACGGAATCCCTGCGAAGGCGGGATTCGCCGGAGTACAAGGCATTACTCAATAAATACGGTATCGAGTAAATGGAGCCAGCCCAACATCCAACCCTGACTTTACTTACCGAACGCTTTGGCGATAACATCCTTTCCGCCGACATCCGCTACGGCATCCTTACCATTTCCGTAACGCAGCCCGCAATCGTAGACATTCTCCGGTTTCTGTTCGATCACGCTCAGCTACAGTACCGGTATCTCACCACCCTGTGCGGCATACACCACCCCGAGGTAAACCAGATCGCAGTAGTGTATCAGCTTCATAGCCTGGAGAACAATAGCCGGGTGCGACTGAAAGTGTGGCTGCCGGAAGATAAACCCGAAACGCCCACCGTAACCGACCTGTTCGCCGGGGCAAACTGGATGGAACGTGAGACGTACGATTTCTTCGGCGTGACCTTCACCGGCCACCCCGACCTCCGAAGAATCCTTAACGTCGAAGACATGACCATCTTCCCCCTACGCAAGGAATATCCCCTGGAAGACCAGACGAGGGAGGATAAGAGGGACGAGATGTTTGGAAGGGGGATGGTAGGCAGTGGGCAGTAGTGAAAAGCAAAGAATAAAATGTTTGTACGATATATACTCCAGGAAAGGTGAGCATGACCCGAAACATAGTGGGTGAACACCGCGAGGTGGGGGATGAGAACCGTTACACAACCCTCAACCTGGGACCGACGCATCCGGCGACGCACGGTATCTTTCAAAACGTGCTCACCATGGATGGGGAGGTGATCGTACGCTCCGAGCCGACGATCGGTTACATCCACCGGGCTTTCGAGAAGCTTGCTGAACGAAGACCCTATGCGCAGATTACACCCATTACAGATCGGCTGAACTATTGTTCCGCGCCCATCAATAATATGGGATGGCACATGACGGTCGAGAAGCTGATCGGCGTGGAGGTCCCCAAGCGCGTCGACTATCTGCGCGTAATCATTATGGAGCTCGCCCGCATCTCCGATCACCTTATCTGCAACAGCGTGCTCGGCGTGGATACAGGTGCCCTCACCGGGTTCGTATACCTCTTCCAATTCCGTGAACTTATCTATGAGATATATGAAGAGATATGCGGCGCACGGCTGACGACGAACATCGGACGCATCGGAGGATTCGAACGCGACTTCTCACCGACCGCGTGGGCCAAGCTCGACCGCTTCATGAAGGAATATCCCGAAGCGCTAAAGGAATTTGAAAAGCTGCTCAAGCGCAACCGCATCTTCATGGAACGCACCACTGGCGTGGGCGCCATTACTGCGGAACGTGCACTGAGTTACAGTTTTTCGGGTCCAAACCTCCGCGCCACCGGCATCGATTATGATGTGCGCGTGATGGAGCCCTATTCGTCGTACGACGATTTTGAATTCGATGTGCCCGTGGGAAAGAACGGCGACACGTACGACCGCTTCCTGGTCCGCCAGGAAGAAATGTGGCAAAGCCTGAGTATTATCCGCCAGGCCATCGAAAAGTTGCCCGAAGGACCGTATCATGCAGAGGTTCCCGAATTCTACCTTCCCCCGAAGGAAGAAGTCTATAATAATATGGAAGCCCTGATCTATCACTTTAAGATCGTTATGGGCGAAACCGATATCCCGAAGGGAGAAGTATACCACTGTGTGGAAGGTGGTAACGGCGAACTCGGCTTTTACCTGATCAGCGACGGTGGACGCACTCCCTTCCGCCTGCACTTCCGACGACCTTGCTTCATCTACTATCAGGCTTATCCTGAAATGATCCAGGGTAGTAATATTTCGGATGCGATTTTGACGATGAGTAGTTTGAATGTGATAGCGGGCGAGTTGGACGCGTAATTTGTAATGATGAATAATCAACCAAAATATTCTCCCACTTTCTCCGCGGACACACTGGCCCTGGTGCAACGCATCATCGCCCGATATCCGGAAGGCAAGCAGAAGTCGGCGTTGTTGCCCGTGTTGCACCTCGCGCAGGCGGAGTTTGGCGGTTGGCTTAGTCCCGAGACGATGGACTACGTGGCGTCACTGCTGGGCATCCAGCCCATCGAGGTGTACGAGGTCGCGACATTCTATACTATGTTCAACCTCAAGCCGGTGGGAAAATGTGTGCTCGAAGTTTGCCGTACAGGGCCATGCATGCTGCGTGGCAGCGACGACATCATCGAGCATCTCCAAAAAAAACTTAATATCCGCGACGGCGAAACGTCGGCCGACGGCATGTTTACGCTGAAGTCTGTCGAATGCCTGGCATCGTGTGGAACTGCTCCCGTAATGCAGGTGGGTAATCATTATATAGAGAATCTCACTTGTGAAAACCTGGACGGAATCCTCGACCGGATCCGGTCTGAAAATGAAAGTAAGACATGACAAGGCAAGTGCTTCTTAAAGATATTAACGTACCCGGCATATTGTCCTATGAAGTGTACCGACGCCAGGGCGGATACAGCGCTGTCGAAAAGGCGCTCCGCGAAATGACGCCGGAACAGGTTACCGAGGAAGTGAAGTTGTCGGGACTGCGGGGGCGGGGCGGCGCTGGCTTTCCTTCAGGCCTTAAGTGGACTTTCATTAACCGCAACGCTGGCAAGCCGGTGTATCTCGTTTGCAATGCCGACGAAAGTGAACCCGGCACCTTCAAAGACCGCTATCTGCTGGAACATATCCCGCACCTGCTGATAGAAGGGATGATCCTGTCCAGCTTCGCTATCGGCGCGAACACAGCGTACATCTACATGCGGGGCGAGTTCCGGTGGATATTCCCCATCCTCGAGCGCGCCATTGCCGAAGCGCGGGCCGCGGGATTTTTGGGCGACAACATCCTGGGTTCCGGCTTTTCCCTGGAGATCTACGTACACCCGGGAGGCGGTGCCTACATCTGCGGAGAAGAGACCGCGCTCCTGGAATCGCTGGAAGGAAAGCGAGGCAACCCACGCCTGAAGCCGCCGTATTTCCCCGCCGTAATGGGGCTCTATCATTGTCCGACACTGGTCAACAACGTAGAAACGCTGGCAACTGTGCCGGCCATCGTCAATATGGGAGGCGCGGAATATGCGCGCATCGGCGTAGGTAAGAGCACAGGCACGAAACTGATCTCAGCCAGCGGGCATATCAACAAGCCCGGCGTTTATGAAATTGAGTTGGGCCTTCCGGTGGAGGAATTCATTTATTCGGACGAGTATTGCGGCGGCATTTGGAAGGGGCGAAAGCTAAAGGCGGTGGTTGCCGGTGGATCGTCGGTTCCGATTCTTCCCGCCGACTTGATATTGAAGACTGCAAAGGGTGAACCGCGGCTGATGACGTATGAGTCGCTCGCGGAAGGCGGCTTCGAAAGCGGGACGATGCTCGGGTCAGGAGGTTTTATCGTAATGGATGAAACCACCTGTATTGTGCGCAACCTATGGAACTTCACGAGGTTCTATCACCACGAATCGTGCGGACAATGCAGTCCTTGTCGCGAAGGTACGGGCTGGATGGAAAAGGTACTGCATCGCATCGAACATGGAGAAGGAAGGCCGCACGACATCGACTTGCTGGATGATGTCGCGAAGAAGATCGAAGGCAAGACCATCTGCCCGCTTGGCGATGCAGCCGCATGGCCGGTGTCCAGCGCTATCAGACATTTTCGGGACGACTTCGAATACCATATCAAGTATCCCGAGAAGGTTAAAAATCCAAAACACTTTGAATTAGAACCGTTGGTGTCCAGGTCCCACCTGGCGACGGCATAATATATTACTATGGCTAAGGTCACCATCGATGGCATAGAAACGGAAGTTCCCGACGGCACGACAATCCTCAACGCCGCCCGGCAGGTCGGTGGTGCCATCGTCCCTCCGGCAATGTGCTATTACACGAGCCTGAAGGAGAGCGGCGGCAATTGCCGCGTGTGCCTTGTGCGCGTAGCACAGACGTCGTCGCGCGATGCACGCCCGCTACCAAAACTCGTGGCCTCCTGTTCAACGCCGGTTCAGGATGGAATGGTCGTCGAAAACATCACGTCCCCTGCCGTACTTGAGGCACGTAAAGGCGTTGTGGAGTTCCTGCTGATCAATCACCCGCTCGACTGCCCGGTGTGCGACCAGGCGGGTGAGTGCGACCTTCAGGATCTTTCGTACGCACATGGATTGGCGTCAACGCGTTACGAGGAAGAACGCCGAACGTTTGAACCTGTCGACATCGGCGACAAGATCAAGCTTCACATGACCCGGTGCATACTCTGCTATCGATGCACTTACGTGGCGGATCAACTCACCGACGAGCGCAGACACGGTGTGCTGAATCGGGGCGACCGCGCGGAGATCGGCACGTACATCAAAAATGCCATAGACAACGACTTTTCCGGAAACATGATTGACGTGTGCCCCGTGGGCGCGCTCACCGACCGGACGTTTCGTTTTAAAAGCCGCGTATGGTTTACGCAACCGCTGGACGCGCATCGCGACTGCGACAAATGCTGCGGAAAGGTGGTGCTGTGGACGAAGGGTGAGGAGGTGCTGCGGGTAACGGGGCGCAAGGACAAGTATGGAGAAGTACACGAGTTTATCTGCAACGAATGCCGCTTTGAACGCAAAAGTCTGAGCGACTGGGTGGTGGAAGGACCGCGACACATCAACCGCCACTCGGTTATATCTCAAAACCACTATGAAAAGATAAACCTGGTGGCGCTGAAAAAAGAAGTGGAACGCCAGATCCAATTCCAAAAGGGTAAAACCAACGGCAATAATCCCAACGCGCTCCAGGCATGATGTCATTCTTTATATATAAAGCGATACTCGTCATAGCCGTCTTCGGCATTATGCTCCTGGCAGCCATGTACTCCACGTACCTGGAACGCAAGGTGGCCGCCTTTATCCAGGACCGTGTCGGTCCCAACCGCGCGGGACCCTTCGGCATTCTGCAACCGCTCGCCGACGGGATAAAGATGTTCATGAAGGAGGAGATCATCCCGGAGGTCGCCAACAAGACGTTGTTTATCATCGGCCCGTGCATCGCCATGCTCACCGCCATCATGGCGGGGGTCGTCATTCCCTGGGGCGGGGAGCTTGTCATCAACGGCGTTCCCTACGTGTTGCAAATTATCGACTTCGACTTTGGACTGCTCTACGTTTTCGGTGTGGTTTCGCTCGGAGTGTACGGCATTATGATCGGCGGGTGGGCCTCCAACAACAAGTTCTCGTTGCTCGGCGCCATCCGTGCTTCGGCACAAATGATCAGCTACGAAATCGCGATGGGCCTTTCCATCATTGCCCTGATCATGATGACGGGTACGCTGAGCCTTCGTGAAATCGTAGACTTCCAGGCGGGCGGCACGGGTGGAACCTGGAACTTCTGGAACGTAGTGTATCAGCCCCTCGGATTTCTTCTGTTCCTCGTGTGTTCATTCGCGGAATGCAACCGCACGCCTTTCGACCTCCCTGAATCGGAAACCGAGCTGGTCGGCGGCTATCACACCGAGTACAGCAGCATGAAGCTCGGGTTTTACCTTTTCGCGGAATACATCAACATGTTCATTTCTTCAGCGGTGATTGCCACGCTGTATTTCGGCGGGACGAATTTTCCGTTTATGAACGACCTGGGCCTTAGCGCCAATGCGATAACGATCCTCGGAACGATGGCCTTCTTCGTCAAGATCGCATTCTTCGTTTTCTTCTACATGTGGGTGCGGTGGACGCTTCCGCGATTCCGGTATGATCAGCTGATGTACCTGGGATGGCGGGTGTTGATCCCGCTGGCGATCGCGAATGTGGCCATTACCGGACTTGTGATGATATTAACCGACCGTATATGAAATCGCTGACGGGAAGATCGAAAGTAATGGAGAACCCGAAGATGACCTTCCTCGAAAGGATCTATCTTC
This sequence comes from Cyclobacteriaceae bacterium, assembly GCA_035304385.1. Taxonomy (GTDB): domain Bacteria; phylum Bacteroidota; class Bacteroidia; order Cytophagales; family Cyclobacteriaceae; genus ZC4RG29. Next base: position 73,321 of record DATGQD010000062.1, read on the forward strand.
CGGCAATCGTCGGGGGCATCACCATCACACTTCGACATCTGTTTCGCCGCAAGGCAACCATACGGTATCCTGAACAAAAACGAACATTCAGCCCGGTGTACCGTGGCATGCATGTGCTCAAACGCGATGACAATGGTGCTGAACGTTGCACCGCCTGCGGACTGTGTGCCGTGGCCTGTCCCGCCGAAGCCATTACCATGACCGCTGCAGAACGTAATCCCGGAGAAGAAAAACTCTATCGGGAGGAAAAGTATGCAGCTACCTATGAAATCAATATGCTGCGCTGCATTTTTTGCGGCCTGTGTGAAGAAGCCTGTCCGAAAGAAGCCATATTCCTGACCGACCGCCTGGTGAGCACGGACTACGCGCGCGACGGATTTATCTATGGCAAGGATAAACTTGTTGAGCCCGTAGACCAACGCGTGGACGTATCCAAACGGCAAACACCGGACGTGCTCGAGTTTAAGAAAGTCAGACATTACCGTCATAACCGTTGATCGATCTGTGACACTCTACGCATTTTATTTTCTGTCTTTCCTTGCCGTCCTGGGCGCGCTGATGGTGGTCTTCTCCCGCAGTCCTGTGACGAGTGTCATATTTCTTGTCATGACCTTCTTTACGATCGCCTGTCATTACATGCTGCTTAATGCACAGTTCCTGGCAGCCGTTCATGTTATCGTATACGCCGGCGCCATCATGGTGCTGTTCCTTTATGTCATTATGCTGCTGAATCTGAATGAAGCGGTAGAGCAACAGAAAACATTGCTGCTAAAAATTGCGGCTATCGGTACGGGTGGCCTTTTTATGATTGTCCTCTCCGCGGCAATGCGGACCGCCGAAACTACCTACCTCGATACCACGGTGGCAGGATCCGCCCGCAGCCTGGGGAAGGTGCTCCTGAACGAATACCTGTTGCCCTTTGAAGCGGTTTCGCTGTTGCTGCTTGCGGCAATGACAGGCGCCATTATGCTGGCCCGTCCGCGGAAGCAAAAGCCTGCTGCGAAGGATGTGGGTGCCCTGGCGCCGGAACCTCAGTCTAAAGTTGAACAAACGGAAAGCGTAGCTCATGAACAGTAGCCTTATGCAAAACGGACTTGCGCTGGAGCACTATGTGATGCTAAGTACGGCCCTGTTTGCCATCGGTGTCATGGGGGTGTTGTTCAGGCGCAATGCCATCATCATTTTCATGTGCATTGAACTCATGCTCAACGCAGTGAACCTCCTGCTCGTGGCGTTCGCTACCTTCCACGGCGATACGGCGGGACAGGTGTTCGTCTTCTTCATTATGGCGGTGGCGGCCGCGGAAGTTGCCGTAGGCCTCGCCATACTGACGGTCTTGTACAATAAGTTAAAGACAACCGATATCGACATCCTTAGCAAACTGAAATGGTAGAACACGCGTCGATGTGGCTTATTCCTTTGTTACCGCTGACTGGTTTCCTTACCATCAGCCTGCTCAATAGGCGTCTGGGTCATGGTGCAGTTTCGGTAATCGCCCCCGGCGTTGTATTCGCATCGTTCCTGTTATCGGTTTGGGTACTTATACAGCTGCTTTCCGATCCGAACAAGGCGCTTACCGCTACCGGATTCACCTGGTTCGCAGCTGGAACACTTGACGTCTCTTTTTCATTGGTGGCCGACCGCCTGGCGGCGTTGATGATGCTTGTCATCACGGGTGTGGGCTTTCTGATCCACGTGTACTCGACCGGCTACATGCACGGCGACGAAGGATACAATCGCTACTTCGCATACCTCAACCTCTTTATCTTCTTTATGCTCATGCTGGTGATGGGCTCGAACTTTCTATTGATGTTCGTGGGATGGGAAGGGGTGGGTATTTGTTCCTACCTGCTGATCGGCTTTTGGTTTAAGAATCACGACTACAACAACGCCGCAAACAAGGCGTTCATCATGAACCGCATCGGCGACCTGGCCATGATCCTGGGTATCATCCTCATCTTCGTGCATTTTGGAAGTATCGACTATCAGGATGTCTTCCCAGCCGCTGCCTTGCAGGAAGGCCAGCCTATTATTACCTGGATCGCGATACTGCTCTTTATCGGCGCTATAGGAAAGAGCGCCCAGATACCGTTGTTTACCTGGCTGCCTGACGCGATGGCCGGCCCTACGCCCGTATCCGCGCTCATACACGCAGCGACTATGGTGACCGCAGGCGTGTACATGATCGCGCGGAGCAATATTCTGTATACGCTTTCGCCGCTTGCGTTGGCGATGGTCGCCGTTACGGGTGTGGCGACCGCGCTGATGGCGGCTACCATTGCGCTGCGCCAAAACGATATCAAGAAAGTGCTCGCTTACTCGACGGTTAGTCAGCTGGGCCTCATGTTTGTGGCTATGGGCGCCGGTGCCTATGCGTCGGGCATGTTTCACATGATGACGCATGCTTTCTTTAAAGCGTTGTTGTTCCTGGGCGCGGGGAGTGTCATCCATGCCATGGCCGGAGAGCAGGACATCCGCCGCATGGGTGGGCTTTCGAAGCATATGCCCGTCACCTGGATTACCTTTCTCGTGGCAACGCTGGCGATCTCCGGTATTCCACCCTTGTCGGGTTTCTTTTCAAAAGACGAAATCCTCGCGAATGCGTTCGCTACCAACATCTGGTTTTGGGTTTTCGCTGCATTCGCGTCGGTGCTTACCGTCTTCTATATGTTCCGGTTGTTGTTCCTGACGTTCAGGGGAGAACCGCGAATGGGAGAGGGCGTGAAGCAACAGTTGCATGAATCACCGCGCAGCATGACGATCCCTTTAATACTGCTGGCTGTATTGTCGGTAGCAGGAGGGTGGATCAATATTCCCACGGTGTTCGGCGGGGGACATGCATTCAGTAATTTCCTGGCGCCGGTGTTTGCCGATTCACAACGAATAAGGGTTGCCCATCATGTGTCGCACACAATGGAGTTAACCTTGATGGGAATCATTCTGGCCCTGACAGCCATAATGATCGTGTGGGCTTATCGCGTTTACATTGGTTTGGGCCGTGTGCCTGTACAGGATGAGTCGACGCTTCGCGGATTGGCGCGCCTGTTCAATCGCAAGTACTTCGTCGACGAGATCTACGATGTGCTGATTGTGCGTCCACTGTACGGATTCTCCCGGGTATTGTATGAAGTTGTCGACCGCTCGCTCATCGATCGTATTGTCAACGGAACATCCGCCGTTGTACGCGGTCTTGCACACGGCTTTCGGACGGTGCAAACCGGGAACACCGGGGTATATGTCTTTGTGATGGCGGCTGCTGTGCTGCTGTTGATCACCTTAAAGATGCTTGTGTTATAAGAATGGCACTGACGCTTTTGATATTCTGGCCGCTCCTGGCGGCGATTGTGGTGATGGCGCTCAAGCGGGAGCACGCGCGTGGCTTCACAACCCTCGCGGCATTCGCGGAGTTGGCGCTTTGCCTGTGGATTGTGCTTCAATTTCAGCCGGATGCCTCGTTTCAGTTTGGCGTACACGTTCCCTGGATCGAGACGCTCGGCATTCATTATCACGTCGGGCTTGATGGCATCAGCTTGCTGCTGGTATTGCTGACGGCAGGATTGACGCCTTTTATCGTGCTGGCTTCCGACGATGCGCGGCCGCGCTCTTTTTACGCGCTGATGTTATTCATGGAGATGGCGCTTGTGGGGGTGTTCGTGGCGCTGGACGGATTTCTGTTCTACGTCTTCTGGGAGTTGGCCCTCATTCCGATCTATATACTGTGCCTTCGGTGGGGCGCCGCCAACAGTGGCGTGATCACCCTTAAGTTTTTCATTTACACGCTCGCCGGGAGCTTGTTAATGCTGGTGGCGCTCATCTACGTATACTTTCAAACGCCGGCGCCTCATACCTTCGAGATCCAGGCGTTGTACGATGCAGCACGTGAACTTCCGGGCGGCCATCAAAGCATGATCTTCTGGGGCTTGTTTGTCGCATTCGCAATCAAGATGCCGCTGTTCCCATTTCACACCTGGCAGCCCGACACGTACGATGCGGCGCCCTCGCAGGGAACGATGCTGCTGTCAGGCATTATGCTCAAGATGGGTGTGTACGGTCTCATCCGCTGGCTAATCCCACTCGTGCCGTACGGCGTGCAGACGGAGGGCACGACGGCCCTGGCGCTGGCGGTGACAGGCATCGTGTTCGCATCCTGTATAGCTATTGTACAGAAAGACCTGAAGCGGCTCGTGGCGTATTCATCAATGGCACACGTCGGCCTTATCGCCGCGGGCGTGCTCACCCTCGACCGCATTGGCATACAGGGCGCCATGATCCAGATGATCAGCCATGGGGTTGTGGTGGTGGCGTTGTTCTATGTTATCGACATCATCCAATCGCGTTTAAATACCCAGGACATGCGGAGCCTCGGAGCGATCCGGCTGGAGGCGCCGCTCTTTGCTACCGTGTTCATGATTGCCGTGCTCGGAAGCATAGCATTGCCGCTCACGAGTGGATTTGTCGGGGAGTTTATGCTTATCAATTCGCTCTTCAGGTTCGACACCTGGTTTGGTGTATTCGGCGGGCTTACGATGATATTCAGCGCGGTGTACATGCTGCGCGGCTATCAGGCTACCGTGCTGGGGGAAAAGCGTGAGGCGGCGGGATTGTTCGCGGACCTGACGCTGCGCGAGCGGTCTGTATTATATCCGCTGGTACTCCTGGTGCTGGCGATCGGAATCTTCCCCGCGCCTGTATTGAAAATATCGGAGGCGGCGGTCGACTCTATGGTGACGATCCTGCAACAGTACTATACAATGCGTTGACATGGTTGCCGTATACATTATTTCCGGACTGGGTATTATCTCGCTGGTCGCCGAGATCGCGAACCTGAGGCGATGGCTGCTCCCTGTGGCGGTGGCAGGACTGCTGGCCGCAGCGGGCATGGCCGCAGCAGACTGGAATACGTCGCAGGCGTACTTCCATGACATGTTGCGATTTGACAACCAGGCGCTTGCGTTCAGCATCATTATCGCCCTGGGCGGACTGCTCTGGTTCTTAATGTCAGGGCGTTACCTGCGCGAACGTACCGATGTCACCGACCATACGGCGCTGATCATGTTTTCTCTCGTCGGGGCCGTGTTCATGGTGTCTTATCAGAACATGGTGATGTTGTTCCTGGGCGTCGAGATCCTCTCCATCTCGTTATATGTGTTGGCGGGCAGCAGAATACGCGATATCCTCTCCAGCGAGGCCGCCATCAAATACCTGATCATGGGCTCCTTCGCAACCGGCTTCCTGTTGCTGGGTATAGCGTTGATTTACGGAAGCACGGGGTCGTTTAACCTGGCGAGCATTGGCGAGGCCATGGCGGCGGGTGGGGGAAGGTTTCCAGCGTACGCGTACGCCGGTGTGCTTCTCATGCTGGTTGGGCTGGCATTCAAGCTGTCGGCCGTGCCGTTTCATTTTTGGGCGCCGGACGTATACCAGGGTTCGCCCCTGGTGGTAACGGGCTTTATGCTCACCATAGTGAAGGCGGCTGCCATTGGTGCGTTATACCGGCTGTTCTCCCTTTCCGTTTCGGAGGTGGCGTCGCAATGGCTGGATGTGGTTGTGGTGATGACCGTCCTTACCCTTGTTGTGGGCAACACGACTGCAGTATTGCAGCAAAACGTAAAGCGCATGTTCGCCTATTCCGGTATTGCGCATGCCGGTTATCTCCTTATCGCAGTGGTTGCGCCGGGAAGCAATGGCGCCTCTACGATCGCGTACTACCTGGCCGCCTATGTTGTCGCTACGCTCGCCGCGTTTGCAGTACTCCAATGTGTTTCCGACGATGAAAATCCTGCGGCGATCCGCAGCTTTAATGGATTGGGATCGAGAAATCCTTTTCTCGCTTTTGTGATGACGGTGAGCTTGCTGTCGCTTGCGGGCATTCCACCCCTTGCTGGTTTCTTTGGTAAATACCTGGTGTTTGTCGGAGCAATAGGGGAAGGATACATTGGGCTGGTGCTCACGGCAGTCGCCGCTTCGCTGGTAGGCGTGTACTATTATTTCCAGCTGATCATCGCGATGTACTTCCGTCCTGCTACCGAAGCGCCCGTCGCCATCCCGCGTGAGCTGGTTGTTCTGATGATCGTGCTTACGGTGCTTACGGTGGCGTTGGGGGTAATGCCAGGGGGGGTGATGTGGAGTGAGTCAATGAGTCAATGAGTGATTGAGTGAATGAGTGAATGAGTGAATGAGTGAATGAGTGAATGAGTGATTGGGGTAAGAGTGAATGAGGGAATGAGGGAATGGGTGAATGGGTGAATGGTGAATGGTGAATGAGGGAATGGGGCTTGTTCCTTGACGATGGCGCTACTTCTTACCTCTTCTTCACTCTCACACTCACTCTGTCTTCCGTCCTCACTCTCGCTCTCACTCTCACTCTGTGAATGTCATCTTCCGGTGATATATTGCTCCAAATGCTCGATTATATACCGTTGTTCTTCGATCACGAAGCGGACGACGTCGCCGATGGAGATGACGCCGACGATACTATCGCCTTCCATAACGGGTAGGTGGCGGATGTGCTTGTTGGTCATGAGGGTCATGCACTCTTCTATAGAGGTGTCCTGCGTTACCGTGATCGGGTTGGGGGTCATGAGTTCGCTGACCGGTATTTCGCGGGAATGCTTCCCTTTCAGGATCACCTTTCGCGCATAATCCCGCTCCGTGAAAATACCTACGAGTGTATCCTGATCGACAATCAGTAGACCACCCACGTTCATGTCACGCATTACCTCCAGTGCATTAAACGCTGTCACCGAAGGAGGCACCGATACCACCGCATGACCCTTCTCTTCAAGAATATTTCGCACCCATCCCATGATAATACAATTAGAGTGAGTCTGAAAATAGCCATTTCAAACGTTTTCTGCAAGTGGGATGTGCGTTGACTGTGCAGTCGGCAGTCGGCAGCAGGCACTATTGAAGAGAATGATAAACCGCTTGTACGTCGTCGTCGCTCTCCAGTGCTTCGATGAGCTTCAGCACCTCATCTACCTGATCTTCGGGGAGTTCGGTGGTGGCGTTGGGAATGTATTGTAATTCAGAACTGCGTGCGTCGAGGCCACGGGCTTCAACGAATTTTTGAAAATTACCGAAGTCGGTAAATTTGGTATAAACGGTAATGGCTTCTTCGTCGACTTCAATGTCTTCTGCGCCGGCATCGATCAGGTCGAGTTCAAGCGCTTCCAGGTCCAGCTTGTCGGGGTCGAACTTGAATACCCCTTTCCGTTCAAACAAGAACGCCACGGATCCTGAGTTTCCCATCGAACCGCCGTTCTTGGAAAAATGCAGGCGCACATTGGCAACCGTGCGCGTAGGGTTGTCTGTGGCGCATTCTACAATGACCGGCACGCCGTGGGGGGCATAGCCCTCATACACAACCTCCTGGTAGTCTTTCTCTTCCTTCGATGATGCACGCTTGATGGCAGCCTCGATCCGGTCTTTGGGCATATTCGCGCCCTTGGCATTCTGGATGGCAAGCCGAAGCTTGGGGTTGTAGTCAGGGTTGGGACCGCCCTGCCTGACGGCTATGGAAATTTCCTTTCCGATGCGGGTAAACGCCTTGGCCATGCGGTCAAAGCGCGCAAACATCTTGTGCTTCCGTTTCTCAAATATTCTGCCCATGATGAAGTACGGCTGGGTGAAACCTGGGCGCTAAAATTAAAACTCAGGGAGTTTCGACCCAAATGCCTCCTCATTATACCTGGAGGCGATGCGCGTAGCGGGATGATCGCGTGTGCCCATGTGCACCGGCACACGGCGTCCGTTAGGGTATTTTTGTCCGATTACGCCCCACCTAATAGCCGTTAGGTTATGTTGTATAATCTTGCCGGGGGCCTACAAATTGATGTAAGATTTTTACTAAATTTGTCGGTCTATCAGTTGGTTCGAATGCGAAAAGTCTACTTTTGCCCGCTATTCACTGGCATACTGTTTTTTTTGTCGGGTAATATTTTGCCCGCCCAGCCGCCAGAAATCACTGGTCAGAATACCACGCCGTCTATCGATGAAGACACTTTCATCGATATCGACATCAATCATCTGATTGTTGAGGATGCGGATTCTGATTTCCCGACAGGCTTTACGCTGGAGGTAGAGGAGGGGCCGGACTACACCGTTGAAGATGCACGCGTCACACCGGCGCTCAACTTTAACGGCACGCTGGCCGTACGGTTGAGGGTGATCGATCCGGACATGGAGCCGTCAGCGTACTATGATTTCCAGGTTGATGTCTCCCCCGTCAACGACGCGCCTGTTATCGATGGGCCGGTGAACCCGGATGTGTCGATCGACGAAGAGTCCACGCTGACCGTCAATTCCTCCGACCTCATTATCTCCGATCCGGATAACGATGATTTTACGGTCACGGTCGAGGATGGGGCCAACTATTCCGCCGCGGGCAACACCTTTACGGTAGACGAGGACTACTTTGGTCCGTTGACCGTGCGGCTCTCCGTCAACGACGGGGAGGCCGACAGCGACCCGTTCGATCTGGATCTCACGGTGAATAACGTCAACGACCCGCCAACCATGAACAGCATCCCCCCGCTGAACATGGCTGCCGGCGAAACGCAGGATGCGCTCCTGACAGGTCTGTACAGTGGGGCGGACAACGAGGACGATCCGCTTGACGTAACCATTGTAAACAACTCCAATCCCGACCTTTTCGATCAGGTCACTTTGACCCATACATCGCCCAACCCGGAAGGTACCATCACCTTCGAGGCGAAGAGTGGTGCGTCGGGAAGTTCAGATATCACCGTCCGCCTGTCGGACGGCCAGGCATTTGTTGAGGAAACGTTTACCGTTTCGGTACAACATACCAACGCCTCACCCACACTCGACCCGATCGCCAATGCGGAAATAGATGAAGACGCTCCTGAACAGACGGTCACGCTCTCAGGCATCTCTCCCGGAGCGGGCGAGGATGACGTTCAGCAGGTGACCATCGAGGCGGAATCGAACATGCCATCGGTAATTCCGCACCCGACCGTGACTCACGATGGTGGTTCTGGCGAACTTCGTTACCAGCCGCTGCCCAACCAGTTCACTTCGCCCGGAAATCCGGTAACGATCACCGTGCGGGTGCGCGATAATGACGCTTCTCCTATGGAAGTCACCCAGTCATTTGATGTTGTGGTGAACAGCGTCAACGACCAGCCCGTGATCGATGGTCCGGTGAACATGGATATGTCGATCGATGAAGAGTCTACGATCACGATCAATTCGTCCGACCTCGTGATCTCCGACCCGGATGATGATACGTTCACCGTCTCCATTGAAGATGGCGCCAACTATTCTGCGGTGGGCAACACCTTTACGGTCGACGAGGACTACTTTGGTCCACTGGCCATCAGACTTTCCGTCAATGACGGGGAGGCCGAAAGCGACCCCTTCGATCTTACCCTCACAGTCGACAACGTCAACGATCCGCCTGTGATGAACAGCATCGCACCCCTGAGCATGGCCGCCGGCGAAACGCAGGATGCGCTCCTGACAGGGCTCTACAGTGGTGCGGACAACGAGAACGACCCGCTTCTGGTCACAATCCAAAACAACTCCAATCCCGACCTCTTCGACCAGGTCACTGTGACCCACACATCGCCTAACCCGGAAGGCACCATCACCTTCGAAGCGAAGGCCGGCGCTTCGGGAAGCTCAGATATCACCGTCCGCCTGTCCGACGGCCAGGCATTCGTTGAGGAGACGTTTACCGTTTCGGTGCAAGATACCAATGCGCCACCCACACTTGACCCGATCGCCAATGCGGAAATAGATGAAGACGCCCCTGAACAGACCATCACGCTCTCGGGTATCTCCCCGGGAGCAGGCGAGAATAACATTCAGCTGGTGACCGTTGAGGCGGAATCCAACATGCCATCCGTGATTCCAAACCCGACCGTTTCTCATGATGGAAGCTCCACGACTGGCGAACTTCGTTACCAGCCGCTGCCGAATCAGTTCACTTCAGCGGGAAGTCCTGCCAGGATCACCGTCAGGGTGCGCGACAATCACGTTTCACCTGTAGAGGTCACCCAGTCGTTCGACGTCGTGGTGAACAGCGTAAACGACCGGCCGGTGATCGATGGGCCGGTGAACATGAACCTGGCCATTGCTGAAGAGGCCACGCACACCCTCAATCCATCCGATTTCAATATTTCTGACCCTGACGACGATACCTTTACTTTAACCATCGTCGACGGTGACAACTATTCCGCGGTGGGTAATGTCCTCACGCCGGATGAGGATTATTTCGGTCCATTAACTGCACAGGTTGTCGTTAGCGATGGAGAAGCCGAAAGCGATCCTTTCAGCTACACCCTCACCGTAAACAATGTCAACGATCCGCCTACGATGGAGCTGGTCACGAACAGCCTCAACCTCACAGAAGGGCAGACGGGGTCAGTGGGGTTCACGGGCATCACGACCGGCGCTGCCAATGAAAATGATAATCTTTCTATTTCTATTCAGAGCAATAGTAATCCGGATCTTTTCAGCAACATCACCACCAATTATGTATCGCCTCAGGCCCAGGGCAATATGGCATTTACTGCTGCCAACAATGTGTCGGGCAACTCGGATATCACCGTACGGTTGTCGGATGGGGAAGACTTCGTAGACCGTTCCTTCGTGGTGTCGGTAGACGAAGTGACGGCGGTACCGACCATCGATAACATTCCTAATCAAATCATCGATGAAGATGCCGCCCCGCAGGTGGTTAATCTCACAAATATCACCGCGGGTTTAGGAGATGAGGGACAGCCGGTGACGGTAACGGCCACGTCCAGCGACCCAACGATCATTCCGCACCCTGCCATTTCTCATAGCGGAGCCAATACTACCGGCACGTTGACCTATCAGCCGGTGGCGAACAAATTCGGAGGACCGGTAACGATCACCGTAACCGTGACCGATACGGAAGATCCGCCTCAGTCGTACAGCGTGAACTTTCAGGTAACGGTAACCGCTGTCAATGATCCTCCGACGCTGAACGCCTTGTCCAACATCGAAATCGACGAGAACGCCGGCGCCCAGGTAGTGAACCTGTCTGGTATCGGGCCAGGTCCGGAAGAGGGCGGTCAGGGTGTGACCGTTACGGCAGTGTCCAACAATACCGCATTAATACCGAATCCGGCAGTGAGCTATACTTCTGGAAGTGATGGATCTATTTCGTTCACGCCGGTGGCGAACCAGTTCGGTGTAGCACAGATAACTGTGACGGTCACCGACGACGGCGGATTGCAGGTAAGCCGTTCGTTTACTGTCACGGTAAATGAGATCAACGACCCGCCGACACTAAATCCCATCGCTAACCTTACCATCGATGAGGATGCCGAGCCTCAGACGGTGAACCTTACCGGCATCTCGCCAGGTCCGGGAGAGGGCGGTCAGGGTGTGGTCATCACAGCCACGTCGGACAACACGGCCCTGATACCCAATCCCACGGTCAATTACACCTCCGGTACCGAGGGATCGATTTCGTTCACGCCGGTGGCGAACCGATGGGGCACGGCGCAGGTGACCGTGACGGTCACCGACCAGGGGACACCGGCGCAGCAAATCAGCCGGACCTTCAATGTTACGGTCAATGCCGTCAATGACCCGCCCACGCTGGCCGCAATACCGGACCTCACCATCAATGAAGGCGACGGTCTTCAAACGGTGAACCTCACGGGCATTTCTCCGGGGCCGGAAGAAGACGGACAAGGCGTGATCGTGTCCGCCACCTCTGACAACACAACGCTGATACCCAATCCAGCCGTTAACTACAGTTCCGGAAGTGAAGGATCCATTTCCTTCACGCCAGCGCCCAACCAATGGGGTACGGCTCAGGTTACCGTAACGGTCACCGACCAGGGATCGCCGCAGCAGCAGGTTAGCCGTACGTTCACGGTCACGGTGAATGAAGTGAACGATCCGCCGACGCTGAACGCTTTGTCGGATATCACGATCGATGAAGATGCAGATCCTCAAAACGTAAACCTTACGGGCATCTCACCGGGACCGGGTGAAGCCGGGCAGGGGATTACCATAACGGCCACCTCAAGCAATACGGCTTTGATACCGCATCCGACGGTCAACTATACTTCGGGTGCGACCGGGTCCATCACATTTGCGCCCGAACCGGATAAGTCCGGCACAGCACAAATCACGGTAACGGTAACCGACTCCGGCACACCTGCGCAGCAGATCAGCCGTACGTTCACGGTCACCGTCAACGAAGTCAACGACCCGCCCGTCATCGTAGGGCAGTCGGCCGTGTCCGTCGATGAGGACAATAACTTTACCATCCTGGTGAGCCATCTCATCATTGAAGACCCGGATCACACTTCGGGGTTCGAGATAACCGTGCAGAACGGCGCCAACTATACGCGGAGCGGTACGGTGATTACGCCGGCGCCGAACTACAACGGAAACCTTTCGATACCGATCACGGTCAGCGACGGTATCAACTCCAGCGCGGTGTTTAATTTTCAGCTTACGGTGAACCCGGTGAACGACCCGCCGGTCATTACAGGACAAAAGCCGATCAGCATCGACGAAGAGGAGTCGATAGAGCTTACCGTGGAACACCTCAACATTAGTGATCCCGACGACGAGTATCCGGGCGGCTTCACCCTGATCGTTGCCGGTGGTGCAAACTATACCGTCGCCGGCGCTACTACCATCATACCTGCAACCAATTACAATGGCGTGCTGGAGGTTCCGGTGTTTGTCAACGATGGTGATGCGAACAGCAACATCTTCACGCTGAACATTACCGTCAACCCCGTCAACGATCCGCCCATTATCACGGGCCAGGCAGTGGCAATCAGTATTGCCGAAGATCAGTCGGTCGTCCTGGCGCTCAACCAACTCAACGTTACAGACCCTGATAATCCGCCGGGCGAGTTGACGCTCCACGTCCAGAACGGCACGAACTACACCTTCAGTGGTCTTACCGTGACGCCCGCGCCGGATTTCAATGGTCCGCTCCACGTGACCGTTGTGGTGAGCGACGGTGAGCTCATGAGCGCACCGTTCAATATGCTCGTTACGGTTACGCCGGTAAACGATCCGCCTGAGATCGTCGGGCAGAACCCGGTAACGACGACGGAAGACACTCCCGTCACGCTTTCCCTGGCCGACCTGGTGGTGGAAGATCCGGATGCGGACGATCCCTATCCTGATGCGTTTACTTTGATTGTGTTTGAGGGCGACAATTATACCGTAGACGGACTTACCGTAACCCCTGCTCCCGACTTCACCGGCACATTGTCGGTAGGGGTGGAGGTGAGCGATGGGGTCGCGAACAGCAACCGGTTTAACCTGCAGATCCAGGTCACCGACGAGAATGACGTGCCGGTTATTGTCAGTCAAGATCCGAAGCCGCTGGTGATTGAGGAAGATACGCCGGTCACCATTCTGCTTTCGCATTTAACGGTCACCGACACCGACAATGTCTATCCGGATGACTTCTCGATCGTGATCCAGTCCGGCGCAAACTACACCTACTCGGGCGCGACCGTGACGCCGGCGCTCGACTATACCGGCACGCTCATCGTTACCCTGCGTGTGAACGATGGTCAGAACAACAGCGCATCTTTTCCTTTCGAGATCCTTGTAGTCGACGAAAACGACCCGCCGACCATCACTGGTCAGAAGCCGCTGAGCGTAGCCGAAGATCAACCCCTCGAGATCAAACTTACCGACCTGACGGTCACCGACCCGGACCCGGACGACGTATACCCTGACGACTTCACACTGATCGTCCTTGAAGGAACCAACTATACGGTCGACGGCACCACCATCCTGCCCGCGCCAAACTATTTCGGGCCTCTCAGCGTGCCCGTGCGCGTGAGCGATGGGGTGGAGGAGAGCGCGACTTTCAACCTTGTCGTTACAGTTACCCCGGTTAACGATCCGCCTTCCTTCGCGCCGATCGCCAATGTGAGCATCCCGGAGAATACGGAAGACTACGCCGTCCAGATCACAGGTATCTCACCCGGGCCGCTGGAAACCCAGAACATGAGCATCAGCGTGTCGTCTTCAAACGAAAGCCTGCTGCCCCGCCCGACATTCAGTCCTGCCTATAACGGCACGGCATCGACGGCAACGATACTGCTTAACCCCGTTCCCAACAAGACGGGTATAGTGACCGTAACTGTAACGGTGATCGACCAGGGCTTGCTTGAGTTCTCGCGAACGTTCACCGTGGAAATCGAAGACATCAACGCAGCGCCGACCCTCGACCCGATCGCCTTTGGTCCGTTACCCGAAGACTCGCCTGTACAGACGATTCCGCTAACCGGCATCTCCGCGGGTCCCGGAGAAAACCAGGTGCTAACGCTTTCTGCCGTGGCGGATAAACCCGAACTCTTTGAGACGTTCACCTGGACTTATACCAGTCCGCAGCCGACCGGCTCGCTCACCATATTGCCTAAGCCGAACGTATACGGCGATGTGGTGATTACCGTAACGGTGACGGATGACGGCAGCAACGAGCCGCCACACGTGAACTTCATCACACAACAATTCACACTGGAGATCACGCCGGTACCTGACGCGCCGATGTTCCTTTCGGAACCCACTGAACTCGCGCTTATCGGTGAGCCTTATGAGTACGCCATCGACGTGGCCGATGCTGACCCCGGCGCCGTGATTACAATAGAGGCGGCGCAGATTCCGCCCTGGCTCTCGCTGACCCAGGTGAGCAACGGAAAGGCCACCCTCTCCGGTACGCCACCCCCGGGCTCTGCAGGCTCAGAGCTGGTGAGCCTCAAGGCTACGGACGAGACGGACCTCGAAGTATTTCAGAATTTCACACTCACGGTAGACGCCCGTCCGGTCGTAAGCGATTTTTCCATCAACGCAGAGGAGGATGTGCCGAGGGTTATTGAAAAGATCCGGTTTGATGCCGCCTTTACCGATGCGGATAACGATTTCATACAGGCCGTAAAGATTGTTACGCTTCCGCCGAATGGGCAGCTGTTCGTGGGGACCCAGGCCATCAACGAAGGTCAGGAGATCAGCGCCACCGACCTGGCCAACCTGACTTACCGGGGTCTGCAGGATTATTACGGACAAGATACGATCGTGTGGAACGGTTATGATGGGCGCAGTTATGCTATTGAACCGGCAAAGATCTTCATTACCATCGCGCCCGTAAACGACCCGCCGGTGATCGTGAGCCTGGAGGCCACCATCCTGACCGTCAACGCGGGCGAGGGGCCCGTGCAAATCAGTACGGAATTTGAGGTAAAGGACGTGGACAACGAACTACTGACGGGTGCGGAGATAGGATTCAGGAGGCAGAACTTCGTTGCCGGGGACGACCTGCTGATGTTTGAGGACACCCCCAAGATTACGGGAAGCTATGACCCGGAGTCGGGCATTCTTACCCTGACCGGAACGGCCACCGTCGCGGAATACAACGCCGCGATCCGGTCTATACGGTACGATAACGTATCGTCCGTGTTTTCTTCTGAAGAAGTGATAAAGACCATATCGTATACAGTTTCGGATGGGACGGCCCTAAGCGTTACGCGTGACCGCGAGATCCGACTCATCGACACGTTTGAGGAATTGTTAATCCCCAACGGGTTTACCCCCAATAGCGATGGGGACAACGACCTGTGGTTGATTACCAACCTGGAGCGCCATGTCGACGCCAGTGTAAGAGTGTACACAATAATGGGGCAAATCGTCTACGAATCGGACGGCGTATATACGGGCTGGGACGGCACCTACAACGGTCAGCTGCTTCCCGCAGACACGTATTACTATACCATCGATCTGAATCTTCCCTTCCGGAAGAAAGTGTATAAAGGAGCCGTAACCCTGCTGCGACAATGAGGAATTTTACGTTGACTGGAGTATTTGTATTGCTGACAGCCGGGCTACTGGAGGCGCAGATGCTGCCCAACAGCAGCCAGAGTTTTCAGCTTGCCCCGGCTTTCAATCCAGCGTTTACCGGGGTGGAACCCTTTACCAGCATTAAGCTGGGCTATCGTAGCCAGTGGGCATCATTTCCAGGCGCGCCCCAGTTTCTCAACGTGGTGGCTACCCACCGGGTGAATCAGCCTGCCGATGTTATGCACAACGCCCTGCGTGCCGGCGCTCCCATAACCACCGACGAGATTCCAAAGGTCAAACGCATTGTCCATGGCGTTGGCGCCAACCTGATGCATGTTTCCAACGGCGCACAGGGTATTATAGAAAACATGGAGGCCGGCCTCAGCTATGCGCTGCACTATCCTCTCAACTCAGGTTACTTCCTGGCGATGGGGGTAGGGGTGAACTATGGCACTATGCGCATTCGCTGGGATAAGATCGTCCTCAAGGACCCCGACCAGTTTGTCGACGACAGGCGCGGTTCCAACTACCGTAACATCAATGTGCGGACGGG